>DASQDI010000049.1:0-3168 GCA_035634255.1 Blastocatellia bacterium
TCAACGTAGCGCCCCCCCGGGGCTCGGGATCGGTAGGTGATGACTCCGCGGTTACCGGCCCGCGTAGGCCGCGTCGGTCTCGACGGCTCGGGCGGAGTCTTCCACGAAGCCGTACGCCTGCGCTTTACTCGCGACTTCGATTGCGGCGAGAATCTTGGGGACGTAGTTGCGGGTCTCCTGGGGAAGGAGCTGCCTCGTGTGCAGGTCCCAGAAGTTCGCGCGGCCGTTCTTTATCACGGCGTCCATGACTCGCGGCTCCCCGCAGTTATAGGCGGCCATCGCCAGCGTCCAGTCGCCAAAGATCGTGTAGAGGTCGCGCAGGTACGCGGCCGCGACCTTCGTCTGCTTCATCGGGTCGAACCTCTCGTCGTTGCCGTCGGACACGGTCAGGCCGTACTCGGTCGCCGTCTTCGGGATGAACTGCCATATGCCCCCCGCCGCGGCCGGAGACATGGCCCCGGGGTGCCACACGCTCTCGACGAAGGCGAGCCACACGAGGTCTTCGGGGACCCCCACGCGGCGGAACTCCGCGCGCGCCATCTTCAGGTAAGCGTCGCTGCGGTTGATGCCGACCTCCATCGTCCTGCGGCCGCGCTCGTTCGTCGTGTAATAGCTCACCCATTTCTCTATAGCCGGGTTCTTTTCGTAGACTATGTCTCCCACGGTGAGGCGCGCCGCGCCTCCCGCCTCGACACCCGCGTCTCCCCCCGAGGAAGGCTTCGCCTCCGCCACCATTCCCGGAGCCACGTACCCTTTGACCTTCTCCACCACGCGCGCCGTCACGCCCGTAGCCCCGGCCTGATCGCTCGCGGCCCCGGCCCTCTTCCGCGGAGTGACCGTGCGCACGCCCGACCCTTTTTCGGGAGTCGCGACCTCGCCCTTCACCCGCTTCTGCACGCGCTCAAAATATTGGGCAAGCGTGTTATCCGAGGTGGCCGCGCCCGCGAGCAGTTCGAGCGCCCTGTCGAAGTCCTTACGCTGGCGGCTGAGCCCCATGGGGGCGAGGTCCACCGTCGGCTCGGCGCTTACGGCCACCTCCGCCTCCGAAGGCTCGGGGACGGTAAGGCCGTGGCTTTTCAGGGAGGACACGCCCCACAGGGCCAGGGCCATGAAGGCGGTCGCCAGGGCGGTCGAGAAGAGCTTTCTGGCAAACAGGGTTTTCAGTTTCGCGCAGACCGGGTTTGAGAAGGGACTCGGATTGTTATTCATTTACACTCCCACTTGATCTGTATCCGGCACGGCCGGGGACAACAACTTACCCGCGATTTATTTGAGGGCTGATAGCAATTTAATTGTTATTTGGTGTCGAGCCCAGGTGTTGGGTTCAGGCTCTATCTGCCTGAGGGCGGATGTCATTCGGACGCTTCAATATCATTCCCTGACCCCTTGCTCGCAATTTCAGGTTGCACCTAAATTCCAAAAAAATATTATCAGGGATCGCTCTCCCGCGTCGAGAGGTGCCGCCCCTTTGCAATGAAATCGCAAGGAAAAGGGGGCGCGCCGATTATTCGCCCGCCCTCTGCCGGACCGCGCGAATGACGGTCTCGACGCGCGCCGCCCAGGAGTTCTCGCGCCCCAGACGGCGGAGCCGCTCGCGAAACTCCGGGTCGCCCGCGCGGTCGAGCGAGCGGTCGAGCGCCTCCGAGAACTCGCGCGCGCCCGACGCCGCCTGCACCTCGGGGAACGCCTCGCATTCGGGCATCCGGGTCGTGACGACGGGCTTTCCGGCAGCGAAGAATTCGTAGAGTTTGAGGGGAGAGGTGGCGAGCGTGATGTCGTTAATCGCGAACGGGATCATCGCCACGTCGAAGAGGCGTAGGTAGCCGGGCAATGTTTCGTAGGGCCTCCGGCCGAGCCACCGAATGTTACGCCTCTTCAGCATCGTCTGCCCGTGCTCGCGAAGCCCGAGGTCATAGACCGGGCCGATCAGCAGGAAGTTCCAGTCGGGCCGCAGCCGGGCCAGCTCATCCACGAGGCCGTAATCGAACCATTCCGCCATCGCGCCATAATAGCCCGCGATGGGCTTGCCTTCCCGCCGCAAGGCTTCGACCTCGGGGTCGTCGGGGACGGCCGCCCGCTCGTCCGCGAATCTTTGGTACTCCACTGCGTTAGGCAGGTAGATGGCGTCGGGGCGCGAGGCCCGCGCCCGCTCGTGCAGCCTTAGGGCGACGCTCGTTACGAGGGTCGCTTCCTTCAGGGCCGCCGCATGGTTGGCTTCGAGAAAGGCCCGGTCGTAGGGGAAGACCTTGAAATCGTCGATCCAGTCGTAGACCGTGCGGGCCGAAGTCGGGTACCGCTTCCGGCTGTCGTAATTGTGGGTGAAGACCCAGAGCAGGGGGTCGGGCACGCGGGGCAGGACCCCTTCCGGCCCCCGGAACAGGAACAGGTTCGGCTCAACCTCTCTGAACCCGTTCACGTCGTCGTAAGAGCTGCTGCTGTCGAATATGACCACGTAGCCCCTGCGCGCGAACTCGCGCGCGAGGTGGTGCGGGCGCTGGGCGAGCGGGATCTCCCACCCGATTGACGGCAGGAAGATCACCGCGCCTTCGCTCGACTTCACTCGCTCGATCACGGCCGAGAGCTGGCGCGCGTAGTGGTCGGCCTCCACTGGGTTCAGCATGCGCGATATGGCTCCGGCGCGCTTCAGAGTGCCCGAAGGGGCGTCGCTCCCCTTCGACTCTTTGAGCAGGCCGAGAGCCCTGTAGGCGGGGAGAAGGTAACGGTACTTGATCCGGCCATACGAATTGAGCGACCGCCACAGGAGCGAGTCGAGCTTGGCCGCGTATCGTTTCGGAAGCACTCGCATCAGCCGCGCGCTCTCCTTCTCTCACCAATGACAGACTGCTCGCGCTCGATTTTTTCGGGTAAAGGCGATGAATCGTCACGCTCCGGTATGATTGCCATTGGATTGCATTGTGCACTATATTGACGAGCGCCTTCAAGGAATGCGTTTATAAGTAGATGCTTCGAATGACGCCGCCCCGTATGCTCACAGACCAGCGCACCCCGAGCGACACACCCCTCGTCAGCGTGATCGTGCCGAGCTACAACTCGGCGCGGACGATAAGGGCGTGCCTGGACGCGATACTGGGGCAGGAGACCGGCAGCAGCTACGAGGTGATCGTCGTCGACAGCTCGACCGACGAGACGGCCGAGATAGTGGGGCGG
>DASQDI010000050.1:0-21366 GCA_035634255.1 Blastocatellia bacterium
ATCTTCGCCCTCTTAATTCTACTCACCGAGCCGCCGAATCTTTTAGGATCAGACCCCATCATTAAAGACGCGCAACCTGTCACGGCGAAAGCCGCCGCCTATTACACCGAGCCATCCGTCTCGCCGGATGGCTCGGAGATCGCCTTTGTTTCGGCGAGCGACATCTGGACGGTGCCCGCGGCGGGCGGGGAGGCGCGGCTGCTCGTCTCCAACGCGGCAGTTGAGTCACGCCCGATATATTCGCCCGACGGGCGGCGGCTCGCATTCGTATCGACGCGCACGGGCAACGGCGATATTTACGTGCTCACTTTCGAAACAGGCGAATCCAGGAGGCTGACGTTTGACGACGGCTACGATCTTCTCAACGGCTGGTCAGGCGATGGCCGCTGGATTTACTTCTCGTCCACGAGCGGGGATATAGGCACGATGCACGACATACTTCGCGTCAGCGCGGAAGGCGGCACGCCTATGCCCGTGAGCGCCGACCGGTACACGAGCGAATATTTCGCCGCCCCCTCCCCGGATGGTCGAACGCTCGCTTTCACGGCACGGGGCATAGCTCCGTCGCAATGGTGGCGCAAGGGCCACAGCCATCTCGACGAGAGCGAGATATGGTTGATGCGCGAAGGCGCGCCCGGCAACTATAAGCAGCTCACGAAGGGGGCGAAAGAGTTGTGGCCGATGTGGGGCGCGGACGGTCACTCCATCTTTTATGTTTCTGATCGAAGCGGCGCGCAAAACGTATGGAAATGCTCGCTCGATGGGCAGGCGCGGCAGGTGACGCAATTCAAAGATGGGAGGGTGCTCTGGCCCACCATCTCGTATGATGGTCGCGTGATAGTCTTCGAGCGTGACTTTGGCATCTGGAAGCTGGACACCGGTAGCGGGCGGGCGAGCAGAATCCCGGTTTCAACCCGCGGGGCATTCGCGACCCCCTCCAGGGAGCACTTCACTTACAGCAGCCAGATTCAGGAGATGAAGCTTTCGCCCGATGGCAGGAAGGTGGCCTTCGTGATAAGGGGCGAGATTTTTGCCGCTTCCAAAGATGGGGGGAATGCCGCGCGCGTGACCCGGAGCGTGGCGAGCGAATCTCAGATCAATTGGTCGCCGGACAGTAACAGTATCACGTACGTCTCCGACCGGGGAGAGGCCTCTCGCATTTACCTATACGATTTCAGGACTAAAACCGAAACACAGCTTACGCAGGGCTCCGACGAATACTCGCCGAGCTTTTCGCCCGACGGCAAACTCATTGCCTTCGCGCGGAAGGCCAGCGAACTTCGCGTGCTCGATCTGGACTCGAAGCAGGAGCGTCTGCTCGCGACGGCCAGCCTCGGCAGGCCGCCCTTTATGTCCGAGCGATGGCTGACCTGGTCTCCCGACGGCAAGTGGGTAGCCTTCCTGGCCGTGAGCAACAAGCTGTTTAAGAACGCCTACGTCGTGCCAACCGAAGGGGGTCAGAGTTTACCCGTCAGCTTCCTCGCGAATAATGGCAGCAGAACGCTGTCATGGAGCCCCGACGGCTCGTTCCTGATTTTCGTCACAGGCCAACGCGTGGAGGACGGGCAGCTCGCGCGAGTTGACCTGAAGCCGCGCGCGCCGAAATTCCCCGAAGATCAGTTTCAGGACCTTTTCAAAGACAACCCAAAGAAACCCGCCAGCCCCGACCGTCAGGAGCAACAGAATCCGAAGGCGGGCTCCGAGGCTCAAGGCCCGCAAAAGGAGGGGGCTTCCAAACAGGTCGAGGTAATATTCGATGGCGTCCGGCAACGTCTCGCGCTGCTGCCGGTCGGCCTCGACGTGGGGTTCCAGACGGTAAGCCCCGATGGGAAGTGGGCGCTTGTGACCGCCAGCGCGGCGGGGCAGCAGAACCTTTACCTGTATCCTCTGAACACTTCGCCGAATGAGCCCGCGGCCGCCAGGCAAGTGACATCGACGACGGGTTATAAGGAGCACGCGCAGTTCTCGCCCGACGGCAAGGAGGTCTATTACCTCGAAAATGGCCGCATCAATATAGCGACGCTCGAATCGCGCCAATCGAGGCCGCTCCCCATAACCGCTGAAATTGACGTTGATTTTAATCGAGAGAAGGTGCAAATCTTTAACCAGGCATGGTCACACCTGCGCGATGGCTTCTTCGATAAGAATTTCAACGGGGTCAACTGGGAATCGGTGCGGGCCGCTTACGCGCCTTATATCGCGGGGGCGCAGACCCGCGACGAGTTGAGAAGGCTCATACTCCTGATGCTGGGGGAGCTGAATGCGTCACACATGGGGCTCACTCCGCCTCAAGGGGCCTCGTATTCGGTCGGGAAACTGGGGCTTAAATTTGACCGGGTCGAGTACGAGAATAAAGGGGCCCTGCGAGTGGAGGGGGTGATTCCCCTCGGCCCCTCTGCGCTCGCGTCCGGGATCAAGTCCGGGAATTACCTGCTCGCCATCGACGGTCAGCCGGTTAACTCCGGAACGAACATCGATGAATTACTGGGCTATACGATCAACCGCCGCGTTCTTCTGACGGTAGCCGACTCGGCCGATGGCGCAAACAGGCGCGAGGTCGCCGTGCAGCCGTCGAGCCTGCCGGCCGAGAAATCTTTGAGGTACGCCGAGTGGGTCGAGCACAACCGCGCGTACGTCGCCGAATTGAGCGGCGGGAGGCTCGGTTACGTTCACATGTTCGACATGTCGTCCGAGTCCCTGGCGAAGCTCTCGGTTGATCTCGACGCGGAGAACCAGTCGCGCGAAGGCGTGGTGATAGACCTCCGCAATAACACGGGCGGGTTTGTCAACGTACACGCGCTGGATATTTTTGCGCGCCGCGGCTACCTGACTATGACCACGCGCGGGCTGCCGCCTGGACCGGCGCGAGCCGTCCTGGGGCAGCGGGCGCTCGAATTACCGACGATACTTGTGGTCAATCAGCATTCGCTCTCGGACGCCGAAGAATTCGCCGAAGGCTACCGGGCGCTCGGGCTCGGCAAAATAGTAGGCGAGCCGACGGGGGGATGGGTGATCTATACGCCGGTCATCCAACTCGTGGACGGCTCGACCCTGCGCGTGCCGAACACCAGTATAACCGCGAATGACGGCACGGCGCTGGAGATG
This sequence comes from Blastocatellia bacterium, assembly GCA_035634255.1. Taxonomy (GTDB): domain Bacteria; phylum Acidobacteriota; class Blastocatellia; order UBA7656; family UBA7656; genus DATLMR01. The sequence continues at coordinate 3,106 of DASQDI010000050.1, forward strand.
AACCCGCGACCGGTTGACGTTCAAGTCGTGCGGCCTGTGGGCGAGAGCTACTCCGACGACGACGCGCAGCTTAACACGGCCGTTCGACAACTGCTCAGGCAGATCGGGGATCGCGAGAACCCGGATCGCTGACAGACGCCTTGTAAAAGCGGTTAGCTGGTGTTTATGATAGAGGCAATCGGCTGCTATGCCTTTGCGCTTTTGTGGGCGCGTTGACCCGAACGCAAAACGGTACTTGTAATCTCTAACGAGCGAATGCGCTGACAGTCGCATACACCAGGCCGATCTTTTTCTGCGTTTGCTGAGAGTGAGGGTGAACGATCCTATGGGGAATCTATTTCAAGACATACGCTACAGCCTCCGGCTCATGCTTGAGAAGCCGGGCTTTTCAGTCGTGGTGATTCTCACCCTAGCGTTGGGGATCGGCGCTAACACCGCGATTTTCTGCATCGTCAACGCGGTCTTAATCCGGCCCCTGCCTTTCAGGGAGCCGGACAGGCTTGTGATGGTATGGGAAACCAACTGGGGAAAGGGCGTGAGCCAGGGGCACGTTTCGCCCGCCAACCTGATCGATTGGCGCGACCAGTCGCAGGCCTTCGACCAGTTGGAAGCGTTCGATACCACCGTCTTCACGGTCGTCGGATCGGATGAGGCGGAACGAGTATCGGGCTCGCGCGTCTCGCCCGAACTTTTTCGCATGCTCGATGTAGATCCCGTGAGGGGGCGAATCTTTTCGGCCGATGAAGCTCAGCCGGGGCAGGATCAGGTGGCTATAATCGGCCACGGGCTGTGGCAGCGTCTTTATAGCTCGGACCCTGATATTATCGGGAGAACCATAAGGCTGGATAATAAGAGCTACGAAGTGATAGGGGTCATGCCTCCCGGCTTCGATTTCCCCAAATCTCTGGAGCCCGCGGGATCGACGAATACGACCAGGCCTGAATTATGGACGCCGCTCGCGCTCAGAGGCGACGAGCTGTCGCTTCGCGGGGCGCGCTACCTCAGCATCATAGGGAGACTAAAACCTGCACTCACGGCACCGCAGGCGCAGGCGCAGATGGAGCCAATCGCCCGCGAGCTTGAGCAGAGATTCCAGGAGAACCAGGGTTATACGATCACCGTCATGCCTCTGTACGAGCAGATGGTCGGGAGAGTAAGGACCGCGCTCTTCATCTTTTTGGGGGCGATCAGTTTCGTGTTATTGATCGCCTGCGCCAACGTAGCGAACCTGCTGCTCGCTCGCGCCTCGGCCAGGCAGAAGGAAATGGCAATACGCCTGGCGCTCGGGTGTACGCGCGCGCGGCTGGTACGTCAGCTGTTGACGGAAAGCATGCTGCTGGCCATCCTTGGCGGCATCGCCGGCTATCTGCTAGCCATGTGGGGGATCGGGTTGATATTAACCAGCCTCCCCGAGGCCATTCCCCGGTCCGGTGAAATCAGACTCGACGCCCAGGTGTTCGGCTTCACCCTCGGGATTTCAATACTGTCGGGGTTGCTGTTCGGAATCATCCCCGCTTTACATGCCTCAAGGTCCAATCTTAACGAATCCCTTAAGGAGGGCGGGCGCGGCTCGGGCCAGGGCTCCAGCCCTAACCGCACCCGAAATATTCTGGTGGTGTCGGAGGTGGCGCTGGCTCTGGTGCTGCTGATCGGGGGGGGGTTGTTGATCAGGAGTTTCGTGCGCCTCACGTCGGTCCCGCCGGGGTTCGACCCGGAGAACCTTGTGGCGATGCGCGTCGCTTTGCCTGCGTCCAAGTACGGACAGCCGCATCAGAAGGCCTCGTTCTTCAAGCAGCTCATAGAGCGGGTCGAGAGCTTGCCGAACGTCAGATCAGTCGCCGCTACCACGAATCTTCCCCTGAGCGGAACAAACATGTCGTTCAGGTTCATGATCGAAGGCCGGCCCGCCCCGCCCTCAGAGATTTTGCTGGCACAGTACCATGCCGTAAGCCCCAACTATTTCGGAGCGATGGGCATCCCCCTGCTACAGGGTCGCGATTTCACCGAGCGCGACACGGAAACCGCGCCCGCCGTCGTGATCATCAATGAAACCCTCGCGCGACGTTTCTTCCCCGGCGAAGACCCGGTCGGGAAGCAGATAAAGGTAACTTACGGCAAGCCGGTACCCAGAGAGATTGTTGGCGTGATCAAAGACGTAAAGCACAAATCACTGGAAGCGAATTCTCAGGAACAGATATACATCCCCTACTTCCAGAACCCATGGGCTTTCATGACTCTGGTGGCGCGCACGGACTCCGCCCCCGAAAACCTTGCGGCCGCCTTGAAGAGCGAAGTCAGGGCTATGGATAAGGACCAACCCATTGACAGCATCAAGACCGGGGAGCAACTGCTCTCCGCTTCGGTTTCGCGCTCGCGATTTTACGCGCAAGTGCTCGCGGCGTTCGCGGCCATCGCGGTTATCCTCGCGGCGCTGGGGATCTACGGAGTTATCTCGTATTCCGTCCTGCAGCGGACGCATGAGGTCGGGGTACGCATGGCCCTGGGCGCCCGGCGGGAGGATGTGATGATATTGATTTTAAAGCAGGGCCTCGTGCTGGCGCTGGTGGGCGTGGCCATCGGGCTTACGGCAGCTTTCGGGCTGACGCGGCTGATGTCGAATCTACTCTTCGACGTGAGCAGGACGGATGCATTTACTTTTGTGCTTGTCCCGCTGCTGCTCGTCGGCGTCGCTTTAATAGCCAGCTATATTCCCGCGCGGCGCGCCACGAAAGTGGACCCGATGATCGCCTTGCGTTATGAGTGAGGCGGGGCTCCCGCAAGACGCTAAGAGGGGCTGACCGAGTTCAGCCATTTTCAGCCATGCCTCATATGACGGTGCCGGAGTGCTCTTTTAACAAACTTCTAGAAGTAGAGTTCAGGTGCACTTCCCTGTAGCGACTTCGGCTAAATTTAAACGGGCGCAGTTTGATGAAGTCTGTATTGTGTCCTCGATTTCGACAAGCTTTCCGACTCTACACTGGCGGTCGCCGATAAGAAGCAAATAAGATTGCAGCGAAAGTTACCTTAAACACTTTCACTTGTATTTATACATAGTCGTAATGTATTCTGCGTGCGATTTGCTTGGCTCTTCCGCACGCCCGGCGCACTCGTTTGCCCAATTTAGCAAAAGGATATTAAACAAAATATGCTTAGAAAAATACTCTGCCTAGCACTTGTTTGGAGCCTTCTGACTCTCCCTTATCCGGACCTTGGCGCTCATATTCCCGCTTTGGCGGCACCTACCATAGAAGTGAGCACAAGCTCCCTGAGGCGGGCCTCCCTGTTCCTCTCCTCACTGTTTGGCTCCAGACCTGCTCGGGCGCGTAAAGAAACTCCGGCCGAGCGCATCTCTTACGTATCTCGTCTTCGCATAACACCGATGAAGTTGGTCGCCTACGAGGGCCAAAGGTTGAACTTCACTGCTCTACCTTTGGATGCTTCAGCTAATACGGTTCAAGGCGTAAAAGTAACCTGGGAAACCTCCAATCCTAATAAGGCATTAGTAGATGACACTGGTAACGTTACCTTTCTCCAATCAGGTCTTGTCGGCATAACCTGCCGGGCTGGTTCCAGTGTAGCAACAGCCAGGATATTGGTTAAACCCGGAAGCAAACCCATACAAACGGATGAGCAATTTCACAACGAGCAGAATGGATTCGAAGGAGAAGGCCCCGGTTCTTCGGGGGGAGGCGCCACTGCGCTGTCGATCCCTTCAATCCTCAGCAAACTAGCACCGACCGCTTACGCTCAGGCTAACGCCTATAGACGGCCAAACCTGCCCTACGACGAATTATGGAATGATAACAAGAACCTTATCGGCTCGCCTCGCGCCGTTGCAGTCGAGGGCACCAGGACGGGGCGGGTGTTGCCCGAGAGTAACAATTTTGAGTTTGCTATCCCGTTAGCCCAGCTGGGCGGCAGAGGCGTCGGCACGGGGCTCTCGATGTTCTACAACAGCCAGGTCTGGTCTCGGCGCGGGAACAATCTCGCTTATGACGCTATAACGAGCTGGCCCAGCCCCGGCTTCTCCATAGGTTATGGCCAGATTATCTATTACGATGTGCAAACTTCGCCCGGCCCTTCCACGACCGCCAAGTTCATGCTGATTCAGCCGGATGGCACGCGCTGCTATCTCGGTAGCGGACCGATAGATAATGTCGCGCCTCACCATGGGTTCGTCCTATTAACCTCAACCGATGGGTCACACATCACTTACCATGGGACAACAAGCGGCGGCACGCTTTACTATCCGGACGGAACCAGGGCGGAGGTCCAATCGGTTAATAACCGGCTGGTACCCACCCGCATCTCAGATACAAACGGCAACTACATTCAAATAGCTTACAAGCAATTTTACTGCGACCAGAATAACAACTGTTACGGCGCTTATCCGTACGACTTTCCCGCCTTATCGATTGACTACATAACTGACTCCGTCGGGCGAGTAATCCAGTTCAACTATGACTCGAATAACAACCTGACATCCATTTCCAAGCCCGCGTTCGGAGGGACAAGCCAGAACCCGCTGACAGAGACTTTGGCCTACTTCTATTATGAAGATAAGACCTTCAGCAATAATTTTTCGGGCCTGACGGTAGAGAGAGCTAGCGGGGCCACGAGGGTGCTGCGCCGGGTCTACTTCCCGGCCACGGCGACCGGCTATCTCTTCACCCACTCGGATTTCGGGATGGTGCATACCTACTCAATGAGAAGGCAGATGACAACCACCTCCGACGGGGTGGACTCCGCCACCGTGGCATTCAACTATCCAACATCCGGGGGGACGGCCCTGACGGACGCGCCCGCGTTCACTCAGCGCACCGAGAGCGCGGTGAGCTCGCCCACGAGCACGTTCACCTATTCGACGGGCACGGACTCGGTGGCGCAGACTAAGACATTCACGATAACGAGGCCCGACTCCACCGCCATTTTGTTAACCAGATCGACGGACGCATCGTCTCTCGCTAAAGGGCGGCTCGTGCAAACGGAAGTAAAAAACGGAACGGTTTCGGCTTCCAAAGGTGTTACTACGTACGCTAACGACCCGAGTGGAACGCCGCAGGTGCAGTCCGTCATAAGCTACGACGACGCGGGGAACCCGTCGAAGGTTGAATACGGGTATGACCAATATGGCAACGCGACAAACATACGCGAGTATGGCAACCAGATTAGCGGAAACTGGCAAGTGCGCAGGCGCGTACGGCTTACCTACAAGACGGACACGGCTTACATAAATGCATACCTCCGAGGGCTGGTGACGCTATCGGAGACCCTGGATGCGAAGAATAATACTAATGACTCGGACGACGAGGTTATTGCCAAGACGGCCACCGTCTATGACGATTACACGGCGATGGGAGGTATGGAGTCATACACGGGCTTTTCGAGCCCGCCCGGCCACATCTCGGGCTACAACAGTTCGCTCACGGTGCGCGGGAACGTAACGGGGACGACCCAATGGACGGACGTAGCGGCGAACACTTCAATCACACGGCTGGTGAAGTATGATATTTTCGGGAACGTGGTGAAGATGCAGGTGTCATGCTGCCAGGAGAAGGACTTCACGTTCGAGGAAAGCCTCTACTGGTCCTTGCCCGAGGAGGTGATGAGCGGGGACCCGAGCGGGACGCACCTAACAGATTTGTACCAGTATGATTTCAACACGGGGGCGTTGACGAGCCAGACTGACCCCGCCGACCAGGTAGTAGAGATATTCTACGACGCGGCAATGAGGCCGGACGAAGTAGAGTTGGGCACCGGGTTAGTAAGGGCCATGCAATACGACGATGCTAATCTTTCTTACTCGGAAACAGTCACGTCTAACGCCGGCACCTGGACGAGTTCGGCCACTAAAGATGGCTGGGGCCGCACCATCACTAGTGTGGGCACGAACGGCTCGCAGGTAAACACCAGCTACGATGCGATGGGGCGCGTATCCGGCGTGACGAACCCGTTTGCGTCGGGCGGTCAGGCAGGCCCTTCTACCTCTTACCAATACGACACGCTCGGCCGAGTCACCGTGACGACCTTGCCCGATAACAACACAATAATTAATAGCTACAGCGGCAGGTTCAGCACCGTTACAGACCCAGTCGGGCGGGTGATGATGCAGGAGACCGATGGCCTGGGGAGGTTGGCGATAGCCACCGAGCAAGCGAGCAACGGGACGCTCAACCAGCAGACAGCCTACAGCTATAACCTTCTCGACAAGCTCGTTGAGGTGGACCAGGGCGGGCAACTCCGCAAGTTTAAATACGACGCTCTCGGGAGGCTGCTGTTCGAGCGAATACCCGAGCAGCAGGCAACTATAAACGACGGGACCGGCCAGATGTGGACAACGAAGTATACGTATACGAACTTCAGCGCGGTGGCTACGAAGCAGGACGCGCGAGGGGTCGTCACGACTTACCAGTATAATAGCCTGCACCACCTGACCGATATCGATTACAACACGACGAATGCGGCGGGCGTGGCCGCCACCGATTCGGTCGACTACCTCTATAACTCTGATGGCTTGCTCGACCACGTAACAGTAGGCCAGTCGCGCTACGTCGAGACCTACGCCTATGACGCTTACGCGAGAGTCTCTTCGATTACAAGAGCTTTCCCGAACGTGAATGCCGCCGCCAGGAGCTACGTGTCGAGTTACCAGTACAACGAGGCGAATCAGGTTACGCAGGTGACTTACCCTTCGGGGCACTCGCACGGCATCGGATACGACACCAAAGGCAGGCTCGCGTCCGTAGGCAGTTACCTACGGGATATGACTTACAACCCCTCCGGGCAGGTCGACAGCTTAAAGACAGGCCCGAGCACGCCTACGAACCAGGTCGTGACGGAGGCCTACGCATACAACGACCGGTCGCAGATGATTTCGCAGACGGCGACCAGGAACGGGGCGCAGTTGATGAACCTGAGCTACGACTTTCAGGCGGCGGCGGGGGCCATGGGGGCGGGCACAAGTGCGGGCAACGGCGGGCAGCTGGTGGGAATAAGCGGATCAATCGACGGGCAGACGGAAAGCGCGACCTTCAAGTATGACCTGCAAAGGAGACTCGTGACCTCAAGTCAGACGACTGGAGGGCAGAGCTACCAGCGCAGGTTCGAGTACGACCGGTGGGGCAACCGAACGGCTATGTACGATGCCGTGACGGGCGGCACGCAGATACAATCGATTGCATTGCAGCAGTCGTCTTCGGTGCCGACCAACCGCGTTCAGAGCGTGACTCAGGGCGCGTCCACGGCCAACTACACTTACGACGCGGCCGGGAACGTGACTAACGACGGGTCACACTCATACAAGTACGATGCGGAGAACCGGCTCGTGGCGGTGGATAATGGCGCGACCGCGAGCTATGAGTACGATCACCAGAACCGGCGCATCATCAAGACGATAGGCTCGGCGCGGACGGATTATGTTTGGGATGGGTCTAAGGTCATTTCGGAACACGACGGGTCTGCGGGCGGGTGGTCGGCAAAGGTTAATTACATTTACTTGGGTAATAGGCTCATAGCGACGCTGAACTTCACGCTGACGCCTCAATGCACGACCGACTCGAAGGGGGTTGTCACCTGCACGAACTCGCTTACGAGTACGGCGACCAGATTTTACCTTTCGGATCAATCGAGCACGAGGGCGGTACTGGATTCAAATGGGAATGTCGTCGGGCGACAGGCCCACCTGCCATACGGGGAAGAGATAGCCACCAGCGGCCTGCAGGAGAAACACCGATTCACGACCTACGACAGGGATGGGGAGACGAGTACCGACTATGCCGTGAACAGGCAGTATTCGTATGGCACAGGCCGGTTCAACAGGCCGGACCCTCATCGCTATAATCTTAGCGACCCACAAAGCCTGAATAGATATACCTACGTGGAGAATGACCCGGTAAACCAGTCAGACCCTTTGGGCCTGTTTATAGTCCCGGTTTTCTCCGAGGATGATCTGGCAGGTACTGATTGCACTTTGAAAAACACTTACTTCTGGCACGGGGAATGGTACCTTGAGTGTCCGGATGAGAGCAGGGAGCCTTTGGGCGAAGATATAGTGGTGCCCTCTCCCCCGCAGCCCGAACCCTGCGATATAACCTTGCCGACTGACCCAAATATGTTGGCAGGTTTTATCACCGTATTAGGAGAGGCCAGCTCTTCGGAGAAAGAAGGGACAAGACAGTACAAGGATGGGGACCGCTTCGGGAATCCCACCGGGCAAATCATTACTGAAGAGATCCTTCTGAACGAAGCATTGATGATCGCCAGTGTTATAATCAACAGGGCAAGGAGAGACAATGAATCGTATGAGCAAGTAGTAACCAAGAAGAAGCAGTTCATTGGCTATCAAGGCGGCAAGAAGCTTTTGGAGCAAGGAAAGAGAAGCGCGAAAGGCTCCCCTTTATGCGAAAAAATGAAGCGGGCTCTTGCGGCCTTTGACACTATACACAGGTTAGGCCCATCAATTGATAATGTTTATGAATTTAGGGCTGTCGTCCAACCAGGGAACTTTGTTCGCCCCCAGAATGGAGCAGTTCGAGTTGCGGGGACAGATTTCTTTTGACCCGGAGATGCCGGATGACGGCCTCAGGACGATGATCATGTCTTTGACAGTATGGCTTGGGTTTACCACCTTGGGTGGTGAGCCCAAGCCGCGCATGCTGACAAGCAACAGCTAATGAATACTGTATACAAGAACTGTGTGAGGTAGTTTATGGTTATCCGTTATTCCGTATTGATTAGCTTTCTAGTCCTTATCACACTAGGCACTTACTTTACTTTTTTCAGCAATGCGGCACAGCCGGCAGTTCATGGCCCGAGCTGGCAATCTGTCGGGACAATCCCTCCCGCCCTTCGTGGGAACTTGACCTTACAGTTCGCCAATGAGAACCGGGGCTGGATTGCTGACGAGAAATCCTTGTGGGCGACCACCGATGGAGGAAAGAACTGGTCGCTAGCTTGTCAGGATTGCGCGGCATCCGGCTCGGATCAGAGTGAACCGGGCGACATTCTCGGCCTCAGGTTCATTGATACACGATCAGGTGTAATGCTTCGCGGCGACGCTATTTACAGGACCGAAAATGGCGGAACTCATTGGTCTCGTCTTGCTGAAGGCCCTGTCGGCAGTGAGGAGGGTTCCTACTCCTCTATGACTTTTATAAACGATAAAAAAGGATGGATCACCGGAGGCTTTTATTCGCCGGTATCTCCTGAGAAGGCCCAGAACCTGGCGAAAGGGGAGGTGATTTACCTCGATAGACCTTATATGATAGAAGGCTTCATCTTCTACACGGAAGATGGAGGCCTTAGTTGGATACGTCAATCAACCCCGCCTGTAATCGGCCCAGTAAGCTTTGTATCCTTCTACGACGAGCAGCACGGGCAGGCTTTCACGCTAACGGGGGTGCTATACACTCAGGATGGAGGCAAACGATGGGCCAGGTCTGAGTTTGACAAGAAATGCACCGATGAAAAGCTGTGGGGTAAATCTGCCGACGAAAGGTACCCGATTTCTATCTATATTAAAGGGGAGCAAGGCTGGTTGAGCTATAAAGATGGATACGTGGCCAAGAGCACCGACGGAGGAAAGACATGGTGCGATTGGCTCCAACCTGAAAAGACACGGTTCTCCAGACCCTACTACTTTTTAACGTCCATACATTTCATTACTGACCTGAATGGGTTCGGCCTCGCCGGTGACTCCATATACGAGACTAAGGACGGAGGCAAAACGTGGAGCCTGGTTCCGTTGAACTCTCCGATTTCATCCATGCACTTCCTTGAGTCAGGCCACGGGTGGGCCGTCGGGAGAGACCGGCTTTATAAGCTCAATACTCCTTGATTAAGCTTCCGGAGTCGTTTTTCATAATTTCGAGTTTAAGGTAGGGAGATTTATGTTCAAGCCCTGCGGCAATCTTGTGGCAACATAAGAGCCGTTAAGCAATAGCACAGTTATAACAGGTTGAAGCGTGGGACGTGCCGATCAAGCTCGATGCCCGAGCCCCGTCGCATGCGGTCGTAGGCGGACGATTATTCCCATACAAGTGAGGCGTCTTTCTTCTGTTCCGGCAGCCAATGCTCCAATGCCGCCAGCGCTTTCTCCCTCGTCAGAGTCTCGCTGTGCTTTACCGAAAATCCCTCCCCTTCCTCGTCCCGGAAATAAACCAGCTCATTAGATATGGCAGTGGCAGCGGGGTCCCCGGGTTATATCCCTGTGTTCGAGAAGGCACACCCAGGCCCGGCGGCTCTTACTTAAGAAAACTATGAAGTTTCCATAATCGATCCCTCCCGAGAGTGCCCCACAGCTATGACCGACTCGGCGTTGTTCTGAAGTGGCAACGCCGGCACCAAATCAGCGGGGGATTCGAAAACGAGGCGAACCGTATCAGGGCTTGGCAAGAACCGGGTGATCTCTATGTGTTATGTTATCTCTGATTTCATATAGCGATTCCTGCGACCTAACGACCCGCTAATGCAGGGCTGCGACGTAGCACTCAAAATACGATAACAGACTCGCCCCGCGGCCTCCGCCGCATCCGATTGTTAGACCCGGCTTACCCATCCGACCGGTCCCTACCTCATTAACCCCTCCGAGCCTTCGACTCTTTAGCCGGGGCGGCTTTGGCGCTGTGTTTCTTCGCCCCGCCCTTCTTATCCCCCGACTTCGTGGTCGTCCCCGCCGCCACCTTCTTCGGGCCCGCCTTCCTCGTCTCGCTAGTCTTTGCTCCCCTCGCCTTCGTCGCCGCGTGTGTCGCTTTCGCGGCGCTCCTCCCCGCCCCGCCCTTTACGTCCTTGTCGCCTGGCTTGTCGGGAGTTTCCCTAACCCTGCCCTTGGGCTGAGTGCCCGTCTTGTTCGGCCCCTTGCCGCGGTCGCCTCCTTCTTGCATTTCGCTCTCCTTAAGAGTAATTGGATTGAAGAAGCACCCGTCTTTAACGGGTGCGAAAGGCCCACGGAAGTGATACTGCGTGCGGTCGAGCTCGATGTCAACATCGAGTTCGGCGATTTGAGTTTCAGGTCTGCGGGTAAGGGCATAACGCTTCGCATCAGAGGGCCGCGCCAAACCCTGACCAGAGGATGAGAAACTCGCTTCGCGCGCCGGTTCACGCGATTGTTAGACCACCCCTACATCCTCTTGCAACCACTTCCTGACCTCCACGACCCTGTCCCACGCAAGCTCGGGCGCCCTCGCCCTCAGCTCCTTCTCTGCTAAATCAATCAGCCTGACCCCTGCTTCTGCAGGGCTAAGTTGCGCTATCCGCCCCACCTCTTCTCCCAGCTTCGGCTCCATTTGTTCTAATCTTCGCCGTGCGTCTAGTCTGTCTGCTACCTGCGCTTTCCTGAGACGACCATGTACTATAAGTAGATCGAGAAATACGTCGACAGAGAATTGGATGTAGCGTAACGAGCTAAGGCGCTCCCCGCGTTCCCACCTCTCGTATGCGGTCCATAACAGCAAGCAGAGATTCTCTAGCATATCCGGCTTTGCTAATGCGGCGTCTCGGTCCTTACGTGTCTGGAGTTGGATCGATTTGGCTAGAGTGCTGATGTCGTGGCGACCAATGAGAAGCTGAAAGCGTTCAATCTTCCCTCGGGTAGCTTCTTCCAGGTCGAAGACGGCGTACTCCACTTTATGCCTGCTCTGATAAAGGACGGTGCGATATGAAAGCCCGTGCCTGACAGTGAACAAGATGTTGTTGTGGTGCGGGAGCCAGGAGAAAGAATCAAGGTAGGTAGATTGATGAGCGGGTGACGTAATGATCCAGAAGTCGTGATCAGAGAAATGGTCGCGGGAGTTGAGGTCAGCCGTAGAGCCAAGGGCAATAAGGCCGATGACGAGAGGGTCGGCCTCGAGCCTAGAGATTAGCTCATCAAGAAAAGATTGGTAATCAATCGGATTCATGACTGTAGCAACAAACTGGCTGCGGTGGTCTAACGCCCCGGTTAACCGGGCCGCGATGTAGAGACAAGAGGGGCCATACAAGCTCAGGTTTGCGGCCCCGGTTGAACCGGGGCGTTAGACGCCGTCGCTTACGTGGCGCCTTCCTCTTCTTCAATCTGGTATATATCGAACCCCATCCCGGCTTCAAGCTCGGCTACCCCTCGCAAGCAGTCCCGCTCAATCACCGGGCCAGTCCCTGCGTACAGGTATGTCGACCCCCAGACGATATCGAAGTAAGTCTCCCCGCCGTGAGCGAACCTGAGTACCGCCGCCCGGTGCGGCAGTAGCTGAGTGAGTAAGTAGCGGAGGTGGTCGTTAATGTCCTTCGATTTTACTTTGCTTTCCGTTGATAGTATCCAAAATCCTTCAGGGTGCGTGCCGATGACTTGGCCCAGGTAGTTCGTCTTGTCGTCGCCGCTGAGCCCCGAGCCGTCCGGTTGTATGCCGATGGCTTGAGTGACTTCGCCTGGGTTCAAACCCTGGCCGAAGATGCCGAAGTTAACTTCTACCCTCTTAATGTGTGATGCGTGAAGGTCGCTTATTGCCATACAATTGCCAACCAATTATTGCTCACCCCGCCGCGAGGCACAGCCGTCTAACGCATCGCATCACCCGGCCCGCAGGTGGCGCTCGATGGATCATTCAAGTTTAGGCCGCGGCCTCGGGTGCATGCGTCTGTTAGGCCGCCTCTCCCTGAAGCATCATACTCTCGCCCTCGGCGGAACCTAAATCCCTACCCCTGCCTCCAGCAATTCGGCCTCCAGCTGAGTCGCGCTCTCGTACTGGATCGCGCGCATGCCCAGAATGCGCGCCACCTCCACATTCATCGGGCGGTCGTCTATGTATACACACTCGTCGGCAGCACACTGCGTGATCTCTAACGCCCGCCGGTAATGCTCCGGCTGGGGCTTGAGTAGGCCGAAATAACATGAACTGAAGAATGCCGTAAAAAGTCTCCTCAGCCCGAAACGCGCGATCCGATACTCGTTCAACTCCCTCGATTCATTGTTGACGGTCGCCAGCAGGTACTTCCCACTGCTACGCAACGCGCCGACGATTGCGAGCGTGTCGGGGAAAGGGGTGGACAGCTGCATCATCGCAGTTGTGATGTCGTCAACGCCGAAAGGCCTCGGCTCGTAGAAGATGGTCCACTGTAGGTACTCGTGCAACGAGAGCTGGCCCCGTTCCAGCGCGTCCACCACTTGGCGGTGTCGTCGGTCGAAGGCTTCGTAGTCAAAGCCAAACTGCCCGGCGACAACCCGGCGCTGCTCGCGGTCCCAGCCGTTGCTGAGGCATACGCCGCCGAGGTCGAAGAAAATGGTAGTGATAGTGGTCATCGCTGGTTCCCGCCCTATGAGCGGTTAACATCTTAGCATATTTGGATCTGACAACTTAAAATGTTTGAAGCGAACCGGTGATGAGCTTACGAGCGACCAGGGCGGCATAACACCGGGCGTAACGGGGCCGCCGCCGAACACTGAAAAGAACCATGCGAAGTTCGCTCCGGCGGCTCCGGCCCGACACATTGTTAGACGCGGCCTTCATTGCGGCTCATATCCTATCCTTACCCCATCTATCAGTTCGTTAGACCGGAATACTCTAGCAAGTTTGTCGTACTTCACAATTAGCTCTCCTTCGCTAGACCACTCCGGATTTACTTCTGGTACACCTCCTGCCCCGGCCGGAGCATTCCCATGATCTGTGTCGGCGATAAAAATATTCCCTGCTTCTTTGGGAAGTTTATCGTTAACGTGCAATAAAGAAATCTGTGTGCTGAATCAGGCAGTTGCTCCACAGTCGCGCCGGAATACTATAGCCTTTCGCATCCCATCTGGGGGATTCATCGTCTGCAATTCTTCATTCCCGCAGGGATCGAAGCCACAGGCGAACAGGAGGGCTGCAGTAAGGGCAAAGGTAATTATGAGAGATGTGTTGACTCTTGCTCGCTTAATCCTCATAAGACTCTTTGATGACAATTTACGTGCGAGCGTCTAATACCCCGCGTCACCGGGCGCGCGAGCGGCCTCGGTGGAATGTATCAAACTCGCTTCGCTCGCTCCGTTGAATACGGTCGTTAGGCGAGGCCCGAAGGCCCGGCTGCTTCTCTAAATGCTTCGCTGTCAGCCCACTCGCGTATGCTAATCAGCTTGCCCTCCCTGAACTTGTAGACCTGCACCCAGCGGATGTCATAGCTCCGCCCTGTTGCCGCGATACGGCCCCGCTCCCGCGCAACCACCACCACGCTGTCTCCCTGCGCCACCACGGACTCTATTATCGGCTTTTGGTCTTCCAGCAAGGCGAAGTTCTTGCGTGTCGCCTCAGTCACCTGCTGAAGGCCTCGGGTTTGACCTGCCATAGGATTGTCCGCGGAGGCTATTACATCGAGCACAACGTCGTCAGCTAGCACCTCACCCAAGGCCTCAAAATCGTGCCTAGCGATAGTGGAGAATATCTTCTCGACGCGGCTAACATTTTCGGCCTCCTCCAATTTTCCCGCTATATTTGCGTCACCATCTCGGAAAGCGGCGTGAAGGTTGTCGAAGAATTGCGAATCAATATGCTCGATCATTACAGTTACTCCTCATCAACAATTAATGGACGAATGAATTTTAAGCATTAACCTGCATGATACTTCTGCAAGTGGCTAGCGTATAACGCCCGGCATCAGCGGGGCCGCGCCGCATACTCAAAGCAACCATGCGAGACTCGATTCGCGGCCTCCGCTGCATGCGCTTGTCGGGCGCGGCCTCATTTACCTGGTGCCCCTCTGATCTTACCTCCCAATGAGCCCGCTGGCCTCTGAGCCTTCCCCTTCCGGCGCCCGCCTTAAGCTTATAACCAGAGCCAGGATCGCCAACCCCCACGCTAACCCTTTGATAACGGCCACCCACTCCGAAGGGATAGGCGCGGGGTCGCGCTCCTGTAGCCGTAGGCTGTTGAGTTGCCCGAAGAAACTATAGTAGCCCAAGCCGCTGCCAGGAAGCGCTGGCCGCTACGCGCACCTTTGCTTGCGCGCCAAGCGGCGTAGAGCAAGAAGGCTCCCATAATACCCCGCGTCACCGGGCGCGGAGCGCGGCGATCAAGGAACCTTATGAAACTCGATCGCCGCGCTCCGTTGCACGCAATTGTTAGGCGTCGCCACTAGGTTGATGCGACCAGGTTGCTCCCGCGATTGTGCGAACTTCTGATATGCGTTTATCAAACAATAGAGCCACTTCTTCGGCTGCAAGTGAAGCCTTTGTTAGAATTTCTTCAGGCACGTTGACACGACTCTCAGCTCGATTAATACAAGTCGCGAAGACCTTAAGGCTCGACCTGGCCCAGCAGTTCCACCCTCCCGGAATCGCGGATGACCCGCACGCGCTGACCATCGTTGGTCGAGTCGCTGCTCTCGAGCAGAAAGACAGAATCGCCGAACGTCGCTACCGCCGTGACACGCCAACCGCCAACGCTCCGGTCGACGACGTGCTGCGAGCCGTCGGGATCGACGCGAACAACCTGACCGATATCAGGAAGTGCCGTATAGATGCGTTTACGCTCGTCGACCGCAATGCTCCAAATCCGCGGCGCATCTGTCGAGTTCCAGATCTTCGGCTCGATCAGCTTGCCATCGATTCGGGCTACCAACCGCACGACGCCGTCGCTCCCCACGCGCCGAAGGTGGCTGCCGTCGGAGAGATAAAGGGTCCCATCGGCCGCCCAGTTATAGGCGATGACCTGCTGCAAAGGTGGTTCGCCCTTCGCGACATCACCCGAGCCTCGGAACCGCGTCACGGTTCCGCCAGGGGTCCGTTCCATAATCTGCGCTCCCTTCTGGAAGATGAGCTCACCGCGTTTACCGACGGCAAAGACTAAGGCGGCCACATGCGACTCTTCGGCAACCTTGACATGCTTGCCGCCGTCGAGATCGATGCGAAAAGCGGCGCCGCCTATCTCCTGGAAGGATTCTGAGTAGATCTGGCCGTCCAAGCCGCGAGTCGTCCAATGCGCGTGAAAGTTCTTCATTAGCGCTTGCGGTTTCTTGCCCTTCTCCAGTCGCCAAACGGCGTTGTACATCGAGTCCCCGAAGATCACCGTGTTTGCATCCAGGGCGATAAGCCCCCCGCCCGGATGGGCTGCCGCAGCGGCAGGGATTATAAGAAGGAGCAGTGCCCTGATAGCCCTCATTTGACCACCTCACCTGTTCCCGGGTCTACTACATAGAATACTGCTCTCCCAGCCAATCGATCCCCCTGCAACTTCGAGCTGATTTCGACCGCCGGTACATCATCCCAGTTTTCCTTCCAGATGCCGATGGCAGACTCTTTTATGGCTGGATGCTCTTTCCCTTCATGTCTCTGCTGATCGCTCTGCCCTAAGGCCGAGATAGTTCCTGCCAAGAACAAGACTGTTGCCGCTAAAGACTGGCTCATAGTTCCACCCTCTTTTCATGTTTTGACGCTTTCCACATACGTCCTTTCAGACGCCTAACGGTTGGGATGACCGGGCGTGCGCCCGGCACTGAGAGGAACCATAAGAACCTCGCTTCGCGCTCCGGTCCGTCCCGTCGTTATGCGCGGCCGACCAGCCGGAGGTCGCTCATTGGTTGTTTTTGTAAGGTTTGTCGTCTACAAGCAGGCCACCGTCGCGAATATTGTCTACGCGATACAGCTTCCACCCTTCTGCAGTCTTCTTCCAAGTCTCGCGCTGTACGGCGACGCCTTCGACTTTGTGTAAGGTTCCATCTGGAAACCGCTGTATACGAACCGTCTTCTGAGTTATGTCGGCACTCGCGAGGTTGCCCTCCACCTCAATTGTTCCGATCTGATTATCCTGTGAGATGAAATGGTCAATCCTATCCAGGAAGCCCTTGGTACGTACCTCCATGTCTGCTCGCGTGTTTACTTTGTCATCCGGCGTAATCGTATGAAAGTCATCCGTGCGCAAAGCCATGATTGCCGCCACATCCTTTGCCTTAAACGCTTCCATATTGCGAGCGTACCAGTCCTCGATCCCCTCACGCACGGGCTTGGATTTGTCCCGTATTATAGTCTTACCGACTTTAACTTTTACCTTGCGTTCGCCCAGTAAAACTTGCGACTGATCGCTTTGTGATTGAGCGACGAACGGCAGTGAGCAAGTAAGTGCCAAAGCAGAACCAAAAAGCAGCAACCAAGTTTTCATTGTTCCCTACTCCTACGGACTCTCTAAACTAAACATAACTCATCAGGTGAACATTTGGACAGCGGTGCCTGAATAATCATGCGAAGCGCATAACGACCGGGATCGCGCGGCCCGTACGAGGCGTCAGGCGAAACAGGCCAAGCCGGATTGCGGGCTCGCGTGCATCGACCTGTTATGCGTGCAAGACTTTAGCCGCGCTCGCGCTTGCAAAGCAAGTCGCTGCTCGTCATGTCGCACCTCCTGCTACCGCGAGCGCGGCGGTGGCGTAACGCGCGTGATCAGTTACGCGCCTTCCGTATCGGCCTGCTCCGGACTTCCCATCCGTTCTATCTCGCGGGCAAAACACTCCGCATCACCCGGCCCGCAGGTGACCTTCGGTACATCGTTTAAACTCAGGTTGCGGGCTCGGGTGCATGCGATCGTTAGACATGCTTGGCCTTAGCATTAACGCTTGTTGGCGAGCCCTAAAGGGCCTATTTCACCTCAAAGCTGTGGCACGATTTCTGCTATTTATTCTTACGAAACCCCGAAGCCGGAGTAAATCCAAACAACTAGTAAGGGGGGAATAATACAGTGACAGATAAGCGTACACAACAGGAAGCTGAAGGCAGTAACACGATTAAGAATCCAGATGATTGGACCACTGGAGATGAGCCTATGACAGGGGCACAGCGCTCATATCTCAGCACGCTCTCTGAGGAAGCTAACGAACCCTTCGATGAGAACCTTACAAAAGCAGAAGCATCGAAACGTATTGAGGAGCTTCAACAGAAGACAGGCCGGGGTGTGGAGCAGAATCAACAGCAGGCTAGTTCAAGTCAGTAAGCATGCGGCCTACACTAGGTCTGCTGAAAGGGCATAAATCGGGTCGTAGCCGATCTGAAAATTTAAGCGTTTCAGTTTCGGCTACGGCCTTTCTATGTGCGTCTAACTGCCGAGATCACGCGGCCCACAGGTGGCGCTCGGAGGAACATGTGAAGCTCGATTGCGGGCTCGGGTGCATGCGCTTGATTAGATGGCTTTGCGTGACTACAGCCAAACAAAACCGCTCCCGAAAACTACCCCCACCGGAGCATACATCGCTAATGTTAGTAACAAGACCTCTATACCACCGAATCCTCCACCCCAATGTATACTGAATAACAGGGATGGGCTTAACCCGGCT
>DASQDI010000051.1:0-14137 GCA_035634255.1 Blastocatellia bacterium
CTACGGAAGAAGCCACAAAGTTACTAAACGAATTGAGTGTTGCCTTCCGTCGCACGCGACGTGCGTTAGAGGCTGAGATGTCGGTGTCATAACCCACCGCAGCACTCGTATTCCTTGACCCCAGAGGCAGGATAAGATGGAACATAGTGTGATACACGTTAGAGTATTGTTAGTAGAGGATGAAGATTTTTCACATGAGATTGTAAAGCTATACCTTAGCAATACTAAATACCAGTTGATCTCAGCTAAGAGCGTGAGTGAGGCAAAAAACATTATCACTTCTCAACTCCCAGATATTGTGATAACGGACGCAATGATGCCAGGTGAAAGTGGATTCAGCCTGATCAGTTGGATGAAGAAGAATCCGAGAACCAGGGGAATACCTATTATTCTTTGGACTATGATGGTCGAAGCGGGCGGCCAAGTGATGGACGCAAGCAACTCGGCAGATATTTTAATGAGCAAGCCTTTCTGTCACTCAAATATTCTGGAAACCCTCGAACATGCAGAAGGGTTAATAAAACGGCAAAGAAGTCTCCCGCCTTTAGGCCGGGGATGAATCTGCTGAGTCAGGGAGGCCGCTACCCGCCTCCTTGGCTGCGAGTCGAACCTCGGACGGTCTGACAGGGCAAGTGGTTTCAGTCGCGCGGAATAGATACTGTACAGGCACTGTCCCGGCTGTGGCCTTACGTTAGATCGGGACCATAACGCCGCTATAAACATACTTGCTCTGGGGCTACAGAGCATTGGTCAGCAGACCATAGAAGCCGCTGCCCTTTAGGGCGCGGAGTAGTCACTTTGCTTTGTGCGTTCCACCGAAGATGCCGGTCGTGATTGCCTTACCGATTTATACAGGAAATCTGACACCGCCTCCACAGATTATAGTGGAAGAATTTGAAAAACCAGCGCCTTCCTGCTTACAGTATGGCAAAAGAGCATTATCTTGTGCCCACTTTATAAGTTGCTCGGGGATAGTAGCGTTAGGGCCGGTCCAGGGCGGATCAGTTCCTCGGGATCGATCCCAAGACGCTCTATCACATGATCGAGCGCAAGCAGTAAAGAGATCTCCCGGCTATGTTCAGAGCGCGGCCCGATAGATCCCCTTCCATCGAGGCCGCGCTCTTTCGCAGTCAAACAATCTCGTTCGGATGGAGCGAGAGCAGGATTCTCGCCTTCCACCCGCATCCCCTGTTTCGAGATTGCTTGCTCTGAAACTTCACGACCACAAGCAGAGCGTTCGACCGCGACGACATTGTGCCCCCTGCCGACACGCGCGGCCCGGATAAGAGCTGCGCCGGGCTGCCCGGCTTCGCAAGCTTGGTCGCCTGCCGCTTCGATTCTTCCGCGGCGAGCGGCAGGACCCCAGCCCCGCTCGCCCGGACCGATTCGATTGAAACCTGGATAGGAGGCGAGCACCCTTCCGTCTCAAGTAGGCTGTACTTCAACTCGTATCCGGTGTTCGTTCGAATCTCCAAAGGAAGGACCATATCCGAGCCTTCGCCCTGCCCCCCTTCGATAATGATATGTGCGAAGCCCGCTCCTTCGGATTCGACCTTTACCCGCGCGCTCATCTCCCCTCGCGAGATAGACAGGCCTACCCCCGGAGATACCCTGCCGCCGACCGTGAAGCTGGCCCGGTCCTGCCGCGCTGAAGCAACAGGGCCAAAAGCAGGAAGCAACGTCAGCAGGAGAGCGAGCGAAAATAATTTCGAGTGAAACCTTCGCATGCGCGAATGCACTTCAACCGCCGTGCCAGATGCCCCTCGCACAAAGGCTGATCAATAAGCCGGATGAAAAACAGTACTTAACACATGGTCGATTATCTTCAATGCAGCAAATATCCCGCTTAGCGGTGATAATAGCTACAGAGGCCCTGAGGGGGCATGTTCTAAATCGCCCCAACGGCCTTGGACCAGTGCGGTACGTGAGGGGTTGGGCCGTGTCGCTCGTGGGCAGGGAGTACGCGAGCGTGAAGGAGGCGGCGGAGGTGGCGGGCGTGAGCGAATCGACCGTAAGAAGATGGGCGCGAGCGGGGCGGGTTAGCTATGAAAGCTACTTCGGGCGGATTGTCGTTTTAAGAGGCGATCTTGAGTGGGCGCGGGCAAATTCGAGGGCGGTTCATAAACGCGGCTAGACGAGAGCCTTGCCGCGGCAAGGCTCTCGTCTTAAGTTTTATTGGTTAACACCGCCACCACCCGCAGTGCACGGACCTGTATCGCCAGTTGCAGCGTGAGCCCCCTCACAGCATTCTATGGCCCTATCTATGCACTCGCCAAGGGTGCAGTCGTAGCAGGTCCCCTCACACCGATTCCCACAAACCATCGCGCAAACTGCGCCACATTGCGCGCCGGTCGTGTTCGTTGCGAAACTCCCGCTGATGCCTATCGACATTAAAAATGCGATTACTAATGTCAACAATCTCTTTTTCATCTGATTTCTCCTCCTTCTTTTATTCTCCAGCCGCTTCCACCGTCAAAGCTAACACTTCCGACGGTTATGAATATGTCTGACCGTCCGGCAAAGTGAAGCCAGTACCTTTCCGAATCCATTTTCGGTTGGATGAATGTCTGACGGACCTCGCCATTTCCGTCAGCAACAGTCACCTTCTCGGGATTGACGAAATGTTCTCGTTTAACGACGTAAGTCTCTCCGGGAGCTATAGAAACTTTCCGCTGGGCAAGCGTGCGAGTGATTCGTGAGTGGGGGGCTCTGATGGCCAGCACGAATCCCGTGATCGTTTTATCCGAAGTATTCACTAATTCAACTTCGGGAACGCTAGAAACTCTTTCAAGGTCAGTCTTGCTTCCTGTCAGCTTTGTGAATCGCGAACCGGAAACTTCTTTGACTTTTACTCCAACTATTCTAAAAGGAGAATCATCGTTTCCAACAACCCTCAACGAATGATCGGCTGATTTCTCAATCCGCTCAAGCGCGTCGTTATTGGCCTTCTGATTGAGAGCTTGCAAGTGTTGGCTATTGGTCCTTACGCTCAAAGCGAAAGTTAAGGCTAAGAGCAAAAAAACTACGCAACCCGCAAGTAGGAATTTCTTGGGGGTTTTGTTGAGTAGAGTAGTCATGTCAACTCCTTTCCTCTGATGTTGTGGACTAAAGTTTGAAGAGACAGTAGCAAGCTAAATCTTCTCAGCATTAAAGTCAAGGTGAAACGTTATATTTACCACATTAGGTGTTAATGTAATTTATCTGAACGGCATTCTTTGTAAACAATCTTTATTCGACAACTTTCGCCTAGCAAGCAATACTTGTTTCAGCATAGTTGAGTATTTTGTAATAAAAGACGCTTTAATATAATCGGGCGGTTGTGGTTTTAAAATGATCCCACTCATGCCCCGTTAAGTAGATCATGTGTCAAGGTACAGCAAAGCACATGGCGGCGGCGTGTAGGCGCTATGCGGCGAGGCCAGCTTTCTTAGGGATTGATCCGGGAGAATGAATAGACTCTAGGCCGTTGATCAAGCCCCCGAGTCCGGGTTACAGTTTCTTTACTATGTCCCGACCCGCAGCAGGCTATGGATCACCTCCCGCGCAGAGCCTTCCGCCGGTAAGGCCCGCCAGTAAAGGCATGGCCATGTTTGAACTGGCCTCACTGGTGATTCTGATCGAGTCGATAATGTGGGCAGTCCCTTTCGCCTCCAACCCTCGGCTGGCCTACTCTGGCCTGGCCCTGCTCATAGCGGCGCTCCTCCTGTTCGGGTACGTCCGGGAGGGCGTGGGACTGAGAGAATTAGGGCTCAGGACGGACAACTTTTTTAGAGTCTTAAGGCGAGTCGCCCCGGCGCTCTTAATCTTCGTGGCGTCGGTGCTCGTCATCGGGCTGGCGGCCGGGACGGTGAGGCTGGGGCCGAAGTTCTTCTCGATGCTGCTGGCGGTGCCCCCGTGGGCGCTGCTTCAACAGTACATGCTGCTAGCCTTCGCGCACAGGCGCTTCCGCGTGATCACCGGTTCGGGGCGGGCGAGCGTGATAGCAAGCGCCGCGTTATTCTCCCTCCTGCACTTCCCGAACCCTGTGCTTACGGTCGTGTGCGCGCTGGGAGGTCTGATCTGGGCGCGGGAGTACGAGTGCGAGCCCAACCTGTTGGCACATTCAGTCACGCACACGGTGGCGAGCGCCTTCCTGGCGAACTCGCTGCCGGGATGGCTGCTGAAGAATATGGTGGTCGGCTACAACTACTTCCTGAGGTGATCGGCCCGGCTCTATTCTTGATGCGTCTTTATGCAAAAGCCCAGCACGTTGCTGCCCTGTACTTTATGGTCCTCAATATCGTGCCAGTAAAAGCCCCCGCCCCCGTCGAACATCACTACCGAGCCGAAGCCGGCGCGATGCAGATCATCCTGAACCTCACTGCCGGTCATGCCGCGCGCTATTATCAGGAACGCCTGCCCCGCGCTCACGCCCACCAGCGTGTGGTCTTTCTTCCCCACGAACTGTTCGGCCGACAGGCCCCGCCCGTCATTGTCGAAGTGTTGCCTCTCGTATAAATCGTCCGACCCGACTTTGGCCCCGTTCTCAATCAGCAACGCGCCGCCCCCCATGAAATCTACTACCGGGTGGCCGACTTCACTGAACACCTCATTGATGCTGCCGATCAACTGATCATTGATCTCGCCGGGCTTTACCCCCGGCCCGGGGGGCCTCTGACGACCGACGATCAAGGTCCCGTCGTTGAGCACGGCGACAGCACCCCGGCCCCAGGTCTTGCGCAGGCCTGCATTCTCCAGCTTCCCATTGCGCATCACGCTCACGACAGGAAATATGCCGGGTTTATTAGGCACTTTAGTCGTGAAACTCCCGTTGGTTATCAGGTCACAGCCCCCGGCGCTCGGCGCGTGATGCGAGAGCGGCTTGTCGTGTCCCTTTACCCGTTCGTCCGCGTTAATGACGTTAAGTTGTTTGATCTGGTAGACGAAATACTTCCGGGGAGGTAAGGTGCGGAACTTGATTGAGGGAGGGGCCTTGCTCGGGCGCATAGTGTTTTTGTCGGTGTGGGGGTAGGGGAGTTCGCCGCCGTAAGCGGGCGGGAACCCGAGCGGATCGGGGTTGCGCCCCGGCCTGGCGGGGCCTTTGTCTGAGGGGTACGGCCGGTAAGGGGGGCCATCAGCCCTGCCGCACTCCTCACTCCTGTCGGCGAATTCCACCGCGCTTAACGAGCACATGTCCTGGTAGACTTTCTTAATGCATTCACAGTTTTTTATATGCTCGGCCTTATGATGCAGGTACAGTAATATGTTCGGATCTTTTTTTGGGTTGATCGGTGATTTCTTCATCTGCGGGTAGTTGTTTATCTCCGCTATCTCCGTCTCCCTTCTCTTAATCTTTTCGTCATAGTCGGCCAGTTCCATGGCACACTGCTTTTCGTGGGCTTCTATTGCTCGCGCCGACAGGCAGGGGCAGTCAGCAGGATTGCAGTTCCTCGTCCCGCTTCTGAAGACATCGGCCTGCCTCTGCGCGCCAACGCTACTGCCGCGGGAGGGGCCGCGCCGTTCCTGCGAAAGAATGGGAGGGGTCATGATGAGCGCGAGCACAACGACAACGCAATAGATCGTCGGCGTGAATGAGACTCTTTTCAACATGGCAGGCTCTCCTGTCGAAGTATGATCAGGGTAGTAGAACCGGGGGATTAATATACCAACCGGTTGGCCTGCCGCACAACCGGCGCAAAGCGCCTGTCAGGGTAACTCACCTCACCTGTAGAGTGGGGGATTACGGGCGATTTTCATTCGACGGAAACAAATCGGCGAAAATTCTGTAATGGGATGCCCGCACAGGCCCGCGGGAGCGGACGGCCGCTTAAATATGATATAAGTCTCCGTGGGTAAACACTTCGATGATAGAATCCTGGCTTGAAAGCCCACACACTGGTGGGGTTCATACGATTTGCCGAGGTTAGCCTTGTTAGGGATTTTCATCGCCACTCTAACTCAAGCTGAGCAGCAGGACTCTGGTACTGAAAGGAAGGCTATGAGGTTAAGACCCTTGTTCCCCGCGCTCAGGCTCATAGCTGTTGCCGCCATTTACTTTGCCGCGGCCGAACTAGGCTTGTCGATGGCCTCTGTCCATACGAACGTATCGCCGGTGTGGCCGCCTACCGGTTTCGCCATAGGCGTCGTCCTGTGGCTGGGCTATAGAATCTCACCCGGCATTACGTTAGGGGCCTTCCTTGCCAACCTCGCTACCGGAGTGTCGGTTGCCACGGCGGGCGCGATAGCAGTAGGCAATACGTTAGAGGCATTATGCGCCGCTTTTTTGATTCACCGCTTTATTGGGCACCACAGCCCTTTTGATCGGGCAAAAGACGTCCTGAAGTTTGTATTCATCGCAGGGTTTTTGAGCACCACCGTGAGCGCCACCGTCGGTAATTTGAGTCTGTGTTTGAGCGGTGCCGCGTCCTGGGACAACTTTGGGTCACTGTGGCTGACATGGTGGTTGGGCGACGGCGCGGGCGCTCTGGTCGTGGCCCCGCTGCTGCTGACCTGGGTCGAGAAACGTTACGGGCGCTGGTTATCTCAGCGTTTTCCGGAGGCTCTGATTCTGGCCTTATTATTATGCGTCACGGCCACGTCTATTTTCATGCAGTCGTTTTTCATCAAAGGAGCTAATTACCCGCTCGGGCACCTGACCATCCCCTTCCTTTTGTGGGCGGCCTTCAGGTTCGGGCCGCGAGGGGCGATCACGGCGGTCAATATATTATCGGGAATAGCTGTTCTGGCAACCGCGCAGGGTGTCGGCACGTTCGCGAGACAGAACCCGAATGAGTCTCTGCTGCTGCTTCAGGTTTTCGTGGCCGCGATGACGGTGATGGCTTTGATTCTGGCCGCCGTAGTTATCGAACGAAGACATGCTGAGGAAGCTCTGAGGGAGTCCGAAAATCGTTTCCGCCAACTGGCAGAGAACATCAACGAAGTCTTCTGGATTTCCGACCCGCACAAGCCGGAGATGCTTTACATCAGCCCCGGCTACGAGCAGGTATGGGGCCGCTCCCGCGAGAGCCTGTACGAGCGACCGGCCTCTTACTTGGAGGCCATCCGCCCGGATAATCGCGAGCGCGTTCTGGCCGCGCTTCAGAAGCAGGCCGGGGGGGGGTACACGGACGAAGAGTATGAAGTCAGGCGGCCCGACGGCTCGACCTGCTGGGTGCGCGACCGCGCGTTCCCGATTAGAGACGAGTCGGGGAAGGTCTACCGCATCGCCGGGATTGCGGAGGACATTACCGAGCGTAAGCAGGTAGAGCAGGCGCTGAGGTCTTCCGAGGAGCGTTTCTCGAAAGCCTTCAACCTTAACCCGCAGCCGATGAGCATCCGCGCGCTGGACGGAAGAATAATGGACATTAACGATGGCTTCCTGCGCCTCACGGGTTATACCCGCGAAGAAGTGATCGGCCACACGGCGACGGACCTCGGGATGTGGACATCAAAAGCTGATAGGGACGCGGTCCTGAGTATGATTGAAGAGCGCAGGTCGGTCAGGGACAGGGAGATCATCTTCCGGATGAAAAACGGGGAGGAGCGCGTGTGCCTGTTTTCGGCGGAGGTGATAACAATCGGCGACGAGCAATACATACTCGTCGCCACTAACGACATAACTGAGCGCAAGCAGGCGGAGGAAGAACGCGAGCAATTATTAGCGCGCGAGAAGGCCGCGCGGATAGAGGCCGAACAGGCGCAGAAGCTGAGCGTCGAGTTGCTGCACCGCGAGCAGACCGCCCGCGCCGACGCCGAAGTCGCTAACCGGGCCAAAGACCAGTTCCTGGCTACTATCTCGCACGAGCTGCGCACCCCGCTCAACGCAATACTCGGCTGGGCGGGGCTGTTGCGCACGGGCAAGCTGGACGAAGCCGGTTCCGCTCAGGGGCTGGAAGCCGTTATGCGCAACGCCAAAGCTCAGGCCCAGCTGATAAATGACATTTTAGATGTGTCGCGTATCGTCACCGGCAAACTCCGCATCGAGGTCTGCCCGGTAGACCTGTCCGAAGTCGTGCAGGCGGCCGTCGATGTCATCCGCCCCGCGGCCAACGCGAAAGAGATCAGTCTGGACGTGGAGCTTAACCAGAAGGCGGACCCGATATCGGGCGACCCAGATCGTTTGCAGCAGATCATGTGGAACCTGCTTTCGAACGCGGTCAAGTTCACTCCCAAGGGGGGGCAGGTGCGGGTCCAGCTTGAGCGTTTGAACTCTCACGTCGAGATCAGCGTGAGCGACACGGGGATAGGCATCAGCGCGGACTTCCTGCCGTACGTCTTTGAGAGGTTCCGTCAGGCCGACAGCTCTTACACAAGGTCGCACAGCGGCCTGGGTTTGGGGCTGGCTATTGTGCGCAATCTGGTAGAGCTGCACGGCGGCACGGTAGAAGCATTTAGCGATGGGGAAGACAGGGGAGCCACCTTTAAGGTTAAGTTACCCCTGATCGCCCCACAGGACTCCGAACATTTTCCGACCGATGTGATGGAGTCGGGGGTGGAAAAAACAAACGCTCTGGCTAACGCGAGCTTCGATCGTCCTCCGACGCTTGAAGGCATACGCCTGCTGGTCGTGGATGACGACAGCGACGCGCGCCACCTGCTCAGCGTAATGCTAAGCCAGTGCGGAGCCAAGGTGACGGCGGTTGCCACCGCCGCCGCCGCGCTCGATTCGCTCGAACGACTGAGGCCGGATCTGATGATATCCGACATCGAGATGCCGAAAGAGGACGGTTACGGGCTCATCAATGAAGTGAGGAGTTCGCTTAATGAATCTATCGCACGCACACCGGCATTGGCGCTCAGCGCGCACGCGCGGGCGGAAGATCGATTGCGCGCCCTGTCAACAGGCTACGACGCGCATGTGGCCAAGCCCGTTGAGCCGGCCGAGTTGGTCACAGTCATAGTGAGGCTGATAGGGTCGCAGGAAAAAAATAGCCGGAAACAGGAGTAGCCAAAAACGATCTGCCCATTTCCTGAGCACGGGGGAAGAGAGCCGCCGATGGTTATGGGTCAGCGTGCATCATAGCGTAGGAATAAGATGTGAGTTAAAAGGCCTATTTAGAGGCTGTTTAAAAAGCTCTGGCCGAACCAGTTAAACCCAATCTCTGCGGGCTCGGCACTCCATAGGGCTGCTTGCGGGTCAGCCGCTTTAGCATCAGCCGTATCATCGTCAGGTAGATCATCGCTTCGCTACTCTCTATCAGGTACTCATAATCTTTGCTCATTCGCCGGTAGCGCCCTATCCAAGCGAAGGTCCTTTCGACTACCCATCTGTGTCGTAACACGGTGAAAGCCGGCATTGGCGGCGGCTCTACATCTACCGGGTAGCGGCCCCATTTCGATGGACGCTTTACTACCTCCAGCTTCCACTTACATTCTTGCTCTATCCATCTCTTGAGTCGCTCTCCTCGATACCCCATATCTGCCCAGATCAACTCCAGCCGGTCACTAACAACTCGCGTAGCTTCAAGGGCGAACAACGCTCCGTCACGATCCATTACGTCCGCTGCATGAGCCACGGCTCTAATCACAAGGCCCGTTGTATCAACAACTATATGGCGCTTTCTACCGCCTATCTTCTTCGCCCCGTCGTAACCGTGCGGCCCCCTTTTTCGGTCGTCTTCACCGATTGAGAGTCTATGACGGCGACTGAGGGTCGCACGTCGCGGCCCATGTGAAGGCGAACTTCTTGATGGAGATGATCGTGGATTCGAACCCAGGTTCCATCCTTCTTCCAACATCGAAAGTATTCGTAGACAGTTCGCCAGTGGGGAAGGTCGTGAGGGATCAAGCGCCAGGCCGAGCCGCCGCGCAGGACGTACTGCAAGGCGTTGATGATCTCGCGCATCGGGTACTTGCGATGGCAACCGCCGGGCTTTTCTTGAGGGAGAAGCGGCTCAAGGATCAGCCATTCAGCATCGGTCAGATCGGTCGAGTAAGCGCGTCGTTGATAGGTTTGCATAGAGGGCCTCCTTTGACGGGGCCTCAAAATATCACCTTTTTTGCCGGTACTTCTATTACTTTCTGCTTTTTAAACAGCCCTTTCAGGAATAATTATTTTTTCCGCCTGCCTTTCTTAGAGACATTACCAGGACGGGCTGCTCGGGGGCCCGCATTTCTACACCGCCCGCCGGGATTCACCCGAGCAGGTCGATGGTCTCGTACATCCGCCTCGCGTCGACGGGTGGCATCCTGGGCGGCTTCCTGCGCAGCCTGACTCCTTCCCGGTACAGCATCTTGGCGCGGATGGCCTCGAAGCTGTACCCCCGGCCCGCGCGGTGGGCGTGGCGCACGAGCGAGTTGAGGGCCTCCGTGGTCGCGTTGGTCTGCCGATGATCGAAGTAGTTGAAGATCTCCGCGTGCCAGTTCTTGCAGGCCATCAGCAGCGGCGTGAAGGCGGTCTTGACGCGGCCGGGCGGGATCGATTCCTTCCAGTTCTCGTACAGGCGCTCGGCCAGGGCCCGCGAGGACGCATCGTAGATGTCGTAAAACGCCTCCTTGAGCCGGTACGCCTCGGCCAGGTCGGGCAAGCTCGCCAGCCACATGTCTTTGAAGAGCACCTCCTTCATCGACAGCTCTTTGGTGCGCCTGAGCAGGATGAAGCGGTCCTTTCGCAGGGAGCGGCGATCGGCATGGGGCAGCTCGCCCTTCACCTCCTTGCGGATCTGGTCCATGCAGAAGTTGGTGAGCCTGAGCACGTGGAACTTGTCAACGACAAGCGTCGCCTGGGGGAACGCCTTACTGGCCAAGTCGCGGTAGGGGCGCCACATGTCCATCGCGACCACCTTGACGCTCCACAGATCCGGCCAGCCCCAGGTGGCGAAGTACGCCTCGAGCGTGGCCTTCTCCCGGTCCTTGAGCATCTCGACGACCGTGCGCGTCTCCAGGTTGGTGATGATCGCCCGCGGCTTGCGGATCAGGTGGATCTCGTCGAGGCCGAGCCACTTCGGCTTCAGCGGGTTGTACTGCTTGGCCAGCTCGTCGGTGTACTCGTGGAAGAGGTTGCGGACCGTCTTCTCGTCGACGCCCGCCTCGGCCGCGATGCTCGCGAAGGTCCGCTTGATCGACTCGCGC
Organism: Blastocatellia bacterium; assembly: GCA_035634255.1. Classification (GTDB taxonomy): domain Bacteria; phylum Acidobacteriota; class Blastocatellia; order UBA7656; family UBA7656; genus DATLMR01. The sequence goes on from DASQDI010000051.1 coordinate 11,050, forward strand.
TTGATCCAGTCGACCAGGCGCGCCGTCATCTGCCGGCGTTCGTCCATCTCCTTGAGCGGCAGGAGGAAGGTGGCGCCGCAGTTCCGGCAGCGATAGCGCTTGCGCTTGACGACGATCGAGGAGGCTTTGCCGAGCGAGGGCAGGTCGCGGAACGCCTGGTCCGTCCGCTCGACCCGGTGATCCAACGCCATCCTCGCCTCGCTCTGAGCGCGGGAACGCGCCTTCTGAGGACGGTCGCCCCTGAGCAGAAGGTCTGGATCTTCCGCCAGGATGCGGCCGTCCCGAGAAGGGCCATGTTCCAGACGGCGCCACACTCCGTATGCAGGGCCGTCGCCCGGCTCCCTCCAGCGTCCCGCTCGGCACGCGTTCGGTGGTGAGTCTTCGGGCCGATTCCTGTATAATGCCCGCAAACCGGCGGCCGCCCACCAGACAATGATCCGTGCACGCTGCGGCGGGGTGCTCGTCGAATTTGATCACTGGGAGTGTTCACATGAAAAAGATCGTCTGCGGGGTCGTCCTCGCGCTCGTTCTCTCGTGGGTGGCGGCCGCGCCCGCCGCTTCGGTCACACAAACGCCGCTTCAGCAGGGTCCACACGACCGCGCCCCGCGCGGCGCGGGGAAGCCGCCCGCCCGCCCCGCCGCGCCGCCGCTGGCCGCAACCCGGCAGGCCGACGTCTCCGAACCGGTGCGGGCGAGCACCGACCTGCTGCTCTCCGACGCCGCCGGCGCGCAGCCGGGGACGCAGGCGGAGCCCCACCTCGCCGCGGACCCGGCCGACCCGATCCACCTCGTGGCCGGCTGGCAGGAGAACCGGTTCGCGACCGGCGGCGCCCGGGCGCTGACCTACGGGGTCTCGACCGACGGCGGGCGCACCTGGACCGATGGGCTCCTCCCGAACTCCACGGCGCCGAGTGGCGGGCCGTGGCAGCGGTCGACCGACCCGTGGGTGGAGTTCGGGCCCGAGAAGCGGGTCTACTACGCGAGCCTGCTCTACAACACATCGAACCCCGACAACGCGATGAGCGTGAGCGTCTCGACCGACGGCGGGGCCACCTGGGGCAATCCCGTGACCGTCTTCCGCTCCACCAACGGTGACTTCAACGACAAGGAGGCGCTCGCGGTCGACACGTTCCCGTCGAGCCCACACTACGGGAACGTCTATGTCGCCTGGGACGTCAACAAGGCCGGCGGCCAGCCCTTCAGCGCCCAGCACGCGGTCATCGCCCGCTCGACCGACGGGGGAAAGAGCTACTCGGCGCCGAAGGTACTGCGCAAGAAGGGAAACAACATCGGGCTCCTGCCCCGCGTCGGGCCCGACGGGACCGTCTACATGGTGTGGGCCGGCAACAAGAAATTTGGGCCCAGCCCCGAGGGCTTCTACTTCTCGAAGAGTACGAACGGCGGCGGCAAGTGGAGTAAACCGCGCCAGATCGTGAATCTGGACAGGGCGGGCGTCCCGGGGCTGCGCACGGGCGAGTTCGTGCCGTCGTTCGCCGTCGACCGCTCGAGCGGCGCGCTCTACGTCGCCTGGCAGGACGGCCGCTGGACGGGGACCGCCCAGGCGACGCTCATCGTCTCGCGCGACGGCGGCACGACCTGGAGCGAGCCGACGCGCGTGAGCGATGGCCCGGGCGACGCGGCGGCCTTCACGGTGGCGGTGGCGACGAACGCGAGGGGCGACGTCGGGGTGAGCTACTACAGCCTGCGCAACGACCCGGACCGGGACTGGCTCACGGACGTGTACCTGCAGGTCTCTCGTGACGGCGGCGGCACCTTCGAGCCCGCCCGCCGGATCACGGAGTCGAGCTTCGACGTGCGCTTCACGGCGCGCGCGGGGAACGCCTACTTCCCCGGGGACTACGTCGGCCTCGTCGGCACCTCGACGAGTTTCCACCTGTTGTGGGTCGGGGTCGGCCCGCGCCCCGGCACGGCGGTCACGGCGCAGCCGGACGTGTTCTCGGCCCCGGCGACGGAGTAACGGGACCGATTCCCGCGCCTGTCGGCGCCGAGATCGTCTCCGTTGATTAGGCGACAGAACAACCACCAAGGCGCGAAGAGCACAAAGATCAGAAGTGTCTTGTTGTGATCTAGGTGTCCTTCGGGCCTTGGTGGTTCATTCTGTCGGGCTTTGACAGGGAACCTTTCTATAGCAACATTCGCTTGAGAGCGACTGCGGATAAGGAGTAGCCTTACAAAATGCGAGCCTACTCCTTAGACCTGCGCCAGAAAGTAGTTCAGGCTTACGAACGCGGCGACGGCACCATCGATGAAATCGCCTCGCTGTTTTCTGTCGGACCTACTTTTGTTAAGAAAATGCTTCGGCTCCACCGTCAAGGCGACGACCTCTCGCCTCTCCCTCACAGCGGCGGCCATACCCCGAAGCTCTCTGACAAACGCCTTCAAATGATCCGAGCTGAAATCGCTCGCAACAACGATGTCACCTCGGAAGAACTGCGCGAATTGCTCCGCAAGCGTGCCTCGGTCGAAGTAAGTCAGCCGACTATAAGCCGCGCACTGGCCCGGTTGAATCTGCCACGCAAAAAAAACAGTCGTGGCAAGCGAGCGCAATAATTACAAGCGGGCTTGGTACCGCCGCCGCGTCTCAGGAATCGATGCTAACCGGCTCATCTTCATAGACGAGGCTGCGGTCAACACAGCTATGACGCGCCACTTCGGGCGCGCAGCACCGGGCGAGCGAGTTGTTGAGGAGGTGCCACGCAACTATGGCGAGCAGACATCGATGATCAGCGCCTTGGGGCTGCGCGGCCTTATAGCGACGATGACATTAGAAGGGGCGGTTGATACGCTGGCCTTCAATGCCTACCTCAATGAAGTACTCGCACCGAAGCTGAAGCCGGGCGACGTAGTGATACTCGACAACCTCAACGTGCATAAGGCGAGTCGAGTCGAGCAAGTAGCCGCCGCGCCAGGTGCGGGCGTGATATGGCTAGCGCCGTACTCGCCGGGCTATTCGCCGATAGAGCAGTGTTGGTCAAAGATCAAGCAAGCACTCAGGGCTGCGAAAGCTCGGACGCGAGAGGAGCTAGAGGCAGCGCTGGTGAAAGCATCGGAGCTGGTTACAAGCTCT
>DASQDI010000052.1:0-31908 GCA_035634255.1 Blastocatellia bacterium
GGGCCGCGCAAGGAGCCTCTCGCGTCTAACGCCGGCCACCCGAAGATGGCCGGCCAATGCGCGGCCCGGCCCACCCGGCGGCCGGGGGCGGCCATCGCCCCCGGCCTTTTCGAATCCCGCCTCCCTACAGCACGCGCAGGAATGCCACCATGTCAGTCTTCTCCTGCTGCGTGAGGTTGAGCTGCATGACGAGGTTGAAGAACTCGACCGTGTCTTCGAGCGTGAGCAGCCTGCCGTCGTGGAGGTAGGGGGGAGATTCCTTGATGCCGCGCAAGGGGAACGTCTTGATCGGGCCCTGCGCGGTTATCATCATGCCGCCCTCCATCCGGGGCTTGTAGAAGCGCTCGACTTTCAGGTCGTGCATCAACCCGTCCGTGTAAAAGGGCGGGGTGTGGCACGCGGCGCAATTCCCCTTCCCGAAGAACAGCTCTTCGCCGCGTATCTCGCTCTCGGTCGCCTTGGTCCGGTCGAGGCGTCCGAGCAGGTTCAGCTTGGGCGCGGGCGGGAAATCGAGAAGCTCCTGGAATTCTGACATGTCGTGAACTTGCGACCCGCGGTCCAGGATGTTCAACCCTTTCTTCGTGGCGAGGACGGGGTCCCCGTCGAAGTATGCCGCGCGCTGTTCGAACTCGGTAAAATCTTCCACGGTCTTCAAAGCCCTCTGCGAGCCGAAGAGCCTCTGAATATTTACGCCTCTGAGCGAAGGCGTCTCGATGCGGCGGCGGAACTCCTGCGGGCGGATGTCTCCGACGAGGTGCATAGCGCCGGAGGTGTGGCCGTTGACATGACAGTCGAAGCAGGACACTCCCCTCATGCCGTCGGGCTTCTCGGTCTTGCGGTCGGCCGTCGCGTTGAACTGCTGCTGCGGGAACTGCGTCACGAGCAGGCGCAGCCCATCGAGCTGCTTCGGATTCAATATGCCGTTGAACAACTCGTAGAAGTTATCGACGGTCACCAGCTGCCCCTTCGACACGTCCCCGAGGTCGGGCCGCGAGATGAGGAATATCGCGGGCGGGAACTCCGGCAGGAAGTGGTCGGGGAGGTCAAAATCCATGTCGAACCTTTCCAGCCTGGGCAACAACTTGATCGACGACTGCGGGAAGACCATGCCCCCGACCGAGTGGACGACGTGCGGGAGCGGGATGTAGGGGAAGACGCCTCTATCTCTGATCTCCTGCGGCGACATCCGCCCGAGCTGCTCCCAGGTCATTCCGCCCGCGAGCCTGGCGGTCGGCCCCACCGGGATCGGCTTGCCGCGCGTCATCTTCACGTTCTGGTCGACGCGGCGGCTCAGGTCGTAGCGCGCCTCCAGCCTCTTCTGGTGCTCCGCCATGACGCGCGCTTTCGCCGCCTTGTCCCGCTTCAGGACCACGGGAAACGGCTCTTCCACCACGGGCGTGAATGAAGACGGCGGCTGCTTGTTCTGGTTGTCCTGGGCCCGAGCCGGAGGGCTTACTACCGAGGCGGAGACGAAAGCCGCGACGAAGGCGAGCGCGGCGACGAGCTTGATTCGCGTTGAGATGGACATGTTGTTCCTTTCTTTGATGAGCCCTAATGAGCCATGGTTCGGCCGGTCAGTACGCCACCTGCTTACCGGTCCGTCGGGAATTTCCGCTTGCATGTAAATCCTGGTCGCTGCCCGTGCAGGTGGAATAACACGCGAAGGCGCGGCTTATTCCACCTTTCCGAAAAATTCTAAAACGGGGAATATTTCTCTTCCCCGCGTGTTATTCTAGGGAGCCGTGCGCGGCGGGACGAAAAGATAAGGCATGAACGAAGTCACCAACCGCAATCCGGTCTTCAGTCAGGCGGCGCTTGAGCACATCGACGCCCTATACGGTTTTGCCATGATGCTGACGCGGAGCCGGACAGAGGCGGAAGACCTCGTGCAGGAGACCTACCTGCGGGCGGTCCGGGCCTTCGGGCAATTGATGCCCGACAGCAATCTCAAGGGCTGGCTCTTCGCCATCATGCGCAACGCATGGCTCAACCAGCTTCGGCACACGCGCAGCGGCCCGCGGTTCGTGGAGCTGGACGCGGAAGAAGGGGACCGCTCCGGCTGGTTCGACCGCATGGCGAGCGACCCTTACGCGCTCTACGTCAGGAAGGTCGAAAGGGAAGAGGTCCGGGCCGCGATTGAGAGCCTGCCGGGCCTCTACCGCGAAATCATATTGCTCCGGGACATTGAAGAGTTCAGTTATCAGCAGATCGCCGCGATACTCGGGTGCCCGGCGGGCACCGTGATGTCGCGGCTCGGGCGCGCGCGCGAGAAGCTGCGGCGGCTGCTCTCCGAGTGGCAAACGTCCAGCGCGACGAAAACGATCCAAGCGAATTAAGTATGACTCCATGTAATGAAATCCTGGCCCAGATGACTTTTTATCTGGACGACGAGCTGCAAGGCGACGAGCGGGCCTCGGTCGAAGCGCACCTGCGCGCCTGCGCGCCCTGCCGCGAGATTCTGGAAAACGAGCGGCGCTTTATAGAGATGATACGGGGCGCGCGCCCCCTCCACCGCGCCACGCCCGAGCTCCTCGCGAGAGTCGAAGAGGTGTTGAGTGACCCCCCCGCGCCTCACGCGGCCCCGCGCGAGCTGCACCAGCGGATCGAGCGCAGCCTCTCGCGGGCCGACGCCCCCGCGCCCCGGCCATTCAACGTCCGGCGCGCCGTCTCCGTCGCGGCGGTGCTCGCCATAGCTTTAATGGCGGGCACTTGGGGCCTCGTCGAGTACGGGGACAGGGCGCGGCCCCGGCCCCCGTCCGACTTCGCGAGGATGGCGGTCGAGACTCACCAGAGGTATTTGCGCGGGCAGCTCCCGCTTGAGATAGCCTCGGGGGTGCCCGAGCAGATCTCCGCGTGGTTCGCGGGCAAGGTCCCGTTCCAGGTGAAGCTGCCCAACTATCAGGAGGTCTCGGGGCAGGAGAAGCTGTACCAGCTCGAAGGCGCGCGGCTGGCCGGGTACAGGAACGACTACGCGGCCTACGTCGCCTACCAGATGCAGAGGCGGCAGATCAGCCTGCTCGTAACGTCGGACGCGGTCGCCCGCCCGTCCGGCGGCGAGGAGATAACCTCCAAGGGCATCACCTTCCACTACGACTCGATAGACGGGCTGAAGGTAATCACATGGTCGGACCGGGGCCTGACCTACGCCCTGGTGTCGGACCTTGAGGAGCGCGGGCAGCAGTCCTGCATAGTCTGCCATCAGGGTACGAAGGACCGGGATTTCATAGAGAGCCTGAAGCCCTGACAGATCGTTGTACCAAAACCATGGCCGAAAACCTTCGCTGCCATCGGACGCCTCCCGACCATGCGGGCTTGATCCGGCGGGAATTTATTAATACATTACAGGGACCCATCAGACGGAGGTAGAGAATGGCTGCGCACCCTGAAACGATCGAGGCCCATGAATCGACTTCTCAAGGAGGGGCCTGCCTGACCTGCGGCTCCGTACTGCACGGGCGGTACTGCCACCAGTGCGGGCAAAAGAGGGTCGATCACCACGAGCTCTCGGTAAAGCACTTCTTCGGCCACTTCGTTCACGAGATCACGCACCTCGACTCGAATAAAATCCTGAGGACGCTGTTCGCCCTGCTCTTCAGGCCGGGCCTGCTGCCGCGAGAGTACCTGTCGGGGCGCAAGGGGCTGTACATAAACCCTATCAGGGTCTACCTGACGATCAGCGCCCTGTACTTCTTCTTCGCGTGGGGCACGCTCGTGCAGATGGGCGGCGGCGGGATGGAGCGCTTTGAGTCGCAACGGTGGTTCGTAAACATGGCGCAGCAGAGGGGGGTCGAGCCGCACTCTCTGGCCGAAAAGATTTACCAGAAGGCTGAGAAGTATTCAGCCATGCTGAGATTCGCGAGCGTCATCGTGTCCGGCCTCTTTCTTATGGTGCTTTACAGAAAGGCGAAAAGATACTACGTCGAGCACATGGTCTTCTCGCTCTACTTCTACTCGTTCGATTTTTTTGTGAAGAGCGCCTACGCATTGATACTGATCGGAGGGAGCGCCGCGGGCCTGAACCTGTACACGGCTCTCAGGCTTCCGGGTTATATCATCCTGTTCGTTTACCTGCTGTACGCCCTCCACAGGGTCTACCAGGAGTCGTGGCCCCGGACCGCGTTCAAATCGGTCGCGCTCTACGGGTTCGAGACGGCCCTCTTCTTTCTGGTGAACGCCGCTGGCTTCATCATCGCCTTTTCGCTTGCCTGATCCGGCGCGGGCGGTAATAGTCATGTAGATATTCCGAAAGAAGAGGTGACGGACATGCGGTCAAACGGCACGAAGACTATCCTCAAAGCAATCGGCCTTGGAGTAATCGCGGGCATGCGCAGCATGTCGGCCCCGGCCCTCGTCAGCAATCACGTCGCGGGCGGCAGGTTCGGAGCCATCTCCGAGACGCCTTTTAAAGTGATGGGCTATCAGAAGACGGCAAGCCTGCTCAAGGGGCTCGCGCTCGGAGAGATGATCGCGGACAAACTGCCGGTGATTCCCGCGCGCGTATCGGCCGCCCCGTTGATAGCTCGCGTGGTCTCGGGCGCGGTCTGCGGGGGCGCGATCTGCGCGGCCGGCGGGGAGAGGGTCGAGTTGGGAGCGGTCGCGGGAGGGCTGGCCGCGGTCGCCGGGGCGTACGGATTTTACCACCTGAGGCGAGCCGTGGGAGAAGAGTCGGGACTGCCCGACGCTCTGCTCGGCCTCACAGAGGACGCGATAGTCATCACGGGCGGGCTCGCCATACTGGGCGACGGCGAGCCCGCCTGAAGCCCCGCTCGGGCTCGACGGAAATAGTCAGGGCTCGCGCCCTCCCGGTCCCGCTTGCCGGTATGAAGACCGATGAAGTAGACTTCTAGCAATTGGACGCGGGGCTGCAAAGCCGTGATTTCAGCGCATAACGGGCAAGGGGCAGGTGATTATGGGTGCCAGGGTATTACTCGCCGCCGAATCAATAACTCCACAGGAACTATTCCCGCAGAATTTCTCTTCGAGAGGAGCCGAGGTCACTTGCGTCTGCGATGGCATTTCAGCCCGGCAGCTTATAAATGATCTCGACCCCGACCTGCTCATCGCTGAGATTTCGCTGTCGGGCGTGAGCGGCTACGAGCTTTGCGAGTACGTGAGAGAGAGCGCCCGCCACCGGCAGATGCCCGTTATTCTGGTCGATAACCAGTTCGAGGCTTTGAATCAAGCGCAGGCCTGCAAAGCCGGAGTCGACATCTACCTGGCGAGGCCCTTCGAGCCGGAGAGGCTCGCCGGGACCGTAGACAGGCTGATCCGGCGAGAGAAGGATGACCGCTCAGGCGGGGCGCTCTACGCCCCCGCGGTCTTCACCGAGAGTCTTGCCGTGGAGCCGGACCCGATGTATGCGGAGGAGCTGAAACTCCGAGAGGCGGCCCCGGACATTCTTACGTCTGAGCCAGCCGACTCCGCGCGGGCTGACAGGCCCTACGATTTACAGAATGATGTTCGGCTTCAGGGGCGGCCATCGGGCGCGGGGATCAGACCTCATCTTTCGACCGAAAGCCCGCGAGGCCGCCGTGAATTGCCCGCCCTGTTGTGGGTGATCCTGATCGGCATCATAGTCGGCTCGATGGTGTTGCTCGCGCGAAAGTCGCCCCGCCTCGATGAAGGGCCGACCGCTCAGCAAGGGATCGTGAGCGCGTCGGACGCGACCCCCGAGCCCGAACCGTCAGGCGACGACGCGGAAGCCGCGCCATCTTATCAGGTGGTCGAAGACGCTAACGCCGTCGCGGGTGAGTCGCCGCCATCGGAAGCGGAAGAGGCTGACGAAAGGCCCGTCTCCGAAGAGGCGGCTCAGTTCCCTTCTCCCCCATCGAGTTCTGAAAGGGCAACCACTGAGCCGCTCGACCCTCCTTCGCACTCTTCCGTAGGGGCGACAGATCGCGCGCCTGAATTCGCCGCAGACGAAAGGCGGTATGGCCATTCGGTGACGGAACCGCGCCGAGCGAGAACTATGCGGAGGGCGGGCGCGGGGTATCACGCGAGAAGAGGCGGGGCCGAGATGAAGCAGGCGGGTAAGAAGATCGGGAGCGGCTTCAAGCATTTCGGAATCGCGGGCAAGAACACGGCCGTGTGGTCAGGGAAGAAAGCCGGAGCAGGAGTAAAGGGATTCGGCAAAGCGGTGAAAGGAATATTCAATTAACATCCGGTTTACGTTAAAGCCCCTCATCTTCTTTATATACCCGCGAGCCCGAGAGCTGACCCGAGCCGGTCTTGCGAGGAACGGTTGTTACCATGAAGCCCCTCTATAATCCACAGTAATCAATCTCAGCCCCGGCCCCGTTTTTTAAGTAGTCCGAGTAACTTTTTCTTGACACGTTCTGAAGGCCGTGTTATTGATTACCCTGCGTTTTGAAGCTGTAATTAATCAGACAGACAGCCGCAAAACAGAACTCAGGGTAATCGAGCAATCGGATAAAATTATATTTGGCTATTTCCCTCACTTGGAGACAATAGTAACAATCCTATCCTACAAATCAGTGGATAGTTTTTTATAGGATTGGTGTGTAGTCTGCCAGGTCAAGCGTCTACTGTAGTCTTGGTTAAGGCGCGATCCTCATCAACCCGGCACTTATTCTAATCCTCAATTCAGTGGATAAATACCTGACGGCTATCAAAAACCGCGACCTGGGCGGCGCATGATTACTCAAACCAGGCAGGCTTGCGGGCAACAAGAAACTGCATTTCTAGTTTCTCAAAATGACCTCCCCTAAGCGGGTGAAAGGAGATTCTTATGCCGAGAAACAAGGCAATGGAAAAGAAACAGAGGGAAAAGAAGCTATCTGAGATCAGCAGAAGAGACATGCTCAAATTGGGGGCGGCGGCCGGAGCCGTAACCATCCTATCTCCGACAATGCTGACTTCCAAGAAGTCGAGTGTGATGGCCCAGACTGCTGTGCCGGAACCGGTGTTATGCGCTCCGACCCCGGCGCCGGTCAGCCCAGCTACGACGCCGTTTCTCGACAACCTTCCGATCCCCTTCCCGGCGATACCTCAATTCCTGAGTCCTGCTCCGACGGAGCACGCCAACATAGCCGGAGGCGAGGCCGCGCGCGCGCCGCATCAACGCTGGGCGCAGCTCAACCCGTCGATCACCTACCAGCTGGAAGCCAAGGCCACGACCCATCAGTTCCACTCGAACCTGCTGCCGTCCTACGCCTGGGCATTCAACGGTAAGTACCCGGCCCCGACCGTCCTCAACGTGTATGGCCTGCCGAGCATCGTGCGCTTCAAGAACAGCCTGCCGGCCACTACGACTAGCTTCGGGACTCCCGCGATCACCATCCACCTGCACAACGGGCACACCAGCCCCGAGAGCGATGGGTTCGCGCAGGACTTCTTCGGCACGGGACTGTTCAAGGACAATCACTACGGGAACATCTACGCCGGCCTCGATGACTTCGGGGGGATCGGTGACCCGCGCGAAGCCATGCACACGTTCTGGTTCCACGACCACCACGCGGGCGAGACGGCCAACAACAACTACCTCGGCCTGAACGGCATGTACCTCGTGTACGACCAGAAGGACCCCGGACACGAGTTCAACACGCCGGGCTCGCTCCGCCTGCCGGGCTACTACGGCATAACCGACATACCTCTGATCCTGACCGAGAAGAGGTTCTGCCCCGCGGCCAACGGCCGCAACGAGATGTTCCAGGTCGTAGGGGCCCTGGCCCCGGCCGGTGACAAGTGGGTCGTCAACGGCAAGATTCAGCCGAAGCTCGCGGTCAGAAGGCGGAAGTACAGATTCCGCATCCTGAACACGGGGCCGGTGAAGACCTTCAACCTCAGCCTCATCAAACCCGACGGGACTCAGGGCACCATTACGGTCGTCGCCGTTGACGCCAACTTCCTGGAGCACCCGTTCGACATCAGCAACCGCACGCTCGACGTGTTCGTCGCCATGCGCTTCGACGTGATCATCGACTTCGCGGCCTTCCCGGTCGGCAGCAAGGTCTACCTGAAGGAGAACGCTCCGCAGAACGTGACCGCCGGCGGCCCGCCGCATCCCGATCCCGCGCCCGGACTGCCGATGACGAACGTCCTGATGCGGTTCGACGTGGTCGGAAACACGATCATTCCCGACACCCCGGCGGTCCCGGCCGACCTGGTTGAAATGCCCGACCCGATGGTGCCCGACGCATCCTTCGAGTGGCGCTTCACTCTGGAAGGCGGACAGTTCAAGATCAACGGCCTGCCGTTCGACCACAATAGGGTCGATCACGCGGTCCTGAGGGGCAGCACGGAAGAGTGGTCTCTCAGAAACGACGTGCTCGCGGGCAACTGGCTCCACCCGGTGCACATCCACTTCGAGGAAGGCCGCATACAGAGCCGGACGACCAGGCCGAATCCAGTGGGCGATCCGGGTCTGACCGTGCCGGTCCCGCTGCTTCCCGAAGAGCTGGGCAGAAGGGACGTGTACCCGCTCCCCGGACAGCATACCGTGGTGCTCAGGCAGCGCTTCAGAGACTTCACGGGACGCTACCTGATCCACTGCCACAACATGAACCACGAAGACAACTTCATGATGATGCGGTGGGACATTGTCGAGACCATGGCTCAACTGCGCGATACCAAGCGACAGATCGCCCAGCGGCGTGAGCAGCTCGGCGTGCCTAACCTCTACAAGAAGGAGGAACTCGCCTGATGAAGAGAAGGTCTTTATTCACCGGCTTCTCAGGCGACGAGGCAGTACGCGAGCCGCACGTGCGCGAACCACACGTGGCTTCCCCAGGAGCGGCGCGCTTCACCAATGCCTTGCTCCGCACGCATGAAAACAAGGAGGTCAGGTTCTACAATGACTTGATCAGGGGCAAGCAGGTTATAATCAACCTGATGTACGCCACCTGCGAGGGTGTCTGCCCCACGGTCACCTCCAACCTGATCCGGGTCCATAACGCTTTGAAAGATCGGATGGGTCGAGACCTGTTCATGTATTCGATCAGCATCAGGCCGGAAGACGACGACCCGGCGAAGCTCAAGGAGTACGCAGAGATGCACGGGGCTTTGCTTCCGGGCTGGACCTTCCTGACGGGTGATCCTTACGACATCGAGACCATCCGCTTCAACCTGTTCCGGTGGGACCACATCAAGTTCGATACGGACCTCACCTCGCACACGGGGATGCTCCGTATCATCAACGATGCGACCAACCGGTGGACCGAAGTCAGTCCTCTGGGCAGCATGTACACAGTGCTGAAGCACATCTCCTGGGCCGACCCGCAAAAGACGTTTGCGCAGATGGTCGCGGAGAACGAAGCGCTTCAGAAGAAGATAGATCAGGAAGTGAAGACGTACGGCTACCGGAAGACGAACTGATGGGCGATTTAAGACTGAGAATAGAAGCTGCCTTTCGGCAGCTTCTATTCTCGGTCGATTGATTCAAGGAGGGTTTCATGAAACGATATTTATTCATTTTCTCACTTATTTTTACCTGTCTGATAGCGGCCGACACGGCCTTCGGTCAGAAGGGGTGCCAGCCGGACATCGTAGGGACGTGGAAGGCGGCGGGCCCCGACGGGGCAAACCCGATCCTTTATCGTTTCGCGCCGGACTCCACGGTCACAGTCCTCTCCCCTTCCGGGCCGGACCAGAGCGCGGAGCTGCGGGAGATAGCCAAAGCAACTTATACTCTTGATAATCCCAAGGCCCCCAAGTCCATCGTGTTCAAGGCGGACAAGGCGGGCGGGGCCATCGCACAGGGCACCTCGACGATGACCATCACCGGGTACGACGACACGTCCATCACCTGCGCGAGGCCCGGCTACGAATCGACGCGGTGGGTCAAGGTAGACCCCTACCGGTATTTCCTCGTCCTCGCTGGGCGCAGCGGAACGTTCTACGACCACAGCGGGCCCGCATTCCCGATGCTGATCAGGATGGACGAAGGGAAGACCGAGGTCAACGCCTTCGGCATCTATTCGAGCAAGGGCATCCCGACCTTCGGCCCGATACCCGCGGAAACTTATAACGACTTCATGAAGGAGCCCCTCAAGCCGTCGGACGTGATGCTGCGCCTTGAGATCACCGGCCCGCAGTACGAGAGGGGGCTGCACATAGTGAGGACGTGGGAGAGGCGGCTCCGGGAGAACACCCTGTTATACCCGGACGTTTCCATGGATAATGTCCTGCTCGCGAAGCAGATCACCGAGACCCTCAACCAGTGCGGCGAGCGGGTCAAGCTGTACAACCTCGATTGGGGCGTCGACGACAAGATATCCGATAACACGAAGCCGGCTCTCATCCCGTTCCTGTACTTCAAGGAACTGAGGCGGCTCAACGAATCGCTCCATGTCAGGGACGAGAAATTTCACGAGCACGGGCGGCGGACGCAACAATCGGCGGCGCGGTGATCTAGCAGGAAAGGGAGTCCGCAGATGAAACGAGCCGTCTTTTTCTACTCGATGATATTCATTTGCCTGGCGGCAGCCATGGCCTCCGCTCAGACGGCGGCCGGGCCAGCGGCCGGGAAGGCCTCCGATAAAGTTTCCGAGAAGGCCTGCCCCTTCAGCATCGTCGGCCTGTGGAGTTCGGAAGTGACGACCCAGTCCACCCCGTTCTTCTTCAGCTTTTCGCCCGAAGGGTGGGTCAGGCTGCTGAGTCATTCGCCGGACACTCTGGCCCAGGATTTCGAAGTGGTGAGCGAAGTGCGCTATAAGCTGGACAAGCCCGCCGCGCCCAAAGGCATCGAGTTCATCACCACCCGCGGGAACGACGTTTTCCAGCCGGGCGTAACGATGCTGAAGATAGTCGAGTACGGCGACAACAGCTTCACCACTCAGGATCATGTGACGGAGCGAAAGACGCGGTGGGTCAGGGAGCAGACGCATCGTTACTTCCTCACCTTCGCCGCGCGCGGGGCGTCTCAGCAGGATGCGACCGCATTCGCCCTGCTGACCATGATGGACGGGCGCAACACCCGAGTCAACGCGCTCGGCACACGCCCGGTCCAGAACGCCGAGGGCAAGACGACGCCGGTATTCGGCTCGGTCCCGCCCGAGGTATACGAGCAGTTCACCGAGGATAAGGATAAAGAGAAGAAGAGCGACAAGGACGAGAAGGTGATCGTCCGCTTCGAGCTGACCGAGGCGGAGTATGAAACGATCCGCGAGATATATCAGGCATGGGAGAAAAACGTGAAGACTCAGGAGCTCCCGCACGCAGACCCTTACCTGAACGGGATGGAGTTCCTGAGCAAAGCGGCCGACGGACTCAATCAATGCGGTGAGAAGATGAAGCTGCACAGGCCGACCCGGAGCGAGCGAGACGAAATCGCCTCCAGGTATAATCCTCCCCAGCACACTCTGGAGTACATTAGGGTGATGAGAAAAAAGAACCCTGAGCTGCACGTCACGGATGGGGCTTTTCCCTGGGGTTGGCGGCCAATGATACAGTTGCCCGGCCAATAAATCCGGCGCAAGGACCTTGCGGTCAGGGGACTGAGAGGACTGATCGGCGTACTCGCACGGTTTCGTTAGTACTGACTAACATCATCAGTACTGTAGGAATATAACTTCCAACTTAAGGAGAAACTAATATGGCCGAAGCTACTTCATTCAATACCAGCGCGACCACTGTATCCGGCAGCGGCTTTACAGGCGGGACCGTTCCGACGAGTGGCCCCTACAAGAGCGGCGGGAGCATCCCAATCATTGTCTTCTTCAAGAAGGGGCAGAAGTTCACTGCCGGCGCGGACGGCCGTTCCACCAGCTGGACGATCACGGGCGGAAGCTTCTCGAGCGGGAGCGTATCGAGCTCGTCCGAAGAAATGTAAGTGGGTCCTTTCAGATAGGGGATAGATACGTGGCAATCTATCCCCTAAACTTTCCCCATAGTGATCCCGAAATAATCCCTCAGTGCCGACACGTACTCCCCCTCGTCCGCGAGCTCTCGCTCCTGTCGCTCACCCCCTCTGGTCGTAATCAGCCGCCTGTCGCTGAGCGTCACCCGCCCGCCCGTGGTCGCCATCGAACAGACCCGGCGTTGCGTGAAGTGTGAGTCGGGCGAGGTCTGGTGATAGACGCACATCCCTTCATAGTCCGAATACTGATGGGGCCGAAGAGTGAAACGGTACTGCGGCATCCATTCCCCTCCCCGGACGCTCTCCAGCAGAGTGAGGGACTCGCCCTGCGCGTCTATGCGGTACGAACGGTCGCCGATGACCTGCGCGTGCCTCGCGTCGACCAGCAGGGGCTCGCGGAAGGAATCGCCGAAGCCCACGTCCGCGAGCCAGCGGTCCTCAAGCTCGACCAGCAGAGTCATGTGGTCGAAGTCGGGGCCGAAGGTGCCGTCGGGCCTGGCGACGCCGGCCGACAGCATCGACACCTTAAACCCCGACTCGCGCAGCAGGGCGGCGAACAGGCCGTTCAGTTCGTAGCAGAACCCTCCGCGGCGCTTCGAGACGATCTTTTCAAACAGGAGTTCTTCGCGAATCACAATCGGCTCGCCCGCGTGAATGCTGAGGTTCTCGAATGGCACCGAGAGCAGGTGAGCCACTTGTAAATCCCGCAGCGTTCGGGCATCGAGCGACAAGGGGCCTTCAAAGTTGATCCGCCGAAGGTAGGACTTGATATCCATAAATTTTCTCTGACCGCCTCCCCGATCACGCGCCGGGCGCATTCGTGATCGCGGCAACCATAGATTCGGGCAACTTCAGGGCTCGCGCCTCCTCGGGAGTGAGAGACACGGGGATGCTTTGCTCGAAATTGAAGACGTTGTCAGGGTCGTACCGGCGCTTGACTTCCATCAGGCGGGGGAAGTTATCGCCGTAATACGCATAAGGCCAGTTCTCCAGGGCGCGGTCAGGGATGTTCACGTAAGCGCCGCCCGTAGTGTAGGGCTGCACGGCCTGGTGAATGCCTTCGACCCACTCGATATTTTCCTGGTCGTCCGTCGAGTCCTGCCAGTTCGATTGAAAGGTGATGAGCACCCGCGCGTTGCGGTGCACGAAAGCCGTCTCGTCGGGAGCCACCTTGCCGATGGCCCCGCCCAGAGCGTAGATGACCGGCGCGGCGCCGGAGGGCGCTTTCGCCATCCACTCTTCGAAGGTCTGAACGGCCTGCGCGTCGAACGGCTCGACCGCGAAGCTGGTGTTGCCCTTGACCCTGTTCGTCGTCGTAGTCGAGGCGTCCCCCTCCCAGGTCGCGATGGTGTTTACGGCGTCGATGTACGGCATTGTCTGAATCAGGACCTGAGTCGGCTGCCCCGCGCTGACCAGAGGCTCAAGCAGCGGCCGTAATTCCTGCGACGGGCCGTCGAACTCGCCGAACGCGATGACGGTGCCGGCGGACTTCGGCAGCAGCACGAACAGCACGCTGATCCTGTTGTCGATTTCGGGCGCCCACTTCTGCCACGCATTCAACGCCGTGGCGAGGTCGCTCCACTTCCATGCGATGTTGAAGACGGTGACATCCGAGATGGGTTCCACCCGGAAGGTGAGCGAAGTCACGATCCCGAAATTGCCGCCGCCTCCGCCCCGGCAGGCCCAGAAGAGGTCCGGGTTCTCGGTCGAGTTGACGGTCAGTACGCGGCCCTGCGCGTCCACCATCTCAAGCTCAAGCAGGCTGTCTATTAGCAAGCCTCGCGAGCGGACGAGCATCCCGAGCCCACCGCCGAGCGTCAGGCCCGATATTCCGACCGGGGGACAGGTGCCTCCGGGGATCGTGACTCCCACCTGCCACAGCTTCGAGTAAACGTCCCGCAGCCGTCCCCCTCCGCCGATGACGGCGACGGTGCGGTCCTTGTTTACGGAGATGGTGCTCAGGTCCGTGACATCGATCACGACCCCGCCATCGACCATGGAGAAGCATTCGTAAGAGTGGCCTCCGCAGCGCGCCCGGAAGGGCAGGCCCCGCTGTAGCGCCGAGGTGAGCGCCTCCGAAACGTCCTGCGAGTGCTGGCAGTAGACGATCTCCTGAGGGTGAGTGACGATGCGCGCATTCCATTCCTGGCAAGCCTGGCCGTACCCCGGCTCGTTCGGAGTGATGAGGCGGCCCGGTGAGGAAAATTCTTTTTTCATGTTTGCTCTCTTTGGTGAAGTGGGATTTGGGCGCGCCTAGTATATGACATTACCGAAATATTTCAAGCGGGCGTCATCAAGTTTCTTGCCGATTGCTATTGCCTAGCCGGGCAATGGGATATATCATACGCCGGGTGGACAGGCGAGTCCGGGTAGGGGCAGCGGTTCAGGAACGGTCCACTAACATTCCATTAACTTCAGTGGGCACCCCAGAGTGCTCTAACAACAACTTCTTGGGTATCGAATTTTAGTCTAACTGCACACAGCCCGCTCAGATAGATTTCGCCACTCGTCTCCAGGCGGATACCCTCACAGCAACCGCGGGTAGGAGGGCCTGATTAATGAACGTTGAGTTTCAAATCAACAACAGCGTGAGTCCGAGCGCGCGATTCGTTTCATGGGTCCCGTCTCCATGCCGAATCCGCATGACCAACCCGTCCGGTGCCACCACGCCGACCGTCACCATACGGATCACGTCAACGTCGGCGGCCACCGCCGGCGCGGTCGTCTTCCGCAAAGGCACTACGGGGTTATTCTCTACCAGCCTGTCGCTGTCGGTCCCGACTAATGGCACGTCCGTTCCTTTTTTCATCGCCGGAAAGTTCGGGCGGCCCAGCGTCAACAACGGGGACGTGAGGATCGACGCCCGCGCCGGGACCACCCTGGTCGGCTCGGTGAAGATAATGGTGCGCGTCCGAAAGAACGCCAACAACCTGACGAATGGAGAGCGCGACCGTCTGGTGGCGGCGTTCGCGCAGCTCAACAACCAGGGCGCCGGGCGCTTCGCGGACTTCCGCAACATGCACACTTCCGTGAGCTCGCCGCAGGCTCATGGCGCGCCGGGGTTCCTGCCCTGGCACCGCGCTTACCTGCTCGACCTCGAACGCGAGCTCCAACTGATCGACCCGAGCGTCGCTCTGCCTTACTGGCGTTTCGACCAGCCCGCGCCGAAAATATTTACGCTTGAGTTCTTCGGCGTCTCCGACGCGCTCGGCACGGTCCAGTTCAGCCCGACCAACCCGTTGCAGTTCTGGAGGACCGATGGCGTCCAGGGGATCAACCGCCGGCCCTTCTTCAACACTTCAGCCGCGCCGCCGGGCCTCCGCACCGAAGCGCAGACCTTTGCCCTCGGCACCCAGTACCCGGCATTCCGGACCATGGAAGGCAACCCGCACGGGTCGGCCCACACCAGCTTCGGCGGCTCGATCTCCAGCATATCGAGCGCCGCGCGCGACCCCCTGTTCTTCCTGCTCCACTGCAACGTCGATAGACTCTGGGCGAAGTGGCAGAGGCAGAACGGCCGCTTCAACCCGGCTCTCGCGGCCTCGTACGACAGCAACCCCGGAAACCCGATAGGACACAACCTGCCCGACACGATGTGGCCGTGGAATGGGATCATCGGGCCTCCGCGTCCACCGACGGCTCCCGGCGGTGCGATGGCCTCGTCACCGTGCGTCAGCGCGCCGGGCCCGCAACCGAGAGTGCGTGACAGCCTGGATTACCAGGGCTCCGTCAACGCCGTCTCCCGCATGGGATTCGACTACGACGATGTGCCATTTGCATGACGTGACTTGCACGAGGAGACCGAAAACATGAGCAAGAAAAGTAAAGCTTCTAAAAGCTCGAAGTCGGCGCGAAAGCCGAAGGGTGCGAAGAAGGGCGCGGCGAAGAGGCCGTCCGGCAGGTTGATGTCAGTCGCGACGAATGCGCGGAAGGCCATCAACGAGCGGGTCGCGGCGATAGCCGAAGCGCCCCTGGCCGTGTGCGAGAGCGACGAGAACCTGCAATCGATGCTGAACGTCCTCCGCAGCGAGGAGGAGCCCATAGAGGTGCGGCTCGCGGCGTTACAGGCGATACAGGCGGCGAGCTTCAGCGTCGTCACCTTCGAGTCGTGCCGCAGCGAATACATTGCGACCTTGCGGCAGGTCGCGACCGATCCGGACATGGAGCTCCGCCAGAGGGTGCTCGGCATACTCGCGCGCGAGAAGGATGGCTTCGCGCAGAGGAAACTTCTCGAAGGGTTGCAGAACCCCGAGAAGGCTCTGGTGCCGCCCGAGAAGGCCCTGCAACTACTCAGTAATGACGTGCACGCGGAAGCCTACGCGGCGGCGCGTGAGATCGTCAACAACCCGCCGAGCGACACGGCGAGGCGCGAGGCCCTGCGGCTTTTAGCCGCGGACGCCACGGCCGCGCCGATGTTCGAGAAGCTCCTCCGCGACAAAGACGAGCAGGCTGAGATCCGTCAGATATCGGCCTCAGCCCTGCAAGCGCTCAAGCCGGAGAAGCTACAGGAGCACGCGCGCGCGATTCTTCTCGACACGTCGGAGTACGATGACATTCAAGCCACAAGCCTGACCGCGATCACGCAGTTCGGCGACGAGCAGGCGGTGGCCGAAGACAAAACTCTGATGAGGCGTATTGATAACATGAAGGATGAGGCGTCAACGAAGATAAAACAGAGCGCCCGCCGGTTCCTCACCAAGTACGGTCAGTAAAGGTGGCGACTTATGCAGAACGTCGCGATGGCGGGCGCGCGGTCAGAGACGGAGTTCGCCTCTCTGGTCGACGCGCTCGCCGCTGACCCCGACAGGCGCGAGCAGCTGACGGAGCTGCTGCGCGAAGATCACCCCGTATACGACCAGCGCGGCGCGGCGACGACCGTGCGGATGCGCGGGTGGGTTCTGCTCGCCCTCGCGCGCGCCGGGGTGTCGGACGCCGCGCTCATCTTCGTGCTCGAAGAGCTCGACGCCGGAGTCGATGCGTATCTGGTCGCGGCCGCCGCGCGCGCGTTGCGGTCTTACCCGAGCCCCAACGCGGCGCTCGCCCCATTCGCGATGCGCGCCCTCACCAACATCCGTTACCATGACGAGCCCGTCTCCTTCGAGGGCTACGGCGAGTACGCGGATTCGTCCTCGTACACGACCCCTGTCCGTGAACTGCTCGTGACGCTGGCATGGCTCGGCCCGCACGCGCGCGGGGTTCTGCATGAGGTCGAGGCGTTACGCGCGCAACACGGAGGGCTCCCCAAAAAACTACTGGTCGAAGTGGACCGGGCGGTCGAGGCAATCCGCGGCGGGCAGGCCGATGAGCCGGACGCCGACTGTTGCACCCTGCCGAACGGCCTGAGCAGCACGTTTTCATGGGCGCTCGGTTCCCGCCGCGGCTCCGAGTCGATTGAGTCAACCGTTTTCGAGGATCACGGGGGCGCGTCGGTCACCTTCAGAGAATTCTTCCGAGGCCACCCGTCCATCGTCGTCTTCTTCTACACTCGCTGCGATAACCCTCTGAAGTGCTCCCTGACGGTCACGAAGCTCGCCCGGCTTCAGAAGCTCTTGGAGGCGCAGGGGCTCGACGATCAAATATACACCGCGGCCATTACATACGATCCCGCGTTCGATCTCCCCGCGCGCATTCACGCCTATGGGCAGAACCGTGGCGTGCGCATGGACGACCGCCACAGGATGCTGAGGGCGACCGATGGCGTCAACGCCCTGCGCAGTCACTTCAAGCTCGGGGTCAACTTCATCGAGTCTCTGGTGAACCGGCACCGCATCGAGGCTTACATCCTTGATGCCGAGGGCCGGATTGCCGCATCCTTCGAGCGCATCCAATGGGACGAGCAGCAGCTTGTTGATCGCGCCATCGAGGTGCTGAATGAAACGAGTAATGAAAAAAGCGGCGGGCCGGTGCCCGAGGTCTCTCCGCGGCCGGTAGACGCCCCCGCGCGCGGTAAGACGGCGTCTACGATGCTCGGCACACTCGCGTCGGTAGGGGTGGCATTCTTCCCGAAATGTCCGATCTGCTGGGCCGGGTATCTCAGTATGTTCGGCGTCGCGGGCCTGGAGCGGATACCATACTATCCGTGGCTGCAACCGCTGCTCTTCGCCGTGATGCTGATTAACCTTGCCAGCGTGTGGCTCCGGGGGCGTTCGACGGGCCGAATGAGCGGGTTTTATCTGGTCAGCGCCGGCGCTTTTGCAATCGTCGTCTCGAAGCTGGGGCTCGGCTTGGAGAGCGTCGCCATCTGGGGCATCGCCCTGACGCTCGCCGGTTCGCTGCTGAGCGCTTTGAACGCCAAGGGCCGCCGCCTTACCGCGCGAGGTGGACCCGCGTGATAAGGCTTCATCATCAATAATCGCGCCGGACCGAATACGCCATCACCTTCCCGAAGCTCCGCCAGTCAAGGTTTGAGGACCCGCTTCTCCTTCCCCTTCTCGGCCAGCGTTACGCTCGTGCCCAGCTTGTTGGCCGCCATCCACACGGCCGGCTCGGCCTCCCTGTCGAACAGCAACAGGCCGGACCCGTCGGCGGTCCCCGCCAGCTTCACGCGCACCGTGCCGTCTCCGCTGCGGAGCCTGATGTTGCCGCCGCCGTCTTCTCCGACATGCAGCTGCCCGACCACCTGCCCTTTGGCGTCAACCAGCTCGATGGCCTGCGCGCGGAGGACCGCGGGAACCTTTTCGGCCTGCCGCGCCTGCGCGGGCGAGGAGATCAAACCGGGGCGCACGAGATGCATCAACAGGAGAATAGCGATTGCCGCCAACAGTACTTGAGTAACCCGCTCTTTCATATGATTATCCTTTCATCCTTGCGTTACCCCTTTCAGGGTCCGACTGCGACAGGTTAGACGCGGCAGGCGGCAATTTTATTCCCGGCCGTTTAAAAGAATCGTGCGGCGATCAGCGGGTGAAAAGGAATCTTATCAACTCCATTCCGAAAGCGAATATGGCTCCGTAAGCAAAGCTGTCGAGCCGTATTAACTCCTCCCCTCTCCTCCTCCTCAGCAGTCCTACGCCTGACATTACCGCCCCTCCCAACAGCGGTATGATTACCAGGCTGATCCCATGAAATCTATCGCTGCGAATGAACGAGTCGGGGAATAGCAGGAGGCTTATTCCGCCCGCGATGAAGCCTAAGAGCAGGTATCCGGGCACGGCGAAGAATGGGTTCCGTTTTTCCCTCCTGTGGAAAGCCTCACCCATGCTGCGCAATCCAAGTTCGGCAAGTATCTCCAGCAGAACCTCCAGAATGAATTCAAAGATCAGCTCGAATAAGAATGTCATATTTTGCAGTTTTAATGCGCGGAGAGCCCGCTGGCAATCGGGAGAGATACGAGATTCGCTTCAGGGGTCCCGCCGGGGTGACTTCTTTTACGTGGCGCTGACGGAGCTTCGCCGCACCTGCGCGCGTCGGGTCTAATGACCCGTTAGGAGGGTCAATTCGCGAGGCATTCGCGGCGGCAGGAGCGCCTTTGCTCCCGCCTGCTGTTACTTCAAGTGCTGGCTCACCAGCTTGGTCAATTCAAACATGGAGACCTGGTCCTTGCCGTCGAAGATCTTTCGCAACTTGTCGTCGGCGCGAATCTGCCGCTTGTCGCTCGGGTCTTGCAGGTTGTGCTCCCTGATGTAGTCCCAGATCCTCTTGGTGACCTCGGTGCGCGGTATCGGCTCGCTGCCCACTATATCGGCCAGGGCTTCATCCGGCTGCAACGGCTTCATAAAAGCGCTCGATTTGCCACCCCCGGAAGGTTTCTTTCCAGACATACGCTCTCCTTTTCTTCGGCCAAGGTACGTGTTAAAAGTCCGTTAAACCGATGCGCGGATTCTACCAGTTATCTCGGCCGCAGTCGATTTCATCAGAGGGCGAGTTATATCACATGACCGGAGCCGCTTCAATGAGGCGGGACGAACTCGTATTAACTCTCGATCAGGGGCACGATTGCGGATTTATCGAGGCTCGCGGGTCATGGCGGCGGGGGCTCTGTGCAGTCTACTTAACCGGCTTGAAGCGCGCTCCCGATTGCCAGAGAGATTCGATTCCACGTCTCCGTCTGGGCTTCGAGCTGGCGCTGGCCCGCCCTCGTGAGGCGGTAGTACTTGGCCCGGCGATTGTTCTCAGACTCGCCCCACTCGGAAGTGAGCCAGCCCGCCTCCTCCATGCGGTGGAGGGCCGGGAACAGGGAGCCGGGCTTGACCTGAAAAGTGCCTTGCGTGATCTGCTCTATGCGGCTGGAAACGCCGAGCCCGTGCAGGGGGCTCAGGGCCAGGGCCTTCAGCACCAGCAGGTCCAGAGTGCCCTGCAAAAGGTCTGCTTTCTTGCTCTTCCTGTGACTCTTCATGCTCCCTCTTCTATAGAGATTCTGTAAGAGGTTATAAGCCCTCTCGTATAGAATGTCAACAGGAGTAATAAGCCCGCCCCGCCCTACTCCCCGATGGCGACCCTGATGCGCGTGAGGATCTCGTCTATCGGCGCTTGCTTGGACACCCCCGGCCGCCCCCCGACCTGGCCCCCCATCACCTGCACTTCCCGGCGCGACACCATCGAAGTCAGGTAGAGGACCGGGATATGCCGCGTCTGTTCGTCGTCGGACAGGGACCTGCACACATCGCCCCCGCCCATGTCGGGCATGTCTATGTCGCACAGAATCAGGTCGGGCTGCTCTTTGCGCGCCATCGCCAGCGCCGCCCTCGGCTCGTTGGTTGCGAGCACGTCGTAGACCTTGCCCAGTTTTAACTGAAGATAGTCGGTCACGGCATGGTCGTCGTCAACCAACAGGATACTCTTTCTTTTAGTCATCTTCGCATTCTCCCCTATTCATTCAATCTGTCAATTCATCATCCCCGCCGCGCGGTAAGTCTCACAGGCCATCACCGGCCGTGAGATCAACGAAGCGTACCGGCACACTCCCGAGGTGATGGCGCAACAGCGCAAGCCGCTCTCCGATCTTATCCCGGCTCAGGCTGTCGGCTTCATGCTCGATGAGCTTACAGTGGCTCGCGGCCCACCGGAACCCGTAGAGGGCGAAGCTGCCGGAGAGCCTGTGCGCCAGTTGCCTCACCCCGGCGGCGTCGCCCGCCGCGCAGCTCTCTATCATGCTGTCAACCGCCTCGCGGCGCGACTGGAGAAACGAGGGCAGGCCGTCGCGCAGGTCGCTGTCAACGTAGACGGCGTCTTCGGGCCGGGCGGGATCGGCTATGTCCGTTCCGTCGGTGCTGGGCGGCGCGGCCGATGGCAGGTGTACCGCGCTTCCGGCGTCGGTCAGACCGAGCAGGGCGCGCCGGAGTTCCTCTTTCGTCACCGGCTTCGTCAGGTAAAGATCGCAACCCGCTTCAAGGCTGCGGCGGCGGGCCTCCTCGTCGTCGTGCGAAGAGAGCCCGATGATCACACACCGCCCCTGCCCCGTTGATTGCTCGCGGGCGCGCAGGCGCATCGTCGCTTCGAACCCATTCATGACGGGCATCTCAAGGTCCATGAATATGACGTGGGGAGGGTTCAGAGCCGCGGCATCGATTGCGGCGCGCCCATTGACCGCCGTCTCCACGCTCAGGGGCGGGCTCGGCAGGTATCGGCGCATCACCAGAAGATTGTACTCGTCGTCGTCCACCACCAGCACTTTCAGAGGCGGCAACTCCGAAGCAGGCATGCCCGCGGGGCTGTCGGCGACGTCGGCCTGATCGGACAGCGTAAGCACTTCCGAAGCCGGGGCCGGGCGCAGGTGCCACGTAATCGTCGTCCCCTCTTCTTCCGAGGTATTCATCAGGATGTCGCCACCCTGAGTGCGGGCCATCAGGCGCGCCGAATAGGTCCCCAGCCCGGTCCCTTCCGCCTTCCCTGCCGTCGCATATTTCTCGAAGAAGGTGGCGCGGATCGCCTCCGGCACGGCTCCGAAATTATGAATGCGCAGCACGAGCGGCTCGCCCGGATCAATCGAGATGGTGACTATGCCCCCTTCCGGAGACGCCTCGACCGCGTTCTTCAACAGGTTGGCCGCGATTGAATAGCAAAGCAGTTCTTCGGCCCAGGCGTAGACGCGCGGCGCTTCAGTGAGTATGCGCAGCTCGACGTTTTTGGTGGCGGCGTGACTCCGGATGTCGGCCGCCACTTTTTGGAGCAGGTCCACCAGATCGACGGCGCGCGGGCGGAAGCGGTAGGTGCCCTGCTCGATCTTGAAGAGGTCGAGCGAGAGGTTGACCATGCTCAGTATCCGGTAGCCCGCGCGCTCGACCATCGTCAATAATTCGTCGTCTTCGCTGTCCACCTTCCTCTGCTCTCGCAGCAGGCGGGGCACGGCGATAATGCTGTTGAGCGGCGTCTTCAAGTCATGGCGGCTTATGCGCTCGACTTCCTCCCGAAGCCGCACGTTCTCTTTGAGGTATTCGTTCTGAAGCTCAAGCTGCGCGGCCTGGGCCGCGATCTGGTCGTTCGACGCGCGCAGGCTGTCCGCAAGGAGTTCAAGCTGTATCTCGGCATTCTTGCGGGCGGTGATGTCGAAGAGCACAATCGCCCGGCCCGCGCGCGTCCCGTTGTCTTCTTTGATCTCCGAGCTCTGCGCGAAGAAATAAGCCCGCCCTCCGCCGCGGGGCACGGTAATCTCTTTACTCTCGTCAATGCTTTCGAGGTCCCGCCACACGGCCGGCGCATCCTTGATGGTCTTGCCGACCGCCTGCTCGTGAGTCGTGCCGAACAACTCCTGCGCGTAGAGGTTCAGGTCCACGACGCGGCCGAATACGTCCAGCACAATGATGCCCGCGCTGATGTTCTGCACAACCAGATTGTGAGCGATGTGGACAAGGTTCAGCGCGCCGTAGCGAAACAGGGCGAGCGCGAAGAGGATTCCGGAGAGAAGGAAGACGAAGATGACCTCGTCCACCTGGGGTATGAAATCCATGCCGAGAAGCGCCTCGGCCATGCGGCTCCCGGCCGGGAGGAAGCCTCCGAGCATGAGCAGGAGGGCCTGCTTGCGGAAAAAGGGCGGAGTCGTCCGGTAGTAGTTGAAGTAGAGGACGACGCTGATCAAAGTGAACAGGTAGGTCATGCCCGCATAGACCGAAAAATAGGGCCCGTGTTCGGCCTGTTCTTCCGGGATGCCGGGGACGAGAAAAACGTCCTTCCACATCAACTGATGGTAGTCGTTCGTGAAGACCACCATCCAGGTGAGCGCCACTGACGCCAGCAGAGTGATTACGAGCGGCTTGCCGACCCAGTGCTCCTTGCCCGTCGTGCGCAGGGCGAAGGTGAACCACAGAACCGGCGCGGACGCGCTGCCCAGGTATTTCAGCTTGAGCCAGAAGAACTTCCCGCCTAACGTGGCGCTTGATAAGCCCATGATGTAGCAGAACGTGTGCACGGTCAGCGCCGCCATCAACATGACAAAAGCCCTGGCCGCGCCCGTGCGCCTCCGCGCGGCGTATACCGCCAGGGAGGAGGTGATAATCAGAGATACAACAAACGGAAGGATGATTGGGTTGTATTCCAATTGCATATTCCGACCTACCGAGCCTGCGCCCGCCGGAGCGGACGCAGCATTCACACGACTGCTGCGACAGACATTGCGGGGCTGTAAACGGTGGAGGCTTAGGCTGGAGGCGGAACCATAAGGGGCATCCCAATCTCACAAGACTTCTTTACCACGAGCGTATACTCGTACAGATTTGTTCAGGATGGAATACAAATATACTGAGAGTGGGTAGCGCGGCGGCGGGCCCCGACCGGGGGGCAGCCCGCCGGCAGCGCTACATGGCTGTGCGCGCCTTTCCTCTCCCACTCATCAGCCTCGGGCGGGTCGTTAAGGCGTGCAACAGACTGTCAGGATGTTGGGTCGTACCCAGAGGGCCGGGCTTTAAAACTCGGGCGTCTTTCGATCACCCCGTCAGCCTTTCTTGAAGGTCAGGGTTATCGTTTCGCCCGACAGGCCAATGCCTTTCGAAGGCCCTTTATGATTTGCCGAGTTGAGTATTTCCCAGCCATCTTTAGCCATCTCAGCTATGTGGTCATCCATCTTTTTGTTGCTGAACATTTTCTGAAGGTAATACGTGTTGAGAATCTTCTTGTAGGTGAAAGTCTTAACTTCCATTGCTATTCCCTCCTACATGGTGAGTCGTTGAGACAGCATTTAATCGGCCCGGCCATGTCGGGTGCCGGACGTTTCGGCAGCGAGTGAGTTATATCACAGCGTACGGCCCGCTTCAACGACGAGGAAGGTCTGCCCGGCGATCCCGATATTTTCATATCGCTATGCAGACGGAACGAGAAACGTTAGACTTTCAGCCGGAGCGGGCGGTGAATAGAGATGGGCAACTATGACTTCAGCAAAGTAGAGATCAGGGTCAGCAAGGTCGGCGGCAATGTTTACCTGCTGAAGGGCGCGGGCGGCAACATCGGCTTCTCGGCGGGCGAGGACGGCGTCGTCCTGGTCGATGACCAGTTCGCGCCGCTCTCGGACAGGATCAAAGCCGCGCTCAAAAGTATAACCGACAAACCCGTGCGCTTCGTCATCAACACCCATTACCATTTCGATCACATCGACGGGAATGCCAGCTTTCAAAAAGACGCGCCGGTGATCGCGCATCACAACGTGCGCAGGCGTCTGGAAAGCGGCGGCGCGCCCGGCAACCTCGGCTCCGTAAAACAGGAGATGAAGCCGGCGGCCGGAGAAGCTCTGCCCATCCTCACCTTCAGCCACGACGTTACCATTCACCTGAACGGCGAAGACATCGGCGTTCTGCATTACCCCAGAGGGCACACCGACGGCGACAGCATGATCTTCTTCCCCGAGTCGAACGTCGTGCACATGGGGGACGATTTTGTGACCTACGGGTTCCCGTTCATCGATCTGGCGGGCGGCGGCAGCGTGGATGGGATGATCGTAGCGGCGGAGTACGTCATAGCCAGACTGCCCGGTGATGTGAAGGTGATTCCAGGGCACGGGACGGTCTCGACTCTGGATGACGTTCGGAGATTCGCGGCGATGCTTAAGGAGACCAGAGACGTGGCGGAGCAGGCGATCAAAGCGGGCAAGACGCTCGATCAGATGAAGCGGGAGAAGATTCTCGAACCCTGGGAGGACTGGTCGGGAGACTTCATCTCCACGGACGCTTTTATCGAGACGCTCTACAACGACCTAACGGGAAAGAAGGGCGGAGAATTTATCCCGCACAACTGAGACCGATCAGGCCCGTTTTTCGCCCGTGTGAGCCGCTATCTCTGAGATAAATAAATCCCAATCGTTTTTATGAACTTCATGCCCCGCGCCTTCAAGTGTCACGAGCCTTGCGCCGGGTATGGCATCGGCGAGAGCTTTCGCGTGCGGGTAGGGCAGGACCGGGTCTTCGGTCCCGTGGATCACAAGCGCGGGAAGGCGCAGATCATTCACCCTGCCATAGTACTCTTCCCCGCCTGTTATGCGTGCATGATTAAACATGCTGATTAAGTTATCGGCTCTGCGAATCTCCTCGCGCGCCAACGACTTTGCCTGCCCTTCCTCAAAGGCGTGTCTTGACCCCTTAAGCAATTCCCAGCCGCCGACCAGGTGCTGGCAGGGGCCTGAGAAGCTCGCTCAGTCGCCTCCGACGCGGGCGGCGCAATTTTCACGGCTTGAGGTCAACGGCCGCTCTGTTGCTGCCGTCCATGTAGAAGGGCACGGATTGATGCTGATGCGTGATCTTCCACACGCCGTCGATTTTGCGCAACCCCAGAGTCTCACGCACCCAGATGTCCGTCTCTCCGCCCTCGCTCCTCGTTCCGCTTATCCGGTTAAGGCTATGGCAGAAGGCAACGTCATCGCCCGCCGTAATTTTGAGGTCGCGAATCTCGTATTGAATCGGGCCGCGGAACGAGGAAAACCACTCCTTTATGCCGTTCTCACCGGGGCCCTCATTGCCCTTAAATTGAAGGGGAGGGGCGAGGACAAACATAGTAGTTTCCGTCGCAAAATGAGATATTACGCCGTCGGCATCCTTGGCGCGGATGGCCTCTGTCAACTCACCTCTCAATGTGCGTATCAAGGTTTCTTCGTTCGTTCTACCGTGTTCGGTCCTCATAATTGTTCCCTTCTTCAAGAGTGCGCCTGAGCCAAAAGACTCCGCCACCGGCTCGTCCGGAACTATTCGCTGCTCAATGAGAGCCGGAAATCAATATTAGCAGTACGCTGATCCGGATAAAGATGCAAATCACATAAATCACCAGTAACGAGCCCATATTGGATGTCAGCAAACTCACTCGGCAGCGTACGAATGCCCGCGCTCCGTTGCGTGCGCGTGTCACGTAAGCAGCCGCTTCACTCCCCGCTGGATTGTATCCCCCGCTGCATACCGGCGAGGATGTGCCGCGGGTCGTGCAGGACTTTCAGCCCGTCAGTTACCACTCGCAGGGTGCCCTCATCAATCGGCGTGGCGGCCCAATCGGGTGCCGCAAAGCCGTACTCGACCTCCAACCCGCTCTCGTAGAAGGCCCGCACAGATGTGACCCGGCCATAATCCTCTTCCCGGCATTCCGCG
The DNA here is from genome assembly GCA_035634255.1 of Blastocatellia bacterium. Lineage (GTDB taxonomy): Bacteria > Acidobacteriota > Blastocatellia > UBA7656 > UBA7656 > DATLMR01. The sequence continues at coordinate 26,308 of DASQDI010000052.1, forward strand.
GGCATGCCGAATACTGAAACCCACGACCGATCACGAAGGTACCTGTCCGCGCCGGGTGTGAGGATCACCAGATCAACGTCCGAGCTTTCGGTAGCAGCATCACGAGCATAAGACCCGACGAGCGCGACCGCCTCGATATCGGGCTGTGACCGCGCCCACCGGCTAAAGGCTTCGAGAAAGGCTGAGACGATCACGGGCAACACTTGAGCCTCACTTGGGCAGCATCCATTAACACCAGCTTAAGGCCTCGGTTGGCCAGGTGCGCGAGCGGCACTCGTGGCGCGAAGGGAAATCGATTTGAACTCCGCAGCGAAAGAAAATGATAATGCCTTCTAGGTGTCGAGGAAAGAAAGACAATTCGCTATTTATGTTATAGAATAGCTCCGCGCTTTCTACCGGCTCGATTCCATGTGCTGGCCTAAAACCGGATGCGTTTTAGTAAGGCCATCCGAAGTTAGGCTTCAACGTTGCGGCGAGTAGGACCTGGCCATGCGCACCCTTGTAAAGAAAGAGAATCGACCTCAGCAGCATGCTTCGTTTAATTACAAAAGGTCGAGCGTAGCCGCGCCCGCGGTAACTCTTCAGGCAGTACACCGGTCGCCGGGTTCTAACACTGAGGAGCTTGAATTACGCCCGGACCCGACCATCACAACTCGTCTCGCTCACGATCTCAGTCATATACCGATTTACCGTGATGCGGCGGCAAAGCCTCAGCCTGAATTGAGGGTAAATGCCGCGGGAGACACGTATGAGTTGGAAGCAGACCGCGCAGCCGACTATGTAACAGACATGGCCGCGCCCAGCGCGGGGTCTAACGGCGAAGAAAAAGGTCAGGTGCGGCAGACGGCTGGGCACACCCAGCCGTCTGCCGCGGGAGAAACCGTCGCGCCATTCACCGCTGACGAAGCGAAGCTTTCATCGGGTCAGAAGCTTGACCCGGCCACGCGCTCCTTCTTTGAACCGCGATTCGGTCACGACTTCAGCCGGGTCAGGGTTCATGCCGACGGCGACTCGGCTCGCCTGAGTGAAAGTTTGAATGCCCACGCCTTTACGTACGGTTCGAACATCTACTTTAACCGGGCGCAGTACAATCCCGCGTCTCCCGAGGGAAAGCATTTGCTGGCGCATGAACTGGCTCATGTCGTGCAACAGAGCGGGGGCGCGGGATTAGTACAGCGACAGCCGAAGCGGCAGCCAAAGACGACGAAACCCGTTAGAAGCGGCGACCGCAGAGACATAAGCGAATTTCTCACATCCATGTCCAGGCGAGTAAACGTGCTGCTCGGTCTGGAGCTACAGGATGATTTCGGAAGTTTGGAAAAAGAGGTTCTGAAGCACGCAACAAGTAAAGAGAGGGTTATAACCGAAGAGCTATTTGATGAGCCTAAGATTGAACTGCCTCCGCTTACAATAGCATTCATTAGGGGCCTGGGCGAGGTCACGGCCACGGGGGTTCCGTTCGATGAGTTAATAGACCTTTCGGCCCGAATTACAGCTCTTAATGCGGCTACCGCCGTGGAGCCGTCCTTTAAAGAAACGGAAAGGCGAATACTGGAAGAACTGGCGAGACCACGGGGGCGGCGGATAGATTCTGAGCTGTAGGCATAACCGCTGAAATTCAGGAGGACTTATTGCGCCTGGCGATTCTCACATGAATCGCCCCGGCGCGCGCCTCCATTTCTCTCACTTCGGCTTTACGGTTTAATTTTCGTAACAGCGCCCGTGGGTGTGGTAGAGCATTGCGAGATTGTTGGGACTTGTTGCCACACCAGGGTGATCCTCACCCGGCTCTTTCTCATAAACCATCTTCGCCTTACTTAACAATGGCTCTGCCTCTCCATATTGCCCTCGCGCAGAATAATAAATCCCCTCTCCAATCCTCATCTAGTGTGAATTGCAAGTTCTCCGGCATCAAGATGCGGTTTATTGCACCCTCGGAGTAAATTTTCTCGTAACAGATAATGCCGCCTCAATTACGATGGTCGGAAGGAGAAGACAGTGAAGACGAGATTATTAACTACCATTGCAGGGCTTTGTTTGTGTTTCTCGGCCGTGTCCGTTACGAGTTCCGCTGACATGGGCGCTCCGACTTCCGACTGGCCTCAGTGGCGAGGGCCGGAACGTAACGGGGTATCGCAGGAGAGCGGACTCCTCAAACAATGGCCGGCGGAGGGGCCGAAACTGCTCTGGCAAGTTAATGACATAGGAGACGGCTATTCAACGCCGGCGGTTGTAGGAACGCGGATCTACCTGATGAGCAACCGCGGCATGGAGAATGAGTTTGTTCAGGCGCTCTCAACTCAGGATGGGAAACCCGTCTGGACGACGCGCGTCGGCAACGTAGGCAGTCCGAAAGACTTCCTTTACGCGAAGGCCCGGTCCACGCCGACCGTTGACGGGGATTTCATCTACGCGCTGGGCTCGGACGGCGACCTCGCCTGCCTTGAGACTCGCACCGGCAAGATTCGATGGCAGAAGAGCATCCGCAAAGAGTTCGGCGGCGAGCCGGGCATATGGGCCTATTCAGAGTCTCCGCTGGTTGATGGTGATGTCGTCGTCGTAACGCCCGGCGGCGCGCAGGCCACGATGGTGGCGCTCAACAAAAAAACGGGCGCGGTCATCTGGAAATCGGCGGTACCGGGCGGCGATCCCGCGGGTTACGCATCGGCGATTGTCGTTCAAGCGGGCGGGCGAAAACAATACGTGCAGTTTTTGAGCAAGGGCATAGTCGGGGTTGATGCGAAGACCGGCGAGTTCCTATGGCGGTACAAGGAGCCGGTCAAGGGTATGGCTCAAATGGTGACCCCGGTCGCGCGTGACGGGTATGTGTACGGCGGGGCGCATGGCGTCGGGGGAGGGGCTGTCCGTTTAAAGTCGGAAGGCGGCGGGGTCGCCGCAGAGCAGGTCTACTTCGAGCGCGGGCTCCCGAACAGCATAGGCGGGTCGGTGCAGGTCGGTGAATACCTTTATGGCACGTCGGGCGCGGGGCTGGTCGCGGTCGAGTTCACTACGGGAAAGATAAAATGGCAGGCCGAGAGCATCGGCAGGGGTTCGATAGCCTACGCCGATGGGCTTCTATATATTCATGGCGAGAATGGGGATGTCGCGTTGGTGGAGGCGACCCCGGAGGCGTATCGCGAAAGGGGCCGATTCACTCCGCCCGCTCAGCCTAAGCGTAATCGCCTGGGGCCATATCCGGAGAAGGCGTGGGCGTATCCCGTGATTGCTAATGGGAGGCTTTACATCCGCGATATTGGGACCTTGTGGGCCTACGACATCAAGGCAAGCCGTTAAGTAACGGACTTATAAATCCGGATGGCCCTTTGCCGAAAGCCTCGGTCTGGCGGGCCGCCTCGAATACAAAGGTTATCCGGTCCTGAAGGACAGGCATATGGTCGGACCGGTAGCGACGGGAGGTCTGCGCAGGCTTGAAGCGGAAGGCCGGAGTCACGAAATGGTCGTAGGAGCGGTGACCAAAAAGATCGCCCACGCCCACCCGGACCAGACCTCGACACCGTTGTCCTGACGCTCGCGCAACGGGAACTGTCACAGCTCCCTGTCGCCTCGCGAGCCGACGACGGCCACCTGCTCGGGATAATTACCTTGCCTTATATACCGGCTTACCGAATCTTTCCGCGCCGGTCATTGATAAAATCCCCACATTGGAATAAGTTCGTATCGTATCCGAATCACTTTCGTGATCCTGCGACCTTTCAATTTTCTGCTACATAGGAGGATTTAGCCATGCGATGCGATTACCTGTTTAGAGGCGTGATCATGCCAGCGCTTTTGACTTTCTCCCTTTTATTAGTATCGCTCCTGCCTGTCAGGCCTGCTAATGCGGCGGCGGCCGGGGGCGGTTGGTCGACGAGCGGCCCTAAGATCCTCGACCCCTCAGGGGCAGAGTTTATTATTTCAGGCGTTAACTGGTTCGGGTTTGAAACGAGGGACGCCGTGGCCCATGGCCTGTGGTCGAAGGATTACAGGTTCTTCATAAACAGAATTAAAGAACTCGGGTTTAACACGATACGAATCCCTTACTCGGACCAGATGTGGAGGGTCAACCCCATTCCCAACAACGTCGCCGGCTGTCAGGAGTGCAAGGGCAAGCGCGCCCGCGATATTCTGGCGCTAATAATCAACTACGCAGGGTCCGTCGGCTTGCACGTCATCCTGGACAACCACCGCTCCAACGCGGGGAACTCTGCCCAGGAGAATGGGCTATGGTATTTCGTAAGCGGGTCCAACAACTATCCCGAATCGCTTTGGATAGAGAACTGGGTCAGCATTCAGCAGTGGGTGCATGGCATACGGCAGACGTTCGGGGCCCCCGATGCCATCAGCGTGAACTATCTGGCCTCCGACGGCTTCCCCGTCGTGATCGGTTTCGACCTTCGCAACGAACCGCACACGCCCAGTCGAAAAGCGTACCTGGCAGGCGCGACTTGGGGAACGGGCGATGGGATTGATCCTAATGTCAATCCGAACCCCAACCCTTTTACCCCCCCGTGTGTTGCCAGCTCTAACTGCAAAGATTGGCGCCTCGCCGCCGAACGGTGCGCCGATACGATTCTTGGGGAGGCACTAAACAATGGCTGGGACTTCCCTCTGATATTCGTGGAAGGGATCGGCCAGTACCCGAGAGATGGGGGGACGGCGGCCAGCGGACCATACGACGGCACATGGTGGGGCGGGACCCTCCAGGGCGTCAACGGCAACAGCACCAATCCCGGAGCGCCTATCGTGCTGAACGCGGGCGGTAACGCCTCTTCGCTCGGCCCGCCCGTTACGAACAAGCTGGTCTATTCGGCGCATGATTACGGCCCCAACCTGTTTCAACAGCCCTGGTTCAATGCCGGTACTTGCTATAAGAGCGGGTGCGGGCAATCGAGTCTCGCCGATGTGTGGAAGAAGTTCTGGGCTCACCTCAATATCGCCGGGGGCGTGAATCCGGTGTGGGCCGGGCATGCCTCTTTCCCGTGGGGGAATACCGGCCATACGGCTTACACTCAAGCGCCCGTCTGGGTAGGCGAGTTCGGGACGGAGAATACCGCCGCCGACCTGTCCTCGACCGTCCGGGGGTCGCAGGGGCAATGGTTCACCGACATGGTGAACTTCATCCAGAGTAGCTACAGCCGGACGACCAGCAACGACCCAGGCTTCACGCTCACTTCTCTGCAATGGACCTATTGGGCGATCAACGCGAACACCGTGGAATCCATACTGGCCGCGGATTGGGCATCCGTACAAAACCCTGCGAAGGTCTACACCTTCTTATGCCCAATCCAGAGGGGGCCGATGGCACTGCCTTCGGGCTCTGCGGCGGGTCAATGCGGCTCGACCGGGCCGCTCCCCAACCCCTTCTGAGTCTATGTCGGCGCGTCTATGAGCTGATTACTAGCGAGCAAAAATCCGCGTTGCAGGGCCGGGTTAGCCCTCGAAGAAGTGCGAGGCCCGGCCCGGAAATTAATGCCTCGGTCGAGGCTGCTGCTCCGACCAGGCTCGCCTAGTACGGGGCATTACTGGCGCAGTTCAATAGCAGTTATTGCGCTGGTCCCTACAGGTCGGCAGCGGCCAACTTGAAATCTGGCGACGCGCGTC
>DASQDI010000053.1:0-10909 GCA_035634255.1 Blastocatellia bacterium
GGAGGAGGTCAGGGGTATACCTAACAGGGGGATAGGGTACGGGGTGCTGAAGTACCTGACGGAGGACGAGGGGGTGAGGGGTAGGGTGAGGGGGCTGCCTGAGGCGGCCGTCAGCTTCAACTACCTCGGCCAGACCGATCAGGTGGTGGAAGAGGGAGGCTGGTTCAGGTTGTCGCACGAGTCGGCGGGAGAAGATGCCAGCCCGGAGGGCAGGCAGAAGTACCTGATAGAGATAAACGCCATAGTGGAAGAAGGAAAGCTGCGAGTGGACTGGACGTACAGCCAAAACATGTACCGCAGCAGCAACATCGAGGCTTTCGCGGAAGCCTATAGAGAGGCGCTGATTGAGCTGATAGAGCACTGCCAATCCGGCGAAGCGCGAGGCCACACGCCTTCGGACTTCCCGTACAGCGGACTGGGACAGAAAGAACTAGACGACTTCATCTCGGAGATCAGCGAGTTCGGAGATTGAATTTCAAATGTCGGGCGCGAGGCTACGTATTAAGCCCTTACTTTCTTCCTCACGCCCCGGGGCATTTTTCGCCTTCTTTAATTAACAACTGAGGCTCATTCGGAGCAGTTGAACGACTCCATTCGTGGGGGCTCGGTATCGCTTCGTCTGGAGGTTTAACAACACTGGCAAACACACGCCTGATGAATCTATCAATCAGCCCGTCTATTTACTTATGACTATTTCAAGGACCGGCTACGGAGGAGATGAACATGAGAAAGAGCGTACTTTCCGCGGAACCGATTAACCACGGCCTCGCCACGGCCGAAGGAACAAGCAGCCGGTCTACTTCAGTTGCGGGCCATGGCTTACTATTGGGAGCGGAAGAGGTCAGGAACTTTATACTGCTTTATGCCGAGAACCCGCTCTTCAGAAATACCGAAGACTGGACTATACACGACAATCCGTACCGCCGCCCCATCGACCCCGACGCTCTTAAGTCGCTCGATTTCAGTGAGCCGCTGACGAGAGGGCAGGTCTTCGGCAGGAGCGCCCTGGCGGCGCATCGCATGCTGCTGAACATCTACGAGACCGATCTGGTCTTTCTGCCTGACGGCGACTTCGCCCGGAAGAAGGACGATTTCGGGGCGTTCTATTCCAACCAGAACAAGCTGCTGGGCGAACTGATACGGCCCACGCTGGAGCGTCATGTCTTCGGGTTTCTTGAGAAGGAGGTCGCCGTCACGGGGGCGTGGACCGTCGATGGCCTGAGCCTGTACTTGCGCTCTCTGATCGAAGCCCACGAGCAATCTCAACTGGAAGTAGCTACGGCCATCCTGTCTTCCAGAGAGCCGGAGAAGAATGCGATCTCCTTCCTGATCCAGGTCGCCAGTGATTTCCTGACCGAAGCGTCAGCCACTGCGCGCAACGTACTTGGGAAGTATGGGACCATCCAGTCGGAGCTTTTTAAGATCGCGATAGACGACTATGGTTACGGGGTACATCAGGCAAAGCACAGCACTCTGTTCGAGAACACTCTGGTCAGTTGCGGCCTCTCAACCCATGCGCATGCGTACTGGCAGTTTTATCTCGGCTCGTCGCTCGCTCTGGGCAATTATTACCACTACGTCTCACGCGATCACAGCAAGTTCTTCAGGTGCCTCGGCGCGATAGCTTACGCCGAAGCCATGTTCGCGCACACCTGCAAGCAGGTGTCGGAGATGTTGCGCGCCATCTTCGGCAGACGGGCCGACACTCAATACTTCGATGAGCACGGCCACATAGACGCCCACCACGGGCGGATGGCATTCGACAACCTCGTCACCCCGGCCATCGCGAAGTACGGCGACGGCGTTATCGAGCATATCATCCGCGGACTGGAAGAGATCCGATTCCTCACGACGATTGGGGACGAGGACTTCACCGCGCAGATGGCGTGGTCCGATGAGGCCGAAAGCTACAAGTCGTTGGCGCAGCCTATCCACCAGAAGATCCTCCGCGGAGAGATCGACTGCCCCAAAGCGGCGGGCGTCGGCCAGAGGGACGAGCCCGCGATTATGCGGGTGAACGACGAGGACAAGCTGTGCGTCGTCGAATCCGGGCAGATGGACCTTGTCACGGATCACGACCGGTTCGTCGTGCTCGGCGCCGGGGAAGGCATCGTCATCCCCCGGCACCGGATGCACGGGTGGAGAGTCTCGTCGGGAGAATGCGTCTATCACATTTTTGACGTGGGGGATTACAGATCGTGCTCGTCATAACTTTCGATACGACCGAATACAATTTCATCATAGCGGGTGAAGAATCTTACTTCCTCCTTCAGCTCTCCGACGGCAGCAAAATCCTGCTCCGCGACCGCTGCCCGCACCGCGGAGGCCCGCTCCACCTGGGCCACTGGGATAACGACGCCGGATGCCTGGTCTGCCCCTGGCACCAGTCCAGGTATCAGGAGAAGACCCTTCGGAAACGCGCGATCCCTCTGGTCTGCCGGAACGGTCAGGCGACCGCCATCCTGGATGAATTGCCGGACGTGCCGGTTCGCCTCCTCAGGAAAAAGATTCTGGTGAAGCCCTGTTGAAGCAGCTTCGGGCGGCTCCATCTTCAGGCGCGCGGCCGGTTCAATCTCGCGCCGAATTTCAGGCTGATTATGATGAGGCTCCGCTTTCGCGCGGAGCCGGGATGGTGGTGATTAATGATAGGGAAAAGTAAAATTTCTTTGGAAGAGATCGCTCTTACCGGGCTCGCCCCGTCGGCATTGATCGAGTCGGAAACAGTGAGCTTGCCCCGCTCCCCGAGCCATCTCATAGCAGGCCTGGCCGAGACGCTTGTTTCAAAAGGCAGGGCACACCTGGAGAACAAGCAGTACAACGACGCCCTCCACTGTTTCCAGTCGGCGTTGTACCTGAGCCCGGAGCACAGGGGCGCGCTACTCGGTCTCAATCGGGTCCACCGCAAGCTGATCCCCCGATGGCATTTCGAGATGCTCAACGACGAGGAGCGCAACTCGGCCTTCGAGCGGGCGCTGTCCAAGGCGATCACCCCCTCCACCACCGTACTCGACATAGGCTCGGGGTCGGGCCTGCTGGCGATGATGGCCGCGCGGGCCGGGGCGAAGGAGACGATCTCGTGCGAAATGAACACCCCTATCGCCGAGCTCGCTCAGCACACGGTGGCCCGCAACGGCTACGCGGACCGGGTGATAATTCTCGACAAGAAGTCGACGGATATGCGGGTCGGCGTCGACATGATGAAGAGGGCCGACCTGCTCGTCACCGAGACGGTTGATTGCGGCCTCCTGGGCGAAGGCATAGTCCCTTCCATCGCGCACGCCAGGGAGAACCTGCTCAAAGAAGACGCTCGCATAATCCCGAGGGCGGCGACCGTCATAGCCGCAGTCGTCGGGAGCAATAAACTGCGGGGCCTGAACTACGCGGACAAGGCCGCCGGGTTCGACGTGAGCCCCATTAACCAGTACGCCACCGCCGGCTACTTCCCCGTGCGGTCGGGCGCATTCGATTACGACCTGCTCGCGGAGCCTTTCGAGGTGTTCCGCTTCGACTTCACGCGCGGCGTGATAGCCCCGGACTCCAAACTCATCTCCGTGCCGGTCAAACGCGAAGGGGTGTGCCACGCCATCCTCTTCTGGTTCGATATGCAGCTTGATGACGAGATCTCGATCTCGAACCGCCCCGGCAGCCTGACTCACTGGGAGCAGGCGTTGCAGTGCCTTGAGCAAGAAGTGCCGGTCCGTGCGGGCGCGACCCTCACGGTGTGCGCCGAGCACGATTGTTCTGCGGTCTCATTCAAGCTCGTCGAGCCCGGCCGTCAGGTCGATGCGGGCGGAGAATGATCTATGGGGAATCTACTTCAAGACCTCCGCTACAGTGTTCGGGTACTGCTCAGGCAGCCCGGCTTCACTCTGATCGTCGTTATCGCCCTCTCTCTGGGCATCGGCGCGAACACGGCGATCTTCAGCGCGGTCAACGCCGTCCTGCTCCGCCCCCTGCCTTACGATGACCCGGAGCGGCTCGTCTGGATCTGGGATCAGAACATAGCGAGCGGCATACAGCAGGAGCCGGTCTCATTCCCGAACTATTCGGACTACAGGGAGCAGAGTCAGGTCTTCGAGGACGTGGCCGCTTTCAACCGATGGCGGCCCGTTCTGACGACTGACGGCGAGCCGGAACGGATTCTGGCCGAACAGGTTTCGGCGAGCCTCTTCTCGGTGCTTCGCGTCGAGGCGTCGGCGGGCCGGACGTTTCTTCCCGAAGAAGATCAGCCCGGCAAAAACAATGTCGTAATCCTCAGCCACGGGCTCTGGAAGCGCCGCTTCGGCTCCGACAAAGACGTGGTCGGGAAAACGGTGACGCTCAATGGCAATCCCCACACCGTAGTCGGCGTGATGCCCAGCGATTTCCAGCACCCCGCGCCCGACGCGCGCAGGCCGATTGAGCTGTGGACGCCCCTGGGGATGGACGCCGGCCGGATGCACCGAAGGCTGGACTTCCTTAACGTGATAGCGCGCCTCAAGCCCGCGGCCTCGATAGAGCAGGCGCGGGCGGAGATGGGGACGATCAGCGCCCGGCTTGACCAGCAATACCCGGAAACGAACGCCGGGTGGGACACGACCGTCATACCCTTGCACGAGCGGTTCGTCGGGAATGTTCGACCCGCGATGCTCGTCCTGCTCGGGGCGGTCGCCTTTCTACTGCTGATCGCGTGTGCCAACGTCGCCAATCTGCTGCTGGTCAGGTCCACGGCGCGGCAGAAGGAGATAGCGATCCGTAAGGCCCTCGGGGCGACCAGAGGCCGGCTGGTCCGGCAGTTTCTAACCGAGAGCTTACTGCTGGCGATGGCGGGCGGCCTCCTTGGGTCACTGCTTGCGGTTTTGGGCATCAGGATTCTTATAGCGCTCAGCCCCGGCAACATCCCGCGCATCGGCGAGGCGGGCCTCGACGTGCGGGTGCTGGCCTTCACGCTCGGCCTGTCGCTGCTGACCGGAGTAATCTTCGGGCTGGCCCCCGCCCTCGAAGCTTCGAACCCCGACCTGAACGAATCGCTCAAAGAGGGCGGCAGGAATTCGGGGCCGGGCGCGGGCGGCGGCCGCCTCCGCAGCTTACTGATGATCTTCGAAGTTTCCGTGGCCCTGATACTGATGATAGGCGCGGGCCTGATGGTCAAGAGCTTCCTTCGCCTTCAGCAGGTGAATCCCGGCTTCAACCCGGAGCGCGTGCTGACGGTGGAGCTCGCGTTGCCGAGGCTGAAGTACCGAGAGAACCATCAGGTGCTTTCGTTTTATAAAGAAGTCATCAGCAGGGTCGAGAACCTGCCGGGAGTGCAGGCCGCCGCCGCCGTCACCTCCCTGCCTCTGGGGGGAGGCGTCAGCGTACTCAACATCGAAATCGAAGGAAAGCCGCGGCCCCCTTCCGGTCACGTCATCGGGGCGCAGTCGCAGGTGGTCAGCCCTTCGTACTTCCGCGCGATGGGCATCCCCCTGCTTAAAGGCCGGCTGTTCACGGAGCAGGATGTTGAAGACGCGCCGGGCGTCATTGTGATCAACGACGTGATGGCGGAGCGCTACTGGCCGGGCGAAGACCCCGTCGGCAAGCGCATTTCACTGGTGGACGCTCAGACGGGGCCATGGCTCGCCGTGATCGGGGTCGTCGGCAATGTCTATCAGGTCACTTTAGACGCGGAGCCGTACCCGCAGATGTACGAAGTCTACTCCCAGAACCCGGCTCGGGGCGCGGCGCTGGTGGTGCGGACGGCTTCAGACCCGACGGGCATGGTCGCGTCGGTCCGCGCGCAGGTCTCAGACATCGACAGGGATCAACCGCTTTACAACGTCAGGACGATGGAACAGGTGCTCGCCGACTCAGTCTCGCACCAGCGTTTCAACATGCTGCTGATCAGCGTCTTCAGCGCCGTGGCGCTAGTCCTGGCGGGGGTAGGCATTTATGGCGTCATATCGTATTCCGTGAGCCACCGCTCGCATGAGATCGGGATACGGATGGCGCTCGGCGCTATGCGGGTGGACATACTCAGGATGGTGATAGAACACGGGTTGAAACTTGCCCTGGTGGGCGTGGGGATCGGGCTGGTCGCGGCGTTCGTCCTGACGCGGGTCATGTCCAGCCTGCTCTACGGCGTCAGCGCAATCGACCCGCTCACTTTCGCGGGCGGCACAATAGTCCTGATCGGGGTGGCCGTCATGGCTTGCTACATCCCGGCCCGGAGGGCGACCAAAGTGGACCCGATGACGGCTCTCAGGTATGAATAATGCCCCGCGACTGCGACCGCGAGTCGAAGGCGACGCGGCCATCATGAAGCTAATTCTTTCCTCCTGCGGCGCTGACGGCCGCTATTACCATGTCGGAGGCCGCATCATCAAGCCCGATTATGGGAGGGTAGACCGCGAAAAGTCTCTCGCAGTCTAAGCCTCTGAAGCCAGCAGACCGCGTTTCAGCGGACAGTCAATTCCGAGGATAAGGTTAAATGAAGCGTAGCGACAACGTAGAAGACATATACCCCCTGTCGCCTTTACAGCAAGGCATGCTTTTCCACGCCCTCTACGACCCGGAGTCGGAAGTTTACTTCGAGCAGTTGAGTTGCACCTTGCGCGGGGACCTCGATACGGACGCCTTGCGGCGGGCCTGGCAGACCGTCATAGACCGGCACACGATCCTGCGCACGGCGTTCTTCTGGGAGCGGCGGGACAAGCCTCTACAGGTCGTGCGCCGGAAGGCGAGCCTGCCCTGGCAGCAACAGGACTGGCGAGGGCTATCGACTCTCGAACAGGAGGACCGTTTCAAAGCTTACCTCGAAGAAGACAGGGGCCTCGGCTTCGAGCTTTCCAAAGCCCCCTTGATGCGCGTGGCCCTCATTCAACTGGCCGAGGACAGGCACTACCTTGTCTGGAGCCACCACCACATACTGCTGGACGGCTGGTCCGTCGCCCTTGTCATGAACGAAGTCTTCGCGCTGTACGAAGCATTCAGCCGGGGCAGGCAGGCCGACCTCGGGAGCAGTCACCCTTACCGGGAGTACATCGGCTGGCTGCTCGGGCAGGACATGTCGAAGGCGGAGAGTTTCTGGCGGCAGGCGTTGAAGGGCTTCAGGGAGCCGACCCCGTTGGCGGTCGATTCCGCGCGCGGGAGCCTGCCGGACGGGAGAGAGAGTTATGGCGAGCAGGAGACGGGCCTGTCGCTCGGGGCGACGGCCGATTTACAGCTTCTTGCGAACCGCCACCATTTGACTTTGAACACGCTCGTGCAGGGGGCGTGGGCGCTGCTGCTCGGCTGCTACAGCGGCGAGCAGGACGTTCTGTTCGGCAGCGTGGTCTCCGGCCGCCCGGCGTCTCTGGAAGGTGTCGAGACGATGATCGGCTTATTCCTCAACACCCTGCCCGTGCGGGCGCGGATTTCGCCGGACCGGCCGGCCCTGTCATGGCTGAGGGAGTTACAGGAGCAGCAGGTCGAATTGCGGCAGTACGAATACAGCCCTCTCGTGGACGTTCAGGGTTGGAGCGAAGTGCCGCGCGGGAGGCCGCTGTTCGAGAGCCTGATGGTGTTTGAGAACTATCCCATAGAAGAGTCTTTAGAGCAGGAAGACGCGAGCCTCAGAGTCGACATCACCGACTTGTTCGAGAGGGCGAATTACCCGCTCACCGTTTTCGCAACGCCCGGCGATAGCCTGTCTCTTCAAATCGTCTATGATTGCCATCGCTTTGACGCGCCGACAATAAGTCGGATGCTTGAACACCTGCGGACCCTTCTGGAAGCCATCGCCGCCAACCCTGAGCGGCGTCTGCGCGACCTGTCCGCCCTCACACGATCGGAGCGGCGGCAGGTTTTGGAGGAGTGGAATCGCACCGGGGCCGATTACCCCTCCGACAAATGCATACACGAGTTGTTTGAAGATCAGGTCGAGCGAACTCCGGACCTTGTAGCCGTGCAGTTCGGCGGGGAGGGACTCACCTACCGCGAGCTGAACGCCCGCGCGAATCAACTGGCGCGCCACCTGCAAAAGCTGGGCGTGGGGCCGGAGGCGCTGGTCGGCGTCTGCCTGGAACGCTCGACGGAGATGATGGTGGGACTGCTCGGCATCCTCAAGGCCGGCGGGGCCTACGTGCCTCTCGACCCGTCCTACCCGAAGCAACGCCTGGCATTCATTCTGAAGGATACTGCCGTGCCGGTGCTTTTGACCACGCGGCAGTTGTTGGAAAATCTGCCCGGTCATCAGGCAAGGGCCGTCTGCCTCGACACGGACTGGGAGGCCATCGCTCGGGAGAGCGACGCGAACCCGCGGGGCGGCGCGACGGCCGATAACCCCGCTTACGTGATCTACACTTCAGGGTCTACAGGCACGCCGAAGGGGGTGGTGGGCCTTCACCGGGGCGCGATCAATCGCTTCGAGTGGATGTGGGAGACTTACCCCTTCGAGGCAGGCGAGGCCTGCTGTCAGAAGACCTCTTTGAACTTCCTCGATTCCCTGTGGGAGTTCTTCGGCCCGACCCTGCGGGGAATCAGGCTCGTAATCATCCCCGACGAGCAGGTGAAGGACCCTCACTTACTGATTGAAACCCTCTCTGAAAATGGGATCACTCGCCTCGTGGTTGTGCCATCGCTGCTGCGCGTTATTCTGGATTCGCGCGCCGATTTGCAAGGGGCGCTCCCGAGGTTGAAGTACTTGGTCACCAGCGGAGAGGCGCTGCCCGCGGAGTTGCTGCAACGCTTTCGGCAGCAGATGCCCGAGAGCCTGCTCTTGAATCTGTATGGCATGTCCGAGGCGTCCGCCGATTCGACCTGTTACGATTCGAGCAAGGGCGAGCCGGTCGCGACTGTCCCTATCGGGCGTCCTATCTTCAACACGCGGGCCTACCTGTTGAATACTTACTTCGAGCCGGTCCCGGTCGGGGTGCCGGGCGACCTGTACGTCGGCGGCGTCGGCCTGGCGCGCGGCTACCTCAACCGGCCGGACTTGACGGCAGAGAAGTTCATCCCCGACCCGTTCGGCGATCAGCCGGGGGCGAGGCTCTACCGAACGGGTGACCTCGCCCGCTTCCTCCGCGACGGCCAGATAGAGTTCGTCGGGCGGGCCGACCATCAGGTGAAGATACGAGGCTTCCGCGTGGAGTTGGGGGAGGTGGAAGCGGCCCTGAGGGAGCATGAGTCCATAAGGCAGTGCGTGGTGGTGGCGCGAGAAGAGACCCCCGGCGACAGGCGTCTGGTCGCGTACGTGGTCGCTCAGGACCCCTCCGCTTACGACGGCGGCGAGTTGCGCGACTACCTGAAGGGGGCGTTGCCCGCCTACATGTTGCCCTCGGCTTTCGTGCCGCTTGAAGCCTTGCCCTTAACCCCGAACGGCAAAATCGACCGCCTTGCGCTGCCGGCACCCCGGCGGGCGGGCGGGGAGTGGGAAGCCGGATACGTCGCCCCGCGCTCGCCTGTCGAGGAAGTCCTTGCCGAGATCTGGGCCGAGGTCCTGCGTGTTGATCGAGTGGGCGCTCACGACAACTTTTTCGAGCTGGGCGGCCACTCGTTAATCGCCACGCAGGTAGTCTCCCGCGTCTACGAAACCTTCCAGAGCAGGTTGCCCTTGCGCAAGGTGTTTGAGGAGCCGACGGTGGCGGGCCTCGCGACGGCACTGCTGGATTCGGGCGACCGAAGAAAAATAGAGCGCACCGCCGAGCTGTTGCTTGAA
This sequence comes from Blastocatellia bacterium, assembly GCA_035634255.1. Lineage (GTDB taxonomy): Bacteria > Acidobacteriota > Blastocatellia > UBA7656 > UBA7656 > DATLMR01. The sequence goes on from DASQDI010000053.1 coordinate 9,653, forward strand.
GTGGCTCAACTCTCGGACGAAGAAGCCGAGCGATTACTCGAAGAGAAACTCTGCCAGGTTAGCGAAGGGGGGCGAAATGAGTAGACTTACTAAACGCGCGATCAATCTGACGGCTGAGAAGCGGGCGCTGCTTGAGGCGCTGCTGCGTGAGGAAGGTGTCGAGCCGTCAACGCCTCAGAGAATCCCGCGCAGAAAAGACCTCGGCCCCGTACCTCTGTCGTTCGCTCAGCAAAGGCTATGGTTTTTGGATCAATTATCGCCGGGCAATGCCGCTTACAACATTCCGGAGGCGATTCGTCTGAGCGGGCGGCTCGACACAAAGACTCTGGAGGAGAGCCTCTCCGAGATCGTGAGGAGACATGAAGTATTAAGAACGAGCTTCCCGACGGTGGGGGGGATGCCGGTGCAGGAGATCGCGCCGCCGCAACCGGTGAGAGTGCCGGTCATAGATTTGACCGCGCTGCCGGAGGCCGAGCGAGAAGCTAGAGCCGAGAGCTTGGCCTCCGAAGAGGCCGCCCGGCCTTTTGACCTTCAGAGGGGGCCGCTGCTGAGGGCGGCTTTGCTGCGTCTGGGCGCGGAGTCCCACGTCCTCTTATTCACGATGCATCACATCATCAGCGACGCCTGGTCGATGGAGGTGCTGGTGAGGGAAGTCGCCTCGCTCTACGAGGCCTTCTCCCGCGGCGAGCCGTCGCCGCTGGGGGACCTCCCCCTGCAGTACGCGGACTTCGCCCTCTGGCAGAGGGGCCCCTCTCAGGCCGCCCTCCTCGACCGGCAGCTCTCCTACTGGGAGCGCACGCTGGCCGGGGCCCCTAGCCTGCTGGAGCTGCCGACCGACAGGCCGAGGCCCGCCGCCCAGACCTACCGCGGGGCGAGCCTGCCTATAGAGCTGGGCCGGGGGCTGACGCTGAGGCTGCGGGAGCTGGCGGGGCGGGAGGGGGTGACGCTGTTCATGGCGCTGCTTGCGGCCTACAGGGTGCTGCTGTACAGGCTGAGCGGGCGGGGTGACGTATCGGTCGGGGTGCCGATAGCCGGGAGGAACAGGGCGGAGGTGGAGGGGCTGATAGGGTTCTTCGTCAACACGTTGGTGATGAGGGGGGAGGTGAGGGGGTGGGAGAGCTTCGAGGAGGTGATGAGGAGGGAGAGGGAGGTTGTGCTGGGCGCGTTCGGGAACCAGGAGGTGCCGTTCGAGCGTGTGGTCGAGCAGGTGCGGCCCGAGCGGAGCCTCAGCTACTCGCCTCTGTTTCAGGTAGCGTT
>DASQDI010000054.1:0-14504 GCA_035634255.1 Blastocatellia bacterium
GGCTGATCCGGAGGCGTGAGAGGACGTACGCGGGGGCGGCCAGGAACGCCGGGGTGAGGGCGAGCCGGGGGCGGTACGTGGTGATGGTCGACTCCGACTGCGTGCTGAGCGGGGACGCGGTGGAGCGGATGGTGAGGAGGCCCGAGGGGGGCGAGTACGCGGCCGTGGGCGGGAGCGTCGGCAACGGCACGCCCCGTAGCCTCAGCGGCACGGTCGGCTTCTTGATCGAGTTCAGGGAGTTCATGCCTTCGGCCCCTTTCAGGGTCGAGAAGGGCATTCCCACGGCGAACATAATTTACCGCCGGGAGGTGTTCGAGCGGTTCGGCTACTTCGACGAAGACATCTGGCCCGCCGAAGATATTCTGTTCAACTGGCGTTTGTACGAGGCAGGGGAGAGGCTGCTGTTCGACCCGGAGATTCGGGCCGTGCACCTGAACCGCACCGGCTGGCGCAACGTACTTTCGCACCAGCTAAAGCTCGGGGCGACCTCCGCTCTGGCGCGGAAGAGGGGCCGGCTCTCGGGCGGGGTATTGCTCAGGTTTCCCGCCCTGATTATCTTCATGCCGATTTATAGATTGATGAAGGCCGCGCGCTGGTTCTTCGCTCACGACAGGAAAGTATTTCTCTTCTTTCTGGCCGCCTGGCCGCTCTACCTTTTCGCGGCCTGCTTCTGGTCGTGGGGGTTCATGCGCGAGGCGCTGAAGTCGCGGCGCTGAAGCGCGGGCCGTTCGCTTTTTACAAGCCATTTATTAGATTTACCTCTTTTTACAATAGGCTCACTCTATTTACACGTTAAAAAGGTAGAGTTATAGAGGAATTCAGGCGAGTGCAGCCTGAGAGCGCGAGCGTATGATTCTCGCTCTCCCGAGCGCGGGCCGTTCATGGCTGCACTCGCCTGAAGATTATTTGAAGGCGTGGAGTTTCTTAGCTTGACAGCCAATTGGACGGCAGACACAATTCAATCGCTGACGTCCAAATCTTTAATAATTGGCGGGAAAATTGAGTTCGAAAAGAGAAAGCACGCTTCAACACGACATCGAATCCTCACGCGCCGCGCTCGACGCCTGGGTGCGTGAAATCGTTCAGTGGCACTTCGACCCCGAGACGGGTTGCCCCTTCTGGCTCGAATACGCGCAAAAACTCGACTGGGACCCGCGCGAGGAGATCAAGACCTACGCGGACCTCGACCGGTTCGGCTTCTTCGAAGACGAGTGGCTGCGCGGGGGGCCCGTGCGCAGGTGGGTGCCGAAAGCCTACGCGGACCGGCCCGTCTACACGTTCGAGACGGGCGGGAGCACGGGCGTCCCGAAATCCCGGATCAACATCGACGATTTCAGAATCGATTACTCGGCCTTCAGCGACACGCTCCCCGACGAATTCTTCCCGAAAGGCTCGGACTGGCTCTCGCTCGGCCCGACCGGCCCGCGCAGGCTTCGCCTCGCCGTCGAGCACCTCGCGCAGGTGCGGGGGGGCATCTGCTTCGCGGTCGACCTAGACCCGCGCTGGGTCATCAAGCTTCTAAAGATGGGGCAGTTCGAGCAGGCCGAGGCCTACAAGCGGCACGTCATCGACCAGGGGCTCACGCTGTTGAAGGCGCATGAGAACATCCGCTGCCTCTTCACGACCCCCAAGCTGCTCGAATCTCTGTGCGAGCGGGTCTCCCTGAAGAAGATGGGCGTCACGGGAGTCTTCTGCGGCGGGACCGAAATGACCCCGCAGTTTTATCGCTTCGCCGTCGAAGAGCTGCTCGAAGGCGCGTACTTCGCCCCGACCTACGGCAACACTTTGATGGGGCTGGCGGTCCACAAGCCGCTGATGCCGGAGGATAATTACGCCGTGATCTACTACCCCCCGGCCCCGCGCGCGATGATCGAGGTGGTCGACCCGGACCGGCCTGACCGGCTGGTCGAGTACGGGCATACGGGCAGGGTGCGGCTCACGACTCTGACGAAAGAGTTCTTCATGCCCCGCTTTCTCGAGCGGGACGAGGCCGAGCGCGAGCCCCCATTCGAGAAGTACCCGTGGGACGGCGTCCGAAACGTCAGGCCGTTCTCGCGATTGCAAACGTCGGTCATCGAGGGCGTCTATTGAATACATCTGTTGAATACGTCTGTCGAATCGTGGCTGTTATGAGAATACAAAAAGCTATCCTGTTATCCGCCCTCCTTGCCGGGCTGTCGGCCCAGACGGCCGCGGCCCAGGACTGGAATCAGTGGCGCGGGCCGGGGCGCGATGGCGTCGTGTCGGCGCAGGCCCCGTCGAAGTGGCCGAAGACCCTCAGGAGCGTGTGGAAGGTCCCGGTCGGCGGAGGCTATTCTTCGCCCGTCGTCTCCGATGGCCGGGTGATAGTTCACTCGCGCCGGGAGGAGAGCGAGGTCGTCAGCGTCTTCGACCTGAAGACCGGCAAGCCGCTCTGGGATTCGAGCTACCCGGTGCCGTTCAACAAGAACCAGTACGCGATTGAGATGGGCAAGGGGCCCAACTCCACGCCCGTCGTCTCGGGCGGCAGGGTCTACACGCTCGGGGTCAGCGCGATACTCTCCTGCTTCGACCTGAAGAGCTCGGAGCTCAAATGGCGCAAGGACTTCTCCAAAGAGATCGACACCTCGAAGCTCTTCACCGGCACGGCCATGTCGCCCGTGCTCGAGAAGGGCATGGTGATCGTTCACGTGGGGGACGACAGGCGCGGCCGGGTGATCGCATACGACGCCGTGACCGGCGAGGAGAGGTGGAAGTGGGAAGGCGACGGGCCGGGCTACGCTTCCCCCATCGTGGTCAACCTCGAAGGCGAGCGGCAGCTGGTGACGCTCACGGACAAGTCGGCGGTCGGAATATCGGCCGATTCGGGCCGGCTGCTCTGGAAGCTCCCGTTCCCCGACGAGTGGAATGAAAACATCGTGACCCCGGTGCTCTACCAGAAGACCCTGATCTTTTCGGGCGTGAGGGCGGGAACTATGGGCGTCAAGGTGGCGCGGAGCGGCGACCAGTGGGCCGCGGAAAAGGTCTGGCACAACCCGGAGCTCGCAATGTACATGAGTTCGCCCGTGCTCGACGGGGATCATCTTTACGGGCTTTCGGCGAAGAAGAAGGGGCAGTTCTTTTGCCTGGACGCGAAGACGGGGAAGACCCTGTGGGCCACGACCGGGAGGGAAGGCTCGAACGCGGCGGTCTTGAGCGCGGGGAAATCCCTGCTCTTTCTGACCACGGACGCGAGCCTGATCGTCGTGAACAAGAGCGCCTCGGGCTTCGAACAACTGGCCCGCTACACGGTCGCGGATAATCCTGTCTGGTCGCACCCGGTGCTGCTCGGCAAGCAGATATTGATCAAAGACTCGTCGAACCTGTCTCTGTGGAGCGTCGAGTAGTCGGGCAGGGAATCATTCGGGAAATCATCTTATGCTACACATCCCCATACTCAGAAAAGGCAAGCCGTACAGGAGTCTCGACGTCGCGAAGGTGCCGCATCACCGCACGCGCGAAACGTTCGTGGAGATAAGCCAGGCCAACGCCGGGCTCATCCGCCGCGACCTGCTCGATCAGGGCGCGAGCCGCGCGGCGCTTGAGAGGTTCTCTTCCGCCGAACTGCTGGACCTGTGCCGCAAGGCAGCGGACCACTTCATGTCGGGCACCCTCCCCCTCGGCGGCGACGACCAGACCCCCGAAGATTACGTCAGGCATGTCTCCGCGACCACGGGCCTGCCTTTCGTGATGGCGCGGAAGAACATGGAGAAGATTCGCGGCGTGCTGGCGGAGATGGAGAGCGTGCTGAGCGGGCTGACGCGCGGGCTGGACCTGCGCGTGCTCGACGCGGGCTACGGAGCGCCGGGCGGGCATGCGCTGAGCTTCTTCCCTCGCACGCAATCGCTCGGCGTCGTCCTGCCTAGCAACTCGCCCGGCGTCCACTCGCTCTGGGTCCCCGCCGTCGCCTTGAAGACCCCACTCGTGCTGAGGCCGGGGAGCGCCGAGCCGTGGACCCCTTACCGGATCATTCAGGCTTTCATCCGCGCGGGCGTCCCCGGCGAAGCCTTCAGCTACTACCCGTCGGACCACGCGGGCGCGGGCGAGATCCTCAGGCATTGCGGGCGCGGGATGATCTTCGGGGACTCTTCTTCCACGGGCAAGTGGAAGGGCGACCCGCGTATCGAGATTCATGGGCCGGGCTACAGCAAGGTCATCATCGGCGAGGACGCAATCGACGACTGGCGCGAGTACCTCGACGTGATGGTCTCTTCGATAGTCGAAAACGGAGGGCGCTCGTGCGTGAACGCTTCGGCGGTCTGGGTGCCCCGGCACGGGAAAGAGATCGCCGAGGCTCTGGCGGAGCGGCTCGCGAGGATCGAGCCCCGCCCGCCCGACGACGACAACGCTCAGCTCGCCCCGTTCGCCGACGCGGGGGTCGCGTCCCGCATCTCGCAGATGGTGGAGAACGGGTTGAAAGAGCCGGGCGCGCGCGATGTCACGGCCGGCTACAGGGAGGGGGGGAGGCTAGTGTCGCGGGAGGGCTGCTCCTACCTCCTGCCCACCGTCGTCTTCTGCGAAAGCCCGGAGCACACGCTGGCGAACCGGGAATATCTTTTCCCCTTCGCGAGCGTCGTCGAGGTGAGTCAGGACCGCATCCCCGAGGCGCTCGGGCCGAGCCTCGTCGTCACGGCCATCACGTCGGACGAGGCCCTGATCCGCAGGCTCATCTCTTCGCCAAACGTGGACCGCCTGAACCTCGGCCCCATCTCGACCATGAAGATAAGCTGGGACCAGCCGCACGAGGGGAATTTATTCGAGCACCTGTACGCGCGCAGGGCTTTCCAGACCGCCTAGCATGAAGATTTTATACTTCACAGCCGGAGCCGCCGGGATGTACTGCGGCAGTTGTTTCAGGGACAACGCCCTGGCCGCCGAGCTCATGGCGCGCGGCCACGACGTGATGCTCGTCCCGCTTTACACCCCCACCCTGACCGACGAGAAGAACGTCAGCCGGGATAGGGTCTTTTTCGGGGGCATAAGCGTCTACCTGCAACAGCACTCGGGAATCTTCCGCAGGACGCCGTGGCTGCTCGATAAGCTTTGGGATTCTCGGCTCGCTTTGAAACTCGCCGCGCGCCGCTCGATTGCCGTCAGCCCCAAGTCGCTCGGGGAGCTGACCGTCTCCATGTTGAAGGGGGAAGATGGCTATCAGAGGAAGGAACTGGACAAGCTGGTCCACTGGCTTCAGACGGAGCCCGCCCCCGACATCATCAACCTTTCGAACTCCCTTTTGATAGGCCTGGCGGAGCCGATCAGGAAAGCTCTGAGACGCCCCGTGACCGTCACCCTTCAGGGCGAAGACCTGTTCCTCGATGGCCTCGAAGAGCCTTACCGGTCCGCCTCCCTGAAACTGATAAGGGAGCGGGTCGGGTCGGTCGACGGCTTCCTCGCCGTGAGCGATTATTACGCCGAGTTCATGTCGGATTATCTCGACATCCCCGCGAGTAAGATGCACGTGGTCCCGGTCGGCATCAACCTCGAAGGGTACGACTCGTCGAGGCCCGCTCGCACCGGCCCGTTCACGGTCGGGTACTTCGCGCGGATCGCCCCCGAAAAGGGCCTGCATGTTCTGTGCGAAGCCTACAGGCTGCTGCGCGAGCGCGGGGACTTTCCCGAAGCGCGCCTCGAAGTCGCGGGGTACCTTGGGCCGGAGCACAGGGATTACCTGAGCGGGCTCGAAAAGAAGATGAGGGACTGGGGCCTAGCCGACGAGTTCAATTACCGCGGAGTACTCGACCGGCAGCAGAAGATAGATTTCCTGCACAGCCTCGACGTGCTGTCGGTCCCGGCGGTCTACAAGGAGCCCAAAGGGATATTCCTGCTTGAGGCGATGTCGAACGGGGTGCCCGTGGTGCAGCCGCGTAAGGGCGCATTCCCCGAGATGCTTGAGCGGACGGGCGGCGGAATCCTCGTCGAAGCCGAAAACATTCAGAGCCTCGCGGAAGGCATAATGCAGATCGGCAGGAACCCTCTGCTCGGGGAGTCTCTGGGCCGCACGGGGGCCGAGGGTGTCCGCAGGCACTACAGCGCCGGGCGCATGGCCGAGCGCGCCCTTGAGGTCTACTCCTCCATCCTGCACGGGACCCCCGAGGGCGAAGCCTCTAAAGCGATGGCGGAGCTTGCCTGAAATCATAAGAGAAACAGAGGTTCGATTTGCTCGAAGTCAAAGGTCTTACCAAGCAGTATCCGACCCCGCGCGGCCCCATCTCGATACTGAACGACGTAACGCTCTCGCTCTCGCGCGGCGACGCCGTGTCGATTATGGGCCCGTCGGGGAGCGGGAAGAGCACCCTCCTTTACATACTCGGGGCGTTGGAGCCGCCATCCTCAGGCACGGTCACCCTCGACGGGCGGGACCCGTTCGCCCTGCCTGAGAGAGAACTCGCGGCTTTCAGGAACAAAGAGATCGGCTTCATCTTTCAGGACCATTGCCTGCTGCCGCAGTGCTCGGTGCTCGAAAACGTCCTGACCCCCACGCTCGTCGCGGAGTCGAACGGCAATTACACTGAGAGAGCGCGCGCGCTCCTCCGGCAGGTCGGGCTCGACTCCCGGCTGGAGCACCGCCCGTCGGAGTTGTCGGGCGGGGAGAAGCAGCGCGTGGCGCTCGCGCGGGCCTTGATAAGAGAGCCGCTCCTGCTCCTGTGCGACGAGCCGACCGGGAACCTCGACCGCGCCTCGGCGGAAGTCGTCGCCTCCCTCCTGATGGAACTGCACAAGAGGCAGGAGACGATCCTGATAGTCGTGACTCACAGCTCCGAGCTAGCCTCGAAATTCCCCGTGCGGTTCGAGCTTCAGGGGCAACAGCTCGTCAGGGCGTGACCCCTGCTCAAGCTAAAGATGCAAAGATCGACGCTCATCAAACGGAGTCTCACGTACTACTGGCGGACGAACATCGCCGTGGTGCTCGGGGTGGCCTGCGCGGTCGCGGTCCTCGCGGGCGCTCTGCTGGTCGGCGACTCGGTGCGGGGGAGCCTGCGCAACCTCTTCCTGCAAAGGCTCGGGAACGCCGATTACGTGATCTCGTCCGCGGGCTTCTTCCGCGAGGGGCTGTCGGACGACCTCCGCGCGAGCGAGCAGTTCGCGGGCCGGTTTGAAGCCGCGTGCCCGTTGATCGTCTTCGAGGGCGTGGTCGAGCACGACACGAGCGGCAGGAGGGGCTCGGACGTTCAGGTCTACGGGGTGGACGACCGCTTCTGGGATTTTCATGGGGAAAGCGGCGGCGGCAAATCCCTCGGCGACCGCGAGACGATGGTGAGCGCGAGCCTCTCGGAAGAACTGGGCGTAAAGGCCGGCGACAGCCTGCTCGTGAGAATAGAGAAGCCGTCCGACATCCCTTCCGAATCACTCCACGGGCGGAAGGAAGACCTCGGCCGGACCATCCGGTTGAGCATCCGCGAAGTGCTCCCCGGCTCCGCGCTCGGGGAGTTCTCTCTCCGCCCGCAGCAGGGGGCCGTGCGCGCCGTCTTCGTCCCCCTCGCGAGGCTTCAGAAAGACCTCGAAGCGCCCGGCAAGGTCAACGCGATCCTCGTCGCGGAGAAGGCAGTCGGGGACAAGGCGGGAGACTTCGCTAAGTCCTCCGTCATAGAACAGGCCATCAGAGCCACTTTCAAGCTGGAAGACCTTGGCCTCAAGGTCCGCGCCATCGAGGGGCAGGGCAGCCTCGCGCTCGAATCGGAGAGCGCCCTCGTAAACGACGCGCTCGAAGATACGGCGCGCGTGACCGCCGCCCGCGTGAATGCCTCGGTCACCCCGGTCCTGAGTTATCTCGCGAATGAAATCCGCCTGGGCGAGCGCGCGGTCCCTTACTCCATCGCGACCGCCGTGGACGACGAGGCGTTCGCGGCAGTGAAGGGAGGCGGCGGGTCAGAGGCGGAGCGAATGCCGCCCATCCTGCTGAACGACTGGACCGCGCGCGAGCTGAGCGCGAAGCCGGGCGACGTTGTCACTCTGGAATATTACCTCTGGGAGCAGGAGGGCAGGCTTTCGACGCGCACGGCGGAGTTCCGCGTGGCCGGGGCCATCCCGATCACCGGGGCGGCTGCCGACCGGGACCTCGTACCCGAATACCCCGGAATCACCGGGACCGAAAGCCTCTCGGATTGGGACCCCCCGTTCCCGATGGACCTTGGGCGCATTCGCCCGGTCGACGAGGACTACTGGGACACGTACCGCACGACTCCCAAGGCGTTCATCCCGCTCGCCGCCGGGCAGAAGCTATGGTCCTCGCGGTTCGGAGACCTCACGTCGCTTCGAATCAGGCCCTCGGGCGGTACCGACTTGCAGGCGGCCTTAGCTTCTTTCAGGGACGGGTTGAGGGCCGACGTGGACCCGATCCAGATGGGGCTCGCGGTGAACCCGACGCGCGCGCAGGGGCTCGAAGCCTCGCGCGGGGCGACGGACTTCGGGGAGTACTTCATCTACTTCAGCTTCTTTCTGGTCGTGAGCGCGCTGTTGCTCACGGCGCTCTTCTTCAAGCTCGGCATCGAGCAGCGCTCGAAAGAGGTGGGCCTGCTCAGGTCCGTGGGTTTCCCCGCGAAGAGGATTCGCAATTTATTTCTGAGCGAGGGGCTGATCCTCGCGGCCGCGGGCAGTTTACTGGGGCTCGCGGGCGCGCTCGGTTACGGGTGGTTCGTGATGTTCGGCCTGCGGACGTGGTGGGTAGATGCGGTCGGGACCACCGCGCTCGACCTGCATGTGTCGCCCTCGTCTCTCATCCTCGGAGGGCTGGGCGGAGTCGTCACCTCCCTGGCCGTGATCGCGTGGACGCTCAGGTCCCTCGCCCCGGCTTCGCCTCGCAGCCTGCTCACCGGCGCGGGCATGAGCGCGCCGGCGTCGGAGGGCGCGGGCGCGAAGCGTGGGCGGAGATTTCTTCCCGCGCGGTTCGGCTCGATCCACCTCTCGGTCATATTCGCGGCCTGCGGGGTTCTGCTTCTGGCCGGGGCGCTTTTAAACCTCTTCGGGCAGGTGGCGGGGTTCTTCGGCGCGGGCACACTGCTGTTGATATCGGCGCTCTTTTACCTTTCGGCGTGGCTTCGGAAAGACAAGCGCACCCTACTGAGCGGCGGCGGGCTCTGGGCCGTCTCGAGGCTCGGCTTTCGCAACACGACTTACCGTCCCGGCAGGAGCGTCCTCTGCATCGCCCTGATCGCTTCGGCCACCTTCATCATCGTGGCGGTTGACGCATTCAGGCGGGACGGCCGCGATGCATCGCTCGACCGCAAGTCCGGCGGAGGCGGCTTCCCCCTGCTGGCCGAATCGCTGCTCCCACTCGTTCATGACCCGGCGACCGCCGAGGGCAAAGAGGCCCTGAGCCTTCATTCGCAGGGCGAGAACGCCCTCGACGGAGTGACCTTCGAGCGATTCCGCCTGAGGCCGGGGGATGACGCGAGCTGTCTCAACCTTTATCAGCCGAAGAACCCGCGAATCCTCGGCGCGTCGGAGGGCTTTGTGAAGGGCGGGCGCTTCGGCTTTCAGAGCAGTCTCGCGCTCTCTCCCGAAGAAAAGGAGAACCCGTGGCTGCTGCTCGATAAGGACCCCGGCGACGGCTCGGTCCCGGTGATCGCCGACGCCAACTCGATGACCTACGTCCTGCACCTCGGCCTCGGGGACGAGTTCGTTTTGAATCAGGGGACGAATAACCCGATCAGGCTGAGGCTGGTGGGCGCGCTCTCCGACAGCATCTTTCAAAGCGAGCTGCTGATGTCGGAGGCGAATTTCCTGCGCCTCTTCCCGGAGCAGGAGGGCTACCGATTCTTTCTGATCGACACGGCCCCCGAGCGCGCTCAGGAAGTGGCGGGGGTGCTGGAAGAGTCGCTTTCGGACTTCGGCTTCGACGCGATGCCGACGGGCGAGCGGCTGGCGGCATTCCACCGCGTTGAGAACACCTACCTCTCCACGTTCCAGACTTTGGGAGGGCTGGGCCTCGTGCTCGGCACTCTGGGGCTCGCGACCGTGCTGCTGCGCAACATTCTGGAGCGGCGCAAGGAGATGGCGTTGCTCAGAGCGGTCGGCTACGAATACTCGCACTTCGCCGTTATGGTCATCGCGGAAAACGCCCTGCTCCTTCTGTTCGGGCTCGCGGCCGGGACGTTGTGCGCGCTTCTGGCAATCGCCCCGGCCTTCCTGTCCCGCGGGGGGCGCCTCCCGACCCTGACCCTGGCGCTGCTGCTCCTGGTGGTGCTCGCGACGGGGATCGTCACGTCGCTCGCGGCGACCTCGGCGGCCTTGCGCGACCAACTCCTTTCCGCCCTCCGCGCCGAATAGAGCGGGTTCGTTAAAATCGAAAGTTTGAAATGGCTATGTTTATTGAATGACCGAAGGGGAGGGGAGAGCGGAGAGAGCAGTTTGTTTGACCTGGGGAAACCGGCTTGATCCGCGCTACTTCACGAAGCTTTCGATTCGAGCCTTTCGAGCCGTGAATTGAAGTCCCGGAAATCGGATTGCAGGTTCAGAAAGTTGTCGTTGAGCGCCGCGATAGTTCGCCCGACCTTTTTGAGCCCGGCATCCATGTCGGAGCGCAGAGCGGTCACCTGTTTCTCCACCCCATCTATCCGCGCTTCCAGCTTCTGTTCGAGCGCGTTGATCCGCCCATCCCATTTCTGGTCGAGCGCGTCAATGCGCTGTTCCATCCTCTGGTCGAACGAATCAACTCGCTGCTCCATTCTCTGGTCGAACGAATCAATTCGCTGTTCCATTCTCTGGTCGAGCGCGTTGATTCGCTCAAGCACGGTTTCGATGGTCGGCTTTGTTGTCAACTCGTCGGTCATTCTCATTCTCCTTTAAAAAGGTTTCAACTTCTGACAGAGTATACACCCACTCCGGAATTAGGGGACAAGACGTATATCAAGGGCGGGAATCGCGGGATGTAAAAGATTGTAAAATCGGTAACTGACGGCTATACATCTTTCGTCTTTATCGGAGAATGTTTTACTATTAGTGTTATTCCCGAACCAGGAGAAAAGTCGTGCGAAAAAGATTACTCACAGCTTTAGCCCTATTTATTTTTTCCGCCAACGCGGCGGTGGCGGAGAACTGGCCTCAGTGGCGCGGCCCGTCTTTAAACGGCATCAGCACCGAGTCGAACCTGCCCGTGCGGTGGACCACCGAAGAGAACGTCGCGTGGAAGATTCCGATGCCGGACATGAGCGGCTCGACCCCGATCATCTGGGGGGAGAAGATATTCCTCAACCTCGCGGAAGGGGACGACCTGTACCTCTGGTGCCTCGACCGCAAAGATGGGAAGCTGCTGTGGAAGAAGCGGCTCGGCGGCGGGAACGTCAAGATGCGGAAGCAGAACATGTCGTCGCCCTCGCCCGTCACCGACGGCAGGAACGTGTGGGTGATGACCGGGACGGGCATACTGAAGGGGTTCGACTTCCACGGCAACGAGACGTGGTCCCGCGACATTCAGAAAGACTACGGCCAGTTCGGCCTGAACTGGGGGTATGCGTCGTCGCCCCTTCTTTACGAGGACTCCCTGTTCGTGCAGGTCCTTCACGGGTTTAAGACCGACGACCCTTCTTACGTGCTCCGCGTCGACAAGAAGTCGGGCAAGACGCTCTGGAAGGTCGAGCGGCCCACGGCCGCCATCAAGGAGTCGCCGGACTCTTACTCGACGCCCGCCATAGTGCGCCACGCGGGTCGCATGGAGCTCGTGATCACGGGGGGCGATTGCGTGACCGGGCATGATCTCGCGACTGGGAAAGAGTTGTGGAGGGCCGGGGGGCTCAACCCGGAGAACCACCCTTTCTACAGGATCGTCGCCTCGCCGGTCGTGTCCGAAGGGATAATCTACGCGCCGAGCCGGATCAAGCCGCTCGTGGCGATCCGCCCCGGCGGTCGCGGAGACATAACGGAGACGCACAGGCTGTGGTCATTCCAGAACGGGCCCGACGTTCCGTCGCCCGTCTCCGACGGCAAGTACCTTTACATAGTCGACGACAGGGGGGTGATGTGGTGCCTCGACGCGAAGTCGGGGCAGGTCGTGTGGGGCCAGCAGAGGGTGAAGCCCGGAACCTACAGCGCGTCGCCCGTGCTCGCCGACGGCAAGATTTATGTCACGAACGAAGACGGGTTGACGACGGTCGTCAAGGCCGGGCCGACGTTCGAGGTCCTCGCCGAGAATAATCTGGACGACTACTGCCTGAGCTCCCCGGCGATCTCGGACGGCCAGATATTCATCCGCACGACGAAGCACCTCTACTGCATAGGGAAGCGTAAAGGGAAGTGATGCCCGCCGGAGCGTGCGTCGCGCGCGCTCGCGGGCACTGCCATTAAAAGCAACAGGAGAATCGACCATGATATTTCGCCCCGGAAAGAGAATTCATACTAGTATTCTGTCTCTGCTCCTGACATTCGCCATGACGGGAGCGGTTGTCCCTGCGTCTTACGCGCAGATACCGAAGAAGCCGATCACGCACGAGACTATGTGGCTGATGAGGCGCGTCGGCGCGCCCGTGCCGAGCCCGGACGGGAAGTGGGTGGTCTTCTCCCTGATCGACCCGGCCTACGACGATAAGGAGCAGACCTCCGACCTTTGGATCGTGCCGGCCGACGCGAAGAGCAGGCCGCGTCGGCTCACCTCGACCAAGGGCGGCGAGAGCGGGGCGGCCTGGAGCCCCGACAGCAAGCGGGTCGCTTTCTCCGCGAAAAGGGAGGGCGACGAGGCGAGCCAGATTTACATCATCGACGTGGTCGAGGGCGGGGAGGCCGTGAGGTTCACCTCCGTCTCGACGGGGGCGCGCGCGCCGGAGTGGAGCCCCGACGGGCGGGCGATTCTCTTCACGAGCACGGTCTACCCCGGCGCTCCGGACGACGAGGCGAACAAAAAGATCGCGGGCGAGCGCAAGGCGCAGAAGCACAAGGCCCGCGTGTATGACAAATTCCCGATCCGGTACTGGGATAGGTGGCTCGACGACACGCAGCCGCACGTGTTCGTCCAGACGTTCGAGCCGGGGGCGAAAGCTAAAGACCTGCTCGCGGGCACGAAGCTCGTCAGCGGGCGCGGCTTTTCCGGGCTCGCCGGGACCAGCAGCGATAACCTGAATGCGACGTGGGCACCCGACGGGAAGTCGGTACTGTTCGTCGCGACCGTCAACAGGGACGCGGCGGCCTACGCCAACACGTACTCGCACATCTTCCAGGTCCCGGCCGCGGGCGGCGAGCCGAAGCAGATAACGACGGGCGAGAACAGCTTCAACAACCCGACCTTCGCCCCGGACGGCAAGGCGCTCTATTGCACGCTCACTCCCGAAAATAACTTCGTCTACAACCTCACGCGGATCGCGAGCTTCTCGTGGCCGTCGCCGGGCCAGCCCACCGTCCTGACCCAGAGCTTCGACAGGTCGGCCGGCACCTTCGCCCTGACTCCCGACAGCAAGACGGTCTACCTGCTGGCGGAAGAGGCGGGCAACGAGAAGCTCTACACGGTCCCGGCTTCCGGCGGCACGGTCCAGCTCGCGATGGACATGACCAGGGGCGTTTACACGAACCTGGCCATCCCGTCCAATGCCCCCTCGACGATGATCTTCGCGAACTGGGAGAGCGCGATCAACCCGGCGGAGATCGTGAGGATCGACACCTCGGCGAAGACCCACGACTGGCTCACCGAGTTCAATGTCGGGCGGGCGCAGCAAATAGACTGGCAGCCGCTCCGCCACTTCTGGTTCACGAGCAAGGCGGGCAAGCGCATTCACAGCATGGTGGCCCTGCCCCCCAACTTCGACGAGAACAAGAAGTACCCGCTGTTCGTGCTCATCCACGGCGGGCCGCACGGCATGTGGCGCGACCAGTACTTCCTGCGGTGGAACTACCACCTGATCGCGCAGCCCGGCTACGTCGTGCTGCTCACGGACTACACCGGCTCGACCGGCTACGGCGAGAAGTTCGCG
The DNA here is from genome assembly GCA_035634255.1 of Blastocatellia bacterium. Taxonomy (GTDB): domain Bacteria; phylum Acidobacteriota; class Blastocatellia; order UBA7656; family UBA7656; genus DATLMR01. The sequence continues at coordinate 13,911 of DASQDI010000054.1, forward strand.
CGCGACATTCAGGGCGACCCGTTCATCGGCCCCACGGCGGAGATCAACGAGGCCGCGGACGAGGCGATCAAACAGTTCAGCTTCATCGACGCTTCGCGGCAGGCCGCGGGCGGGGCGAGCTACGGGGGCCACCTCGCCAACTGGCTTCAGGCGACGACGGACCGCTACAAATGTCTGGTGAGCCACGCGGGCCTGATTAACCTCGAATCACAGTGGGGCACGAGCGACGTTATCTTCCACCGCGAAGTCAACAACGGGGGCCCCGTCTGGGAGCAGGGCAAAGTGTGGCGCGAGCAGAACCCCATCCGCTTCGCGAAAAACTTCCGCACCCCGATGCTGCTGACCGTCGGCGAAAACGATTTCCGGGTGCCGCTCAACCAGACCATCGAGAACTGGAGCGTGTTGCAGAGGCTCCGCATCCCGAGCCGCCTCATCGTGTTCCCCGAGGAGAATCACTGGATCCAAAAGGGCGACAACAGCCGCTTCTTCTATCAGGAATTGCATGCTTGGCTGAAGAACTACATCGGCGCTCCGAACGGCGCGCCGGAGAGTAAGCAAAGAGCGACCCTGAGGGGCGGCCTGTGGAAAGAGCTT
>DASQDI010000055.1:0-98144 GCA_035634255.1 Blastocatellia bacterium
ACGGTCGAATATGTCCCTGACGCCGAACCTGGCGGCCGTCGCAGGCATCAGCTGCATAAGGCCTGAGGCCCCCTTCACCGACACCGCCATCCTGTTGAAGCCTGACTCGGCCCTCATCACAGACAGCACCAGGCACGGGTCAAGCCCGTGTCTCGCCGACGCCTCCGCGACTATGCCGTCGATCAATTCATTCCCCGACGAGACGTGACGGCCCGCGTGGAGGGCCGGTACCTTGACCGTTTGCGGGCTCGGGGCCGCGGCCTTACCCGCTCCCGCCTTGAGCTTCGCCCGCTCTTCCTCGCGCGCGCGCTGCTGGTCCGTATCTGAGAGGGGGACCGGCGGGCGCTCGGGCGGGGAGAGGGGGCGATCCTGCGCGCGCGCGGAGAGGGCGCCGCAGGCGAGTGCCGCCAGCAGGACCGTGATGGATGAGAGCTTCTTGAACATAGGTCGGGGTATTACTGGACCGTCAGGCGGCCGATCTCGACTTTATCTTCGCCGCGCAGGGAGAGGAAGAGGCGCGTGCCGGTCGTGACCTGTTTCGCGTCGAAAGCGATCACGCCCGTGAGCGATTCGCCCGGCTCAAGCCTGTTCTCGTTCTTGCTCTGGTAGAGCGACATCATGATCGGCGTCGGCCCATCGCCCTCGTTCGCGCCGGTCTCAAGCGTGATGGAGCCGAAGGTGAAAGGCTTGTCGCCCGCGTTATGCAGCCTGTAACGCACGTAGGATTTATCGTTGAAGACCAGAATGCGCGGGTCGAGCACTATGACGAACTTCTTTATGGTGAGCTTCGTGTTCTCTACCTTGGTCTCGCGCAGCCCGAGTATTAAAGCCTGAACGAAACGCTGCTCCGCCTGCTGAGACGCGCGCTCGCCGGACAGCCGCTCCGCGTCGGCGATCTTAGTTTCGGCCTCCGAGATCATCCGCTCGGATTGCTGGCGGCCCGCGGTCACGAGGTCGTCGGCGCGCTGCCGCGCCCCGGTCAGGATGGCCTCCGCCTCCAGGCGCGCGCGCTGCTCTATCTCCTCGCCGCGCGGCCCCGGTTCGGGCGAAGGTTTCGCGTTATCGGCGGCGGACCCGTTCTGAGGCGGGCCGTTCAAATCCGTCGGCGTATTATGCGCGCTCGCGTAGACGGCCCCCGGCTTCGCGTCCGAGACGTTGACGACGCGGTGGGATTGCGAGACCGGGACTATCATCAGGTCGAAGTTGTAGGTGCGCTTGGCCCTGGTCTTGACGAACAGGTTGCTCATCCCTTTCGCGGGGATGGGCTTGAGGAAGACATCGTTGCCGCTCCTCTGCGCCACGAAGCTGCCCTTCCCGCTCGCCGAGTCGTACAGGTCTCCGCAGATGATCTCGTCGACCTCTTCGGGGAACGAGATGCGGGTCGTGATCCCCTGCGCCGTCCGCACGACGCCTATCTGATCGGACGCGAGCGCGAGGGCCGCGACGGGGGATTGCGCGGGAACGTCCTGCGCAATCGTGAAGAAGGAGAGCAGAAAAAACATCATAAAAGACATGACTCTAAAACCTCTCACGCGGGCCATGACCGGGGCGCGCTTCGCGCGGCTCGGGGTCGGGAAAGAGAATGGCCCCGAAGCGCAACGCTTAGCCCGCGGGCTAAGCGTTTGATGGCAGCTGAAAAAATCTAAAGCTTCAAAATCGAGGCTTGATACTCCCGCGCGGTCTAAGGAATGACCGGGGTGGCGGGGGGGATCGTGGACGGCAGGGTTCCCCCCTCGTCGCCGATGGCTATCCCAATCGCGACGGCGGTCCCCAGCCCGAGCAGCGCCAGAATGCCGACGAGCCCCGGCCCCACCAGAAGGCCCGCGCCCACCTTGTCTCCGCAATCGATCACCAGGTCGGTCGCGCCTGGGGTCACGATGTTGGCCTCGCCGTCGAACCTCTTATCGCTCACGGCGACAATCGTCTCTTTCTCACCCGAGGGGCGGCGGAGCTCGGCCTGCCCGCGCCTGACTTCGAACCACGTGGTCCCGCAGAGGCTCTTGATGTCGACCATGCCGTCGGCGTACATCAGGGTGAATTTCGAGCCGGGGCGGAACTCGATGCGCCCGAGCGCCCCGAGGTCGATCACCGCCGTCTCCCCGGTGGCCTCGACCAGGGCCCCGGTCAACACGGTCGCGCCGGTCTTCACTTTGTTGCCGTTGATTATGGCCGTCCCCCTCAGAGTGCCGAGATTCTGAAACGTTGACGGCTCTGCGGGCGCGAGTTCAGGGGAGCTGCCGCCTCCGAGTTCCGGCGCCGCGAAGGAGTTGAGCGAAAAGACTGAGGTCAGAGCGAGGGCGAGCAGAATGCTCAGCGTAGCTCTGAGGTGATTTTCTAATTGCTTCATAAATCCTCCAGGGGCTGCGTCTGCGCGATTGCCGTCGGAAAGGGCGGGTGATCCACGGCGCAGGCGGCCAGCATATTGCAAGCCGAGTTAGAAGTCAATACGTGCGCGGTTTTAAGAGCATGCTTCATTCGATGCGAATGCTCATGCGCCTGAGGATTATCCCCATGCCGCGCAGGCTCTCCAGCCTGTTCTCGGAGACCTTCCCGCTCGACACGAGCACGTCCTGAATCTCGTGCCGGCGGATCAGGTCGGCCACGTCGTTGCTGCTGAAAATCCTGAACCCGTGAATGATCTTTCCCGCCTTGCGCGCGTCGTCGTCGATGAAGCCGACCGGCCTGTAGCGGTGGTCTCTGTTGTTGAGGATCTCGCGGATCAACAACTCCCCGCCGTCGCCAGCGCCGTAGATGAGTACGGGCCGCGCGTCCGGGTGCGCCCTCCGCTTCTGGTCGACTATGAGGGCATTCAGCACTCGGAACGAGATGCGGGTGGCGGAGACGAAGAGGAAGAGCAGCAGCATGTTGAGCACGAAGACCGCGCGCGAGGGGCCGCGCATCTGGTAGATCGAAAAAACTATCACGGCGTTGATGACGCCCCCGGCCAGCACGGCCTTCACGATCAGGATCAGGTCGCCGACGCCCGTGTACCGCCACAGCCCGCGGTAGACGCCCCCGATCAAAAAGACGAGCATCTGCACGACCAGCATCAGCGGCAGGGTCCGGGCGAATATGAGGAACTGCTCGGAAGGCATCTCCGCGTCGAACCTCAAGAGGTACGCGCCATAGTAGGCGAGCGCGACGAGCAGCAGGTCGAGCAGCACCTCGAATACCCGCCGCTTGTGAGAGAAGTCCGCGAGCACCTGTATGATCGTGCTGCCTCCGGGCGGGCGGCCGTCTTCGTACACGCGGACCTTGCCGAGGTAAAGCCCGAGGAAGACGATGGCGAGCGCGAAGCCGGGGATTAGCAGCAGGGAGACTTCAGTGCCGAGGAGTCGGACGAGCATCGCCAGCGCGCCCGACATGGTCGCGAACAGGTATAGCATCAGCACCGCGCGCCGCTCCGACATGCCGAGCGCGACCAGCCTGTGAGAAGTGTGGTCGCGCCCGCCCTGCGAGATGGGGCGGCCCGACAGCTTCCGCGTGAGCGTCACCACGCACGTGTCGAAGATCGGGATCAGGAGGATGAGCAGGGGCGTGAGCAGCACCGCCGTCAGATTTCGCGTGCGCCCGTAATCGCTCTGCATCGCCATCCCCCCGAGCAGGAACCCGAGGAACATCGACCCGCAATCACCCATGAAGATCGAAGCCGGGTTGAAGTTGAAGAAGAGGAAGCCGAGCACGGCGCCCCCGGCCAGGGCGGGCACAATCGCTTCGGCCGCCTGCCCGTTGACGAGGAACGTGATCGCGAGGAACGCGCACGAGATGAGCGATATGCCGCCCGCGAGCCCGTCCATGTTGTCCAGCAGGTTGAGGGCGTTCGTTATGCCGACCAGCCAGAATATGGTGATGATCCCGTCTACCGCTTCGACGTGCGTCCACGGCAGGCGCAGGCCCATGTAGACGACCCCCGCCGCCGCAACCAGTTGGACGACCAGCTTCGTGTACGGCTTGATCTGCATCAGGTCGTCGACCAGCCCGGTCACGAAGAGCAGAGTCGCCGCCAGCAGCACGGGCCACGAGGAAGGCAGCTTCGGGGCGAACAGCAGGTAGCTCAGCATGAATGAGAAGAAGATGGCCACCCCGCCCATCATCGCCGTGGGCTTCCGGTGCCAGCGGTCTTTCCTGGGGGCCGCCACCATGCCCAGACGGTGGGCCGCGGAACGGACCAGCATGGTGGCCCCGAGGCTGAGCAGAAGGGCGAAAACACTTCCTGAGATTAACAACATGGTATTACCGGGGGGCCGCTATGCCCTGAAGGCCAGCGGGCGGGTTTCGACCCTGTTTCGGTGGTACTCGATGACGCTCATCAGGAGGTCATCGAACCCGACCTTCGCCTCGTAGCCGATGAGGCGCTTGATCTTCGACAGGTCAGGCACGCGCCGCATCATGTCTTCGAAGCCTTCTTCGTAAGCCTCGTCGTAAGGCACGAAGACCGTCCCGGAGCCCGAGCCGGTCAGTTGCTTTATCCGCTCCGAGAGCTGGAGGATCGACACCTCGCGGTCGCTCCCGACGTTGTAGACCTCCCCGACCGCGTTCGGGTGCTCCGCGATCCCGACGAGCGCGCTCACCGCGTCGGAGACGTGCGTGAAGCAACGCGACTGCGACCCGTCCCCGAAGACGGTCAGGGCTTCGCCCGCGAGGGCCTGCCGCACGAAATTGGGGATCACCATGCCGTAGCGCCCCGTCTGCCGCGGGCCGACGGTGTTAAAGAGGCGGGCGATAACGGTCGGCACGCCCTTCTCCTTCCAGTAGGCGATGGCGAGGAATTCGTCTATCGCCTTGGAGCAGGCGTAACTCCATCGGCCCTTGCTCGTGGCCCCCATAACCAGGTCGTCGTCCTCGCGGAAGGGTACGTTCGTGCGCTTGCCGTAGACCTCGGACGTGGAAGTGATCAGCACGCGCTTGCGCTTCTTCGCGGCCAGCCCGAGCACGACTTCCGTCCCGCGCACGTTGGTCTCGATGGTCCTCACGGGGCTTTCGACTATCAGCCGGACCCCGACCGCGGCCGCGAGGTGGAAGACTATGTCGCAGATGTCGACCAGCTCGGCCGTGATGCCGTGCTCGGTCACGGAGTCGATGCAGTAAGAGAAGTTCGGATGATCTTTAATGTGCTGGATGTTCTCCATGCTCCCGGTCGAAAGATCGTCCAGTATGTACACTTCGTCCCCGCGGCCGAGGTACCGCTCGGCGAGGTGCGAGCCTATGAACCCGGCCCCCCCGGTTATCAGAATTTTCATGTGAGGTCCCCCTGATTAATTACTTCTTCGTACAGCCGCTCCATATCTCCCACGAGCCTGTCGCGGCTGAGTCTGGCCCTTACGAAAGCGCGGCCGCGCGCGCCCATCTCGCGGCGGAGGTCCGGCCGGCCGAGCAGGTAACGGAGAGCGAGCGCGAACGCTTCCGCGTCCCCGCTCGCGACGGTCAGGCCGTGGTCCCAGACCGTGAAGCCGTCCCGCGCGTCGCGCCGCGCGCCCATTATGTCGGGCACTCCGCCCACTTCCGTAGACACGACCGGGAGGCCCGCGTTCATTGCTTCGATGAGGGTAAGTGGCGTCCCTTCGTTGAGCGATGTCAGAGCCAAGACGTCTAGGTCGCGGTACAGCGACGGCGCGTCGCTGCGAAAGCCCGTGAAGACGACCCTGTCGCCCATCGCGAGCGCGAGCGCCTTCTCCTCAAGCTCCCGGCGCAGGTGCCCATCCCCGACGATGACGAGCCGCTCGCCGGGGCCCAGCGCGCGGGCCGAAGCGTCGAGCAGGAGGGCGTAGTTCTTCACCCCGCACAGCCTGCCTACCGTCCCCACCACCAGTTCGTGCGGGGCGATGCCGAACTCTTCGGCGAGCGAGCCATGACGGTCGCCCGCCTCGTCGCAGTCTATTCCGAGCGGGACGACGCGGAATCGGTCCCGAGGGCCGATTCGGAAGCGGTGCGCCAGTTCCCGGCGCTGTTGTTCGCTGATCGTGATTATGCAATCCGTGCAGAATCTTGCCAGCATTCTGTCGATGGACAGGAACAGGCGCGTCTTCGCGGCCCCGTAGTAACTGTGAAAGATGTGGCCGTGGTACGTGTGCACGACGCGGCACCCGCGCGGCCGCAGCCACAGTGCCGACGGCGTAAGCCACTTGTAGATCATCGCGGCGACCCGCCCCGCCGCGCCCGCCTTCGATTTGTGCGTGTGTACGATGTCGGGCCTGACGCGCCACAGCTCTTTGAGCAGCTTGAAGATCACGACGAGGTCGCGCGGGCCGAGCTCGCGGCTCATCTCGCGGATGATCACCGGCTCGACGCCCTCGCTCCTCGCGAAGTAGCTCATATCGCCTTCGCCCTCCGGCACCGTCCCCGTGATGAGCACGGTCTCGAACCGCTTCGAATCGAGCCCCGCCGCGAGCCACACGACGTGCTTCGCGGGCCCGCCGACGTTGAGCCGGTCGATGATGCGGACCACCCGCAGGCGGCGCGCGGCCTCGGCCATCTCGCCCGCGCCCTTCGTGGCGCTCAAAACGTTCTCACTCATAAGCCCTTCGACCTTACTCATATCAGAATGCCGATTGAGACCTGTCACCCCCGGGCGAATTCGCGGTGCCACAGCTCAAGCATCAGGAGGCTCCAGAGCGCGAAGCCGTGATCGGAGCGGCGCTCGACGTGATCGGAGAAGAGGCGGCGCACCTCCGCGGGCTGGAAGTACCCGCGCCGCCGTGACTGCTCGCTGAAAAGAGCGTCCGAGAGCAGAGGCTTCAGGGGGCCGCGAAACCATTCGGCCACGGGGACCCCGAAGCCCATCTTTCGGCGGTTTACGTTTTCGGGCGGGAGCAGGTCCGCGAACGCGCGCTTCAACAGGTGTTTCGACTCCCTCCCCTTCAGCTTCATCCTCGCGGGTAGGCGCGCGGCAAGCTCCATCACCTTATGATCGAGAAACGGGGACCGCGCTTCGAGGCCGTTGGCCATCGAAGTGATGTCCACTTTGACCAACAGGTCGTAAGGCAGGTACGACCTGACATCTACCGACATGCTCGCGTCCACGGGGTCGAGCCCTCTGGCCTCTTCGAAGAGAGACTCGAACCACTTCGCGGGGCGCGAGCCGTTCAGACTCCCCCGAAGGTCGCGAGAGTAGAGCCTCGCCTTCGCCTCTTCGTCGAAGAAGGTGAGCCACCGGCCGTACCGCGCGGGCATCGGGCGCGCGGCCACGGAGAGGAACCGCTTCGCCCGCCTCACTCGATTCTTCGGGTCTATGGAATCAGGGAGCCACCGGCCGAGAGCGCGCGCCGAGAGCGCGCTGCCGGGAATCCTCCGCATGCGCTCGGCGATGCTGTTGCCCAGGTAACGCTCGTAGCCTGCGAAGCTCTCGTCGCCCCCATCCCCGTTGAGCGCGACCGTCACGTGGCTGCGCGTCATGCGGGAGACGTAGAAGGTCGGCACGGCCGAAGAGTCCGCGTACGGCTCGCCGTAGTGACGCACGAGGGTCGGGAGAACCGCGAGCGCGTCCGGCTGCACTACGAACTCGTGATGCTCCGTGCCGAAGCGCTCGGCCACGCGCCGTGCGTGCGCTGATTCGTCGTAAGCCGCCTCCTCGAACCCGACGGAGAAGGTCTTCACGGGCCGGTCCGACAGCCCGGCCATCAGCCCCACCACGATGCTCGAATCTATCCCGCCCGACAGGAACGCGCCGAGCGGCACGTCGCTCGTCATCCGGAGCCGCACCGCTTCCGTAAGCTCCTCGCGCACTAGGCGCGCCGCTTCTTCCTCGCCGACCTCTAGCTTCCTCGCGTAATCGAGCGACCAGTAGCGCTCGACCTTGATCTCGGGCTCCCCGTCCTTAACGTCCAGAGTCAGGAAATGAGCGGGCGGCAGCTTTGAGATTTCTGAGAAGGCCGTCGCCGGAGCCGGCACGTAGCCCCACGTGAGGTAAGAGTCGAGGGCATTAAGGCTCGCTTCGCGTGACAGCTCGCGGTCCTGCACGAGGGCCTGCAACTCCGAGGCGAAGAGGAATCGGCCGCCCGAGCGCGCGTAAAAGAGCGGCTTTTTGCCGACGCGGTCGCGGGCGAGGAAGAGGCGGCCGAGGCGGCGGTCCCAGATCGCGAAGGCGAACATCCCGCGCAGCCTGACGACCGCCTCCACCCCCCACTGCTCGTAGGCGTACACGATGACTTCCGTGTCGGTGCGCGTGCGGAAGCGATGGCCGAGCTCTTCGAGTTCTTTCCTTAAAGATTGAAAGTTGTAGATCTCCCCGTTGAAAGTTATAAGCACGGAGCCGTCTCCGTTCGACATGGGGTTGCGGCCGGCCTCCGAGAGGTCGATGATCGAAAGCCGCCTGTGCCCGAGCGCGCACACGTCGTCCGACCAGACGCCCCAGTCGTCCGGCCCGCGGTGCCTGAGCGCGGAGATCATGGGGCCAACTCGCCCTCCGAGCCCCGCCCCGTTTTTGGATACTTCCCCGGCTATTCCGCACATTTCGATGTCACCAGATGGTCTTCGAGGACGAGCGCGTCGAAGCTCGCGCCCTCGAACGTTCGGATCGCGTCTTCGGGGCGGCAGACTATCGGCTCCTGAATGTTGAACGAGGTGTTTAAGAGCATCGGGACGCCCGTGATCTTCGCGAATTCGTTTATCAACCGCCAGTACCTCGGGTTGGCTTTTAGAGTGACCGTCTGCGGCCGCGCGGTCCCGTCGACGTGGACCACGGCGGGCACGCGCGCGCGCTGTCCTTCTACAACGTCGAGGACGGTTATCATGAACGGGTCGTAGTGGGGCCTGCCGAAGAAGCTCTCGCTCACTTCCGAGAGCATCGAAGGCGCGAGCGGGCGGAACCACTCCCTCAGCTTAACTTTTTTATTGAGCAGCTCGCGCATGTCCGCGCGGCGCGGGTCGGCCAGAAAGCTGCGGTTGCCGAGCGCGCGCGGGCCGAACTCCATGCGCCCCTGGAACCACCCGACGATGGCCCCGTCTGCTATCATCCGCGCGACTCGCGGCAGCATCTCTTCGTCGGGCAGGGTCTCGAACCTGAGCCCGGCCCGCGCGAGGGCCGAGGCGCACGCCTCGGAGGTGAAGGACGGCCCCCAGTAAGCGTCCTCCATCCGGAACGAGCGCGGGCGCTTCAGTATGCCGTGGTGCACGAGGTAAGCGGCCCCGAGCGAGCAGCCCGCGTCGCCCGCGGCCGGCTGGACGTAGAATCGCTTAAAGGGCGACTCCTTCATGATCCGCCCGTTCATCACAGAGTTGAAGGCCACCCCGCCCGCGAGGCAGAGGTTCTCTTCGCCCGTCCGCTCGTGGAGCCCGTTCAGGAGGTGCAGCACAACGTCCTCGAGCAACCTCTGCGCGCTGGCGGCTATGTTCTGGTGCCGCTCGCTTATCCCCTCGTCCCTGCCGCGGACCGGGCCGAGCGCCTCGACGACCTCCCTGCTGAACTCGTACCGCTTCGCGAGGTGATGGTCGAGCACGCGGATGTTGACATGAAAATCATGATCGCCGTTCACCGAGAGCACGCGCCGCGCGAGGAAGTCGTAATACTCCGGCCTGCCGTAGGCGGCCAAACCCATGACTTTCCACTCGTCCCCCCCGAACATGTCGAAGCCGAGGAAGTTGGTCACGGCCGAGTAGAACTGCCCGAGCGAGTGGGGCAGCTTGATCCGTTTGAGTAGCCGCAGCCGCGCGCCTTCGCCCCGCGCGAACATGGTCGTGGTCTCTTCGCCCGTGCCGTCGAGGGTTAAAACGGCGGCCGACTCGAACGGCGACACGAAGAACGCGCTCGCCGCGTGGCACGTGTGATGGTCGAGGTAATGGAAGCGGAAATTGCTCGGGCCATAGTACTCGCGGATCAGGCGCGGGAGCTTAAACATCCCCAGATAGCTCTCGCTCACCTGAGTCACGCCCCGGTCCACCCGCGCGGAGAACATGGCGCGCGAGACGGCGAGCGACTTAACCGCCTGCACCGCCTTGTGCCTGAGCACCCACGGCTTCCAGTAGAGCCCCACGCGCCCCACGTCCCCGATGCCGATGCCTGCTTCATCCAGGCAATACCGGACGGCGTTGAAAGGGAATCCGCTGTGGTGCTTGACGCGCGAGAAGCGCTCCTCTTCGGCGGCGGCCACAAGCTCGCCGTCGCGAATGAGTGTTGCGGCGGAATCGCCCAGAGTGGTCAGACCTAAAATGTACATAGAAATTTATGGAGCGGGGCCGGCCCTTAGTTAAGCCGAGGCCCGGAGCAGAACGTCGGCCATACGTGGGGCATGCACGTGCAACGAGTATCGCTCGGCCACGGTGCGCTGCCCTTCGTCGGCCAGGCGGTCGCGCAAACCCGAGTCCGAAAGCAACGACTCCAATCCATCAACCCACTCCCCGGTAGAGCAGGCCAGAAGGCCGTTGACGCCGTGCGCGACGACCTCCCCGGTCATCCCGACGGGAGAGCTTATGCACGGCACGCCCGAGGCCATGTACTGGATCGCTTTGAACGCGCACTTGCCGCGCGCCCATTCGTCATCGATGATCGGATAGACGCCCACGTCGAGGCTTCGGAAGTCGCGCACTTCGGATTCAAGGCTCCACCGGCGGTTCTCGACCTCGACCCCCGGGATCTCTACCGGGCGGCCCGCGCCGATCACCCGGAAGACGAAGTCACGCCGGCGCGCCAGGTCACGCAGAGCGGGCGCGATGAGCTCAAGGTACTGTGCGGTGGAATGCGTGCCGATCCACCCGATCACGGGGCGGGCGTCCCGGCGCGGCTCCGGCTCCGCGGACGCGAACTGCTCGACATCGACGACCGTCGGCAGGACCGTCACGGAGTCCGCGTGCCTGCGGGCGAACTCCGCGAGGTAATCGTTCCCCGCGAGCACCTGCCTGCTCATCCGCAGGATGTCGGAAGTCTTGCCGGGCCACTTCAGCCACGTGGCGAGCCGCCCGTACGTGGGGCTGACGTACGACACGAACACCGCGTCGTCGAAATCGAAGACTATCGGCCGCCGCGCCACTCTCGACATCAGCCACTCGATCATCGGGGGCCCGAACAGCATCGCCTCGCGCGCGACGAAGACCACGTCGTACCGGCCCGACCTCAGGGCGTTGCCCAATCTGTTGAGCGCGGCCCCGGCCAGCCCGACGGACTTCCGGGCGACGCCTCCCGGAACGTATAGCGCCCGAAATAATGGGCTTGAGAGGAATGGGGCCACGTCGCAGTGAAAGCCGTTCGATTGGAGGTAGGGCAGGTATTGCAGGACCCTGTACCTCGTCGAGGCCGCCTCGACCGGGTTCGGCACCAGGAACAAGACTCGCACGCCCATCAGCGGGGGGCCTCCGCCAGCACCGGGGGGTTCATCCGCGCCCTGCGCGCGGCCACCCGCCTTATCATCCGCCGCTCCAGTCCGACCACCGCGAAGATGAGCAGCCAAGGGAGCAACTGCGCCCTCTGCCTGTATATGAGGCCGATATTCCCGAACATCAGGCTGTAAAGCAGCCCGAGCCCGAAGAGGAAGATGAGCAAGGGCTGTATCTCGTTAAACCTCGTCCTCAGGGCGTACCAGAGTCCGGGGGCCAGCCCGACGAGGACGAGCCACCACCAGACGACGACCTCCGGCCCGGTGAGTATCATTCGCAGGCTCCCGCCCATCTGCCAGGGGAACGGCGCGAGCAGGAGGTGCGCCCCGCCTATCGCGAGCGCGGCCGCGAACCCGGCCGGGGATTCGAGGTCATACCTGACCTCCACGGCGGAGCCCTGGTCCACGCCCACGTCTTCCTTGAATCGCTGAATGCGGCTCAGGTTGAATTTTTCGAGCTCCGCCTCGTGCCGGACCAGTATGCCCGACATCGCGAGCGTGGGGATCAGCAGCGCCAGCACCGCGATTGCCGAGCCCACGCTGACCTTGCTCTTGCCGAACTGCGGCAGCAGCAGAGAGAACAGGACCGCCGCGCCCGCGATGTAGGCGGCGTAAAACCTGAACGGAATCACCAGAAGGATCGCGGCGGCGCACAGCAGGATGTACTTCAGAGAGAAGCCGGAGAGCTTCAGCTTCACGCAGCCATAAAGGGCGACCGTTTCGAGCAGGATCACCACCGGCTCCTTGACCGTCTGCGCGGACCACACTATCAGCGAAGGGAAGAAGCACGCGACCCACCCGACGCGCACGGCCACCCATTCCGAGAACAGGCTCTGCGCGATGCGGTACGCGAAGACGACCGTGAGCGCTCCGAAGAAGCAGTTGAGCGCGGCGGCGGGCAGCCTCGCGGGCGAATCGGTTACGAAAAAGAGCCCCCCGAGCATGTAGTAGTAACCGCGATGATGGCCTTCGAACGCGCCGGCCAGCAGCGACGGCAGGTCAAGCAGCCCGAATCCCTTTCGGGTCCACGACTCGTAAAACCCGACGCCTCCCACCCACCCGCTCGCGTCCTCGTCGCCCAGCACGTTCACCATCCCGAACTCGTAGATCACGACCGATGCGAGGAAGCGAACGGCCAGCGCCACCCAGAGCAGCTCCACCTGCATTTTCAGAGTCGCGCGGTGCTGCTTCGTCAGGTAGAGCGCGGCGGTCCCCAGCAGGCCGAGAATAATAAAGAGCGCCACCCCGAACGGTAAGTCAGGGTCTGTCGAATGCATATTGATGCCTGTAGCTGATAAATTTCTCCAGCAGATACGTGAAAGTAAAACCGGCGAATAATATCAACGCCGGCCGCGCCGGGAGCGTATAGCGCGCCTCCGCAGTGTAGGGAGCGTACATCAAAGTGATCACCGATACGGTGGCGTAGAGAGGGATCAATTCTCTCCGGCGGCGGAATAACAGAACCATCCCCGCGACTCCCGGAACGAAAAATATCCAGGGTACGAACTGACCGGCTAAACCGACGAGACGGCTCTGACCAAGCGCATGGCGAGTCACCCAGAGCCGGGGGATGTGTTTGAGGATCAGGACGAGATACTCCGGCCAGCGCCGCGCTAACTCCGAGACGGCCTGACCGGCTAGTTCCTTCTCCCTCACGATCAACGCCGCGCCATCGACGTTTTTTTCCAGGTAAGGCAAGCCCGCCGTCCCATCTTTCGGTGATTCCTGATACCGGCCGATCAGCATCTCCTCGCCCCCCTCAAGCTCGTCCAGCAGGTACATTAAATTAGTCCCGGTGCCTCCGGCCGCGAGGGGGGGGAAGCTGCCGAACACAATATAGTTCCGCAGCACCCACGGGGCGACGACGAGGACCAGGCCCGCGGCCATCACCGCAAAAACGGGCGTCGGTCTTCGGATTCGCCGAGTCATTAAGAGGGCCGTGAGAAACGGCACGGTGATAAACAGGATAAAGTTCGCTTTCACGAGGGCCGTACAGCCGGTGGCAACGCCCACGATGAACCACGCCCATAAATTCTCGGCCCGACGCATCGCGATCACTACCGCCGACAACACGACCAGAACCGAGAAAGTGAGGAGTATGTCCTGACCTACCGCGCCGCAAAAAATCGCGGAGTAAGGGTAGAGAGCGTAAAGAGCGCCGGTCATTATGCCGACGCGCTCCGAGATCAGGCTACAGGCGATCAAACCGATCAACACCGCGGAGAGTGAGTCGAGAACCGACTGCGCGATATAGACGGCCTCGTAAGAGTGACCGAATAGAAAATAGATGACCGACAGGAAGCCGGGGTATACGGGCGTGCGAAACACGCCCGGCACGCGCGGGTCGGACTGGCTGGCCGTAAAGCCATGCCCCGTGGCAAGGTTCCAGCCCACGGCATCATCCCATATCTGATCGTTCACGGGATGCGACCCGAACTTAATTATGAGAACGACTCTTAGCAGAAAAGCCGCTGCGAATACCGCGCAAAAACAGAAAGTCCGGCGGCGCCTCGCCAGCAGGTCATCGACTATCCGCCCCCCCGCCTTCTTTGGATTCATCGCGTCGCCGGAGAAAGCTCGCCCGAGGCTCGCGTTACGATGCGCCCATAAACACGGAGGTACCTTTCTCCGCCGACGGTCGCGAGGTCGAAGTTATCAATCGCGGTCCGCACGCACCTGGCTTTCGCTTCCGCGCTCATCGCGAGCGCCAGAGCCTCGCCGACCGCGCCCGAGTAAGCTTCCGAATCGAAAGAATCGACGACCACTCCCACGCGGGACTCTTTCAGCAAGCCGTCGAGGTCGCCTATCCCGGCATTGCTGACGACCGGCAACCCCGCGGCCAGATACTCGGCTATCTTCGTCGGCGATGCGGCTATCTGAGAGAAGGTCGGCTTGCGAAAAGAGATTCCAAGGCGCGCCCGTCTCAGGTAACCCGGCACATCCTCGGGCGACGCCGCGCCGACCCAGAAATCGTCTTCGCTCAACCCAACGCGCCGGAGCGTCGAAGCCGCCTCTTCACGCGGGGACTTTGTAAGAATCCTCAGGAAAGCGCCCGGTCGCCGCGCCTTAAGCGCGAGAAAGAACCGGCCCATCTCCCCCAGCATGTAGAGTCCGGTCGCCGAGCCCGCATACACGACCTCAAAGCGGTCAGACACGTGCTCTTTCCCGTTACCCGGTCCGACGAACCGCGAAAGGTCGGCGCAGCATGGGATTACTTCGATGCTCCCGGAGCCCTTTTTTCTATTCTCGATCAGCCAGTCGCGCAGCCGCTCCGTCAGCACGACTACCTGATCCGCCCTCCGGATGCCCGCCCGCTCCAGGCGCTTTACGGCGCGAAAGACGGGCGAGTTCTCTCGCCATACGCCCGCGTCCGCGTACTCGTCGGCCACCAAACCGCGAATGTCGAAAATCAACCGGCAATCGGTCAATCTCTGCGCCAGCAGAGCCATCGCCATCGGTATGTGAGCCCTCGCGTGCAAGACATCGATCTTATCGTCGCGAATCAACCGCGATGCGAATCGGGCGCCCGCCGCTATGTCGTAGAGCGTCGCCGGGAGCGAAGGGCGCTTGTGGTACGGCAGCGAGAACCAGCGGATTCCCTGCCCCTGAAGCCGGGCGCTCCACTCTTCGACCTCCCCCTCGGCCCACGCGGTCCGCTTGCCCGGCTCGAACGTCAGCAGGCTGACGCGGACTCCGCCCGAGCTCAGCTCGCGCAGGTACGGCAACACCTGCGTCTGCACCAGAGGCTCTCGGAGCCCGAAATAGCAGAGGTATAGAGTCCGCATCCGTTCCAGTCTCTTCATCCCGTGAGTTCAGAGGAGCCCGCGCGATTGGCCTGTCGCGGCCGGCCGTCCTTATAAAGTATCGCCTGAGCCCAGCCGAAGAACGTGGCAAGGTCAATCGCGCCGAGTACCACCGCGACCCCCGCGAACTGCGCGGGGTTGAGCAGGCGAAAAAGGTTCTCGCCTTCCCGCCTCCTCAGGATATTTTTCGCCACGCGGGCGAGCGCAATCGATGCCGGGACCGTCAGCCACCAGATGTTATGCGCGAGCGCAAGCAGCAGGAACGGGAGCGCGAGCAGGTAAGCGCGCGCCACCCCGTAATGCCAGTCCCATTGCCTGCCCGCCCAGACATTATGCTTCGAATAGAGGACGAACTTTTGAAAGGTCGAGCGGAGCGTGGGCCGAAGCTGCCACCACACGACAGCCGATGGGGCCCACCCCGTCCTGAAGCCGCGCTCCCTGACGCGCTCCATAAAGATCAGGTCCTCGGCGGCGCGCAGGTCGGGGAAGCCTCCGGCCTCCTGCCACACTTCGCGCCGCATAAGAGAAGAGGCAATGAACGGCCCGCGAATTCGACCGGAGGGTGATTTATGTTTCGGGCTCACGTAAGCGAGGGCTGCGCACCGCATGAAAAATGAATCCACCACCGGCTCTAAGCTGCCGTACACGACCCGGACTTCGGGGTCGCGCCCGACGACTTCGACGAGTCGTTCGAGCCAGGTCGGCTCCAGACGGATGCCCGCGTCGGTCAGGGCGATCCATTCGTTACGCGCGGCGGCCGCGCCTATGTTGCGGCCCCTGCCCGGAGTGGCCTCGCCCGTCTCGATTACGCGGAACCTGCCGTCACCTCGCGAGAGCTCGCGCGCGAGCTCGACGGTCTTATCGGTCGAGCCGCCATCCACCAGAATGATTTCTTCGGGCGCGAAGGTCTGCCGCCTGATCGACTCAATCAGGCTTTCGAGCGACTCGGCTTCGTTACGCAGAGGGACCACGAGCGAGACTGGCAGGCGGGGCGCGAGCGGTTTCGAATTTTCGGGATGATTATTTTGCACCGCCGCTCCTTCGCTACTTCGCCTACGACTCCATCACCCGCAGGTATGATCGCTCGTACCGCCCGATGATCCTGCCGATGGTCAGATTATTCTCGACGTACGCGCGGCCCGCTCGGCCGAGGCGGGCGCGCAGGCCGGGGTCGTCGGCCAGCCGCCCGATGGCTCGGGCAAGCGCCAGAGCGTCGCCTCTGGGGACGAGCAAGCCGTTCTCCCCATCCGTGATGATGTCGGGCGCCCCGCTGACCTCGGTCATTACCAGAGGCTTCTGCATCCAGAGTGCTTCGACCATCACCTGACTGAAGGCTTCCTGAAGGGTCGGCTGGACCACGGCGTCGACCGAGGCCATGAGTTCCATCGCGTCGCGCCGCCAGCCTAACAAACGTACCGAATGGCCGAGCCCCAACCGCTCGACCTGCCGCTCTACCGCCGGGCGTTCCGGCCCCTCGCCCACGACGAGCAGGAGCAGGCGCGGCACCCTCTCCCTGAGCGACGCGATGGCTTCGAGCAGGAACCGGTGGCCCTTCTCTTCGTGCAGCCTCGCGAACGTGCCTATGGCGAAGCGGCCTTCGAGCCCCAGCCCTTCACGCACCATCGCGATTTCGGAGGGCGCGACGCCCGCGTACTTTTCGGGCTCGAACCCATAAGGGATCAGGTCCACCTTGTCGGGCCGCACGCCCTGCCGCTGTGTCAGGATCTCTCGGATGAGGGCCGAAGGGACGATAATTCGCTTCGCCCCGTCGTTCGCGCTCCGCTCGATCCTGAGGAACGCCTTCCGCTTCATGCCGGAAGGCAGGCGGTAGATGGCGTCCGAATAATGCCGCCCCAGCACGAGCCGCGTGCGCGGGTGGATTCGCGTCGCCATCCAGCCGATCACCGCTTGGTCGTAGTGATGCGCGTGCAGTATGTCGGCCTTCCACTTGCTCAATATGTCCGCGAGCCGCCACGCCGCGCGCGGCCACTCGCGCCGCGACGTGCCGCCGAGCAGCCACCGGGGCGTGCGCTCGCCGTAAACGGGCGCGGCGATGTTGCTGTCGTTCGAGCGGACGCAGACGCCCACCTCGAAGCGGGAAGGGTCGGCCTTCTGAACTATGGTGTCGATGAAATCGTGGCGGTTCACGATGTCAGCGAACTGCAACACCCTTATCATGCAAGCCGTCCTTCAGAGCCGCGTTAAACCGCCCGATTTGGTGAATCACTTTTTCGACCGACAGGTCTTCGAGTTGAAGGCACGGCACGGACTGGCACCTGTCCCAGCCACAGTTCCGCGCGCAGGTCGGCTCCTGCCCGAAGGCGACGTGAGCCTGCGGGTAGCGGCCCGCGTGCTCGGGCCGCCTAGACCGGAACAGCCCCACCAGCGGACGGCCGAGCGCCCCGGCCATGTGAAAGGGGCCGCTGTCGGTCGATATGACTAGCGACGCCCCCTCGATCAGGGCGAGCACCTCCTGAATCCGCGGCAGGGCCGGGGCGACGAGCAGGTTACTCGTCGATAATTCGAGGGCGTGATCGTGCGTCTCGGGCCCGTCGATGAGCAGGGTCTTCAGCCTGTACTCGCCGCGCACTTCATCCGCAAGCCGCCGCGCGCGCTCCGGGGGCCACCACTGCTCGCGGGTGCTGCCGAACGGGTGGAGCGCGACGTAGCGGTCCCGCGAGCCTATCCCGAGCCCGCTCAAAATGCGCCGCGCCGAATCCCGCGCCGAGTCAGACACCCAGAGCCGCGGCGGCGCATCAGGCACGTCGAGGCCGAGGCACCGGAGCGCGTTCAACCGCTCGCCCGGCCCCCACGTGCGCGGGCCGCCGATGTCGTAGGCGTGAGTCAGGCACGGTTCCAGAGCGTGCCCGCGCACGCCGACCCTCACGGGGACGTTCGCCTGCGCGAGCATCCGGGCGAATTCGTCCCCGAGCAGAATGAGCGCGATGTCGAAAGACTGCTCCGCCACCCATTCTTTCAGGGCCTTGACTGCGGCCCGCCCCCTCAAAGAGAAGGGCAGCGAGACCGCCTCTTTGAAATGATCGATCACCGGGCACGCGGAGAGGAGGTCGCAGTTGCGGCGTCTGCCGAGCAGGGTGATCTCCGCGTCCGGCCACAGGCGGCGCGCTTCGGTTATGACCGGCGTGCTCATTATCGTGTCGCCGAGCAGACCGGTCGCGACAAACAACACGCGCCTGTAATCCGGCCCGGCCTGCCTCGGCGGAGGCGGGCTTATCAATCGCGATATTTTGTGCGCCCGCGCCGCCGCGTGCTGGCGCATAAAGTAGTGAGCCCCGTAAAGAGCCGACTTCAAACCCATCTCAGCCTTTGGAAGAGGCGCGGATCGCCTGCTTGAGGTATTGAAAGTTTAATTCGAACCCGATGATCACGTCCTCGGCGGCCCGCCGCCTCGCCGCCCTCCACGCCCGCTCCAGGATGAGCACGAAGCAACTCGCGAGCAGGTTCGAGACGGCATGCCATTTCGGGAGAGAAAGTTTTTGAAAATGCAACGACGCATCGAGGTGTATTCGATAGCGGTCGAAACTTTCCCACCTCTTCAACGCGCTCAGGCTGCCGTGGTGGATGACTTCGGCATTCGGCTCAAAGACCAGCCGCCAGCCTCCCCGCACGATGCGTAAGCACCACTCCTGATCCTCTCCGTAGAAGTAATACTCTTCGTCGAAGCCGCCCACCGCGTTGACCACTTCTCTCTTTATTAAAAAGGCCGCGCCGGAGATGAACCGGACGGAACGCCTCGCGTCATAACTCCAATAAGTGCCGAGAAGAAGTTCCCCTCTAAACCTCTTCGGTATGGCCTTATAAATCCTCAGGCCCGAGACCAGAATTTCGAGCGGGTCGGGAGGGTTCCTGTAAACGCTCGGCTGCAACGAGCCGTCGGGATTCAGCAGCCTCGGCCCGCACGCGCCGATGTCGTCGGCGGATTTCAGAGTCTCTAGCAGAGCGTCTATCGCCCCCGGCTTCACCTCGGTGTCCGAATTGAGCAGGAAAAGGTAAGGGGCCCGGCTGTTAGCTATGGCCTGATTGTTACCCCTGCCGAAACCGAGATTCTCGGAGTTTTCTATTAGGCGCAGGTCGGCCCCTCCGCAGCATGCCCTCGCCTCGTCCGAGCGGAGCCATTCGAGGCTCCCGTCCGTCGAGGCGTTGTCGACGACGATGATCTCATAATCGACTTTCGGAGCGGCCCGCGTGATGCTTTCGAGGCACGGGCCCAGGACATCCCGGCCGTTCCAGTTGACTATGATAATGGACAGAGTCTTCATCAGGGGCTAGAGGCTGTCGCCGATCAGGCTCCTGGCCGGGAAGCGGACGAAGCCCAGGAGCCACGCCCGCTCATCATCTTCCAGGACTCCCGACCAGACGATGGCGGAATAAACTACGAGCGACAAGAGGGCCGTCCCGGTGCGGGCCGCCGAAGAGTCGCTGAGCCAGCTTACGATCAGGACGGGCATCAGGAGCGCGAGCACGGAAGCGGCGTAAGAGACTCGGTGATTCGGGTAAAGAGAGAGCGAGAGCCCCGCCTTGCGATTGACCTCCGTAAACATCAGGGCCGCGTCCGCGATCACTCGCAGGCTCCACGCGAGGGCGGCGCCCGCCGCGCCGAACCAGTAGGTCGAGAGCGCGGCGACCAGGACGTAAGGGGCCAGTTCCGCTACGTGAATCCGCGCCACGAGATTCGCCCGGCCCATGGAGAGCAGCAGGTTGCAGGGGATGTAGGCCATGACGTTGAACAGGATTCCCGCGGCCAGAATGTATAAAGGCACCGTGCTCTCCCGCCCGAATTCCGGCCCGGCCCAGACGGTGAAGAAGGGCTTCGCCAGAACGCACACGACCGTCGCGAGCGGCACGGCCCAGAGCAGGTTCGCCCGCAACGCCCTCGTGTAGAGCCTCTGCAACCCCTCCCTGTCACCCTGCTCGTGCAGGCGGGTGAAAGCGGGCAGCAGGGATTGGCCCATCGCGGCGGGGAGCACCAGCAGGAGGTTCGCCACCGTAAACGCGACGGAGTAATAGGCCAGCGAAGTGACCGACGCGAACCGGGTGAGGAACAGCTTCTCCGCATTCATAAGCGCTATGGCGACGAGGGCGGAGACGATGAGCGCGCCGCCGAAACTCAGGAGCGACCTCATGGCCTTCGCGTCGAATCTCGGCCTAACAAGTGCCTGTAGCAATTTTCTTGAGACGGAGAGGTGGACGAACAGGGTCGAGGCCGCGACCGCCGCGCCTACCGTGACCGCGCCGACCAGCCCGCCGCCGAGCGCGAGCACGACCGGGACCAGGGCCACCTGAACGACCGCGCTCCCGGAGTTGATCAGCGTGTAAAGGTCTATGCGCAGGCGCACGAGCTGCGGGGTGTTGAGCACGCCGGAGACGGCGCGGGCAACGAACCCCAGGGCGGCTACCCTCAGGGCCGAGACCGCCGCCGGGTGCAAATGATCGGGCAGGCGCAGCGCGTGCTCCGCCAGCCACGGGGCCGAGACGGCGAGTGTCAGGGCCGCCATCGCCGACGGGAAGAAGCTCAGGGCGAGGGCCGTCCACACGACCGAGGCTTCCCCCTCGTCGTCGCCCCTGGCGTGCGCCTGCGAGCCGAAGCGGGTGGAGGCCGCGCCCATCCCGAGGTCCGCGAAGGCGAGGTAGCCGATCAGGACATTTATCAGGGCCAGCACGCCGTAGCTCTCCGCCCCGAGAAGACGGATCACGAAGGGTGTGGAGACGAGCGAAGTCGCGATCACCACGGCCTGCCCGCTTATGCTCCACAGGCTCCCGCGCACTACGCGCGTGGTCATGCCCGAGGAAGAGAGGCCGGGGCCTTGCCGCAGGTCTGACGCAGCGGTCGGGTCAGGTTGCATAAGAAATTCGCTTCGGGGAATCTGTGTTAATTACCGGATCAATCACCGGCCCGCGACTCCCCCTCGTACTCCGGCAGGTCGGCCAGGGGGACCCGCGAGAGGGGAGGGTGTTGCCGGTCCTTCATGGAGAGCAGGGGGGCGTCGACATCCCAGTCTATTCCGAGGCCCTGATCATTCCAGAGGACCCCGCGCTCGTCTTCCCTGTAGTAAAAGTCGCTGCACTTGTAAAGGAACTCGGCGGAATCGGACAGGACCGCGAAGCCGTGCGCGAAGCCTTTCGGGATGTACATCTGCCGCCGGTTCTCTGACGAGAGGATCGCTTTGACGTGCATGCCGAAGTAGGGCGAGCCGCGCCGCACGTCCACGGCCACGTCGAGCACTTCGCCCTGCACGACGCGGCAGAGCTTCGCCTGCTGGCGCGTGAGCTGGTAATGCAACCCCCTCACGGTGCCCCTCACGGACCTCGAATGGTTGTCCTGCACGAACCGGTCGTTGATGCCGAGCGCGGCGAACTTCTGCTCGTGATAGGTCTCGAAAAAGAGGCCGCGCTCGTCCTCCAGGACGAGCGGCTCTATGAGAAAAACTCCCGGTATCCGCGTCTCGATCTTCTTCATGGTTTCAGGTGAAAGCGGGACTTTCTTTATGCTCTCCATCAATCGCCCACGTTCTCTTCCAGGTCGCTGACGTAATCGGAGTAGTACCGGTCATAATAATACTCGTTATAGCCCTCGCGCCGAAGGTCGAGATTGTTCAGCACGACCCCGAATATCTTCGCGCCCACGGTCGTCAACTCCTGCCGGGCCCTGCGCACGACCTCGCGCGTGCTCTTGCCGCCGTGCACTACCAGCATGACCCCGTCCACCATCGTCGATAAGATCACGGGGTCGGTGACGTTCATCAGGGGCGGCGAGTCTATCAGTATGTGATCGTACTGCTCCCCGAGCGTCCGCAGCATGCCCTTCATCCTGTCGGAGCTTATCAGCTCCGCCGGGTTGGGCGGAATAGGGCCGCAAGGGAGAATGGAGAGGTTCGGGATCTGAAGCTTTTGGATCAGCCCTTCAAGGTCCACGTCGCGCGAGAGGTAGGTCGAGAGGCCGCGCTCGTAATCGACCCCGAACATCTTGTGGGCCGACGGCTTGCGCAGGTCGCAGTCGATTATCAGAACGCGCGCACCCAGCTGCGCCATCGAGACGGCGGTGTTCGAGGCGGTCGTCGTCTTGCCTTCGCCCGGCTGGCTGCTGGTCACGAGTATTGTGCGGGGGGGCTTGCCCGCCGACGACAGCAGCACGGAGGTTCTGAGCACGCGGTACGCCTCGGCGGCGGAGGAGCGATTTTCGAGCGCCGCGAGTTGAGGCAGGGCCGCCCCCATCCGCTCGGGCGCTACGCCCGCCGCGATGCCGATCTCCTTGTGCCTGCGCTTCGACGACCTGCCATTCCTCGCCCCGAGCGCGAGGGCCGGGATGATCCCGAGCGCGGGCAGCTGGGTGTAGCGGCTCACGTCCTCGACCGACTTGATCGTGTTGTCGAGCCGTTCGAGCAGGAGCGCGAGGGCCACGCCCGCGACGAGGCTCAAGAACATGGCGATCATGATGGAGCGGAAGCGGCGCGGGCCGACCGGCGAGGTCGAGAGCACCGCGGGCTCCACCACTTTGATGTTGCTGTGCTGCTCCGCTAGCTGGATGTTTGCCTGGTTGGTCTTTTGCAGGAAGTTGGTGTAAAGCTCCTTGGTCGTGTCCACCTCCTGCTTGAGTATGTTGTACTGGATGGCGTCCTGGTTCTGCTGGACGGCCTCGACCTTGGCGCGGGCGAGCGCCGCCTTGAGCGACTGCTCGTCGCGCACGGAGCGCTCGTAATCGGCCCTGAGCTTCTCTTCTAGGCCGCGGCGACTCTCGCTGATCTGCGCCTCTATGGTGGCTATCTGCTGTTTCACTTCGCGGACTTCCGGCTTGTCCGGCCCGAACTTCACGTCGAGCTCCGCGGCCCTGACCGCGAGCTCGTTGAGCCGGGCCTGAAGCGCGGCGGTCTTCTGGTCGGCGAAGGCGTCGGGCAGCTGCGCCACGCGGCCCTGTTTGACCTCCTCGTAAAGCGACTGCTTGAGCAAGCGGTCGGTCTCCGCGCGGGTGGCCTGATCGTGCAGGCGGGAGAGCTTTTCGGTCGTGAGCGTCTCTTTGCCGTCGGTCGAAAAGATGTTGTGCGCGCGCGTGTAATCGGCGAGCGCCTGCTCGGCCTGCTCGACCTTCGCCTTCAGCTCGCGCGTGGAGCTGTCGAGCCACGCGGACGTCTTGTTGAACTTCGCCGTCTTGCTCTCGAAGCTGCGGTTGATGAAGGTCTCGGCGAGGGCGTTGGCCACGCTCGCCGCGATCACGGGGTCGGTGTGCGTGAACGACACCATGAGCATCGCCGTGCCCTCGATGGGCGTGGCGGAGATGTTGCTCCCCAGCACGTCCACGTAAGGCGCGAGCCGGGCGTGCTCCGCCGCGGAGCGGGCGCTCTCGGCCTCGGCCGCGACGATGGGCAGGTCGAGCATGGAGGTTTCAGGCTCCGGCTGCTTCTTCCCCCTGACCCTGTCGGCTATCGCCTGCAAGGCCTCCCAGTGAGAGCGCTTCTCCCCGACGAGCAGGAAGTCCGGGTTGCGGTCGAGTCGGAGGCTCACGGTAACGTCTTCGAGTAGGGGGCGGCTCATCAGCTGGCGGATCTTGGTCTTCATCACGAGGTCGACCTGATAGAACTCGTAGAACTCGTCGGTCTGTATGACGGTCTCCCCGGCCGAGCGCATCAGGGTGGCCGTGTCCTTCCCGATCTCGACGGTGGCCGACGCCAGGTAGATGTTTTTCCCGCGGTAGACTTCGAGCGTCACAATCGCCGTGATGACGGTGACGAGCCCGAGGATGAGCCACTTGCGCTTGCGCAGTGCCCGCAGGAGGTCGCGGAAGTTGAACAGCCCTTCCGACTCGCCGACCCCGTAACCGTACCCGTAGGGAGGCCCGTAGCCGCTCAGGTGCGGGTAGCCCGGCCTCAGCGGGGCGGCCTCGTCCTGCGACTGTATTCTCTCAAGCTCGACTCTCTCATCTGGCATTGCCGATTCTCCTGTAGCTTCTCACGCCGCGTGGGTTCCGCTTCGGTCGGGTCAGCGCACGGGGACTCCGCGGTTGACGGTCGCCATGCCGAAGGCTTTGAGCAGAGCGCCGCCGATGGTCTTGCCCCGGCTGTTCGGGATTATGATTATGTCGTTCGCGAGCAGGCCGACGTCTTCCTTCTTGCCGCTCATCACCGCGCCCACGTCCACCTTCACCTCTTCGCGCTTGCCGGTGGCGGAGTTCTCGCGGAATATGATGCCGCGGTCCTTGGCAGCCTCGAACGTCGTGCCCTGCGCGAGCGAGATGGCCTGCCGCAGGGTCGTGCCCTCCTTGAGCGGGAACGAGCCCGGAGCCCGCACCTCGCCCGCGACGAAGAAGACGTCCGACGTGGGGATGTTGACGATGTCGCCCGCCTCGATGAAGACGTTCTCGTTGAAGCGCCCCTTGAGCAGCCCGCCGATGTTGACTTGAATCAGGCTGTAGTTGTCGCCCTCTTTTTCGGGCGACGCCTCGCCCGATTGCGCGACGCCCTCCGCGCCGCCCTCGCGCGCGGCCGGGGGCTTCTGCTCGCGGAGTATGAAAGCGGACGAGCCGTGATTCTCCGCGAGCCCTCCGGCTATCGTGATCAGTTTCAGGATCGAGGGGCGGCCCTCCACCTGGTAGACGCCGGGGTTGCGTACGGCGCCCTGGATGAAAAACGAGCGGCTGTTGTACTGAGTCACCGCGACCCGCACGACCGGGTCTTTCAGGTAGCGCCCGCGCAGCCCGTCGGCGATCATGCGGCCCACCTCTTCGGGCGTCTTCTGCCCGGCCTTGATGCGGCCGAGGTAGGGCATCAGGAAAGAGCCATTGGAGCCTATGCGAAAGACGCCCGAAAGCTCCTTGGCGTCCTCCACCTGCACCTCGATCACGTCGCTCGCGCCGAGCCGGTAGTCGTCGTCCGAAGCGACCAGCACTCCGGCCGGGGAACCCGCGCCCGGCGGCGCGGAGGCCGGCGGTTGCCGGTCCTTGCCCCCCGCGTTCTGCCGCGCCTTCGATTCGGCGAACGGCGCGTGAAGGGAGGCGAGGCCCACGAGGGCGAGCAGGGCCGCAAGGGTGATGCGGCGCGAGCGGGGCGAAAGCCCCGGCGCTTCTTCGGTTTTACTTATCATCGGCTAGACTCCCGTGGCGGCCCGCACGAGCCGCTTTTCCTCCGGCTTCGGCTCCCGCTCGATCACTACCGCTTCGATCCGCGAGGCCACCGCCGCGAGGACCAGAAAGAGCAAGGAATTCGCGGGCAACTGAAGGTTGAAATCGACGACGCTGTGCACCATCAGCGCGAACAGGCCCGCCCCGCTCCCGAGCGCGAGCCCGAAAATGAATGGGTCGCGCGACCGCAGGCCGCGAAACACCGCGCGCGCGATGAGCACGATGAACCACGCGGCCAGAATCGCTCCCAGGATTCCGCAATCGGCGACGATCTGAAGGTAATCGTTGTGGGCTTCGCCGACCATCAGGGAGCCGTCGCTTTTGCTGTAGATCGGGTAAGCCGTCCTGAATGCGCCGAGGCCGACGCCCGTCAACGGGTTGGCGCGAATCATCGAGAGCGTGTCGCTCCATATCCACCCGCGGCTCGCGTGAAAAGTGCTGTTCCCGCGCCCTTCGCCCGCGACGCCGTCGGCTAGCGGGTCGAGCCCGACCCAGAAGACTCCCGCCCCCGCGACCGCCGCGAGCAGAGCCGCAAGCAGAGCGGCGCGAATCGCCATCGACGCCCGCGGGCGTCCGCGGCGTTCATTGGTCCTCCGGTTCGATCTCGCGAGGACGCTATTCACCACAAAGATGAAGGCCATGGCCGAGGCGAGGCTTATCACCCCCCCGCGCGACCACGCGGCGACCGTCGCGATAATCATCACGACCGCCGACGCTGCGTAAATCAACCGCGACCCTTTCCGCACCCCGCCGGAAAAGAGCAGGGCCACGGGGATGGGGGCGAGCATCTCCATGTACCCCGCGAAGTGCCCGTGATGGACGAACGGGCCGAAGGGGGAGGCGCTCTCCGTGTTCGGCCTGATCCAGTAGAACCGCCCGTCCCATGAAAAGTTCTGTACGAGCGCGAAGGCCGCGAGCGCCAGCCCGTAAAAGACTATGAAGTTCGCCAGCATCGAGAGGCGTCTGTTGCCTGTGAAAAAATTCGCCGAGAGCACGAAGGCGATGAGCAGGAACACGAGCAGGGTGACCGCCGAGCGCGTGGCCTCAACGTCCATCGAGAGGCTGCGCACGGTCCCATCGCTCTCTATGAATGCCGCGCTCTGCGCGAGGCCCACGAGGACGAGCCCCACCAGAGGCAGGGCCGCCGGGGGCACTTTGACGCAGAACCGGCCTTCGACCGCGGCCTTAGCCAGCCAGAGCGCCGCGAGCCCCGCCACCATTAATTCGAATATGGCGACGGACCACGCCTCGACCGTGCCATAGGCGAGCGCCGTGAAGACCATCATCGCGCACAGCCCCGCGGCTATCGTTTTGTCCAGGCGCGAGCCGAGCGAGTTACTTCCCGCCCTCGCGCCCCTGTTCCCTGAGTGTGAAGTCATCGAAGCAAACGCTGCCCCTCGTGGGATTGTCATAGCTGAATCGCGGCTTCCGGCGCAACGAAACATAAACGACCGCGTCCCCGCCGCGCGCGGGGATGGGGGCCGTAAAATCTACGGAGACTCTCTTCCAGTCCCACGTTCCGGGGACGATTGGATCGCTCCACGCGAGCGCCTCCGGCGAAGCCGGGTTGAGTATCACGACCCGCGGCCCTTCGGGCGTGACGAGGTCGTCGGCCCGCACGAAATATTCGAGCCTGTAGCGCGCGCCCGGCGCGAGCACGACCTGCTGCCTCACTTCGTTTTCTAGCACCGTCGTATCGCGCCCGGCGAAAGTGATCCGGAGCGCGCGCGAGCCGTTGCGGCCGTCGCCCGCTTCGACGCCGGCCCGCGCGTACGGGCCTGGCCTGAGGTCCCAATCGAACTGGGTCAGGTCTTTCGGGATGTCGCTCTCGAAGCCCCCGTTCCAGATCAGGGGGGACGGCTCTGCCGCGCCGTCGCCGGGGCCGAACAGGTCGGCCCACAGATTTCGCGCGAGCCTGTATTCATTCGCGGCCAGCAGCGAATTCATAAAGGCCGAGATGTCGCGGGGCGCGAGCTGCGATTGCGGGTCGATCCTTTTAAAGATTTGCGCGGCTTCGGTCGGCCTCGACTGCCGCAGCATGAATTGCGCGAGCGTGAGCCGGGCTTTCGCCGCGTCGCCGGTCACGAATTCAACCGCGTCGAGCCTCCGATTCGACACGCCCCACACGAGGTCGAGGGCCGGGCCGAGGAGCGACGGATCGGCCGAGGCCGCGACGCGGAACTCATCGAGGGCGGGGGAGAGCTTGCCCGCCCTGAGCAGCAGGTTCGCGAGACGCCAGTGCGCGTCCGTGTTGTTAGGCGCGAGGGCGAGCGCCGCTCTCAAAGAGGCTTCCGCCGCGACGAGGTCCCGCTTCGCCTCCTGCACCGACGCGAGTATGAACCTGTAGTTGAAATTGTAAGGCGAGCGGTTCACGGCCAGGCTCGCGTGAGACTCCGCGCGCGCGAGGTCCCCCGACAGCCCGCGCATCTCAATCTCCGCCGCGCGCGCGTGCAGGCGGGCGGAGGTCGGGAAGTAGTGCGCGCCCGCCGCGACCGCCTCGGCGCTGACGGCGACACGCTCGCTGGCGAGCGTGTTCACGAGAAAGGTTGAAACGGCGACGTAGAGCAGGGCCGCGCACGCGCCGAACCCGGCCGCGAGAAAAATCAGGCGGGCTCCGGCCCCCTTCAAATCGACCGCGAAAGAGATCATAGCTTATAGAAATGGTCGGGGCAGGCTTCGCCCCCGACGGTTGAGCCCCTGGGGGAAGCCGCGTTACGGCGGTTAAATTAGTTTCGGCCGCGCCTCTCTACGACTGCGGGCGCCTGCCGATTTAAACCCTGACACCCGTTGACCTGATAAACGTGCAGCTATGCAGAGGCTCTTCTGAGCGGAGCCGTATAGAATGCTGGATTGCGGAGCTTCATTCGCGCGGCGGCGACTAGAGAGAGGCGGAGACCTGCGGCTACCAACTCACCCTTTGCTTGGCTCTAAGGACTCTTTCAACGTCCTTACTAAGACACCGCATGCGACGCAAAGCATACTTTCGCATCCGTCACTCGTCAATTACCCCTTTCGAGCATCTCTTCGCGGGCGGGCCGTCCGCCCGGACTCGGTTCAATCGCGCAGACGCGCGGGCAATCGCGCGAGCAGCTTCGCCGTGCGCGAGATACAGTTGGCCAGCTGGAACGGCAACCGGGGCAGCTCATTGAATGATGCCCGCAAGCCGACGGTCGCCTCGATTGGGTTGGGCCAGTGATGGCGCGCCTCCCTGAGCGCCCCCACCGGGTCGTTCAGGTAAGTCAACATCGGCCTCCGCAGTTTGAACGGCACCTCCCACTGCCGCAGGACAGAAGGCACCATCCATCCGGGCAGGCTCAGGGCGCGCTCTTTTACGGGCGTGCATTCCGCGCGCGCGCCGAGCAGGGCGTGCGCCAGACCTATCGAGCACGCCACCATGTCCGAAGAGCCTCCGTCCCCGAGGCAAAGGTCCCAATCGAAATCATCCGGCAGGGAGTCGAGCATTACCGCGACATCGCACAGCCAGAGCGGGCGGACCGCCCCGTGACGCATGAGGTGCGCGCACAGGATGCGCAGGTGGTCTTCGGCCGCGGGGATTCGCACGTCCACGCCTCCGACCTTTATCGATTGCGAGCGGGCGAACAGCTCATCGAAGGGGCGCTCGTCGAGATTGCCGAAGCCCCTGTGAAGGTCCACGACGAACCCCCGGTTTTCGGGCCTGCGAAAGACCTCTGCGGCGAGGTCGTACTGGTCGGGCCGCACGCACAGGTCGAGGTCCCCGTAAGGGCGCGCTCCCGGATCGGGATAAAGCTCGGCGACCGGCCAGCCTTTCACCATCACGGCGTCGATCCCGAATGATTCGAGGAGCGGCACCACCTGCCGGATGTCGCGCTCGTGCAGGGCGGATTGAAGAGCGAAGAGCCGGTAAGCCTGTTGCAGCTCGAAAGCCGCGCTCGAATCCCGCAGCCCCGCGCCCCGAACCCGCCTCCACGCCAGCCCCCCGGACCCCGCGTTCAAAAGCAGCGGCGCGACCTCCGCGAGCTGCTCCTCCGATAGCTCAGCCGGAGGCGGCGAAGGCAGCCACGAGCCGGCCAGCGTCGAAGCCACGAGCCTTCCGCGCCGCGGGTCGGTATCTTTTGAAGATTTATTAGCCATCGATCAGGCCCCGAAAATACTGGCTCAGCGCCCTCTCCCATTCCTGATATTGCCAATGGGCGACGGTATCCAGACGGGCGCAAACTTTACCGGCCGGCTTCCGACTTCACGAGCACTGGTTATTACCCATGCACATGTTGCTACAGCATTGAGAATCCGTGGCGCACATCGCGCCCGGAGGCAGACAGGTTCCCGTCTGGGCGGCGACCGGAGCGGTTATAGACAGCACCAGCGGCAAAGTCATAGCGGCGGATATGCCTAGCCTTTTGATCGCTTCTCTGCGCGAAAATTTTCCGTTTTCGACCGGCGGCACAAGCGGCTGCTCCAGTAGCTTCGATCTCGATAGCTCCCTGAGGCCGAGCCACAAGACACTCTCATCGACCGGGGCCCCGTGCTCTTCCCCTAATATTTCGGCCAAGCGCGCGAGGTCGGTCCTGCCGTCGCAGTGCTTCCAGATGAGGGCCGCCGTCTCGTTGAGGCAGAATGCCTTGTGCCGCTTCAGATCGTACACGAGTAATTCGTCGTCGAGGCGGTACTCGACGACTGCGTCTTTTCTGGCTCGCGGGTAAGAATCCATAAATTTCACCTCGCAGGAAATTTTCTCTGAGATCATCAGCCCCGGCCGCGTCCACGCGGCGCGAGCCTGATGGAGCGATTCAATCGCTCTGAAACCGGCTCGATTCTCCCGTCAGTCGTCAGGTCCGACCACCACAGGCCGGGAAATCTTCTACCGATCCGCCTACTGATCCAGACCCCTGAATATCGCCTCGACCACCTCTCCCGCCTCGCCGCGCACGCCTTTGATTATGGGCGCCTCAGTGACGACGCGCTGAAAGGTGGAGAGGGCCTTCTCCGGCCGGACCCTCGCCGACACGGTGTTCGCGAGCAGGGCGAGAGCCCCCTCCCCCCTCGACAGCCGCCGGGGTCGCCACCGCCTGCCCTGCCTGTACTGACTGACCACTACGAGCCCGACCTGTAACGGCTTGACTCCCGCCACCCCGCCCAGAGCTTCGACGGGATGTCTGGTCCCTCTGAATTCGCCTTCGCCGCGGATCGATAAAGGACGGCAGAACGGGTGCACGCGCCCCTGTCCGTCGAGCACCGCGTACTCGTCCGAGTAGTAAGTCGCCCCGGCGCGCACGAGCTCGGCCACCAGAGTCGTCTTGCCGCTGTAGCTGCGTCCGGGGATGATGACGGCTTTGTCCTTCCACCCCACGACGCCCGCGTGAACGAAGGTCCTGCGCGGGGCATGCTCGGCCACGTAGAGGTGCAGGTCGGTTTCGAAGGCGTCGAGCATTCGGTCAAGGTCCCGCCCGCGAGCGATCTTCTCGATGTCTCCGTAGAGCACGTGGAAACGCCGGACCTTCGCCTGCCTCCCGTCATCGCCGACGATGAGCGAATAGAGCCGCTCGACCCGGTTCGACGAAGACGGCCTCCAGCCGGGCGGGAAATATTCCGCGAGCCGTTCCAGAGCCTCCGGCCTGTTCACGCGCACGCCGACGCGGACCCCGTAAGATATGAACGATGTGCCAGCCGCCCATCCAAGGCGGTCGATCTTATCCATTCAGGTTGACTTCCATTTATACTCGGGCAAATTAGAATCGGACACTCACGAACCTCCGGGCTGTAGATAATAAAGACGGCGAGGCGTCGAAGCGCGCGGAGCTCACTTCAGCCTCGTGGCGGGGTCGCCGAAGATCACCCACGTCTTGCCCGCGTCCGCGTCGCCCAATCCCGCCTTCGCCTTAACCACCGCATCTCCTATGCGAACTCCCGCTCCCGAGAACAGCTCTCTGAAAAGCCCTTCGTTAAGCCTCGCCTGCGCGGTCAACTCCGTCAGGCCGCTCGACGCCCACACGAGCGCCGCGCCGCCCTCGGCCTTCATCAGAGCCTCGGCGATGCTGTCCACCTCCGCGTCCTCGAAGTAACCGTTCAGGCACGTCATCAGCACGTAAACGGAGAGGCTGTCCCGGTTCCCGAGGCGGCGCGCGTCTTCGCCGGTCATCACGTCCCCCCGCCAGATGTCGAGGGAGCCGTGCCCGATATAATTAACGAGCTTCTGCCCGCGGGCCAGCGCCCACATCAACTCGTCCTTCGCCGCCGCGCTTCCCATCCGGGCCCGCCGAATCTCCTGCGCCCCATCTCCCGCCAGGGCTTTCAGCTTTTCGCTCTCGCGTTCGAACTCGTTATTCGTGCCCGAATCGCTGACGAGCAGCACGCCTCTCCCCTCGCCCCGGCTGCCCGCGCCTTCTTCGTACCTCACGATCTTGTCGGCCATCCGCGCGGCCTCTTCCGCGGTTTTGACGGCGAGCCGCCCGATGGCTATCGGCGTCCCGGCCCCTTCGACGTACCACTCGTCGCTGGCGGTCTCCATCCGCGCCGTGTCCACCATCTTCGCCGGTATGAAATCGCGCGCGCCTTTTTGCAAGTAATCCTTCGGGTCGAAGCTCCCGTCCCCGACCAGCAGAACATACCTTGGCTTCGTCTCCCACCCGGCGCTCGCGTCTTCTATGAACCGCCGGATCGCGACCGCGCTCTTGTGCCCGAAGCTGTACTCGTCGTACACGTCCTCCACGTCCACCACTTTGACCTTCAGCCCCTCGCCCTCCCTCAGCCGCTTCAGCCCCGAGACGCTCTCCTTCATGTCCGCATGCGAGATCACCACGTAATCGGCTCCGGGAGCTGGTTTCATCAGGTCCGAGGCCGCATTCCCCCTCGCCTCCGCGACCGCCTTCTCCCGCCCCTCAACGTAAGCGAGCAGGCGGCGCGCTCCGCTCGCGGCCCCTCCGACCCGGATCGAATACCCGCCCCCTTCCCTGCTTATCTCGCCTCTCACCTCTTTCACTCTCCGCTCGTCCGTCACGTCGAGCACTCGTATCCTGTTCGCGGAGAATCCCGCCACCTTCACGGGGATTCGGCCATCCGCCGTGAACGTCAACTCATCCGAGTCGGCCCGGTACATCTTCCAGTAGTTGACCCCGATCCTCCGGACGGTGCTGACCGTCGTCTCGCCCGACTCGCTAACCACGCGCACGGAGTTGTCGCCTTCTTCAAGAAGGCTCTGCGCCAGCTTCGCCCGCAGCACGCCCAGCTGGTGCCCGTCGAACTCGACGCGGCCCACGCCCCGGCCGTTGACCTCTACCCTGTATCGGTGGTGATTGAGCGTCACGCCCTGCAAAGCGACTTCCAGGCTCGCTTCCTTGCCGTCGGACCGGTCCACCTGTCTGAGCCGAATGTTCTGCTCGACCGGGTCTCGCACGACCACGGCCCCGAAGAAGTTCTCGGCCTCTCCGTTTCTCAGGCTGGAAAAATAGACGGACCGTTCGGCACGCTCGACCTCCGACAGGAAAGAGGTAGAAGAGGTGTTCGGGCCGACAGAGCCTTTCGTCCTGACGCTCCTGATGCGCGCGCCCGCCCGGTCGCCCTCGGTCAGCCAGTAGACGCGCCGCCTGCTAGAATAATCGTCGAGCCCTCTGCCGTAGAACTCGATGGCCCGGAAGCTCGCCCCGCTCTGCCCGACGACGCTGATGGCCTGCTCGGTGCCATCGACGTAAAGCTGAAGCCTGCGCGCGTCGGCGCGGGGGCTGAGCCCCTCGGAGACCAACTGCTCTCGCGTTATTCTGTAAAACCCTTCGTCTTCGACCGCGAGCTTGACCGAAGGTGAGCCCGCGAGCCTCGCCTGAGCGTCGAGTTGAGCGGGCGAGCCGGAAGGGGCCGGGGCTCGCGGCTCGACCGGCTTCGTCGCGTCGTCCGATTCGCCAGAAGAGGCGAGCATGGAGAGGACTCTGGCCTGATGGCCAGCTTTCGGATCAGGCTCTTCATCTCCGCTCATATCAAGCGCGACCGGGCCGTGATAGACGCTCGCGCCATTCAGGTCGATTGCTTCGATGAAGTAGAGAGTCCCCGGATGCGAAGGGGCGGGGTCGCGGAAAGAGTAGGAGCGGCCCGCGCCGAGCGTGACTCCTGGGCCGGCTAGCAGGGCCGAGCCCGCGAGGATGTTACCGTTGACGCGCGAGCGCCTGCCTTCGTCCTCGCGGTAGATGTTGAAGCCGAGACTATCGACCTCCATCCCCGTGCGCCATTCGAGCAGAGCATGCCCGGCGCTCCCGGTCGCGGCGAACCCTTCCATCTCGGCGTGCAGAATCTCGACGCCGGTTATCGAGATGTCATCAATGCCGACCCACTCGTCGTTTCCGCCGGCGTTCGTCGTAATGATCCGCAGTTGAACCAGAGGCTTGTTGATGGCGGCAGCGGGCAGCAGGACGCCGACCGGAGTTACGAGAGTCGCCTGATTCGGCCCGGTCGTCGCGTCCGGGACATACCCTTCCGGGATGTTCGTAAAGTTGCCCGAGTCCCCGACCCGGTATTGAAGCGCCACCTGCTGAGCCGCGTTATCCGCCGAGCCATCGACATCGCGCAGGTTATAAGAGATCGTGATGTCGGTCTTCCCGGTGGTGTCGACAGATATAACGATGTTGGGAGCGTCCGCCGTGCCCGACCCCTGCAAGGCGACGGTCATGAATGGAGCGCCTTGAAACTCCGCGACGCCTCCCTGAACGACACCGCTCGGGCTCCCATTTATGTTGGCGATTACGTCCACGGTCAGGTTGTCTACGAGGACGGTTTGCGGGTCGACATCCGCGGCCGCGGCCGGGGAGATGTCCCCCAGATACCCGACGACGCCCGCGACTCCGCCCCAGTCATCGTCGGCCGTGACTAGACCGGCATCGGTCCAGTCCTGGCTGAAGGGTAAGGCCTGCGCCGTCGCGTCGGCATTAATACGAGGTATCAGGTGGCGGTTGGATAAAAAGCTATTGAATGAACAAAGGTCCGGGAACATCGAGGCGGGCACAAAAGCCATTAAAAGAATGGCAACGCGCGCGCGGCTGCGAGGCAGTCTGTCATCCCACATAACCACACCCCTTAAACTCCGATACTGGACTTTAACCTGGGTGGAAACGGTTAGCGGCTTCAGCGAAGGCCGACGCTGAGCTGCACGAAATCGAGATTACGACATGAGCCCTTAGCTCATCTAACTACGGTAGATTTCCCGGCCTTCACTTTATAAAAGGACGATTTAATCAGTTGGGCTACTCCAAGCTACGTGCCTAGGGGTGATTTGCTGGCTTTCGCGGGCCTGAATAGCTAATCGGTGGAGTACGCATCCCGATTACTGACCGCGCAATTTTAGAGCTATGCGCCATCCGTGTCAAACAAAAATTCATGATAGTTTACACGCAATGTTATGTAGGTAACTTAGGGAACAGTGGTCAGTGGTCAGGGGCCGGGGGTCAGGGAAGATAAGAGACTCTCTTTATTGAATCCCTCTCCAACCCTGGCCCCTGACCGCTGACTCCTGAACACTCACCCCTGAGCTACGGCAACCCGTTCCAGTCGCCGACTATCGGGTGGTCCTCGGGCACTCCGAGCGTGAACACGATCTCAGCGAAGCCGTTCGTGTTCGAGTTCCGCAGGAAGAAGTCTCCGTTGCGGTAGACGCCGATGGTGTCGACCCCGTCGCCGTTCCAGTCGCCGGTCACGGGCTTGTCTCCGGGCAGCCCGTACGTCAGGAATATGTCCGCGAATCCGGTGGAGTTCGTGTTCTTCAAGAACAAGGCTCCGTTGGACGGGCGGAACACTCCGGTCGTAACTATGCCGTCGCCGTCCCAGTCGCCTGATATGCCGACATCGCCCGGTATTCCGAGCTCAAACACGAGGTCGGGAGCGCCCGTCGTGTTGGAGTTTCTGAGGAAGAAAGTTCCGTTACGGTAGATGCCTATGGTGTCGATGCCGTCGCCGTCCCAGTCCCCGACCACGGGCTGATCGCCCGGCGCTCCGAAGGTGATGACGAGGTCGGCGAAACCGTTGGTGTTGGAGTTGCGGAGCAGGAAGTTGCCGCCGCGATAAACGCCTATGGTGTCGACCCCGTCCCCGTCCCAGTCTCCGGTCACGGGGAAGTCTCCGGGAATTCCATAAGTGAGGAGCGTATCGGCGAAGCCCGTGTCGTTGGCATTCTTCAGGAAGAGCGCTCCGTTGGACGGGCGGAATACGCCGGTGGTATCGACGTTTCGCGCGCCCCTGAAGTTAATGATCGTGCTCGCTCCCGCGAAATCGGCGGAAGGAGGCGTGAAGGCGAAGCGGCGTTTAGAGGGGGTGGCGCGATAAGTCGTCCCGGCTTCGAATCCCGTCTGCGACCAGTTGCCCGAAGCGTTGGTCTGCACGGGAGGGGGAATGGCCCCGGTGCCGATGACGCGGGTGAAGGTGATGGTGACGCCCGGTATGCCGAGGCCGGACGCCGTGGCCGTGCGGCCCGACACCGCGAAAGTGGTGGCGCCTCCCGCCTGGTTGATGGTGAAGGTCTGGTTCTCGACGGTGAATGTGCCGGAGCGGGCGGCACCGGCATTCGCCTCGACCGCGAAAGTGAGAGTGCCGTTCCCGGTCCCGCTGACGTTCACGGGGAAGGTGATCCAGCTCTCCCTGCTCGACGCCCTCCACGAGCACCCGGCTCCCGCCGTAACATTCACGGTCCCCGTGCCGCCCGACGCGGGGATCGACGCGCTGGAAGGCGAGATGGAGTAGGCGCAGCCGGTGCCGCTCTGAGTGACCGTGAAGGTCTGGCCCGCGATTGTCAAAGTGCCGGTGCGCGAGCCGGGGCCCGCATTCTGGCTGACGGTGTAGATGACCGACCCGTTGCCGGAGCCGGAGCCGCCCCCCGTGATCGTGATGAATGCCGCGTTGCTCGTGGCCGTCCAGTCGCATCCCGCGGGCCTGGTCACCACGACCTGCCCCGCGCCTCCCGCCGAAGAGAAGGCGTCGCTCGGAGGGGAGAATGACGCGGGAGGGTTCGACACGAAGGTCGCCGCGACCGACGAGTTGTTGCCCGGCTGCGGGTCGTCGTTTGCCGAGTCGACCGTCGCGGTGTTGTTGATGACCGACCCGTTGGCCGCGGAGCAACTCACCCGCGCAACGATGCTGGCCGTTTGCGAAGTGTTCGGGGCGATGGGGCCGAAGGTTATGACCCGGTCGTTGCCGGACCCGGAGCAAACGATCCCGGCGGGCGCGTTGCACGAGACGAAGGAGAGGGAGCCGGGCAGGCTGTCGGTCACCACGACCGACGACGGGGTGTCGGGCCCGAAGTTGCTCACGGTGATCGTGTAGGTGATGGTCGCCCCCGCGACGGCGGCGGCGCTCGAAGCCTGCTTGGTGACGGCGAGGTCGGCCGACGAGGTGAAGATCACGCACGGGGAGAACTCCGACGTGTTGCCCGTGGGATTGGTGGCCGTGGCCGTGATGAATGGCCCCGCGGAGGCGGAGGCGGGCAGGGTGACGTTGAAGCTCGCATTCCCCGACCCGTTGGTCGTCACGGATGTCGAGCCGAGGAACTCCTGCCCTTCGCCCGAGCCGAGAGGGTCGCAGGCGATGTTGGAAAAAAAGTCGATGGTGAAAGACGTGTTCGCCGTGCTGTTGAGCGTGCCCTGAACGTTCGTGCTCGTGGCCGACGCGCTGCTCGCGGAGGTGATGATGGGCGTGTTTTGCAGGTTATTCGGCCCCGAGTCCGGGTCCCCCGGATCGTTGTTCGTCACCCCGACGGGCGCGAGGTCTATCCCGAGCCCTCCGTTCGCGAAGATCAGATTCGCCCGGATGGCATTGCCCGTCCCTTCCTGGACCAGGACGCCCCCGGTGCTGTTGTTGGCAATCGTGTTGCCCTCGCCGGCCGACGGCCCCCCGATGACGTTGTTGTTCGAGCCGTTGCCGATGAATATTCCGCGGAAGAGATTCGGCAGGGCGATTCTGCCGTCGATCTTGGTGCCGATGAAGTTGCCGCGTATCTGGTTCCCGCCGCCCAGATTGATTCGGATCCCGTTGGCGTTATTCCCCGAGATGATGTTGCGGGCCCCGGCGGCAGTCCCGCCGATTATGTTGCTCGAAGACTCGAAGAGGTCTATGCCGTCTATCTCATTCCCGAGGTCGTCGGTGCCGTTCACGTCCGTGCCGATGAAGTTGCCCTGCACGGCGTTTCCCGATGCGTTGGAGAATTGAATGCTGACCCCCTTCCCGTCGTTGCCCGAGATCACATTTCGCATCCCGGCCTGCGTGCCCCCGACCGTGTTGCCCGGCGCGTCGATGATCGACACGCCGTCCGCGTTGTTGGCTATCCGCGAAGTTCCGGCGACGTTGGTGCCGATGAAATTGCCGCGCACATGGTTTCCGGTCGCCGGAGAGCCGATTATCAACACGCCGTGCGTCAGGTTGCCCGAGATGACGTTGCGAGACGAATCGGTGGTCCCGCCTATTATATTGTTGGACGAGTTGCTGATGACCACCCCGTTTTCGGCGTTGCCCTGAGCGATCTGTCCGAGGAGGTTCGTGCCGATGTAATTTCCCTCGATGGTATTGCCGCCGAGGTTGGAGATGGTGATGCCGCTCCCCCCGAAATTATTTATCACCAGGCCGCGCACGGTGCTGTCCCCCCCGGTCAGGCTCAGCCCGTTCGTGCCCTCGCCCGCGCTCTGGCCGTTCAGCTCGATCAAAGGAGCGCCGGAGAAACCCGGCTGCAACGTTCCGTCTATGGTGACCACTTCGCTGATGTTGGGCAGAGGGCCGAGCAGGTTTATCTTCTGCGGCCCCGTCGAGATGCTGAAGACGATGGTGTCCGCGCCCGGATTCAGGTTGGCGGCCAGTATGGCCTCGCGGAGGGTGCATTCCCCGGAGTCGCACGCCCCGGTGCCGGGGTCGGCGGACGAGTTGACTGTGAAGATCATCGGCGGGGCCGGCATCGCATTTCCGAAATTGGCGGCGGGCGGCCCGGCGCCGAATGCCCTGGTCGCGCGCGGGCCGAATGGGTGCGCCGACAGCAGGGCCACCGCGCTCATCAATAACAGGTAAAATGCGTAATGCCTTTTCATAATCGCTCCTGGTCGTGATTTGGTTGCGTGAAGAGTGATATGAAAAGCAAGAAGAGGCCCTACAACCTGAAGTTTGAGGCTGGAATCACTTTCCCATCATTCGTTCACTTCGGAGAAAGCGCTCACACTGCTCGCCGATCAGTTGGCGAGCATGGCCCGCTTATGACGAAGGACGATTTCAGGTTGATAGAATCGGGGTGCAGGTGCGCCGCTTCTCAGACGGCAAGCATCTTATGCATGAGTCTATCCGGGGTCAAGGAGAATCAGCTTTACGTACCGGCAAGCGGATCCCTCGTGGCCACTTCAACTTTGAATCCCCGCGACCGGGTGGCGGCTGTGCTATTGATGCCCGCACCCTCTTTGGTCTATCCTCCCGCATGTCTTGATGGCCCGGATACCTTCTCCCCTCCCTGCCTTAGCACCCGGCGGGTGATTCTCCGGGACTCAGCGAATAAATCTTTCTGGAGGATTTGGTAATGAAGAGCATTTCTCGAAGGAAAGTCCTAACCCAGGTGCTTCCCGCCACGGCCTTAGGGCTGGCCCTGTCTCACCCGGCGAGCGCGGCGGACCAGCCGCACATGCAAGCGGCCCTGGACGCTTTGAGGGTGGCGAAGAAAGAATTGGAAGCGGCCAGTGCGGACAAGGGTGGGCACAGGGCACGGGCGCAGAGGCTCGTGGGTCAGGCGATAGCAGAAGTCGAGAGAGGCATCAGATTCGACAGGCGTAATTGAAAGGGCCGACCGGGCGGTGGCGCGGGAATGATGCCCGCGCCACGCGGACGCCCCTAACAACCGTATGCAGCGGAGCGCGGGCGGGCGAGTTCGGCATGA
This sequence comes from Blastocatellia bacterium, assembly GCA_035634255.1. GTDB lineage: Bacteria > Acidobacteriota > Blastocatellia > UBA7656 > UBA7656 > DATLMR01. The sequence goes on from DASQDI010000055.1 coordinate 39,085, forward strand.
CGCATCTAAAACCGGCGCCCGCGCCCTCCGAGGCGTAACCTTAGAAGCGCCAGGCATGCGCGGGATACCTGAGCAGGGCAGAACCGGGAAACAATTCCACAATGAGCCGGGGCCGCGCTGACGATGCCAGAGAAATCTGCGGGTAGTGCCAACGCCCACCCGATGGGGTCCGTTAAGGAGTTCGTTTACGCCCTCGCCCTCTTCGCGGCATTCTCCGGCACGACCTTTTTTGTGATGAAGAGTATTGCGGATGCGATGAGCCAGGCTATCAGTGGGCCTATGATGAGGCCAACAATCAGGTGCGCCAGCACGTGAGTCCAGTTCTTGCCGTCCGAACCGCCGCTGTACTCGGGAATGCTGAAGACGTTATCCTTTTGCGTCAGGATCGCGATAATGATGCCGGCGATGACGATTGCCTGCGCGACGACGCTTTGGATGAACAGGAGCGGGAGTAGCTGTTTATAGCTCCCGAAGCCGGAAGTGTGAACGCGGATCGCGTAGTAGACTATGCCGATCAGCGACACGACAGAGATGCTCAACCACCTCGTAGCGGAGTCAGGGACGCCGCCGAGCGAGAGCAAGAGGCGTCCGAGTCCGACGGCGAGAATGAGCAGCAGGATGTACTTCTGGAAGGCGAGATATTCAGAAACCGTTTTGCCGAAAATAGTCATGGTATTCCTCCTGTAGGGGCAGTTCTTCCGTCACATCTAATCTACCAGTGTCTCCGAAATTATTCCCTAACGCTAAAGATGGTACACCCGGTAAGCCCTCGAAATTCTCCGTCTGGAGAATATTACCAGCCGCCTCGCATTGCAAGGCCGGCGACCGGGACTTTATCCGGGTCGGAGAGTAGGTCGGGGCACGGCACGGCAAGGTATTGCGAAAGAGTCCTGCCTAATAAGCGCACCCGGCGGGGGCCGCGAATCGGGTTTGATTTACTGAGTTGGGCAGCCGGCGCGGGTCGCTCACGCGAAGCGTTATACGCACCTGCCGCTCGAACATAACCCGCTGCAACACTGCGCGCTGGTGACGCACATAGCGCCCGAGGCGCGGCACGTCGCCGCCTCCGTCGCGGCGGGCGCGAGGATGGAAGTCACCAGAGGCAGCCCGGCCGCGGCCGCGAGGCCGACCCTTCTCACGACTTCGCGCCGCGTCATTTTAGGCCGCTGCGATTGCCGCGCCCCGGCCCCCTCAAGGAGCCGCGCTTTCTCCAACTCGCCGAGCGCATACCGGACCACCGCTTCATCGACCGGCCCCTTCAACTCCTCCTCAAGGAGCCCGGCCATCTCCGCCACGGTAGTCTCCCCATCGCAGTGATTCCATACCATCGCCGCCGGCCCGTTCAGGCAGTGGGCCCTGTGTCGATAAATGTCGTAGACGAGCACCTCTTCCGGCATTGCCCGGATCACAAGCCCGTCCCTTCTCGCTCGCGGCGAGATTTCCGGCGTCGCGTCTGTCATGATGATTGTGCCTTTACTGGTCCTCGGAGAGATTTATACGGACCTGGGCATGGAAACCGGGGGCATTCTAGGAGGAAACGTACTCGGTGTCAAACTAAAAGGATTCGCGCGACCCGGTCAAACGAAGACGTAGCGGTCCGCCAGGGCGAAGTTTATGAGCGAGCAGATGCCGATGGCCGCGAGGTTGGCGGCGTAGGCATTCAGGCCGAGCCGCCCGACGAAGACCGACATGAGGAGCAGGTTTCCTACGATGCAGATGGCCCCCGTCGTCAGGTTGAACCGCGCGAGCATGCACGCGGAGCTCAGGCCCGAGCGGTCGGCCCACGTCCATTTCCTGTGCCACACGAAGTTGTGCAGGAGGGCCGACTCCACGGCGAACACGGTGGCGACGAGGTAGTGCAGCCCCATGACCTTCATGAAGAAGAAGAGTGAGGCGGCCTGCACCGCTATCCCCGCCGCGCCGACCGCGTTGAATTTGAAGAAACGATTGATGCTCAAGCTCTATCCCAAAAGAGTCGCTCCGTTCGGTCCGGATTACGCGCAAACGAGACGGTCAACCTTAGAGGGCCGCGTCAATACTCCCTTGAAATCTCAATCGCGGCGGCGCAGGCGTCGATGGGAGACAGCAGGATTATCATCAGCCAGATGGGTATCGACACGAGCGCGAAGATCGCTTTCCGCAGGAGCCGGCTGTAGAGCGGCCTCGTGTGGCCGGTCGAGACGCCCGAGAGCACCGCGCTGACCAGGGGGCCGGAGACCGGCCGGTAAAATCCGGCCCTCAGTTTCACCTGTTCGAGCGAAGTCGTTGTGTAAAGCGAGGTCGAGTTGTTATTGCCGGGGGCGGTCATAGCTCTTTTGAATGTGCTCTCTTTAAGCTCTGATTTATTCACCTGCTGGCATACTCCGCACCAGCGACAGAACTTGTCACGTTCGAGCAACCCGCCGCCGCAAGCAGCGCAGAGTTTCACGGCGACTGTATCTATGTGGTCTGTGTCGATCATGACTGGATACTCCGTTTATTTTTTTCATGAAACCCTCTGCAAGGAAGGTGCCACGGCTTAATTGCGGCTAAATCGCTGGATATCCGCGCGGGACTCGACGATATGGTGTAAGCGCGTAGACGAAGGGGTGCAGTAAAAAGAGGACAGATGGATCAGGGGTCAGAGGCCGGGGGGCAGGGGGCAGGGAGGCCGCCCGTGATTTCGATTAGATCAAAAGGGATTCTATAAAGAGAGTCTAAAATGATTCTTCCTTAGCCCCTGACCTCTGGCTCCCGGCCTCTGGCCCCCGCCTTCATTTTTTCGTAGAAGCGGGTCACGTGCTCGCGGTGCTCGTCGGAGTTCAGGCGGCGGACGAACGTCTCGTTGACCTCGTTCAGGGCCGACTTGGTGTCGAGGTCTATCAGCTCGCGCGTGAGCCGCTTGGTCTCGATCAGAGCCTCCCGCGGTCGCGACGCGAGGACCTCCGCAAGCTCCGCCGCGCGAGCCATCAGCTCCGGGCCGGGATAGATGTGATTGACGAGGCCGATGCGGTACGCCTCTTCGGCGGGGATGTTCTGTCCGGTCATCGCGAGCTCTTTGGCCCGCGCGAGCCCTATCGTTTTATAGAGCGGGTGGATGATCTGCGTCAGGCCGATGTTGATCTCGGCCTGCCCGAAGACCGCCTCGCGCGCCGCGAGCCGAATGTCGCAGAACGCCGCCAGGTCGAAACCTCCCGCGATTGCCGGGCCGTTCACCGCCGCTATCACCGGCTGGGGCAGGGTCCAGACGAGGTTGAACATAGCCGTCACCGTCTTCAGGTAAGCCAGCTTCTCATCCGGGGTCCAGCTTACGAGCAGCCCGAGGTCGAGGCCCGCGCAAAAACTGCGGCCCGCCCCGGTGAGGATCACCGCGTTCACGCCCTCGTCGCTTTCGGCCCCCCTGAGCGCGTCGGTCAGTTTCAGGACCAGGTCGGGGTGAAGCGAGTTGCTCTTCTCCGGGCGGTTGAGAGTGAGCGTAAGGACCGACCCCCGCCTGTCGGACAGCACGTACGGCTCGGGCGAATCACCTTTCATCTGCCTGCCCTCCTCATCGTATGGACCACCTTCTTATGAATTCTTCGCGCCTATAATATAATCGCGCGGCGCGAATGAACAGCCCCGCAAACTCTCCCGCGCCTTCCGTCGTATGGATTGCCGGGCCGTTTGATCGGGCCGAGCGCCTGTGTTAAGTTTGCCGCTGGAGGTCGATGATGCATTGCCCGCGATGCAGCACGATGAACAACCCGGAGCAGAAGTTTTGCAGGCAGTGCGGCCTGCCCTTCGCCGCCCTCCGCGTGGCGCTCGCGGGAGATTTCGACGACGCGGTGGACAAGCTCAAGAAGGGCGAAAACGCCCTGAGCGCGGGGGTCCTCACCCTCTGCATATTCATCGGCGTCGCGATCCTGAGCGCCGTCCTCGGCTCTTTCGACCGCACGCCGAGCTACGCCGCGCCTTTCATAAACATACTCCTCGGGCTCATATTCGGGCTGCCCGCCATCTTCGTCGGCCTCGCCCGCATACGAAAATCGAGGGGCCTGCTCGACAATCAGAATGCGACGCCTCGCCTGCGACCCGAGGAGCCACTGGTACAGCTTCCGCAAGCCCCCGACACCGACCGGACCATCTCTGCCCCTCCGTTTCTTGACTCGGTGACCGAGCACACGACTCTGGAACTGAAGCCGCCCGAGAAGATTCGTTAAGCGGCGATGAAGTTGACACGCGTGCGGGCGCACCCTAGCATCATTACTTGTGCAGGCTGCGTCTCGCCGCATCAAAATATTCGAGAGAGTTAATCGGACGGAGATATATAAAAGATGGCAACGATCCACCCATTCCGGGCCCTGCGCCCGGTCGAAGAGAAGGCCCGAGAGGTAGCCGCCGTGCCCTACGACGTGGTCAACACGAGCGAGGCCCGCGCGCTCGCGTCGGACAACCCGCTCAGCTTCCTGCACGTTTCGCGGCCCGAGATCGGGCTGCCCGACGACACGGACCCTTACAGCGATGTCGTGTACGCGAAGGCGGCGGAAAATTTCGAGAGGCTGAAGGCCGCGGCCCCGCTCCTCGTCGAACCGGCCCCGAGCATCTATGTCTACGAGCTTCGGATGGGCGACCACACCCAGACGGGGATAGCGGCCTGCTGCTCGGTCGACGAGTACGATTCCGACATCATCCGCAAGCACGAGCGCACGCGCAAGGACAAGGAAGACGACCGCACGCGCCACATCGTCACGCTCAGGGCGCAGACCGGCCCGGTCTTCCTCACCTACCGCGGGAGGGGCGAGATCAACCGGATCGTCGAGCGGGCCAGGAGCGCCGCGCCCCTCTACGACATCACCGCGGACGACGGCGTCCGGCACACGGTCTGGCGGGCGGGCGTGGACGACGCGCGCGCGCTGGCGGAAGAATTCCGCGCGGTCCCTCTGCTCTACATCGCCGACGGGCACCACCGCGCGGCGAGCGCGAGCCGGGCTCGCGCTCGGCTCAAAGGAGAGAACCCCGGACACACGGGCGACGAGGAGTACAACTTCTTTCTCGCGGTCCTCTTCCCTTCCGACCAGCTCCGCATACTTCCTTACAACCGGGTCGTGAAGGATCTGAACGGGCTCTCGCCCTCGGACTTCCTCAAGGCCGTGTCGGAGAAGGTCGGCGTCTCCGAACGGGCGGACGCCTCGCCCCGGTCGAAGGGGGGGGCCAGCATGTACCTGGGGGGCAGGTGGTATGGGCTCGACCTGTCGCGGGACGGCGCGGCGGCGGGCGACCCCATACGGTCGCTCGACGTGAGCCTGCTTCAGGAGCATGTGCTCGACCCCATCCTCGGCATCAGGGACGTGCGCACGGACAAGCGCATAGATTTCGTCGGGGGCATTCGCGGGACGGCGGCGCTGGAACGGCTCGTGGACGGCGGGCAGGCGGCCGTCGCCTTCTCCATGTACCCGGTCACGGTCGAGCAATTAATGGACGTTTCCGATGCTAACGAGATAATGCCGCCCAAGTCCACGTGGTTCGAGCCGAAGCTGCGCGACGGGCTCCTGAGCCACTTAATTTAAAAGATGCTGGATCGACATGGCAGAAGAGAATATAATCTGTATACTTGTAACTATGCGATGGGAGTAGTCCGGGACCGACTTGGTACAGGCAACCGGGTTTGAGCGATTGCCTGAGGTCCTTATTTAGCAGTAAGACAAAATCACCAAAGATTTTGTGTATCTACTTCAGGAGGGGACTCAAGAACGAGCAAGAACACTATGGCTAAGAGTGGATATAAAGGCATCAGCAGAATCGATCAACCTAAGAAAGACACATATGGTTGGTATGTAAGAGTAACCTTTAACGGCATGCGTCGGGCGAAGTTTTTCAGCGACAAGTCGCATGGCGGACGTGAGAAGGCTCTGGAGGAGGCTGTCCTCTTCCGCAACAAGGCCGAGCAGGAGCTCGGCAAGCCGCGAACCGACAGGCTAGTAATAGCGCGGAACCCTCGCAACAGCTCCGGCATCATGGGCGTACAGCGGAAGACGAAGGTCGTGAAGACTGCCAACGGCGAGAAGGTCGTGAGCAATGTTTACGAAGTCACGTGGAACCCCTGGCCCGGAAAGCTGTGCCGAACCTGGGTGTCTATCGACAAACTGGGGGAGGCGGCGGCCCTGAGGAAAGCGTGCGCTATCAGGCGAGAGAAAGAACGTGAGATGTATGGCAGCGTGGTGAAGGCGAATTGGGCGGCCAGTCTCGGCAAACTGTTGTCGACCTAACAGATTGTTTCAGCGGCGGCGCAAGGCACCTCACCGTCATGCCTTGCGCGCCCGCCGGACTGAAGGCCCCGGAGACTGCATATCCTGGCCGGAAGTCCGCCACCTGTTTATGAACGTTCTCGTCCTCAACTGCGGCAGCTCCACCGTCAAGTTTCAGCTCATCGCCACCGACATCGAGGCGATTGCGCGGGATGCCGATAAGAGGCTGGCGCGCGGCGTGATCGAGCGGGTCGGCGGGGAGGCTGTCATCACGCTTGAAGTCGAAGGGGCCCGGAAGAGGAGACTCGCCGAGCCCCTGAGGGACATCCGCGCCGCGGTCGATTTCATCCTCAGGTGGTCTTCTTCCGGGGCCGAAGGGATAAAGGAGATCAACTCGCTCGCCGACGTGCACGCGGTCGGGCACCGGGTCGTGCACGGCGGCGAGCGATTCACCCACTCCGTCCTCATCACCGGCGAGGTTCTGCGCGAGATAGAGGACTGCATAGACCTCGCGCCCCTGCACAACCCCGCGAACGTCAAAGGCATAGTCGCCGCGCGCGCCCTCTTCGGCGAGGGGCTGCCGCAGGCGGCGGTCTTCGACACGGCATTCCACCAGACCATGCCGGAGGCTTCCTACCTCTACGCCCTGCCTTACCAGCTTTATCGCAGGCACCGCGTGCGCCGCTACGGCTTCCACGGGACCTCGCACCGCTACGTCGCGTACCGCTACAGGCACATGATGGGCATCGCGCGCGAGCGCACAAACATCATCACCCTGCACCTCGGCAACGGCTGCTCGGTGGCCGCCATCCGCGCGGGAGATTCGGTCGACACGTCGATGGGGATGACCCCGCTCGAAGGGCTCGTCATGGGCACCCGGTCGGGCGACATCGACCCCGCCCTCGTGGATTACATCTCCACCAAGGAGGGCCTCTCGGCGGGCGAGGTCGAGACCCTTCTCAACAAGCAGTCGGGGCTGCTCGGCATTTCCGGCCTGACCAACGACATGCGGGAGCTGCTCGACGAGGCGCGCGAGCACAACGACCGCCGGGCCCTGCTCGCCATCGAGATATTCTGCTACCGCGCGCGGAAGTACATCGGCGCGTACCTCGCCGCGATGAACGGGGCCGACGCGATCATCTTCACGGGGGGCATCGGCGAGAACTCCCCGGAGATCCGCTCCCGCATATGCGAGGGGCTGCAGTGGATGGGCGTACACATCGACCCCGAGCGCAATGGCCGCGTGTGCGGGGGGGTCGAAGGGGCCATCAGCACGCCCGACTCCCGCCTCGCCGTTTACGCGATCCCGACGGACGAAGAACTGCTCATCGCCCGCGACACCGTCAGGTGTGTCCGCGGGGTCTCGCAAAGGTACTGAGCAGGAGCACGGGGCCGCGCGCGCCTCCCCTTAACTTTGCGGCTTCGCCCGTCGCGTGAGAAAATAGCTACTCTCTGGGAGGAGCAACACAGATGAAAGTACTTATCGCGGATAAATTCCCCGAGTCCGGGCAGGCCGCTCTAACACAGGAAGGCATCGAAGTAATCTACGACAGCGAGCTGAAGGACGATTCGCTCAGGCAGGCCATCGAATCGACGGGCGCGGACGTTCTGGTCGTGCGCTCGACGAAAGTCACGGGAGAGATGCTCGAAGCCGGGCGCCTGAGCCTCGTCGTGCGCGCGGGCGCGGGGTTCAACACCATCGACGTGCAGGCGGCCTCGGCCCGCGGCATCTACGTCGCCAACTGCCCCGGCAAGAACTCGGTCGCCGTGGCCGAGCTGGCTTTCGGGCTGATGCTCGCCCTCGACCGCCGCATAGTCGAGAACGCCTCGGACCTCAAGGCCGGCAAATGGAACAAGAAGGAGTACAGCAAGGCGCGGGGCCTGTTCGGGCGGACGCTCGGGCTCATCGGGGTCGGGCGCATCGGCCAGGAGATGATCCCGCGCGCGCGCGCCTTCGGCATGCCGGTAATCGCGTGGAGCCGCTCGCTCACCCCCGAGCGAGCGGGCGAACTGGGCGTCGAGATGATCCAGTCCCCCCTCGAAGTCGCGGCGTCGGCCGACATCGTGAGCGTCCACGTCGCGCTCAAAGACGAGACGCGAAACCTGATCGACGAGAGGGTGATCGACAGACTGCGGCCCGGCTCGTTCTTCATAAACACTTCGCGCGCGGAGGTGGTCGACCAGGCCGCCCTTGAGCGCGCGGTGCGCGAAGGCCGCGTGCGCGCGGGGCTCGACGTCTTCGCGGGCGAGCCCTCGGGCGGGACCGGCGCGGTCGACGACCCGATCTTCAGGCTCGACGGGGCGGTAGGCACTCACCACATCGGGGCCTCGACCGACCAGGCCCAGCAGGCGATTGCGGACGAGACGCTCAACATCATCCGGCAGTACAGGGCGACGGGCCGCCCGCCGAACGTAGTCAACCTCGCCAGGAAATCGCCCGCGACCCACCTGCTCGTCGTGCGCCACTTTGACCGCGTGGGCGTGCTGGCCGGGGTCTTCGACCGCCTCAAGACCGCGGGCATCAACGTCCAGGAGACCGAGAACATTGTCTTCGACGGCGCGCGCGCGGCGGTCGCGCGCATACACGTCGATCAGGCTCCGTCGGACCAGGTGCTTGAGGCGATGCGATCAAGCTCGAACGACATAGTTGAGCTGAGTTTACTGAAGCTCTAAAGAGGCCAGGAGGAATTATGACCGAAAGAATATACAACTTCTCAGCCGGGCCGGCCGTGCTGCCGGTCTCCGTGCTCGAAGAAGCCCAGAGGGACCTGCTCGCGCTGCCGGGCGTCGGGATGTCCGTGCTTGAGATCAGCCATCGCTCGAAGCCCTTCGACGCGATCATCCAGGCGGCGGAGGCCAACATCCGGAGGCTCGCGAACGTCCCGGACAACTACCACGTCCTCTTCCTTCAGGGCGGGGCGTCTCTGCAATTCTCCATGGTGCCGATGAACATACTGCCGAAGGATGGCAAGGCCGACTACGTGATCACCGGCATCTGGTCCAAGAAGGCCATGAAGGAAGCGCAGAAGGTCGGGCGGGTGAGCGTGGCCGCTTCGACCGAGCCGGAAAATTTCGCGCGCATCCCGAGGCAGGACGAGCTGGCGCTCGACCCTGAAGCCGCTTACCTCCACTTCACCACGAACAACACGATTCACGGTACGGAGTGGAAGGGCGAGCCGGAAGCCTCGGGCGTGCCACTCGTGGCCGACGCCTCGTCGGACATCTTCAGCCGGCCCATCGACGTGTCGAAGTACGCCCTGATCTACGCGGGGGCGCAGAAGAACCTCGCGCCCGCCGGCGTCACGCTCGTCATCATCAGGGAAGACCTGCTCGCGCGCAGCCCCGAGGGCTTGCCGACCATGCTCGATTACAACACGCACGCGAAGGAGAAGTCGCTTTACAACACCCCGCCCGTCTTCACGATCTACGTCCTCGGCCTCGTGACGAAGTGGCTCATCGAGCGGGGCGGCCTGGAAGGGATAGCGCGCCACAACGAGGAGAAGGCGAAGCTGCTCTACGACGCCCTCGACTCGTCCGGATTTTACAGGGGGCACGCCGAGCCCGACAGCCGCTCGCTCATGAACGTCACGTTCAGGCTCCCGAGCGAGGAGCTCGAAAAGCAGTTCGTGGCGGAGGCCACCAGGGCCGGGCTCGACGGCCTCAAGGGGCACCGCTCGGTCGGGGGCTGCCGCGCCTCGATCTACAACGCCTTCCCGCGCGAGGGGGTCGAGGCGCTCGTCTCCTTCATGAAAGAGTTCGAGAGGACGCACGGGTGAGACCCGCGGTCAGTTCAGAGATAATTGAAGGGGGCCGTCGGCCCTCTTCTTTTTGGTGGCGCGGGTTTGAGGCTCTTGCACCCGCTCCGACCAATCTGCTTCAATCATTGCAGTGGACGGAAAGGGCTGGAACATGAGCTCAAGCTCCAGGCAAAGCAGAGCGCCCGAGCGCGGAGAGCAGAAGACGCGGCGGGTGTCCAAGAAAGATCAGATACTATCCCTTTACACGTCGGGTTTCGGGGACGTTGAAGACATAGCGATGATAACCGGCGCGCGCCCGAGTTACGTCGCGTCGGTGCTGCAGGAATCCGGTCTGATGTCGGGCTACTTCGACCTCTACACGACCTCTTCCCACCCCATGAACGTCTACTCCAAATTCTTCGCCGGGAAGCTCGGCTTCAAGGACGTGGAGACCGCCCGCCAAAGCGTCGAGATGATCGACCGCTTTTATAACCAGTTCGGGTTCGCGGGCGACCGCGCGGGGCAGCACCATGCCCTGATGATGGCCGTGACCATGTTCGACCGCGCGCGGTGGACCGGCAAAGGCGACGAGGCCGACGTATTCCGCCAATGGCTGCTCGCGCGTCTGAATGAGAGCCCGGAAGTTGAAGGGGCAGAGGGGGCGGAAGAAGAGTGAGCCCGCTCCCGCGGGCTCGCCCTGTTTGAAGGACCTGAGACCTATTTGAAGCGGGCGCGCATCATCTCCGACGCGCGGGCGCGCGACACCATCATCTCGGCGTCGATGCGCTTGTTGTCACTCTTCACTTTTACGAGGGAGAGCAGCTCGGCCGTCTCCGGGCTCTTCGACTGCTGGGTAATCCGCGCGGCGTACAGGAGCAGGTTCAAAGCCCCCGCCTGATTGCTGGCCTCGCGCGCGCTGGGCGCGAACCCCGTGATCGTAAGCCGGGCCGTCTTCGAGTCGAGGTCGAAGCGGATCGTGTTCGAGGTCAGGTGCGAGATGGGGCTGAGCGCGTGAGACTCGCTGATGGCGTACAGGATGGCGAGGGCCTCGCGGTCGATGATCTCCGAGCCGGACCTCTTGATCAGCCGGACCTTCGACAACGAGCCGTCTTTCTCGATCTCGAACCCCGCCTCGACCGTCAATTCCGTCGTGGGGATGTCCAGCTTGCCCTCTTTGTACCGGGCGGAGGTGCGGCTCACTATATCTTTTATCGGGGCTTCGTTGATCTCCCCGAACTTGATCTCTGAGGGCGCGTCTTCGCCGCTCGAAGGCTCGGCCTTCTCGCCCTCTTTATTCTCCTCGGCTTTGGCAAGTTCCGCGGCCTCTTTCTGCTTGTCGGCCTTCTCCTTCGCCAGCCTATCCCGCTCGGCCTTCTCGCGCTCGCGGCGCGCGGCCTCTTCGCGGCGCTTCTCATCGCGCTCGCGAATCTCTTCCAGGGTCAGAGTATTCTGAGGCGAGGCCCGGCGCGGCAACATCTGCGGCGGGTAGTGGAGCGGCCCGAGCATCACGGGCTCTTTGTAGTCGCGATATTTTCTGCTCACCAGCCGGAAGCTCGAATAGGGGGTGAGCACGGACGTGTAGGCGAGGATCTCGCGGAGGGCGACGAAAGTCACCAGAACGCAGACGGAGAGGATGAGGACGCGCGCGCTCACATTATCGAAGTCGAACGCGCCATTGATGAACTTCACCGGGCGCGCGCGGAACTCGGATAAGGAGGCGGAGGCTTCACGGGCCAGCCGCGCGGGGAACCAGGTCGCGAGGCGGTCGGGCAGGAAAGCCGCCCTCAGATAGTCCGAGGGGCGGTGGGCGAGCTCGCGCGCGGCGTCCGCGAGCTCGCGCCGCATCCGCCTGAAAAGCCCGCCCTGCCGAATCTGCGAGAAAACCACCGTGTTTCGCTCTTCTCTCATCCCTTTATCTCTTCGCGCGGCCTGACCTGCCAGTTCCTATTTTACATTACGCACCAGATATTTATAAAACTGCAAAATCTTTGGCAAGCGCATGGCGTAATTTTTTTTCAGGCCCCCTCTTAGACGCAGGAATGGCCGCACAGGTTGTGCGGATCGCCCTGAACGGTAAGGCCCGCTCGGGCTTACGCGCCTCTGCGGGGGCGGAACGAGGGCCCGCGCAGCTAGTCATTGCCGCTGAAGAGTTGGAGGAACTGCTCTATGGGGGCGGGCGGAACTCGGGCCACCATCAGGTTCTCCTCCACGTGCGCGCGCTGGCTCATGCCTATGAGGGCCGTCGCGACCCCCGGAGTGGAGCGCACGAACTGGATGGCGCGCTGGGCGTCGGAGTTGAGCCCGGAGAGGGCGTTATCGACGAAGGGCGGCAGGCTGTGCGCCAGCTTGGACTGGAGCAGAGAGGCGCTGCACATGGAGGTGATCCCGAGCTGGGACGCGGCTTCGAAGGCGGACATCTGATTGCCTTCGACCGTCTGGTTGCCCGACGTGAGCGCTTCCGGCATCGCCAGATTGTAAGGCAACTGGATTACGCGAAAGTGGTGGTCATCGCCTCCGGCGTCGCGCGCGGCCTGCTCGATCTCGGCCAGGGAGAGGTAGTCGCGCGAGCGGGGCGGCTGCCGGTACCCGTTCCAGGTGGCCGTGCCGTAAAGCCTGATCCGCCCGTCGCTCACGGCCCGCTCCAGAAACTCGAAGGCGCTGCGGATCCGGCGGATGAACTCGTCGCGCGCGACCCGTTCGAGCTGCGCCTCCGGGTTGTGAATGTAATAAATGTCGATTGTATCGAGCCCCAGGTTTTCGAGGCTGCGGCCCAGCTGGTTCTCCAGGTAGCTCGGGGACATGCAATGGCTGTCGACTATGTCTTCGGGGCGCGCGGCCCCGGAGTTGATTATGTTCTCCATCACCCACCCGCGCGGGTCCTGAGGGGGCTCGCCGTCGAAAGGGAAGAAGCCGCCCTTGGTGGCGACGACTATCTCGTCGCGCGAGAACCTCTTCGACTCGAAGAGCTGTTTGAGCGCGGCCCCAATCGCCCGCTCGCTGCGCTGGAAGCGGTAGTTGATGGCCGAATCGATCACGTTGCAGCCGAGCTCGACCGCGCGCTTTATGGCCTCCCGGTACATGCGGTCCGTGCTCTCGTCCCAGTGCCCGAGGTAGGTGCCGAGCCCGATGGAAGACATGCAAAGGCCCTGCTGCTCGCGGAAGTGGCCGGGTGCCGTGATTGAAGCCAGCCGGTCGGCATACCTTCTGGTGCCCTCGGGGGTCGCGCCGTTCGGTCTCGTCATCGATTGATCTCCTCCTCGGATTTTCGACAGATTCTACCAGAAGCTCGGGAAATATGAACGCCCGGCGCTAGCTCGTCCGGCTCTCCTCGGCCGCGATGAGCGAGGCGACTTCCAGCATGCTCGGGAGCACCCGACGCCAGGCCGCTTCGACCTCGGAGACGGGGCGGTCTATGACCGGCTCGCCGTTGACTCTGATCTTCAGCCTCTCGCCGCCCGTTCTGCCGAGCCTCGCGGCCGGGACGCCGTGCTCTTTCGCGAGCTCCATTATCGTATCGACGTTCTCGTCGGGGGCCGAAACCACGATGCGCGACGGCGTCTCCGCGAAGAGGTGGGCCGCCGCCCCGAGGCCGCCTTCGAGATTCACCTCGAAGCCGACGGCCTTCCTGCGGTAGCTGGAGAAGGCGCATTCCGAGAGCGCGATTGCGAGCCCCCCGTCGGAGCAGTCATGCGCCGACTCGACGAGCCCGGACTCGATAACCTTCAGGCATGCCTCCCCCACGCGCCGTTCGAGGTCGAGGTCGAGCGCGGGCACGCGGCCTTCGAGCCGCCCGCGCGTCGCGAGGACGTACTCGCTCGCCCCCAGGTCGTCGGAAGTCGCGCCGAGCAGTACGATGGCGCGGCCCCCCTGCTTGAACCATTGCGTGGTCACATGCCGCGTGTCGGAGACGAGCCCGACCATCCCGATCACGGGGGTCGGGTAGATGCCGCGCCCGTCCGTCTCGTTGTAGAAGCTCACGTTGCCACCGGTCACGGGAGTGTTGAAGGCCCGGCAGGCTTCCGACATCCCGTCGATCACTTCGCTGAACTGCCACATCACCTCGGGCCGCTCTGGCGAGGCGAAATTGAGGCAGTTAGTCAGAGCTAGCGGTCGCGCGCCCGAGGCGATAAGGTTGCGCCACGACTCCGAGACGACCAGGCGCGCGCCGGCCCGCGGGTCGACCCGGCAGTAACGCGCGTTCGAGTCGAGGGTCATCGCCAGAGAGTTCCGCTTCTCTTTAATGCGGATCACCGCCGCGTCGGAGCCGGGCAGGACCACGGTGTTCGTGCGGACCATGTGGTCGTACTGGTGGTAGACCCACTCTTTCGAGGCGACCGTCGGCGAAGTGACTATCCGCATGAACGTCGCGTCAAGCTCCTCGTTCGACCCTTCCGCCTGCCCGACCTCCGGGGCCGCGGGCGGCGAGTCCGGGGCTTTGACCGGCCTGTCGTAAACGGGGGCGGAGTCGGTGAGCGCGGAGTTGGGGATGTCCGCGACGACCTCCCCCGCCTGCCTGATCCGCAGGCGGTGGTCGTCCGTGACGCGGCCGATGACGACGGCGTCGAGCTCCCACTTCTTGAATATGTCGATCACCTGCCGCTCGCGCCCGGCCTCGGCGACGATTAGCATGCGCTCCTGCGACTCCGACAGCATGATCTCGTAGGCCGACATGCCGGTCTCGCGCTGCGGCACGAGGTCAATGTCTATCTCGATGCCGGTCCCCGCGCGCGAGCCCATCTCCGAAGAAGAACTGGTCAGGCCCGCCGCGCCCATGTCCTGAATGCCGACGACAGCGCCCTCGCGCATCGCTTCGAGGCAGGCTTCCAGCAGCAGCTTTTCGAGGAACGGGTCGCCCACCTGCACGGTCGGCCGCTTCGACTGGGCCTCCTCCCCGAACTCTTCCGAAGCCATCGTCGCGCCGTGTATGCCGTCGCGGCCGGTCTTGGCCCCGACGTAGATCACTGGATTTCCGACGCCCGCCGCGCGCCCGTAAAAGATCTGGTCGCGGCGCACTATGCCCAGGGTGAAGGCGTTGACCAGAGGGTTGCGGGAATAGCAAGGGCTGAAGCGGACCTCGCCCCCGATGGTCGGGACTCCGAATGCGTTGCCGTAATCGCCGATGCCTTTGACCACCCCGGCGACGATGGAGCGGTTGCGCGCGGCGGTCGCGCGCTCTTCCGCCGAAGCGTCCGCGCCGGCCTTGAGCGGGCCGAAGTGCAAAGAGTTCATGGCCGCCAGGGGGCGCGCGCCCATCGTGAAGATGTCCCGGAGTATGCCGCCGACGCCGGTCGCCGCGCCCTGGTAAGGCTCGATGAACGAAGGGTGATTATGAGATTCGATCTTGAAGGCCGCGGCAAGCCCGCCCCCGACGTCGACGATGCCCGCGTTCTCGCCCGGCCCCTGAAGGACGGCTTCGCCTTTGGTCGGCAGGCGGCGCAGGTGGACCCGCGACGACTTGTAGGAACAGTGCTCCGACCACATCACCGAGAAGATGCCCAGCTCCGTGAAAGAGGGCGCTCGGCCGAGCAGCTCTTCGATGCGGCCATACTCTTCTTCGGTCAGTCCGTGACTCTTGACCAGTTCGGGAGTTATCACAGGTTCGTTCATAGGATTTAATAGGGGTCGGGGGTCAGGGGTCAGGATTCAGGGCGGGAACAGACGCGTGCATGATTTCAGACTCTCTTTACAGAATCCCTTTCGAGTAGATCAAAATCCTGGGTAGTATCCCTGACTCCTGACCCCTGACCGCCGGCCCCTGCCTCTGCCCCTGCTCACGACGCCTTCGCCAGTTCCGCGAGCGTGTCGGCAAGCGAGCGGAATATGATCCGCCCGTCGTTACTCCCGAGCAGTTCTTCGCTCGCGCGCTCCGGGTGCGGCATCAGGCCGATCACGTTGCGCTCGCGGTTACATATGCCAGCGATGTTATCGAGCGAGCCATTGGGATTGGACTCGCGAGTCACGCCGCCCTGCGCGTCGGAGTAGCGGAAGATGATGCGGTCGTCGCGCTGAAGCTCCGCGAGCGTGCCGGGGTCGCAGAAGTAATTCCCATCGCCGTGCGCGATTGGGACCGAGAGCACCTGCCCGCGCTGGCACCGCGAAGTGAAGGGGGTGTCGGTCACCTCGACGCGCATGTTGACGTGCTCGCAGATGAACTTGAGGTTGCTGTTCCTCAGCAGAGCTCCGGGGAGCAGGCCCGCTTCGCACAGGATTTGAAACCCGTTGCAGATGCCCATGACGAGCCCCCCGCGCGAGGCGAACTCTTTGACCGCCCCCATGACGGGGCTGAACCGCGCGATGGCCCCGGTCCTCAGGTAGTCGCCGTAAGAGAACCCTCCGGGCAGTATGACCGCGTCGCAATCCCCGACGGAAGCCTGGCGGTGCCAGATGAAATCGACCGGCTGGCCTATGACCTTGCTAATTATGTGGTACGTGTCGTGATCGCAATTGGAGCCCGGAAACACTACAACTCCGAATTTCATACTTCAACTAGGTCCTTTCCTGGTGAGGGCCTCGGGTTGACCGTGGGGCCTTAAGTAAGCGGTATTATCTCACGCTTCGGACTCAGAATCTAGTTCTATGCGAAAATCTTCGATGACGGGGTTCGAGAGCACGTCGTTGGCGAGCCTCGTGATTTCGGCGCGGGCTTCTTCGGCCGATGTCGCGTCGTCGAGGGTGATTTCGAAGTATTTCCCCTGGCGAACGTCGGTGATGGTCCCGTAGCCGATGGTCTCTATCGCGTGGTGAATCGCCTTCCCCTGCGGGTCGAGCACGGAAGGCTTGAGGGTGACATAGACTTTAGCTTTCATAAAATCAGTCTTTCGTTACTGGTCTAATCTCGGCCGGGCCTCGCGCCCGGCATTAACATGGAGCCGTCGGCATGAAACGTCGAGTCGGGCCATCCGATTTTCGGCCTACGGCTCGGCCTTGCCGAAGACCCGCTCGAATACCCTGTCCACGTTCCGGAGCTGGTGGCCGGCGTCGAATATCGCATTCAGGTCTTCGGGCGACAGGGCCGACGTGACCCGCTCGTCGGACGAGGCCAGCTCGCGGAAGTTCGCCCCCTCGTCCCACACGCGCATGGCGAGCGGCTGCACGATGGCGTAGGCGTCCTCGCGGGTGACCCCTTTGCGGGTCAGCTCAAGCAGCAGTTGCCCGCTCGCCGTCACGCCCCCGAGCGATTCCAGGTTCGCGCGCATCCGCTCCGGGTAGACCGCGAGCCCGCCGATGAGCCACTCGGTCTTGTTGACGAGGTAATCGACGAGTATGCAGGAGTCGGGCAGGATGACCCTCTCGACAGACGAGTGCGAGATGTCGCGCTCGTGCCAGAGGGCTATGTCTTCGAGCGCGGCGTGCGCGTTGGCGCGGACCACGCGCGCGAGCCCGCAGATCTGCTCGGAGGTGACGGGGTTGCGCTTGTGCGGCATGGCCGACGACCCCTTCTGCCCGGCGGAGAAAGGCTCCTCCGCCTCGCGCACCTCCGTACGCTGGAGGTGCCGAACTTCGAGCGCGACCTTCTCCATCGACGCCGCGATGATCGCGAGCGTGGAGAGAAACTCCGCGTGCCTGTCGCGCTGAATCACCTGGGTGGAGATGGGCGCGGGCTTCAGGCCGAGCCTCTCGCAGACCCTCTCCTCCACCTCCGGGTCGAGGTGGGCGAAGGTGCCGACCGCGCCCGAAATCTTACCGTAGCTGATCACGTCGCGCGCGCGCCTGAGCCGCTCCTTGTTGCGCTCGTTGTCCGAGTAGTAGAGCGCGAGCACGAGCCCGAAAGTCGTCGGCTCGGCGTGGACCCCGTGGGTCCTGCCTATCATCACGCTGTCTTTGTGCTCGAAGGCTCGGCGGCGAAGGACCTCCCCGAGCCGGTCGAGGTCTTCGAGCAGGAGCGTGGCCGCCTCGCGCATCAGCAGGGCGTTCGCCGTGTCGACCACGTCCGAGGAGGTGAGCCCGTAGTGGACGAAGCGCGACTCCGGCCCGATCTTTTCCGCGAGCGCGGTGGTGAAGGCGATCACGTCGTGGCGCGTGGTGCGCTCGATCTCCTGTATGCGCTCGACGGAGACGCTGGCCCTGTTGCGGATATGCTCGACGGCCTCCTCGGGGATCGTGCCCATCTCCGCGTGCACTTCGCAGACGGCTATCTCAACGTCGAGCCATTTCTGAAACCTGTTCTGGTCCGTCCATATCGCGCCCATTCCGAGCAGCGTGTATCGTTCGATCATCTATCCCTCTGACTCCGGGCAAACCGCACCCGGACAAACCCGCCCCGCGGGTCACAGCTCGAACCACTCGGTCGGGTGGTTCTGCTGTGCGATCTTGACGCGGCGCTCGGCGTTCGGGAAAAAGAGCGTGCCGTGCGAATCGAGCGCCTGGAGCGCCGAAAGCCTCGCGAGCTCCGGGTGGTTGCACTTGCTCGACAGGTGCGCGAGCACGAGGTACTGGGCGCGCCCGTCGAAGTCTTCCCGCATCCAGCGCGCGGTCTCGTCGTTGGAGAGGTGGCCGGAGCTGCTCGCGATGCGCTGCTTGAGCGGCCACGGGTACGGCCCCACCTTCAGCATGTCCCGGTCGTGGTTGGACTCGATCACGATCAGGTCCGAGCCGCGGAGCCGCTCGGACACGAGGCGCGTTATGTACCCGAGGTCAGTAACGACCCCCACCTTCACCCCCTCGCTCTCGACCGTGAAGGCGAACGTGTCCACGCCGTCGTGCGGGATGGTGAACGGGTGAAAGTCGAGAGAGCCGATGCGGAAAGGCTGGCTGGATGATATCGCTTCTCCCCAGAGCACGCTGTCGTCGCCCTCCTTAAAGGGCAGCTCCGCGCGCGTGGCGTCGGAGACGAAGACGGGCACCCCGGCGGTCTTTGACATCACGCGGACGCCTTTGACGTGGTCCGAGTGCTCGTGCGTGACGACTATGGCGTCGAGCCCGGTAGGGTCGATGCCGACGTCGGACATGCGCCGCGCGGTCTCCCTGGCCGAGAGGCCCACGTCGATCAGCACCTTGGTCGCGCCCGACTCTACGTAGAGCGTATTGCCGGAGCTTCCGCTGCCTAAAACGATCAATCTCATTGGAAAAGAGTGGCCGGCCCCGTCCGCCCGGCCCCGCGGCGGCCGGGCGCTTCATCTAGCAAGCAAGCTGCGCGCTGTCTACGTCGAAGTTCTCAAGCTGCCCGACGGCCGTGATCGCCAGGTCATGGCCGTCGAAGATTTCATTCGCCATCCGCTGCACGTCTTCGGTCGACACCCGGTTGATGCGGTCAAGTATCTCGTCCAGAGTGAACTCGCGCCCGAAGAATATCTCCTGCCGCGCCAGGTTGCTCATGCGCGCGGAGGTCGATTCGAGGCTGAGCATGATGGAGACTTTGAGCTGGTCCTTGGCGCGCTGCAACTCCGCGTCGGAGACGCTCTCCGTCTTCAGCTTGCGGAACTCCTCGATGCTCAGCTTCACCAGGTCATCGATCTGGTCCGGCGAAGTCGCGGCGTACATCGAGAGGTAGCCCGCGTCCGTGTAGCCGCTCACGCCGGAGTAGACGGAGTAAGCGAGCCCGTGGTCCTCCCTTATCGTCTGGAACAGGCGGGAGCTCATCCCCCCCCCCAGTATCACGTTCAGCACGTGGACGCTGTAGCGGTCTTCGGAGACCATAGACGGGCAGCGCGTGCCCAGCATCAGGTGGACCTGTTCGAGGTCCTTATTGATGATGATGCGCGGCACGGCGTGCGGGGGGGCCGACGTGCGCAGCTCCGCGGGCCGGTCTTCGAGGCGGGAGAGGTAGTGCGCGACCATTTCGACGAATTTCGCATGCTCGATGTTGCCCGCGCCCGCCACGACCAGGTTGCGGGGCGTGTACACGCCGCGGAAGAATTCCGTCACGCTGTCGTGGTCGAAAGTCGCCAGGGTGTCGGCGGTGCCGAGTATCGAGCGCCCGAGCGGGTGGTCGGGCCAGAAGTTCGCCACGAATATCTCGTGGACCAGGTCGTCGGGAGTGTCCTCGACCATCTTTATCTCTTCGAGCACGACGTTGCGCTCGCGGTCGAGTTCTTCCGCCTCGAACAGGGGCGAGGTGACTAGGTCCGCCAGCAGGTCGAAGGCGCGCGGCAGGTGCTCGTCCAGCACCTTGACGTAATAGCTCGCCACCTCGCGGCTGGTGAAGGCGTCGACGTGGCCGCCGATGGCGTCGCTTTCGACCGCGATTTCGCGCGAGGACCGATTGCTCGTCCCCTTGAATAAGGTGTGCTCGATGAAGTGCGAGATGCCGTTGAGGGGGGCCGGTTCGTGGCGGGAGCCGGAGCGGACCCAGATGCCGACGGAGGCCGAGCGCACGTGGCGCATCTGCTCCGTGATGATCGTCAGCCCGTTTTCAAGGACGGTCTTCTCTATCGGGATGGCTTGTTCGTTCATAACTCACCCAAGAGCCGATGCTAGCATAGTGATTTGAGCGGCGCAAACATAACTCTCCCGCTTTCGCCCGCGAACATGAGCGCTGTGAAGGGCCGGCTCAGGCCGCCCTGCCCCCGCCGCGCTGCATCATCCAGCCGACCAGAATGAAGAGCACGCCGCCGACCGCAAGAAACGTCAGGTCGTAAACCAGATAGTTCGGCACCTCCCTGACGTGGTGGAGGCCCAGAAGCTGGTGGTCGATCAGGCCTTCTACAAGGTTGAACAACCCCCACCCTAAAATTAGCGAGCCGACGAAAGATTTAGTGGGAGGCAGCGCATCGCGGTCGCGGGCCGCGTCGAGCAGCATGAATAGCCCGATCACGGTGATGACCCATGTGAGCGCGTGGAACAGCCCGTCCCAAAGCATGTTGACCCTCATGTTCTCCATCGTGTGAGGGGGCAGTCTTGCCGACAGCATGTTGTGCCACTGGGCGATCTGATGAAGCGCGATCCCGTCTACAAAGCCGCCCAGGCCGACCCCCAGTAAGATTCCCGCCAGGGTCGCTTTACCGCTACGTCTCGTCTCGGCCATTACGTCGCTCTACTCTCCGTTGATGAGCAAGCGGCCACGCAGGTAAACACTATAAATGGCGACGGCGTCGATGCGAAATGATAATACTCCCTGACTAATCAATACAAGATCAGGAGGCCGCCGTCAGGGCCGCGGTATTTTATTTGTTAACCAAAATCGATAACCCTGATATATAATCCTGCCCGCCTGAACAGGAGGTTCAGTCCCGATGAGAAAATCGATCATCATCGCTCTCATAGCCCTGTGTGCCGCCCCGCTCGCCCAGGCGCAGACCGAAGGCTCGAAGGAGAGCCCGGAGAAGGGCGCGCCCGCCGCGTCGTCGAATGCCTCGGGCTCATTCACCCCCCTTCGCCTGAACGCCCGTGAAGCGTACGAGGTCCTCAAGAAGCTCAAGGATGCGCCCGACACCCCCATCCGATTCGAGCCTGACAGGCAATCGCCCGTCACGATCAAGAATGCCAAGGTGAGGAGCGCCACGCACGAGGCGTCGGGCGTGACCCACCACCTGATCGCGCCGCAGATCGAGCTGGTTAACGAGACCGACCGGGCCGTGACGGCCGTGAGACTGGAACTCGCCCTCGCGGACGAGGAGAGCAAGTCGCTCGGCCACACTTTCCGGGCCTTTATCAAGCCCGGAGAGTCGAAGCTGTTGGGCGGCGGGGCGGAATACTCCCCGGCTTTCATGCTGGCTCCGGGGAGCGCGGAGAGGCTGAAGGTCAGCGTCGTCGGCGTGGAGTTCGGGAGCATAAGGGTATGGGGCCTTCTACCCGCCTCGCCCGAAATGATTCTGATAGATACGGCCGTGGATAAGAAGCCCGTGTTGCTCAAAAGGCCCCACCCGAATTATACGGAGCGCGCGCGCCTGAAAGGCGTCCAGGGGACGATCATGTTGAGAGTGCTGATCAGCGAGACGGGCGAGGTCACGATGGTCAGGGTCTTACAAGGGCTGCCCGAGGGGTTGAACGAGGAGGCCATTAAGGCCGCATATCAACTGAAGTTCAAGCCCGCCATTAAAGACGGGAAGCCTGTCCCATACTGGCAACGGGTCAACATGAGTTTCAATTTAGTGGAGTCTCCCCGCTAGCGCGAGGGGCTGTCACAACGGCCTGATCCAGATGTTGCGGTACCTCACCAGGTCGCCGTGGTCCTGTAGCTTGAGGGGCGCCTTCGGCCCGTGCGCGAGGTAAAGCGGCGGCTTGTCATGCCACGTGTTCCCGTGAATCTCGACGTTGTTCTGTACCAGCACGCCGTTGTGGAGCACGGTGACGCGCGCGCGCTCCGTCACTTTCCCCTGCCCATCAAACTTCGGGGCCTTGAAGATGATGTCGTAGGCCTGCCACTCGCCGGGCTTGCGGCTCGCGTTGACCAGGGGCGCGTACTGCTTGTAGACCGACCCGGCCTGCCCATGAAAGTAGGTCTCGTTGTTGTAAGAGTCGAGCACCTGCACCTCGTAGCGGTCCATGAGGAAGATGCCGCTGTTGCCGCGCCCCTGCCCTTCACCTTTGATTACGGAGGGGGCGGCCCACTCGATGTGCAACTGGCAATCGCCGAACTCTTCGCGGGTCGAAATATCCCCGGCGCCCGGCACCACTTCCGCGTAGCCGTCCCTGACCTGCCACCGGGCTTCGCCCCCGTCCTTCACGCCGCGCCACTTCGACAGGCTCCCGCCGTCGAAGAGAACGATGGCGTCGGAGGAAGGGTCGCTGCTGGCCCTGCCGGGGGTCACGACCGGGGGGCTGGTTCCGGGCGGCGGGTACGGGCTCAGCTCCTGAATGGTTTGATTCATAACCGCTCCTGAAAAAGCGCTGACCAAGAGCAGGAAAGCAATGCCGGGATTTTTCAACGCCCCGCGTCTCGCCTTGAGCCATTCCATAGATGATCTCCTCCGGCCCTAGTATAAAGATTAAAACTTCACTTGCAAGAAGCCGGGGCTTTATTTCGCGGCCGCACGGGCCGGTTACGAAGCCCCGCTTGATCCGCCCGTCGCGTGATGCTATCTTCGCGGCGAACGTCTGCACTTTAACAATCGGGGGAATGATCGATGAATTTCAGGTTGATGCGCGGCTTCACCATTTCGGTCTGCCTGCTGGTCGCGTGCGCGGCGGCCGTCCGGGCGCAGGACGCGGGGCAGGTCCTGCGCCTGTCGGTCGGCTACAACACGTTGAAGAACTCGACGAAGATGGACGACGCGATGCGCTCGAAGGTCGAGGGCCTCGGGAAGAAGGCGCAGGAGGCGCGGCAGGCGGGCAGGTACGGCGAAGCGCTCAAGCATTACCACCACGCCATAGCCCTGATGCGCGGGGCCGAGTGGACGCCCGAGCGCGCACTCACGACCGCCCTCACGTTCAGGCCCGAGCGCGCCGTGCTCGAACCCGCCCAGACCGTGAGCGTGCGGGTGGGGCAGATTTTTTCGCTCGATGAAAAGCCGCGGGGGAAGCTCGCGGCCTCGGTGGTCCTGCTCAGGATGCGCGGGGACGAGCCGCTCGCCGTCCTAAAGTCGCTCGACTCGTTCGAGCCTGACGTGCCGCTCTCGGCGGAGGTGACGATCCCCGATGTCGAGGACGGAAGCTACCGGCTGGCGGTAATAATCAAGCCGCCGGCCCCCTCCGCCTCAAGCCCGGTCGTCAAAGCCGCGACCGTTCGCATAGAGCGCGGGCTGGCTAAGAAGGTGGCGGCGGCGAAGGCACGGGCGGCGAAGGTTGAAGCGAGACTGAAGGAGGGCGGCAAACAGGCCCTCGCCGCGGAGATGGCTTCGGCGCAGTACCGCATCGGCCTGTTCGACCTGGCGAGCGCGGGCGACATCCCCCCGGAGCGGGTCGATTTCGACAGGGAGTTGAAGGAGGCCGACGAGCAGCTCTCGGACCTCGAAGCGGGGCGCGACCCGTTCGCGCGGAGGCGGGGGGACTTCAGGAAGGCGTACCGCTCGCAGGTGGACGACACCTTGCAGCCCTACCGCGTCTTCGTCCCTTCGAGCTACGACGGGTCGAAGCCATACCCTCTGGTCATCGCGCTTCACGGGATGGGGGGCGACGAGAACTCGTATTTCGATTTCTACAAAAACGACAACGGCGAGAACACCTTCAAGGCCGAGGCCGAGCGCCACGGCTACATAGTCGCGTGCCCGAAGGGGCGCGAGCCCGCGTCGATGTACCTGGGCGCGGCCGAGCGCGACGTGATGGACGTGATCTCGGAGGTCAGGCGCGCCTACCGCATCGACCCCGACAGGATTTATATGACCGGCCACTCGATGGGCGGGTTCGGCACGTGGTCCATAGCGATGAACCACCCCGACCTCTTCGCGGCGCTGGCCCCGGTGGCCGGGGGCGGCAACGCCTCGAAGATGAGCAGGATCGCGCATGTCCCCCAACTGGTCGTACACGGCGATGACGACAAGACCGTACCGGTGCAGAATTCGCGCGCGATGGTGGAGGCGGCGAAGAAGCTGAACGTCGAGGTGAGGTATATGGAGATACCGGGCGGCGATCACGTGAGCGTCGCGGCCCGAACCTTCAAGGACGTCTTCGAGTGGTTCAACGCGCACAGGCGCAACAACTCGAAGGCGAAGGGCGCGGCGGGCGCGAGCAGTAATTGATAATTCATGGTCCTTTCGGCCGGCGGCTCAATCGACCGAAAGGACCACCGATGTCACGTCGTCGGTGAAGCTCCCGCCGGTGAATTCGGATATAGCCTCGATCAACCTCTCCTGCACCTCCGAGGCGGAGGCCCCCCGGTTCTTTATCAATAATTCGACGAGCCTCTCTTCCCCGAAATCCGCCCCCTCCGAATCGAGGGCTTCGGTCACCCCGTCGGTAAATAGAAGAATCTTATCACCCGGCCGAAGCTCGACCTGCCTCTGCTCGTAGTCCCAGTCCGGGAAGGGGCCGAGCAGCGCGCCGCCTTCCTCCAGCCGGACCCGAGTGCCATCCGCGCGGACGATGATGGGCGGGCAGTGGCCCGCGTTCGCGTAGACCAGCTTCCGCGCATGGGTGTCGACGACGCAGTAGAAGAAGGTGATGAACCGCTCGCTCGCCGTGTTGGTATGGATCACCCGGTTCAGCTTCCCGCACAACTCCCGCGGCGACATATGCTCGGAGACGAAGGCCTTGACCGCCGCCTGCACGTTGCACATCAGAAGGGCCGCGGGCAACCCTTTGCCGCTCACGTCCGCTATGCAGAGGCCCACCCTGTCCTCCCTGAACCTGAATATGTCGAAGTAGTCGCCGCTCACGTTCAGGGCCGGGAGCCAGGAGGTCGATATCTCGCAGCCGCGCACCCGAGGGATCTCCTTCGGCAGAAGCCCGCGCTGAATCTCCCGCGCGTCCTCGGACTCCTGCCTCTGCCTGCGCAGGCGGCTGCGCAGGCTCCGCCCGTCGCTTATCTCGCCGCACAGTATGCTCAGGAGCCGGTCGTTCTCCCACGGCTTCTGGACGAAGTCCCGCACCCCCCTCCGCATGGCCTCCACCGCTAGGTCCACCGTCGCCCACGCGGTCATGACCACGATGGGGAGCGTGTTGTCGATGGCCTGGATGTTCTCGAGGAGGTCGAGCCCTTCCTGGCCCGAGGTGGTGTCGCGGGCGTAATTGAGGTCCATCAGCAGCAGGTCGAAGTCCCTCGCCCTGAGCGCCTCCAGCACGGCCGCCGGGGAGGTCACCGTTTCGACCTGAAAGCCTTCGCCCTTGAGCAGCAGGTAGAGCGCCTCCAATATATCGGGCTGATCGTCCGCGATTAAGGCCCGCGAAACGGGCGCACGCTCATCCGGGGTCCGTGTGACTGCCATGCCTTTGTTAAATCCGGCTCCGTAAAAATTCCGCACGCTTATCGCAAACCAATTGGCGTGCCACTGCCGCGAAGCCGCGTAAATGCTTGAGCCGTGATGAAAAAGCCGGGGAGGGGCCGCGCGACCTGTCCACTTGTGGCATCGGGGATTCCCATAATCGGATAGGCGGCGGGCGGGGGCGACGAGAGGAGAATGACGGAAAGATGTTGCCGGTCTCCCGTAGGAATAGCTGGTGTCTTTCCGTCACCTGCCTCTACATCATCAAAAGATGACTAACCTATGGTATAACACCGCGCGCGGTCTGTCTCTTCCCCGCTCGGGTACCCCCGCCCGCATTCGCTGTAACCGCCGGGGGGAGGCCACCGTAATTGAGGTCTGTAGGCCGGTCTTTCGTTTCCTCAATATTCGGGGTGCAAAAAGTTGCGGAATCGGATACACTGCCACATCAACCTCAAAGCCGAATAGATCATCGCCGGAGCCGGAAGCCGGCTTTTGAGGAGTCTGTCCGGAGCAGTGGCGGCGCGAGTGCCTGGACCGTCGAGGTTAAGGTTGAGAATTCATCAAGCGGTCTCTGAAAGGAACCTGTTCTATGTGGATTAGAAAAGCTTTACGAGATGTTAAGAAGAACGTGGACTCCCCCATGCCCACGCAGGTAGTCTCTAACGAAGAGTTCACCCCCCGCCCTCAGACGGCTCAGCAGAAGCAGGTCGAGCACCTGATAGGCGAGATGTCGGAGGAGAAGTCCAAAAAGCTCGGCCTCGACCGCCGGACCTTCATGTCGAGCGCCATGGGACTCGCCACCTGCTTCCTGGCGCAGAATAAAGTCTTCGGCAACGTCTGGGACGTTGACGAGGCGGAGACCATGGAGCCGGCCGCCACAGAAGAGAAGTTCCCCAAGGGCGAGTACTTCATCCTCGACGTGCAGGCGCACTTCAGCAATGGCATCGCCCTGCCCTTCCGCGAGATGGAGTTCGTCAAGAACATGGGCTTCAACCTCAAGAACGATGTCGAGTCCTACGGCTACCGCAACTTCGTCAAGGAGATGTTCTTCGACAGCGAGACGGAGATGCTGGTCCTCTCGGGCGTCCCGACTCTCGAGGTGCAGAGGGACAAGGAGGGGAAGGTGCTCGAAGGCAAGGCGCGCACCCCGCGCGGGGGCATCTTACCGAGCTGGCTCATGAGCCAGTGCAAGCAGGAGTTGAACTCCATAGCCGGCTCCAAGCGCGTGCTGGCCCAGGGGAACCTCGCGCCGAACCACTACTGGAACAAGGCGACCAACTCGCCGGACAAGGCCGCGACAATCGAGCAGATGGAGCGAGAGATCAACCTCTACAAGATCGACTCGTGGAAATGGTACTGCCACACCGATCCGGGCCGCTCGGGCGGGGGGTTCCAGCTCGACGACGACAACGCGCAGTGGTTCATCGAGGAGTCGCGCAAGCGCGGCATGAAGCTCATCAGCGTGCACAAGGGCTTCTCTTACCAGTCGCGCACACTCGGACACCTCGCCAACCCGAAGGACGTGGAGAAGGCCGCGCTCAGGAACCCCGACTTCAACTTCGTGGTCTACCACTCCGCGCTCCAGCACGGGCCGAACGAGCCGAACTGGAAGGAGAGCAACAAGTACGACCCGACGACCGGGGACTTCGAGTGGCACTCGGTGTTGATGGACATTAAGAAGCGTAACCCGAAGATGAACAACGTCTACTGCGAGATCGGCAGCTTCTTCAACGTGCTGGTCGTCGCGGACCCCGTCATGGCCATGCACGGCATCGGCAAAAACGTAAAGCACTACGGGGCGGACCACGTCATCTGGGGGACGGACTGCCTGTGGTGGGGGTCGCCCCAGTGGGCCATTGACGCCTTCAAGCGCTTCCAGATCAGCGACGAGATGTGCGAGAAGTTCGGCTACAAGAAGCTCACGAAGGCGGACAAGGCCAAGATATTCGGCCTGAATGCCGCGAAACTTTACAAAGTAGACGTGAAGGCCAAGCGCAACGCATTCCCGGCAGACACCCTCAACCAGTTGAAGACGGCTTACCTTAATCACGGGGGCAGGCGCAGCAACGCGGCTTACGGGTGGGTGCGCGCGGACGACTGAGCCTTCGCCTCTAACCCTGACCTCATCGGAGATGTAGCGCGGGACGCGCGCCCGCGCTACATCGAGGGAATCCAGCGTGCTGACACCAATCATCTGCATCGCCCTCTTACTGTTCGGCCCCGGCCTCCCCGCTCGGGCCTCGGCGCAGGAGGCCGCGTCGGAGAAGAAGCCCGACTTCGCGCCCGGCCACTTTCACCACCTGCACCTGAATTCGACGAACCCGGCCGCCGCCATCGATTTTTATACGAGCAAGTTCGATTGCGAGAAGGGGCGGTTCGCGGGCGTCGAGGACGCGGTGTGGGCGCAGAAGTCATGGCTCCTGTTCACGAAGGTGAACGAGGCCCCGCCGTGGGAGCTGACCTCGGCCATCTGGCACTTCGGCTGGGGCGCAGAAGACATGAAGGCCGCTTACCAGAAGCAGCTGGACAGCGGCACTAAATTCTTCACGCCGATCACAGACATCAGCGACCTGGCGAGGTTCCCGAATTTCTACTTCGCGTACGTCGAAGGCCCGGACCGCGCCCTGATCGAGTTGAACACGGCCCCGCACCACCGCTTCGGCCACCTCCACCTCTTCAGCGAAGACCCCGTGTCGGCGGGCCAGTGGTACCTGAAACATATCGGGGTGACGAGAAGAGGCCCGCTCCCTTCGCGCGAGCCGCGATTCTACAGGAATCTTCAGGTCGGCCCGAGCTTCTCTTTCAACCTCGACAACGTCAACGTCATCATATTCCCAATAGAGCATTCGAAGCAGGCGTACCCGACGCACTGGAAGAAGGGGCAGACCGCCATGACCCCGACGAAGGGCCGGGTGGTCGATCACGTCGCCTTCAGCTTCGACAACCTGTCGGAGGCGCTTGAGAGGATGCGCAAAGATGGGGTGAAAGTCACGCAGGGGGTAAAGACTATGGCCGGCGGCAAGGTCAAACATGCCTTCGTCGAAGGGCCGGACAATATCCGCATAGAGTTGATCGAAGGCCACGCCGTCAACCGGTAGAGAGCCCGGCGGCGGGCGGTGATTTATGGAACAACCTGTCTGGAATTTTGAGCAAGAACCTTCCGACGAGCCGCTCGACGAGACCGGCGTCAACCTGCGCGCTTATTTCGACCGGATGCCCGACGAGAAGATGCGGCAGTACTCCCCCGACTGGACCGACGACCGCGTCAAAGAGTGGGACGAAAACTTCCGCGACGACGGCAACCTCATGATCCTGTGCTGCGAGCGCGAGGTGGATGTCGAAGAGTACCGCGCGGTCATCGAGCAATGCATAAAGTACCGGGACCGCGTGCGGGACGAAGTTAAGCCCTGAAGCAAGCCCCCGCGCCTGAGCGTCAGACTCCCCATCAATACTCGCATAACGGGCTGTGCACGGTGAAAGGCTTGCTCCCTTTTATCGAGCCGGAGGTGTCGTGGCAGTCGGCGCAGATCGCGCTCCTGGGCGCGCGCCGGTGCTTTAAGCTCGACTGCTTGTGCACGTCATGGCAACTTATGCAGGTCGGGGACTCCGACCCGTAAAGGGCCACGTCGCGCACGTTGCGGAGCACGTGCCGGTCACCCGCGTTGAGCGCCTCGTCGTCGGCCTTGGAAAGATCGACCTCGAAATCCTGAAAGAGATTATCCCCGGCGACGAAGTTGTTCGGGTAGGGCAGGCCCGTCGACCTGGATTTACCCGTCCGAATGTGGCACTGCGCGCAGGTGGAGGTGATCGCGCGCGCGTCATCCCTGCGCTTTTTCGAGAGGAAGACGAGCGAAGTGTCGCTGGAATGGTTCAGGTCCACCACCCCGTGGCAGGAGTAACAATCGATCCCGAATGCCGAAAAGGCCTTCGTCTTCGAGTCCACCCCCGTCGTGTGACAGCCCGCGCACTTATTCGCGAACCGCTCCCTGTCCCACGAAGGCTTATCCGCGTCGATCAGCTTCCGCGCGGGCAGGTCCGCCTGAGTGTTGAGCAGGGCGAACTTCCCGTAGCCGTCCTTCTTAAGAAACCTCACGCGGTGCCTGCTTCCCAGAAAGAACTCTATCTGAGAAGCGAGGCCCGCGAGCGCGGGCTGAGACTTGACGAGCGCCTGATGTTCCGGGGCGTCTTCGCCCTGCCGGACCGTGAGGTTGTGCGTGTTCTTCTGCCAGCCGGGGCCCACGTCGTTGCGGTGACAGAATAGGCACTCGTCGCCGGGGACGTATTCGGGGACCGGCTTGCCCGCGTGGTTGCTCCCCCACGCGGCGGGGTCGAGCGCCTTCTGCTGCGCCGAGGCGTGAAAGGAGAATGCGACGGCCGATAGAATCGAAGCTAGCAGTACCCCTACCTTCAGTCTTGTCCGCATGAAATAACCCCGGCTTACTCGATTAATAACTCAGCCCGAACCCGTACTTGAAGAGGGGGTCGTAATTCCGGTCGCCCACGTTGATCGGGATCTGTGCCATCGACCGCGGCCACGAAAACGAGAGCTTGCCCGTGGGCTTGTAATCCCCGAACAGCACGTCGGCCACCCCCTGCCCCTCGGTCCCCGGCAGCCAGGCCGCGACGAAGGCGTCGGCCCGCGACAGGGCCTGATCGATGATCAAGGGCCTCCCCGACAGGAGCACGACGACCACGGGGATGCCCGCCCTCTTCATATTTTCGACGGCGGCCACGTCCTCTTTCGCGAGCGAGAGGTCCGCCCTGTCTCCGAACATCTCGGCGTAGGGAGTCTCGCCGATCACGACTACTCCGACATCGGCCCCCGCGGCCCCCGAGCCGTCTTTAGAGAAAGTCACTTTCGTCTGGCTTGAGACCGTGTTCTGTATGGCCTTCAGTATCGTGGTCCCGCCGCTCGTGACGTTTCCGCTCTCGCCCTGCCACGTGATGGTCCACCCGCCGCACTGGTTCCCGATGTCGTCGGCGCTTTTGCCCGCGACGTGTATGCGGGCCCGGCCCTTAGACAGGGGCAGCGTCCGCCTCTCGTTCTTCAGCAGCACGAGCGACTGGCGCACGGCGTCGCGGGCCACCTGCCTGTGCTCGGCCGAGCCGAAGCTCGAATGCAGGCTCCTGTCCGCCATCAGGCGCGCGCCCTGCTCCATCAGCCCCATCGCGAATTTGACCCTCAGGATTCGCCTGACCGCGTCGTCGATCCGCGCCATCGGGACCTTGCCTTCCTTGACGAGGCCGACCAGAGTCTCGAAGAATTCCTGATACCTGTCCGGCACCATGACCATGTCCATGCCGGCGTTGATCGACACCTCGACATCGCTCCTGTAGTCTCCGGGGATCTCGTCTATGGCCGCGTAGTCGGAGATCAGAAAGCCCTCGAACCCGAGCTCATTCTTCAATATCTCCGTGAGCAATCGCTTGCTGCCCGACGCCTTCACGCCGTTCCAGCTGTTGTAGGATGGCATGATCGAGCCCACGCCCGCCTTGATCGCGGGGATGTAGCCCTGGATGTGAAGCTCCCTCAACTCCTGCTCACTCAGCCGAACGTCGCCGCGGTCGAGCGGCCAGTGTTCTTTGGAGTTCGGATTTTTAGGCGCGCCGGTCCCCCACGCGGTGCCGCCGTCGCCCGCGAAGTGCTTGGCGCAGGCAAGGACGCTGAGCGGGTGGCTCAGGCTGTCTCCCTGAAGCCCCCGGACGGCGGCCTCCCCCAGGCTCTTCGCCAGTTCCGGGCTCTCGCCGAACCCCTCGTAGGTTCTCCCCCACCTCTCGTCGCGGGGGACCGCGACGCATGGCGCGAAGGTCCAGTTGATGCCC
This sequence comes from Blastocatellia bacterium, assembly GCA_035634255.1. GTDB lineage: Bacteria > Acidobacteriota > Blastocatellia > UBA7656 > UBA7656 > DATLMR01. The sequence goes on from DASQDI010000055.1 coordinate 70,588, forward strand.
GTCGCCCTGACCTCTTTCGCGGTGACTCGCGAGATCTTCTCGATCAGAGCCGGGTTGCGCGTGCAGCCGAGGCCGATGTTGTGAGGGAAGATCACCGCGCCCAAGACGTTGCTGTGCCCGTGCACCGCGTCCACCCCGAACAGGATCGGTATCTTCAAACGAGTCTTCAGCGCGTGCGCCTGATACTCGTCGTACATGTCGGTCCATGCCGCGAGGCTGTTGCCCGCCTTCGGGTCGGAGTTGCCCCCGCTCAGCAGCGAGCCCATGAAATATTTTTCTATGTCGCTCTTATCCTTGAGCGCGCTCTGCTCGGCCTGAGTCATCTGCCCGACCTTCTCCTCCAGAGTCATCTTAGAAATGAGATCGTTGACCCTGTCGTCGTAAGAGGAGAGCGGCCTCGCGGAGGGCGCGCCTGCCGCCGAGGGGCGCGCGGGCGCGGGCGGCGACTGGACTCCGTAGAGAGGGATGCTTAAAAGTACAAGGAAGACATATGAGCATAATCTCTTCATTCCGTTTCTCCTTAGTAAGTACCGGGCGAGCCCCCGGCCAGCCTTTTTTCCTGCCGAATACAGCCCGGCAGTTATAGTAATTTAGGCGGACCGGATGGACAAGTTTTCGCGGGCGGCCGGGAGAGAAATCGCCGAAGAAATCCCCGCCGATGAGTATATTCTCAGGCGCGTGGTATTGCGGCCCAGTAAGATTCGGCGCGTCGGATTGCTCGGAATGAGGGCGGACTATTTATTTATTGCGGACAGCAACTCCGGGGCCATCTGAGATTTTAATTCTTTCAGGGTTTCATACTCCGCCATCGCCGCCTCCTTATTCCCTACTCTCACGTACGCCTGCCCCAGGAAGAAGTGCGCCGCCGCCAGCTTCGGGTTGATCGTGACCGCCTTCCTGAGAGGCCCTATCGCATCTTCATAGCGCCCCGTCAGAAAATAGAGCCAGCCCAGGCGGTGGTATATTTCCTCGCCCTCGGGATTCAGCTTTACGGCTCGACCCAGAATCTCAATCGCCGGCCCCATTTTACCCGAACTGAAATAGACATCGCTAAGGTTGTGATATGCGTTAAACAGGGTGGGTTTAAGGCTGATCGCCTGCTCGTAGCTTTTTATCGACTCCTCTTTTTTACCTGATTTGCTATAGGCTTCGGCAAGGCCGGCGTGAGCCTCGGCGTAATCGGGTTTGAGCTTTATCGCCCGCCCGTAAGACTCTTCGGCGTCGTCGTAGCGCAGCAGCTTGAAGTAAGTCCCGGCCAGTTCATAGTGCGCTTCCGCCGATTTGGGGTTGGCGCGGACGTTGTTTTTGAGGGCCGTTATCCGCTTCTCCGACAACCCCTCGCTCCCCATATTAAAGTTGAACGTGAGCGTGCCGATGACTTTCACGGGCATGCCGCTCAGAAGGGTCGGGTTCCACTTCCAGCCGCGCGCCGCTTCCGTAGAGGGGCCCGTCAGCAGCGGGTGGCCTGAGACCGGGCGAGCAGATATGACGCTGCCCCGTTCGTCAACGACCACTTCGACAACGACGGGGCCGTCGGCCCCCTCCGCTTTTGCCGCCTCGGGGTACTGCGGCGACACCTTCTTGATGGCTGCCCCCTGAAGCACCCCGCCAGCCCTTCGAAGGATCTTCGGAACTTCCGCACCCCGCTCCGGGTTCTGCGAACCGTGAGCCGGGATCGAAGACAGAGGGCAGAGTGCCATGGCCGCGACGACGGCGATTGCGCGAAACCCTATTTTCATTTTAAACCTCCCTGACGCAGACATCGATTATTTGGTACAACGCCTGTTAGGCGCATTCACTTCAGGCCCCTGACGGTGAAGTACTTTTCCGAATGAATCTGACCCTTCCCGAAGCGGGCGCGGCTCAGGATCGCCCTCGCGTTCTCGACCATTATGGGGTGCCCGCAGGCGTAGGCCACCGAGTTGGTGTGGTCATAGCCGCCCAACCAGGCATACTTTCTTATCAGATCATCGACGCGGCCCACCTCGCCCGTCCAGCCGGGATTATCCGCGGGGCGGCTCACCGTGTCCACGTAGGTTAGCCACCCATCCTCGGACAATTCTTTAAGCTCGTCCCTGTAGTACCCGAACTCGTGCGAGTAGCTGGCCCCTTGCAGCAGTAGGAAGCTTTCGCCGGAGCCGGGACTGCGGGGCAGCTCTGACGAGTGCGACCTGAGCATGCTGACGAACGGGGCGATGCCCGTCACGGTCGCCATCATCATATGCTTCGTCAATTTTTCGCTCCCGCGGTCGAGGAGGAAAGACCCCGCCGCCCGGTCCCGCACCAGCACCTTGTCGCCGGGCTTCAGGTCCCACAGCCTCGGGGTGAGTAAGCCCTCCGGAACGAGCTCGACGAAAAACTCCAGGAGGGGCTCGTGCGGGGCCGAGGCGATGGAGTAAGCTCTTTGCAGCAGCCGCCCCGACTCTTCGACGGCGAGCGTGGCGAACTGGCCCGGCTTGAAGAGGAGCGGCGTCTGGGGCGCGAGGCGAAATACGGCCAGTTCGGGGGTGAAGTCGATCCGCTCGACTAAAACGGCGTTTTCAAATTTAGGCATAACGCTCCGCCTTAACGACATCCGTCCGGGATATTTTTCTAATCATACGGTCATTGCGGCCGATTGACGAGTAGAACTTTTCCGTTCCGGCTGCCGTAGCTTTCAGCGAATGCCCGATATTTACAGCTCAAAGAGGTGCCCGATGTATTGCCCAAAGTGCGGCCATCAACAAACGTCCGACACGTTTCGATTCTGCTCCCGCTGCGGCTTTCAGCTAGGCTTCTTAAAGGAACTGATCGCAACCGGCGACACTTCATCGGAGGGCGAGTCGCAGCCTCAATCGAGGCTCCCGCAACTGCGCCAGGCGGATGTGAACATAGGTGCCGGAGTGATGCTGGTGGGCACTATGAAATCCGTGATAGCGGCATCGGTTGCCGGCGGCCCCGTGGGCGAATCCATTATTTGGGGCCTGCTGGTGCTCTCCGCCGGTTTCGCCATCATCCTGCTCCTTTCCCAGCTATCGCCGCGTCAGAGGGGGCTCACGCTCGGGGCGACGCTGATGTTCGTCGGGTCACTGGTGGCTTTTGTGGCTACCGGGCCTTTAGGGCCGGCCGGGGTCGCGATGGTCGCCGCCATTCTCATCCCGCTCATACTCTTCTGGTGCCGCCTCAGCCGAGCGTTTATGAGCGAGTTCTTCGACCAAAAACCTTCGCCGTCGAAGGGGCAGATGAGGCCGCCGGATGATAAGCCCGTGTTGATCGAAGCGCGCCCGCTTCAGGACTTGTACGCCCCTCCCGGCAAAGCCAGCGACACTGAGTCGGACCTGAAGGCGAGCCCGGCAAGCGTAACCGAACAGACGACTGAGTTACTGAGTAAATGAAATTCCGCCGGAGGTCTGTATGCGAAGGATACTTTTATCGATGGCGGTCGTGACCTGCCTGACCGGCGTTGCTTTCGCCCAGTCGAATCAGGCCCCGGCTCAAGGTGGCAATCTTCAGGGGCGGTCAATCGCCGCCAAACAGATCGCGGATTTGCCGGCCCCGAATCGCAGCTTCAAGCCTCGGATCACCTTGCAGGAGGCTCTGAGGCTCGCCGAAGCCCACATCGAAAAGGAGAAGATAAACATCTCGCCCTACTTCCTGCTGGAAGCCCGAATGATTCAGTATGGCGGCGAGAAAGGTGGTAAAGAGCCCCGCTGGTTCTTCCTGTGGGTGAATGAGAATGGGGCCATCGGCGATCACGTTGAGATTACCGTCTCTATGGAAGGCAAGACCGCCCGCCACCCTTCGATGTAAAAAGCCATGACCAAGCTGAGCAGGGTTATTTCCGGAGGGCAGGCGGGAGTGGATCAAGCGGCCCTCCGCGCGGCTCGGGATTGCGGGCTGGCTCTGGGCGGCTGGTGCCCCCCCGGCCGGGCGAGCGAAGCGGGCACCATCCCTTCGGACTTCCCCCTCAGAGAGACGCCCGAAGAACGCAGCCCGGACGCGCCGGACATTCCCCGCTCACAACGCACGCAATGGAACGTCCGTGACTCCGACGCAACCTTGATACTGCGCCCCGAGACTCGTGGCGGGAAAGACCCCGGAACCGACTGGGCGCGGCGGTGCGCGGAGCTTTATCAGAAACCGGTGTTGGTTTGTGACCCCGCGGACTCCGCTTCTCGCGATAGGATAAGGCGGTGGCTCGAAGCGTCTTCCGTCAGGGTCCTGAACGTGGCGGGGCCGGGTGAAAGAGACGCCCCCGGAGTCGGGGACGAAGCCTACGCGCTGCTCGTCAAAGTCTTCTCCGCCTGCTCAGACGCTTCATAATCCGGGTTGTCGAAGATGATCGGCATTCCTAACGGATGGTCACTTCGAGCGTATAGTCTCCGCCCGCGCCGTCCGTGTACACCTGAACGCTGTAATCACCCGCCACGGGCAGCTTGCCCGACCAGTCCTGTATTATGTCGTCTTCTTCGGGCGTGAGCATATCTTCGCCGGGGCCCAGTTCCAAAGAGAATACTTTCACGAATGCCTGCTTGTCTCCGGTCGCGAGATGGACCGTGAGAGTCTGGCCCGCGCGCGCGCGGACTATGTAGGCATCGTACTCGGCGGTCCCTTTCGGCAGCTTCCCTTTCAGGATTGCCGTGGTCCGCCCCTTCTGAAATCGGACCCTCTGCTCCTTGCCCGCCTGAGCGGGGTGCGCGGGCAGAAGCAGCGCTATTAATAATGACAGGCCCATCGCTCGGGCTCTCAATGATCGCATCGTATTCAGAACCTATCCTCCCTGTTCAGACTCAAGCTGATCGAGCAACAAGATTATCAACCCGGCTCTCCGAAAGTCCAACGGAGCCGCGGGAGCGTTGCGTCACAGAGGCCGCTCCATCACCCAATCGTTCTGCAAATCGGAGCCGAGTTTAAAGGTCTGCTCCCCGACTTTCCGAAAGCCCCACTTGATGTAAAAACTTTTTGCCCGCTCATTCCGCTCCCACACTCCAAGCCATATCGCCTTGCGGCCCGCGCGCTCCGCTTCGCCGACGCACGCGCGCATGAGCGCCTCCCCGACGCCCCGGCCGATCCACGCCTGATCGACGTACAGGCGCGCCAGCTCAAGCGGGTCGGGGGCGGCAACGCACGAGGGGGGCCGCCCCGATTGCAGGCGGGCGTACCCGGCCGCCTCCCCGTCGATCTCGGCGATCAGAAAAATCGAGGACGGGTCGGACAATTCCGCCGCCTGCCGCTCGGGGGTGAAATTCTCCGACAGGTAGGCCTCCATGTCTTCGGGAGTATTGTCGGAGGCAAAAGTGTCTGCGAAGGTCCGCGCCCCGAGCTCCGCGAGCAGCCCTGCGTCCCCGGAGGTCGCGCGGCGAACCGAAGGGATCTCTTTCTTCTTCATGGTCGAAACATCCTCTTTCATGGTCAGGAGGCTTGCGGCACCCATGCCTCCGCACCGTTCCGCTCCGCCTCCGACACGATTCGCTCGCATAAAGAGTGGGTGTCCAAAGCGTCGCGCGCGGAATAGAGCGGCGCGGCGCCGTGCCTCGCGCAGTGCAGGAAGTGATCGACGATCCCGGTAAAGCCGCGCCGGTAGAGCACAGAATCCCAGTCGCCGAAACGGGTAGTCCGCTCGCCCCCCTCACGGTAATGGACGGTCGTGTCGAGGCCGCGCACGACCCATTTATTCCCCGGACTCATCACCTCAAGCGCCTCCTCGCTCGCGCCGGAGTCCCGGTTCATGAGGCCGGCGGCCGCGAAGCCATCACCTTCCAGGTGCAGGAGCAGATGATACAACAGGCCCGCCTTCTGAAACGATGACACGCGCACGCTCTTAATCTCTCCGGGAGAGATGAAGCGCATCGTATCGACCACGTGGATAAAATCGTCGAAGACGAAACGCCGCGCGTAATCGGGTAAAGCGGGCCGGTTCTTCTGCATCAGGATGACCCGACGGTCCCCCACCTCGCTCAGACTTTTATACATGGGAGCGAACCGCCGGTTGAAGCCGACCATCAGAATTCGCCCCGACCGCTCCGCCAGTTCCACAAGCTCCTGAGATCGCTCGAACGAGTAGGCAATCGGCTTATCCAGATAGACGTGGATGCCGTTTCTGAGCAACTGCCCGGCGACTTCGAGGTGCGATTCGGTCGAAGTATGCACGAAGGCCGCGTCAACTTTCCGGCCCGGCAGGTCTCCGACTTCGAGGGCCTGCTCTTCGACTCTATACGTTTCGGAGAGGCGGTCGAGCGTGTCCCGGTCGCGCGTGCAGAAGATTAGCTCCAGGTCCCGCCGGGCTGAGATGACCGGCAGGTATGCCTTCTGCGCGATATTGCCGAGCCCGACGATTGCGACGCGCATGGCGGTATCACTTCGCACTCGACTTCAGGCTGCCCAGCTCGCGCCACGTGACCAGCTTGATGTTTTGTTCTTTGAGCAACTGTCGGAACTTCCCGCTCGTGAAGAAGTTGAAATCCCTCTGCCTCCACGCCGCGCCCCAGTCCGGGTGGTCGATGGCCGTCGCCCGCATCTCCTCGTCGTCATACGCCAGGTGGACGATGACCTGAGTGAGGCCGGGGCGGAGGTTCTTAATCGCCTCCGTGTAATAATCGTCCCACCGCTCGGCGGGCACGGTCGGCCCTATGTCTAATATTTTGTCGAGCACGACATCATCCGGCCTGAGCAGCGATTGGAGGAACGGGGCGAGCCCGAACCACTCTTTCGAGATCATCACGGGCAGCCCGTTGTCGCGCCCCACTCGGAGTAACGTCTCGAACAGGGTCTTGTTCTGGTAGAGCGTGCCCATGTGCGAGTCGAGGTGAGTGGGCCGGATGCCGAATGCTTTCGCGCGTTCGATCTGCGCGCGTATCTCGGCTTCGACCTCGCGCGCGTCGGCTCGCGCGGCGGCTATGGCCTCCGTCGGGTGCAGGTAGCCCTCGGCGTCGAGCAGGGTCGGCACGCGGTCCCTCGACAGGACCGGCCCCCAGCGAAAGAACTTCCACTCGCTCGTCAGAGTCAGGTGCAGCCCCAGGTCGGCCTCGGGGTGGGCCCTGGCATAAGCGGCGATCTCGGAGAACCAGGGGCAGGGGACCATGATACTGCCTGAGTTGACCAGCCCGCCCTCGAATGCTTTGATCGCCGCGGCATTCACCGAATGGGCCATGCCCAGGTCGTCGACGTGGACTATGAGCAGTTTTGCGTCCGGGGCATGGCCGAGCCTCTCGGCCAGAGTCTTAGAGGCCGCCTGCCCTCTGACAGTCGAAGACATGGCGGCGAGTGCGAGCGCGATCAGCAGTATCCGTTTCATCCGTCTCTCCGTTTGGTTATTCTCCCTGGCCTATTGATTCGGGGGCCGCCCTACCCTGCCGCTTCGGCGGCCCATTCTACGACGAGATCAACCCACTCCTTCAGGGGCTTGTACAATATCGCGTGTCCCGTCCCGATTTTCAACTCCACTTCTTCATGCCTGTTGAGCCCCGTCGAGCCGTCGAAGATCTTCCGGCACGTCTGCCCGAACTCGTCGTTGACATCGTAAATCGAGAGCACGTTCCCATACAGATCGATATCGAAATTCCGCGCGACCCAGTCGTTACAGTTGCTCATCAGGACGAAATTAACGTCCCTGTTGCGCAGCAGTGTGGACGTGAGCATTGCGATGACGGAACCCTTCGAAGCCCCGACCACGGTGATCAGGCGGGGCGGGACTCCGGCGTTGAGCAACTCCTGAATCTGCGCGGCCGTCCGGGAGGCGTATTGTTTGACATCGGTATCTTTGGGCCGCGCCTCACTTATTACGGTAAAGCCGAGCCGCCTGAATGTATCCAGTATCTGCTCGTACTCATAGACGCCATAACGCGGGTCCTCGGGCCGAATCCCCTTCTCCTCGATGATCCTTCCGTGCAGGTAGAATAGGTGCTTCGCCCGGACATCGGGAGCCCGAGGCGCTTCTTTCAACACGACCCCCTCGGGGCCGACAGCCTGAGCGTCGGCAGAAGGCCCGGAGACTTGCTGGCTCTCACTCGTGCAGGCCGCGGTAATCAGCATCGACAGCAAGGCGGCGAGCAAGAGCCGAAGCGGGGCGGAGCGCGCAAAGCCGATTTTCATGGAAACTGTTTACCACAAAGAAAAAAGCATGGCTATTGCGTTGAGCCGAACGGGGGCAATATAGTTAAGAATACCCAAGTTAAAATCAGGTCGCCGGGGAGAAGCGAGGCTGAATGACAAACGAGCAGGTAGAACGCGCGATAGAGTTTTTAATCGAACACCACTCGAAGGTGAGCGCCGACATAGAGCGGCATTCCGAACAGATCGGCAGGCTTTCCGAAGAGGTCGGAAAGATTACGGGAGTGGTCCTTTCACTCTCAGAGACGGTCGAGGGGGTACAGCAGGAGGCGGAAGCCAACCGCCTGGAGACGCGATACGCGATTGACAACCTCATCGTCGCCAACGAGGCCACGCGCAAGATGACTGAGGAGATAGCGAGGCTCGCCATCGCCACGAGCCAGGGGGTGAGCAGGTTAGAAGATTCCAGCCCGTCGTGAGAGCGGTGACGGAGTCGGAGAGCGAGCCGGGAGGGTAAATAGAGACGTGGAGAACAAGGATCAGGCGCAGAGGTTGAGGGTAGCCACTTACAACGTTCACAAGTGCCAGGGGCTCGACCGCCGCGTGCGGCCCGAGCGCATAGTCGAAGTGCTTCGCGAGATCGACTCGGACGTGGTCGCGCTCCAGGAGGTCGTGAGTCACGAAGGCGGCCCGCGAGAGGCGGATCAGGTGCGGTTCATCGCCGAAGAACTCGGCATGAATTACTGCGTGGGCGAAACCCGCAAGCACAAGGGCGGCGCGTACGGCAACGTGCTGCTCACGCGCCTGTCTCTGCGCTCGTCCTGCAACTACGACATAAGCGTTCGCGGGCGCGAGGAGCGCGGCTGCCTGCGCGCCGACCTTGAGGTCGAGGGCCTGGGCGTCCTGCACATATTCAACGTACACATGGGCACGGCCTTCCTTGAGCGCCGCTCGCAGGTCCGCAAGCTGCTCGATTCGGCCATACTCCACAACGAAGAGTTGCAGGGCGCGCGCATCATGCTCGGAGATTTCAACGAGTGGACGCGCGGGCTCACGACCCGTCTGCTGGGCTCGCACATGAAGAGTGCGGACATCGCGAACCACCTGCGGCGCGCGAAGACCTACCCCGGCGTACTCCCTTTTCTACACCTCGACCACATCTACTTCGACGACACTCTGGAGATGGAAAAGCTGACCCTGCACCGGAGCCGGAAGGCGCTCATCGCGTCGGACCACCTGCCTCTGGTCGCGGACTTCCGCCTCAACCCGCACGACACCTTCGCCGATGGCAGCAGGGCCGGCCGTAACGGGGGGGAGTAATTCTTCACGATTTCGCAGCGTTCCGCCCGGAGAGGTTCGCCACCACGACGGCCAGTTCCGTGGGCTCGACGGGCTTTGCGACGTGCATCTGGAATCCCGACGACAAGGCGCGCATGCGGTCTTCGACCCTCGCGTAGGCCGTGAGGGCCACGGCCGGCGTGTTGCCTCCCTGCTCCGGGGGGCGCGAGCGCAGCCTGCGAATCAACTCATACCCGTCCGCCCCCGGCATCTCGATGTCAGAGATGATAACGTGCGGTCTCCATTCGTCGATCAAGGCGAGGGCCTCCACTACGCTCGCGGCGGCCTTCACGTCCGCCCCGCAATACGCGAGCGACGCGGTCAGCATCTCCCGCGTGTCCGGCTCGTCGTCCACCGCGAGCAGCCGGAGCCCTTCGAGGGAAGGCAGGGAAACCACCTCCGACAGACCCGACGAGTCCGTGCCCGAGACTTCCAGAGCGGGAAGCTTCGGGTGAACGGCCACGAGCGGGAGCTTTACGGTGAAGGTCGCGCCCCGCCCTTCCCCCGCGCTCCGGACGTGGACGGTCCCCCCGTGCATCTCTACCAGATGGCGCACTATGGCCAGCCCGAGCCCGAGCCCACCGTGCCTCCTCGTCGTCGAGCTGTCCGCCTGCCTGAACCGGTCGAAGACGTACGGCAGGAACTCCGGGTTTATCCCCTGCCCCGTGTCGGCGATGATTATCTCCACGTGCGAGTTGGTGCGCTCCAGACGCACCTGCACGTGCCCCCCCCGCGGGGTGAATTTCACCGCGTTAGAGAGAAGATTCCATACCACCTGCTGCAAACGGTTCTGGTCACCAGAGACCGGCCCCGCCAAACGATCAAGCACGCTGGTGATCCGGATCTCCTTCGCGCCGGACGCGGGGCGGATGGAGTTTATCGCCGACTCGATCACCGCGGAGAGGTCTATCGCGCGCACGTCGAGGCGCAGTCTGCCCGTTATTATTCGCGACACGTCGAGGATGTCTTCGATGATCTGGGCCTGAGATTTCGCGTTGCGCTCTATGGTCTCAAGCGCCCGCAGCCGGGTCTCCTCGTCGAAGTCGTTGAAGCGGAGCATGTGTGACCACCCGAGGATGGCGTTGAGCGGCGTGCGGAGCTCGTGCGAGACGGTGGCCAGGAATTCGTCCTTGGCCCGGTTCGCCTCCTCGGCGTCGGCCCGCGCCGCCTGCTCGCGCTCCAACAACTCATCGCCGAGCCTGAGGGCCTCGTCGCGCGCGCGGATCGCATTCTGCGCGTCGCGGTAGAGCCGGGCGTTGTCGACGGCCACGGCCGCGCGGCGCGCGAGGTCTTCGGCCAGCGCGAGGTCCTTCATCGTGTAGAGGCGGCCGGACTCGCTCAACGTGAAGCCGATGACTCCTAGAGTCTTCCCGTGCGCGATGAGCGGCACGCACAGAACGGACCTCGGATTTATCTTCCGGATGAGCGCGGCGTGCTCGGCATCGACCGTGGCCGCGACTATCTGTTCGTCGGACAGCTCCGGTATGAGCAGGGGCTCGCCGGAGCGAAGCGCTCGCAGGGAAGGGTGCGGGGAGTTCCAGTCGGAAGGGTAAAGCCTCTGCATTTCCAGAAGGACCTCGCGCTTCGCCGGGTCGGCCGCCGCGACCGCCACGCGGGAGATGCGGCCGTCCTCTTCCACCGTGTCTATAAAGCACCAGTCCGCGAAGTCGGGGATGGCGAGCCCGACCGTGCCTTCAAGCGTCGTCTCGTAGTCGAGCGAAGCGACCAGCACCTCGCTCGCCCTGACGAGGAACGAGAGGCGCTGGCGCGCTTCCTGGTTGTCGCGGTAGAGCCGGGCGTTGTCGACGGCCACGGCCGCGCGGCGCGCGAGGTCTTCGGCCAGCGCGAGGTCGGACGGGTCGCACTGCCGCCTCGATTCCGACATCACCAGAGCTATGGCTCCAATCGTGCGCTCGCGCGCGACCAGAGGGACCACCATCGCGGAGCTCGATTTCAACTCCCGTATGAGTCGGAGGTGGTCCGGGCTCTGGGCGAGCGCCTCCAACAGGGAGTCGTCTATGCTCGGGATAATCACCGACTGGCCCGTGCGGTATATCATCCCCACCGTCTCGTTCTTGGCTATGTCGAATTGATACCTGTCCAGGCCGGAGAGCAGTCTCTCCTTTTCCGGGTCGCCGTGAGCGGCGAGGCGGCGCACTTTCCCGTCGCCCTCGACGATGTAGATCACGCAGTAATCGGCGAGGAGGGGGATGGTCAGGCGCGCGAGGTTTCGCAGGGTCGGCTCGTAGTCGGGCGAAGAGGCCAGCAGGCCGCTCGCTTCGGCCAGGAACCTGAGCGACTCTTCCGCGCGCTTGCGCTCGGTAACGTCCATCGAGACGCCGCGCAGCCCGATTGGGTTCCCCTCCTCGTCGCGAATCACCACCGCGCGCGCTTCGATCCACAGAGTGCGGCCGTCTTTCGTGACCCACCGGTACTGATTCGTGCCGCCCTCCCCGCTCGCGAAGAGGTCGGCGGCCCGCCGCGCCGCGGCCTCCTTATCCTCAGGGTGCACGATGCTGAGCCAGAAGTTCGGAGTCGCGAGCCACTCTTCGACGGTGTAGCCCGCTATCTTTTCGACGTAGTCGCTGACGAAGTTGATGCGCTGTGCCGCCTGATCCGGCTGGCCCCATGCCTCCCAGACCACTCCGGGAACGGTCGCCACGAGGTTGTCGAGGCGCTGGCGCTGGTTCTCGACCTCCGAGACGAGCCTGTTATTCTCCTCTTCCGCCTCCTTCCGGTCGTGGATGTCTACGCACGAGTCTATGTAGCCGGCGAATTCGCCTTCGACGGTGTAGCGCGGAACCCCGTGGTCCAGGACCCACCTGTAATCTCCGCCCGCGCTGCGCAGGCGGTACTCTACCGCGAGCGGCCCGCGGTCCTCGAACGCGGCCCGATACGCCTCCCGAAAGGTCCGGATGTCGTCCGGGTGAATCCCTTCGGTCCAGCCGTCACCCATCTCCTGCTCCGCGGCCCGGCCCGTGTAGTCGAGCCAGGGCTTGTTGAAGAAATCGGCGAGGCCGTCCGTGCCCGACATCCACACCATCACGGGGGCGGAGTTTGCGAGTATATGAAACCTGTTCTCGCTCTCTCTCACGGCCTTCTCGGCCCGCCTGCGCTCGGTGATGTCGCGGAAGATCAACACCGCTCCGATGACCCTGCCGTCGGGCCCTTTGATGGGCGCGGCGCTGTCGTCGATGGGCACCTCCCTCCCGTCCCTGCTCAGGAGGACAGTGTGGTTGGCGAGCCCGACGACCCTGCCTTCGTTCAGCACCCTGGCCACGGGACTGGCGGAGGGCTCGCGCGTCTCCTCGCTCACGATGTTGAACACGGCATCGAGGGGCTTACCCTTCGCGCTCTGGAAATCCCAGCCCGTAAGCCCCTGCGCGACCGCGTTCATGAGCGTGACGCGGCCCTGCGTGTCGGTGGCGATCACGGCGTCGCCGATGCTGTTCAGAGTGACCGAAAGAGATTGCTCGCTGTTGTGAAGCTCCCCGGCGCGGTCTTCGGCGAGCCTGCGCGCGCGGTGGAGCGCGTTGCTCAGTAAAGCGATCAGGGTCCCGACGACCACGTAGATGGCGAGGCTCAATGCGTCCCCGATGTCGGTCGGGACGAAGGAGCCTATGGGGGGGATGAAGAAATAGGAGGCCAGGAGAGAGCCCGCGACCACGACGAGCATCGCGGGGCCGAGCCCCCCGTACCAGGCGGCGAAGACGACCGCCAGAAAATACGTGATGAACGGCACGCGCTCGGGGCCCAGCAGGGGGGTAAGCATCAGTCGAATCAGGGTCGCCATCGCGACGCTTAAGACGGCGGTGCCATACCTGATTGCGAACGAGCGGTCACCGTTATTCATAAATAATTCCCACGTTCCGAAAGGGCGCGAGCCTCACCCTACTCTTTTTTCGAACGACTGCCCGACCGTCGGGCGGGCGGCATCGACCGGACATAAAGGCTCGCGCACAAGGCTACACTCCCCTTGCGCGGAGGGCGAGTTTCGCGACTATGGATACGATCTCCGTGGGCTCGACGGGCTTGGCGACGTGCATCTGGAATCCCGACGACAAGGCGCGGGCTCTGTCCTCGGCCGTCGCGTAGGCCGTCAAAGCAACGGCGGGGATGTCTCCGCCCTGCTCGGGCTTCAACGCCCTGATCTTGCGGATCAACTCGTAACCGTCCTGGTCGGGCATGGCCACGTCGCTCACGATCACGCCGGGGCTCCAGCCCGCGAGCACCTCCATCGCCTCGCGCGCAGACGCCGCGCGCCTGACTTCCGCGCCGGTCCGCATGAAGAGGTTCACCAGCATGTCGAGCGTGTCCGGGTCGTCATCGACTATCAGTATGCTCACCCCTCTGAGCTTGCCGGAGATGCTCCCCTGCCCCGCACCCGCGGGCACGGCCGCCTGCCGCTGCGGGCCGCTGTCGGCAAAGGCCGACCGTCTGGACCGCTGGGACTGAGCCAGAGGGAGATCGACCGTGAAGGTCGCGCCCTGCCCTTCCCCCGCGCTCTGGACGCTTATCGTCCCACCATGCATCTCTACCAGATGGCGCACTATGGCCAGCCCGAGCCCGAGCCCACCGTGCCTCCTCGTCGTCGAGCTGTCCGCCTGCCTGAACCGGTCGAAGACGTACGGCAGGAACTCCGGGTTTATCCCCTGCCCCGTGTCAGAGACGGTTATGCGCGCGCACGGGACCGCGGGCTGATTGCCGTCCGGGGGATTGCCCCCTCGCGCGGAGACGTGCCCCTCGGCTTCTGACGCGAACCCCTGAGCGCCCGCCGATTCGAGGCGAACATCGACCCGGCCGCCCGAAGGGGTGAACTTGATCGCGTTCGACAGGAGGTTCCAAAGGACCTGCTGCAGCCGGTTGGAGTCTCCCGAAACGCACTCGACCGTGGGTTCGAGCGACATCCGCACGTCGATGCCGCGCGCTTTGGCGGCCGGGCGGACCGAATCGACCGCCGCGCTAACGACCGAGACCATCTCGACCGGCCTCACGTCGAGCCGGAGCCTGCCAGTGATTATTCGCGACACGTCGAGGATGTCGTCGATCAACTGGGCCTGCGCCCTCGCGTTCCGCTCTATGGTCTCAAGCGCCCGCGCGCGCGTGGCCTCATCTATCCTGCTCTCCAAAAGAATGTGCGACCACCCGAGGATGGCGTTGAGCGGCGTGCGGAGCTCGTGCGAGACGGTGGCCAGGAATTCGTCCTTGGCCCGGTTCGCCTCCTGAGCCTCCCTGTAAAGCCGCGCGTTATCGATGGCCAGGGCGGCGCGGCGGGCCAGTTCCTCGGCGAGCACGAGGTCGGCCGGCACGTAGCGCCTGTCGGATTCCGACAGCATGAGCCCGACCGCCCCGAGCGTGTGGCCGCGCAGGATGAGCGGCACGGCCATCATCGACTTGATGTTCAGCTCGCGCATCATCCTCAGGTGCTCCGCGTCCCGGCTGTACGCCACGAGCACCTCGTCCGTGACTTCCCTGATCAACTCCGGCCGACCCGAGCGGAGGGCGTAGGCCATCTTGGTGTTCGCGCTTATGTCCGGCGGGTAGAGCCTCTGGGCCTCTTTAAGCAACTCCTCCTTCGCCGGGTTCACGTGCGCGACCGCCACCCTGCGCGCGCGGCCGTTCTCGTCCTTCAGGTCGATGACGCACATGTCCGCGAGTTCGGGCACGGCGAAGAAGGCCATGCTCCTGAGCGTCGTCTCGTAATCGAGCGAGGCGGCGAGCACCGCCCCCGCTTCGGCGAGGAAGGCCGAGCGCCTCTGCGAAGCTTCGGCGTCGGCCCGCGCCGCCTGTTCGAGAAAGAGGAGGTGTGACCGCTCGTCTTCGGCCCGCTTGCGCTCGGTCAGATCGACCATCATGCCGCGCAGGGTCTTGGCTTTCCCCGAGGGGCCCAGGACCACCTCGACCATGTCATGGAGCCACACCACGCGGCCATCGGCCGAGATGACCCGGTACTCGAAATCGTTGTTGCGGCCCGCCTCGGTCGAGGCGCGGCAGGACTCCACGGCGAAGTCCCGGTCTTCGGGGTGAATTATGTTGACCCAGAAATCCGGGTCGCTCAGCCATCGCTCGACCGGGTAGCCGAGTATCTGCTCCGCGCGCTTGCTTACGAAAGTGAACTGCCACGTCTCGGCGTCGGCTTCCCACACAATCGCTTCGAGGCTCTGCACGAGGTCGCGGTACCGGCGCTGGGCCGCTTCGGCCTCGATGCGCTTCGTCTCTTCGCGGGCGAGCAGTTCGATGCGCCGCCTGATCATGCCCGCCACCAGGGCGACGACCGGCGCGGTTACCGCGAGTGCCACTACGGGCCAGAGGTTTCTTCCGGAGGGACCGGGAGAGGGGCCGAACGCGCCATAGAAATAAAACGCATGCAGCAGCATCAGTACGAGCGCCGCGATGACCAGGCGCACCCCGCCGCTGAAGGCCGCGAAGGCGACGGCGGCCAGGTAGAGCGGGATCGGGTTCACGATCACCAGCACGTAATTCGACACCAGTTCTATCGTGAGGATGAGCGCCAGCATCACCAGAGGCCCTTTGATCTTCCACATTGTTCGCGCCAATGAAAGCGGCCCGGCTTCTTCCGAAAGAGCCATCCAGCTACCCCCGCAGATAGAGTTATCCGATTGTTACCCGCGCTTCCGCGCAACACGGGTAGACGTGAGGTCGAACGCAGGAATGCAGAGCCATATTGCGTCGGGCAAATCCCGAGGCCTCAGGCTCATAAAACATCCTGCCGCATGGCGGCAATGTCACGATTGCTCTTGCCCGCAAAACGCCTCGCAGAGATCGACACGTGGATCGCGCATAAAACAGCGCCGACGCCGGCGGCCAGGAAGAAGCCGACCGACAGCGCGATCAGCGTGAAGAACATCACAATGCTTAAACCTATACAGGGGGCCCAGCGGTTCGGTTGCCGCCCTGGCCCCGGTAGCGCATGGAGAAGTAGAAAGATTAACAGGCTGACGGCGAGCCATCCAATGAAGTTGTGCGCCGGGACTCCGTAATAAATTCCCGAGTCCTTCCACAGCCAGTAATTCAAGGGGCCGGAGGCGAGGGGGTCTATGACGAGATCGATGGCGGTCATCCAGAGGGCCGACAGCAGGACCTCGGCCCGGGCCGCGAGGCCGGAAGCCGCGAGCATCCGGTTTATGTAGACGACCAGGACCAGCCACGCGCACGTCATGGCGACGGGCACGCCCAGCACGCTAGGCGAAAGAGTCTCCGTGTACCGGTACTCGCCGAATATGAAGCCGTAGCGTGAGCCGATCACTTCGGCCGCGAAACCGGCCCCGGCCACCGCGAGCATCGCAGGCAACTCTCTCCTGCCTGCGGTCAGCAGGGTCAGGAGCCCCGCGCAGAATAGGAAGAGAGGCGCGGCCCATTCCCTCCCGGGCGGCGGCCCGCCTTCCAGGAGATACGTGCTCACGCCGCCCACCCACATCACGGCGTATAGGAGCGCGAGCGCGAGCACGGCGATGTTGCGCGCGGTCAGGGCCTCGCGGCCCGGATAAATTTTTTTGAGCCCCGATGCGATCATCTCTTTCCGCCCCTCCCGCGCCAGACGGTCACGACTCGTATCTCGCGATCAGATCGCTCGTGATCATGGCAGAGAGGAGGACCGTCGGCGTACCGCCTCCGGGATGGGTGCTGCCGCCGACATAATAGAGCCCCCGGTAGCCGGCGTCCTTGTTCGGGGGGCGCAGGAAGGCGCGCTTCCACCCGTGCGAATGAGTGCCGTATATCGCCCCGCCCGGCATCTGGTAGCGGTCCGATATTCTCTGCGGCGTCCACACGTCCTCGGCCACGACCTCCGAATCTATATCCGGGAACCCCGAACGCGCGAGCCGCGCAAAGACGCGCCGCCGCGCTTCGGCTATCCGAACCTCGTCCCATGGTTCGTCGTTCGCGGGGGCATTAGCCATCACGAAAAGGGCCTCGCCTTCGCCCGGCACGACCGAGCGGTCCGTGCGACTCGGGGCGCTCACGTAAACGGTCGGGTCCTGGGGGAAGCTCCGCTCGTCGAACAACTCGGAGAACTCCCGCCCGTAATCGGATGAGAAATAGACGGAGTGATGCGGAAGCCCGGCCAGCGTGCGCCTGACGCCGAGCAGGAAGACGAGCCCCGACATCGAGCGTTCGGACGGGGCGAGCGCGGGGCCTTCGCCCTTCCCCCCGAGCAGGCCGCGCGCGCGGGAGGCGTCGCCGTTCATAACCACGACGTCGGCCGGCAGGCGCGGGCCGGACTTGATCCTCACCCCTTCGACCTTCCCGCCCCTGTGATAGATGCTTTCGATCCCGGCATTCGGCATCAGAGTCACGCCCGCGCGCGCGGCGAGCCCGGTCAGGCTCTCGACGATTTTGTATAGCCCTCCTTTAACGTACCAGCCGCCGAATGCGTATTCGATGTAAGGGATGACCGCTAGGGTCGCGGGCGACCTGTAGGGTGACGAGCCGACATAAGTAGGGTAGCGGTCGAAGAGCTGGCGGAGGTAAGGGCTCCTGAAGTGGGCCGCTACCGTTCGATGATAGTTGCCCCACCCGTACCTGAGAGGCATGTGCCGCGCCGCCGCCACGGACCGCAGGTCGGGCGCGTCGGTGGGCCGGCGGCGCAGGAAAGTCTCTTTCGAGATTTCATAAAGCCGCGCGCCCAGCTCCATGAACTTCAGGAAGCCGCCCACGTCGCGAGGGTCGAGCCGGCGCACGGTCTCCAACCACTCGGGCATGGAGGCCGTGTAGGTGAAGCGCGTCCCGTCCGGGTAGACGTATTCGGAAAGCGGGTCGATTCGCGCGAGCTCGACGTGGTCCCGCATCGAGCCGCCCGCGACCCTGAACAGGTCGTCGAAGACCCACGGCATGGTTATCAGAGACGGCCCGGTATCGAACCTGAAGCCGCGCGCGCTCCACGAATTCATCTTGCCGCCGAAGGTCGCGCCCCGCTCGCAGACCGTGACCTGCCAGCCGCGCGCCGACAGCCGCAGAGCTGCCGCGAGCCCCCCGAGCCCCCCGCCAATGATTACCGCTTTCTTCATGATGATGAGTTGGCGTGATAACGCCTGCCCTTCCACTCGACGCCTCTCCCGCTCCTGCATCTCCGCCAGGACGTGAGTCCGAGCGCTATGAGGATGACCTCGGCGACCGGGTGCAGGAGGACGGACCATAAAGGGTGTTTGAAGCGAAGGGCGAGCAAAGCCCTTTGCGCGAGCACGCACGCCGCCGCGAGCCACGCGGGCCACGCGCGGGTGCAGGCGAGCAACAGGAACGGCCCGAGGAACACGGCCGCATGCGCGAGCAGAAAGAGCCAGAAGCTCGACTCGCGGCGGAAGGCCGGGAAGAAATTCTTTTGAAAGCCGCCCCAAATCTCCCCGAATGATCTGTACATCCGCACGGAGACGACCCCCCGCCCGTCGAGGCAGAGGCCGCGCTCCCCGCGCGCCCTCCACGCCTGCGCGAGTCTTTGATCTTCGAAGACCTGATCACGCACGGCCGCGTGCCCCCCGACGGCGAAGTAGCTCGCGCGCTCGACCAGGATGCACGCGCCGTGGGCGAGCCCGAGCGAAGCGTCCCACCGCGCGAGCGAGAGCGGGGCCGGGAAGAGCGTGAAGACTACGTAATTGAGCAGGGGCATGAGCGCCTTCTCCCAGAAACTTTCGAGCCGCAGGGCGGGCCACGCCGAAAGCAGGGTGACGTTCCGGCGGCGCGCTTCTCCGAGCATCCGCCCCGCCGCCCACTCTTCCAACCTCGCGTCGGCGTCGAGAAAGATCATCCACTCGCTGCCGGCTTCTTCGGCCAGCCGCGCGCATGCGTACGTTTTTCCGCACCACCCCTGGGGAAGCGAAGAGGCTTCGATCAATCGCACGCGGCGGTCGCGGGCCGCGTACCGGCGGACGACCCCGGCGGTCCCGTCCGTCGAATGGTCGTCATAGACGAGGACCTCCGCGACCACTTCGCCCTGCGCCAGAGCGGAATCGAGGCAGCCCGGCAGGTTCGACTCTTCGTCGCGCGCCGGGATCAAGACCGAGACCGCGCGCGGCTCGCCCCGCCCCGCCTCCCGGAAGCCGGGCCACGCCGCGACGTTCCAGAGGACGACGAGCAAAATCGAGGCGGACAAGACGAGAAGGAGGATGGCGAAAATCATGGGGATCATCTTGAGGCGCTCGTCCCTTCGGCCACCGGCCTCCACCGCCCGGCCTCGCGCATGATGAGGTCGGCGGAGGCGTTGAGCAGTTCGGCCTCGCGAGTCCGGCCGAACCTTTCGAGGATCGCGGCCTTGCCCCGCTCGATCAGGCTGAGCGAGAAATCATGCGCGCCTTCGACCCCGAGCTCGGCCACGAAAGTCGAGCGCAGGTGCCGCGCGTCCTGCCCCGGAGTCTTGCCGGTCAGGGAGATGTCCCCGAGTTCATCGAGCAGGTCGTCCTGGATCTGGTAAGCCGTGCCGAGGGATTCGCCGAAGAAGGCGAGGGCCTCCGCGTCCTGCTCGCAGGCCCCGCAGGCTATGGCCCCCGCGCTCAGGGTCAACCGCATCAGGGCGGTCGTCTTGAGGCTGCGGGCCTGAAGCGCGTTCATGCCATCGCGCGGCCCGTTGGGTTCAAAATCAGATGCGAAGCCGGACCGGTGGTTCGATTGCAGGTCCGAGACCTGCCCTCCGATCATGCCGTTCGCCCCGACGCAGAAAGCCGCTTCAGACACCAGCCGCCCCGGCGAGCCCGTCGGCCCGTCGGAGGCCGCGCGCACGAGCAGGGCGTAAGCCTGATTGAGCAGCGCCAGCGCCGCGAGCGTGGCGAGGTCTTCTCCGAAGACGAGGTGCAGGGCCGCGCGGCCCCGCCTAAGGTCCGCGTCGTCCATGGCCGGAAGGTCGTCGAGGATGATCGAGCTGGTGTGCAGATACTCTATGGCGCAGGCGGCGGGCAAAGCCCGCGGAGGCGCGCCGCCCGCCACCTGAGTGCCTAATAAAGTGAGCATAGGCCGCAGCCTCTTCCCGCCCGGAAAGACCGCATAATCGAGCGCCTCGTTGAGCCGCGACGCCCCCGCGAGAGACGTGACGGGCAGGGACTCGGCAAGGGCTTGTTCGAGCGTGTGCCGGTTGCGAGTTATAAAGGATGAAAGCTGTTCTAACATAAAATAGATACCCGGTGCGCGAAGTCTTTTCGCGCGGCAAAGGCTACCTCGGAGAGCCGGTCCGTGGCTTCGCTGATCGGCAGGTGGCCCGCGCCTTTCAGCTCGAACGCGCGGGCCTGCGGCCACACGGCCTGCCACATCGCGACCGATCTCTTCACCGCGGCGAAGGTGCGCTCGCCGTAGACGATGTCGACGGGCGCGCGCAGGTCGCGGAAGCGGGAGACCCCATCGATTCGCGACATCAATTCCAGATAGCGGTAAGCGGTCTCGTGATTGACTGACCTGAACGAGCGGGTCAGGTCCGACGTTTCGGCGCGGCGTCTCCTGAGTGAGAGGTTGGTGACCCAGCGGCCCACGGGGTTAGCGAAGGTCGAGTTGTAGGCGTAGCGCCCCCAGCTTCTCGCGACGAAGAGGTTGAAGTACCACGGCACGAAGGCGAACGGGTCGATCAGGACGAACCGCCCGACCCGCTCCTCCGCATGCTCGGCCGCGAGCAGCCCGAAGATGGCTCCGCTGCAATTGCCGATCACGGTCACGGAGGGCGCGTCGATGGAAGAGATCGCCGCGGAGATTTCCTGAGCTATCGCGCGCAGGCTCCACTCGCGCGGGGCGGCGGACCTCCCATAGCCCGGCATGTCGGCGCAGTAGAGCGCAACATCGTCCGGCATGCGGGCCGCGAGCGGCGCGAAAGAATCATGCGTGCCGCTCCATCCGTGCAGCCCGAAAAATACTCGCGGTCCTGAACCGTATCTGGTTACGTACATGGATTTCCTCAGGGGTCAGTGTTCAGTGGTCAGGATTCAGGGGCTAAGGAAGGGACATTTCAGATTCTATTTACAGAATCCCATTCCTTCCCTGGCTCCTGGCCCCTGACTCCCGGCCGCTGACTACGGACGCCACCATCTTCCCGCCGAGCACGACCATCGGCATCCCGGTGCCGGGGGTCGTGCTGGCTCCCACGTAATATAGGCCGTCGATCTCGCGCTCGCGGTTGGGCGCTCTGAACGGCCCCATCTGAGAAAGAGTGTGCGCGGCCCCGAAGGCCGAGCCATCGTGAAGGCCGAAGAGGTCTCGCCACTCGACCGGCGTGTATACCTCTTCGACCGCTATCCGCTCGGGCGCAATGTCGACGCCGTGAAGCCGCAATCGCCGGATGATTTTTGCCTTCACTTCCCGCGCCTCCGCGCCCCAGTCCTTCCCTGGGGCCTCACTCAGCAGGGGCGTCGGCACGAGCACGAACATGGCGGTGTCGCCCGGAGGCGCGAGCCCCCGGTCCGTCGCCGAAGGCACGCTGACGTAGAATGGCATCTGCTCCGGGATGCGCTTTTCTTTCAGCAATTCATCGAATCCGCCCGCGTAATCCTCGGGCAGAAAGATCGTGTGATGCCCGAGCCCCTCGACCTCCCCGCGTACGCCCCAATAAAAAGTCATCACGCCGGGAGTCATTCGCGTCCCTTCCGCCCGCCTCCGCCTCCGCGGGGAGACCGCCTCGCGGTCGAGCAGCCCCAGGACCGAAGCGGGCACGTCAACGTTCGACACGACGAGCGGGGATTCGATCATCTCACCGTCCTCGAACTCTAACGCGCGGACGCGGCCCTGCCGCGTGACTATTCTTCGCACGCGCCTGTTCGTGAATATGCGAACGCCCAGTTCGCGCGCGAGTCGTTCGATGGCGGAGACCAGGGAGTAGACGCCGCCTTCCGGCAGCCACAACCCGTAGGCAAGCTCGCCGTACGCGAGTATCGAAAAGAGCCCCGGCAGCTCGTAGGGCGAGCCGCCGAGGTACATCCCGTAAGACCCGAGCGCCTCGCGTATGTGGCGGCTGCGGAAGAATCTCTTCAGCTCCCCGTCGAGCGAGCGCCACACGCCCGTGCGCACAAGCTCGCGCGGGGAAAGCGCCGCGAGCCATCTCAGGAAATTGCCTTCGTTGTTCGTGACGAGCTTATCGAAAGAGAGCCTGTATTTAACCTCCGCGTCCCTGAGGAAGGCGAGCATCCTCGGGCGCGAGCCCGGCTCCAGACGCTCGCACTCTTCGAGCAGCCGCCCGAGGTTGCTCGAAAGCTGAAAGCGAGTCCCGTCCGGCCATTGAAAAGAGACCGAGGGGTCGACGGGCAGCAGCCTCACGTAATCGCGAAGGTCGCGGCCCGCCGCTTCGAACAACTGCTCGAAGACCCACGGGTAATTCAGGAGCGAGGGGCCGGTGTCGAAACTGAAGCCGTCGCGCAGGATCAGGTTCGCGCGCCCGCCCACGCGCCCGTTGGCTTCGTAGATGGAGACCGGGTGGCCCGCGAGCCTGAGGTGAATTGCCGCGCTCAGCCCCCCGAGCCCGCCCCCGATGACCGAGACCGGAGGGAGCGCGCGCGGGCGAGGAGCGCCGGGCGCATGCCCCTTCGCTTCGGTGACCCCAGCGCCTTGTGTCTTCCCATTCATTTGCAGCTTCGTTTTCAGCATCGGTCGAAGGCCTCTCAACTCGCCCCGTCAATGGGTCAGGTAGGCGATGGGCAAGCGCCAGTACTTGCTCGCGGGCAGGACTCTGAATTTGTCCCCGATAGGCACGCTCTCCCTGTGCAGGACTCCTCGGGGGCTGCGCCCGATGCGGTCGTTCAACTGGCGGTAAACGTCGATGCATGCGCGTATGGCCGCGCGGCTGTCCGGCGCGAAGGCGCACAGGTCCGAGAGCGCGCGCCCGTAGAAATCCTCCGCGATTGACGAGAGCCGCCGCAGCACCCGGTTGAGCGGCGGGTGCTGAGAGGGGTCGTTCACGTTCACGTGTTCCATCCCTTCGGCCCGCAGCAGGTCGAGCGGCAGGTAAAGCCGGCCGCGCCTCTGGTCCTCGCCCACGTCGCGCAGGAAGTTGGTGAGTTGCAGAGCGATGCCGAGGTTGCGCGCGCTCGCTAGCGCCCGGTCGAAGCTGGCTTCGCGGCTCGGCCCGTAGACATAGGTCAGGAAATACCCGACGACTATGGCGCTGCCGTAGATGTAAGAATCGATCAGGTCGTCGAGCGTGTCGAAGGTGCGCGGCGCTACGTCGTGCCGCATCGCGTCGATGAAGGCGCGGTAATGCTCCACGGGGATGCCGGCCTCGCGCACGACCCGCGTAAACGCGGCGAGAAAGCAGGGCACGCCCAGCTCAAGGGCTTCGCGGATCGACCGGGCTCCGACCCCTTTTTCGTAGAGCCCGGACCACTCGTCGAGCCTCCGCATCTGCTCCGTTTTCGGAATGGGGAAGGTGTCAACGACCTCGTCCGGGTAGCGGACGGCGGAGTAGATGGCTTCGACCTTCGCGCGTTTCGGAGGGGGGAGGAAGCGGGTGACGATGAAGAAACTGGTGCTGTAGACGCGCAGCACCGCGCGCGCCTGCCTGACGATACAGTCCCACGCCGCCCCCTCAGAAATGGCTCCGAGAGCCAGTTTGCGGGTGTCACGCTCGACGGCGTCCCAGCGGTCTTCGCTCCACGCGGCCTCGGCTCTTTTGATCCCTTCAGCCATTCATCCTCCATATCGTGAAGTTGAGCGCGGAGGCGTAAGTGACCCAGAGCAGGTAAGGGACAAGGAGCAGGGCCGCGACGGTCGAGATGGGCGCGAATTTGACTATCGTCACCGCGATGGCTACCCACAGCAGAGCTACCTCCGCGAAGGCCCAGCCGGTCAGGTGGAACTTGAAGAAGATGAACGACCAGGCGAGGTTGAGCGCGAGCTGTATGCCGAATATGGTGAGAGCGCCGTCGCTCCCATGCCACCCCGCGCGCCTCCAGACCAGCCACGCCGCGACGGCCATGAATACATAGAGCACGGTCCAGACTGGGCCGAACAGCCAGTTGGGGGGAGTCCACGAGGGCTTCGCGAGTCTCTGGTACCAGTTCGGTATTTCCGGTGTGGTGGCCATCCCCCCGAGGCCGGCGACGGCGAAGCATACGACCAAAAAGATTATGAGCCCGATCCATTCGCTCCTCGCTCCCATACTCCCTCCCAAATACATGTTCGAGTCGAAACTGTTTTTTAGATTCGTATCCGGCTCATACATCCGTCGAATTCAGCAGGCTCCGCACGCGGGCCATGTAAGCGGGCACGTCGAACCTGCGCGCCATTCCGGCCGCCGACATGTAGCGGACGGTGCCGAACACGGGCCGCCGAGGCCCCCACGGCCTGTCGTGCTTGCCCCCAATCGCCCACGCGATACCGGCGTAGCCGTTCGGGTCGCGCCCGCACAGCAGGTATTTATTGTTGAGATAAACGGCCGTGGCGAAGGCTTCTTCGGGAGTCTCGCTCCATTCCAGAATCTTCTTGGCCCAATACATCCGGAGGTACCCGTGCATGTACCCGCTCCCGGTCATCTCGAGCTGCGCGGCATTCCACAGGGCGTCGTGCGTCGTGGCCTCTTCGAGCCGGGCCCTTGAATAGATGTGAGGCCGCGCGTCCTCCCTGTGATGATTGAGCGCCCGGAGCGCCCAGCCGGGGCTCCCGGCGAGGGTGTCGTAATTCGGGTTGCGCGCCACGTAATTGACGGAAAGCTCGCGGCGCACGATCAACTCTTCGAGGTAAGCCCGCTTCGCCTCTTCCGGGGCGGTCGCGGCCCGCACGGCCAGAGCGATTGTGAGCGGCCCGAGGTGGCCGAAATGCAAGTAAGCCGACAGCTCGCTCGTGCCGGAGACTTCGGGCAGGTTGCGCCGCGAAGGGTAATCGCTCAAGCGCTCCTCGACGAAGAGTCGCAGGCGACGCATGGCCTCACCCGTTCCGCCTTTGAAGCGCGTGACCGGCGACGCGCCTCGGTCAATCGGGAGCGACCCGAGCAGGCGGGCGGCGTCGACCCGCTCCGACTTCGGCCTCGCCTTCTCCGGCCACGGGCGGACGCAATCCGGCTCGTCGAGCGGCTGAAGGAATACGTCGAGCACGGCCATGATCTTCGGGCGCAGGGTGCGCGCGGAGTATTCTTCCTTCGCGAACAGCTTGGTCGGCGCGACAGTGTCCGCGTCTACGGTCCAGAACGGAACCTTCAATTTCTCCGCGGCACTCCTGCGCCATGACTCGGGCAGGCTAAGGGGGTTCTCGTCTCCGATGACCAGGGCCGGGCGCGCCTCCTCGCAAAAGCTCAGCAGGTCGTGACGAGGGTAAGAGCGAAAGACGAACGCCGCCCCGCGCCGTTCGACCCCGCGCGCCGTCTCTTCCAGCCCGTCGAGCAGAAAAGAGTAGTGGCGCAGGTTCGCCCCCGGATACTTCGGGTGCAGGCCGAAGAAGACCGCGAGCGGGAGGCGGAGCTCGTTGGCCGCCCTCACGCTCGCGTCGAGCGCGAGATTGTCGACCGCCCTCTGCGACCTCTGCATCCAGTAAACGACCGAGCGGCCCGACGGGTCGGGGCTCCCGCCCCTCCGCACGGTCACGCGCGGGTCTGAGAGAATCTTCTCCAGCTCGTTCAAGACACTCTCCTCAATTCGCCCGGCTCATACTCACGAGCCGATTCCGCGGGCGTCGCGCGCGGGGCGAGCAGCCGCGCGGTCATCTCCGCGCGATAATCGAATATCTTCTTTAAAGTCCTGCGGACGAATAAAAGGTGGGCGACCTTCCCGATGATGCCGAATGGGATTCGGTACTCCACGCGGTCGCGCACCAGAGTCGTGTCGACCGACAGCGCTTCGAAAGCGTGCGTATGACGCCAGAGCCTGTAAGGCCCCCTGAGCTGCGAATCGACGAAATATTCTTCCGGCACCCAGCTTTCGATCAGAGTCTTCCAGCGAAACGGCATTCCGAAAAGTGCTAGTTTGTAATCCAGCACGGTGCCAGCGACCATCTTCACCGGCGCGGGGGTCAATATTCGGAAACGGAGCAAAGGCGGAGTTATGCGCTCAAGATTGAAGGCGTCACCGAAGAAATCGAATGTCTCCCGGCGCGAGCGATGGATGACCTGTGAGCGTTCCAGTAAGTAAGTCTTCATGAATAGCCTTTGTCATTAAGTTGCAGATTATTTCCCTTCGGTTCCGGCGCGTAAGCTATCCATCTCAATTCGCTAGCAGGTCGCTCAGGGCGGGGGCGAGGTCCGGGTACTTGAAGCTGTAGCCGTCGCGCAACACCGCTTCCGGGACGACGCGCTGGCTGCCGAGCACCACCGTCGCCATCTCTCCCATCATCACGCGCAGGGCGAATTCAGGCACGGGCAGGAAAGCGGGCCTGTGCAGGACCGCCCCCATCTGCTTCGTGAATTCGGCGTTGGTCACGATTCCGGGCGCCGCCCCGTTGACCGGCCCGCTCAAAGACTCCGACAGGACGGCGTGCCTGAATATGCCCACTATGTCGTCGATGTGAATCCAGGGGAACCACTGGCGGCCGCTCCCCAAAGGCCCCGCCACTCCCATCCTGAAAGGCGGCAGCATCTTCTTGAGCGCGCCGTCCCGCGCGTCGAGCACGACACCCGTTCGCGGCAAAACGACCCTTATGCCGAGGTCGCTCGCGCGCAAGGCTTCCGCTTCCCACTCGCGGCAGAGGTCGGGCAGAAATCCCCTGCCCACCTGCGCGCGCTCGTCGAGCACTTCGTCTCCCCGGTCTCCGTAAAATCCGACCGCCGAGCCCGAGACGAAGACCCGAGGGCGGGGCGAGGCGGACGCGAGACCCTGCACCAGATTCCTCGTGCCGATCAGCCGCGACTCTCTTATGCGCTTCTTCTGCTCCGGATTCCATCGCTTCGCGGCGACCGATTCGCCCGCGAGATGCACCACCGCGTCCAGACCCGCGAGCGCTTCCTGAGGCGGCGGCCCGGCCTGCGGGTCCCACGCATGGACTTCCTCGGCGGAGATTCGGCGCGCCTTCTCGGGCGAACGCGATAACGCTACAACCGCGTGCCCTTCCCCCGTCAGAACCTCGCACAAGTTCCTGCCGATAAGCCCCGTCGCCCCTGTCATCAATACCTTCATTCTCAATCTCCTCCCGCCTTCAACAATCAAAATCTTAGACAGATATTGTTATTTTGTCAAGGTATTAACTGGAAATTATCTGGACAAGATTGACTTTGTCTTGTTTTTTGCTATATATAGTTTTGACAGGATCAAGACAAGCTGTGAGAATTGGTGACGACATGGAAATAAATGTGA
>DASQDI010000056.1:0-73338 GCA_035634255.1 Blastocatellia bacterium
TGGAGAAAAGGTTCGCCGGTTCGGTCAACCCGCGCGGGTCGAGGCGGTGCCCCTCCCCGAAGGCGTACCCGACCGAGCCCTCGAGGGTGCTGTTGACGCGGTGGCGGTAGACCATGCGGACTCCGCGCGTCCTCCCGCTCAACTCTTCATTCCGCAGCATCGGCTCGGACTGGGCGTTGGCCAGAGGGATGGCCACCAACCCCATGCCGTGCCCGGAGACGGTGTCGAAGAAGGCCATCATCTCGACCGATGACTTTTCGGACAAGACCTGCTCGGCCCCGAATTGTAGACGGTAACTGCGGTCCATAATGGGGTCGTTGTCCACGGACCGCGCGACGGGCTTCGGCTCGGAGAAGATTATCTCGCCCGATTCGAGATTAACTCTGTCCTGCTCGTCCACGGACGAGCCGGGCGTGAGGGCCGCGAAGAGCCGCGTGCGCGGGCCGGCGTCTACGGCCAGACCCAACCTCGGCAGCAGGCTTGAGCCCGACGCGCCTTCCGTGAAGGTAGCGAACTCGACCCCGTAAATAATCATGACCGGCCCGGAAACCTGCCACGTGTCGGTCGCAGAAAGGGAGAACTGCCCCAACTGCGGGATACCGTTGCGGCGCGAGAAGGTGAACCGCCCGTAGCCGAGCGCGACGGCCAGCTTATGGCGGTCATTCGCGTGGGCCGTCGTGAGGGCCTGCAACCTCTGCGGCGCGCCTTCCCCGCGGCCGACCTGCCCGCTGATGACGAGGTTGGCATCGTCCCCGAGTTGCTGCGAGACCGCGAAGTTCGACCCCACGAAAGAATCGCCGCCTTCCACCCTGCTCGGGGTCGATTCGCTGAACGCGCTCACGTAGCCGTGCATCTCGGACGCGCGGTCGGTCAGAGCGACGGTGCCGTTCTCTTCGCCGACGGCGGGCTCTTTAGTCGCCTCTTCGAGATGGAAGATCGACCCGCGAGCCTTGCGGGCCGCGTATTTCGAATTGCTGTTGAGGCTCGACTCTTCGGCGAGAGTGCCGACCCGCCGTAAAAGGATGGAGTCGAATATTGTGACCTTGTTGGGCCTCACGTCGGCCGCGAACTCGACGGGGTTGAACCCCTGCGCCTCGGCCTTCACCTTGTAGCGGCCGGGGAAAATGCCGGCGGCCGTAAACTTACCCTCGCCGTCGGTGCTCGCCCGTTTGACTACTTTCTCCGGTTTAGCCTCCTCGGTCTCAGCCAGCACGAGCACGGCCGCGCCTATGAGCGGGTTACCAAGCCCATCTTTAACGACGCCGCGGATGGAGCCTCGCGCCGATGCGGCCTCGCCTTCAGGCACGACCGAGCAGACGACGACCCCCATCGCGACCAACGCTAATATTTTAAAAACATGTCTCATAGGTCACCTCAGTTTATGAGGAAGCAGAGGTCCCGGAAGCGGGATTGTTAATTCTATCACTCGGACCGATTGTGTCAAGCAAACCGCTCCGCTTCAGCCATCCGGCCAGACGGTGAAAAGCGAGGCCCCGATGGCTTACGGCAGACTTCTCTTCGCCCGAAAGCTCCGCGAAAGTACGCCCGAGCGGGGGGTAATAAAAGACCGGATCGTACCCGAAGCCTTCCCGCCCGCGCGGGGCTTGAATGATATGGCCGCGCGCTTCCTCCACGAAAACCCGCTCGCCCCCTCCCCAGACGACGGCCGCCGCGCACACGAAGCGCGCCCCTCTCCGTTCCGGGGTTACGTCCTTCATCTCGTCGAGCAGCTTCATTATTCGATCCGCGTCGGACGCGGCAGGCCCTCCGTAGCGGGCGGAATGTATGCCGGGCCTGCCTCCGAGAGCGTCCACTTCGAGTCCGGAGTCATCGGCGATGACCATACGTCCCGTGAGAGAATGATAATACCTGGCCTTCAATAAAGCGTTCTCTTCAAACGTCGAGCCCGTCTCGATCTCTTCGGTGAGCATCCCGCCCGCCAATCCCGCAACTTCCAGCCCGTGCTCGCCCAGTATGCGCCGGAGTTCATCTATCTTGCCTTTATTCGTTGAAGCCAGCAGGATTCGCACGAACCAAGTATACCACGCCGCTTGAGGCAAGACCCGCTCGACAATAGAACATGAAACCGGGCCGGGCTTGCGCCTTAACTCTCTTCGGGCCCCGCTCGGGCTTTCAATTCATCCGTTCCGGACTCGCGCCACGGCCGTCTGGACGCGATGGCGGCGCTCAGCTATAGTGCTCTGATCGCTCCGCCTTGAATGCCAAGGCATCAACTGGCTCAGGACCGACACATGTCGCAGACCTCTCTCACTTTTCAGGCTGACGAATCTGGCGACCGGCGCACCGCGCCCCGCGGGCGCTTGCCGCAACCAAAATCGGAGCGGCCATCCGCGACGCCGGAGCCCTCCCGAGCGACCTCCTCGAACAGTCTCACATGGGCGGGCTTTCTCCTGATGGCGCTCTGCATTCTGCTGAGCGGTTGCCGGTTGCAGACGGCCAGAGTCGGGCCTTCCATCGAATTCAGCAAGGTCCCTCAGGCCGGAGAGGGCGGCCCCGACAAACTCGACACCATCGAAGGGCGCGTCACCGGCGCTCGCCCCGGACAGCAGGTCGTACTGTTCGCCCGGAGCGGAGTGTGGTGGGTCCAGCCGGTCGCCAACGAACCATTCACAATAATTCAACCGGATTCGACATGGAAGAACTCGACACACCTCGGCACCGAGTACGCCGCCCTGCTTGTCGAACCGGGGTACCGCCCCCCTCCGACGATGGAGGCGCTGCCGAAGGAAGGCGGCGGCGTGATTGCCGTGGCGACGGTGGAGGGCGAGAAGCAGGAGCGCGCGGGCCAGAAGACGCTACATTTCAGCGGGTACGAATGGGAGGTTCGGCAACTCGCCAGTGACCGCGCCGGGACGAGGAACGCCTTCGACCCCGCGAACGCATGGACGGACGAGCGCGGGTTTCTGCACCTCCGCATAGCTCGGAAGTCGGGCGAATGGACGTGCGCCGAAGTAAAGCTAACGCGCAGCCTGGGGTACGGGTCTTACCTGTTCGTCGTGCGCGAGACTTCGCACCTCGAACCCGCCGCCGTTTTAAGCATGTTCACGAGGGAAGACTCGGGGCCGGACCCGAACAGCCGAGAGATGAATATCGAAATCAGCCGATGGGGTGACCCGGCCAGTAAAGGCGGGCAGTATGTAATCCAGCCTTATTACGTCCCCGCGAATGCGGCCCGGTTCGCACCGCCGCCGGGGGTGCTCACTCATTCATTCCGTTGGGAGCCGGGGCGGGTGCTGTTCAAAACTACGCGCGGGGCCGCGGCCGGTGAAGGCTCCCGCGCCGTCGCAGAACATGTTTTCACGTCCGGGGTCCCTTCACCCGGCGGTGAATCGATCCGCATCAACTTGTACGTCTTCGGAAACGAGCGGAACCCTTTGCGAAACGAGACCGAGGTTGTCATTGAGAAGTTCGAATACCTCCCATAGTCGACGGACGGGATGGCTCCGGTTATTCAGATGGCTTCTGGCCGGCCTCTCGGCCGTCTCTTTCGTCAACACGGCGCACGCAATCGATCCGAACCGGGCGATGTCGCAATACATCCGCGACCGGTGGGGGACGGAAAGAGGCTTTCCGGGCGGGCCGGTCTATTCCATCACTCAAACTACGGATGGCTACCTGTGGATCGGGACGGACGCGGGGCTCGTCCGCTTCGATGGGCTTAACTTCCGCCTCGTGCAAGACCTGGGGCCGACACCGATCTCCACCGGCCCCGTTTTCGGGCTGCTCGCGGACGGTGATGGCAACCTCTGGGTGCGTTCGTGGGGGCCGATGATGTTGCTTTACCGGGGCGGAGAACTTAAGAACGTGAGGTCCGACCTTAACTGGCCGTACTCCGCCGTCACGGCCATGTACGGGACAAAGGACGGCGCGCTCCTATTCTCGGAGATGGACAGCGGCGCGATCATGTACCGCGGAAATGGCTTTGAAACTCTGGTGCCCGCGACCGCTCTGCCCCGCTCGCCGGTGATTTCGATGGCCGAAACGCCCGGCGGCGACATCTGGATGGGCACGCGCGATGCGGGGCTGTTCCGTCTCAGCGGGCGAGAGATTTCCGCGATCACGAAAGGTTTGCCCGACCAGAAGATCAACTGCCTCCTGCCCGATGGGGAGACGGATATGTGGGTCGGCACGGACAACGGAGTCGTGCGATGGGACGGGACCGATCTGACCAGAGCCGGCGCGCCGTCATCCCTCAACAACATTCAGACTCTGGCGATGACCAGAGATCGCGATTCGAACATCTGGATCGGCACGGCCAGAGGGCTTTTGAGGCTCAACCCCGGAGGCGTTTCTTCGTTCAATGAACGCGACCGCTGGTCGAGCGGTGCGGTCACGGCCCTGTTCGAAGACCGCGAAGGAAATCTCTGGGTGGGCAGCACGCAGGGTATCGAGCGGCTCCGCGATGGCGTGTTTATGACCTACTCCGCTTCCAAAGGCATGCCGTCCGAAAGCATCGGTCCCGTCTGGGCCGATTCGGGAGAGCGGGCATGGTTCGCCCCTTCGGATGGCGGGCTGTACTGGCTGAGCCGGGAGCAGGTCGGGCGGGTAACGGACGCCGGGCTCGGGAGCGACGTGGTTTACTCAATCACGGGCGGCAAAGATGAGTTGTGGGTCGGCAGGCAGAGGGGAGGGTTGACGCACCTTCGCTTTAAAGGCGGATCGCTCGCGGCCAGGACTTACACGCGGGCGGAAGGGCTCACCCAAAACAGCGTGTACGCCGTCCATCAAAATAGGGATGGGACGGTATGGGCCGGCACTCTCAGCGGAGGCGTCAGCCGGCTCACGGGCGGGAAATTCACGACGTACACGACCGCGAACGGCCTCGCGTCGAACACGATCAATTCGATCCTGGAAGGCTCCGACGGTAAGATGTGGTTTGCGACGCCGGCGGGTTTGAGCGCCCTGTCGAATGGCCGCTGGCAGGCGTACACGAGCAGGGACGGCCTGCCCTCGGATAATGTGAACTGCCTCTTCGAAGATTCCGCCGGAGTGCTCTGGGTCGGGACCGCGGGCGGAATCTCCTTCGTCAATTCCGGTCAGGTCCATCTCCCCCCGGAAGCTCCGGGCGTATTACGCGAGCAGATATTGGGGATCGCGGAAGATAAGAGCGGGTCGCTCTGGATCGCGACATCAAATCATGTGCTGAGCGTGAACCGCGACAGGCTGATGGGCGGCGGGCTCGGCGAGGCGGACGTGCGCGAGTACGGCCCCGCGGACGGCCTGCTCGGGGTCGAAGGCGTGAAGCGGCACCGGTCCGTCGTGGCCGACCCGCTCGGGCGGATATGGTTTTCTCTGAATCGCGGCATTTCCGTGGTCGATCCCGCCAGGCTGAGAGGCGGCTCCGTACCGGCCATCGCTCACATCCAAACGATTTCAGCGGACGGCACGCCTATCGACCTGCGAACGCCCGTCCGCATCCCGGCTTCCCGACAGAGGATTGCATTCGGCTACGCGGGCCTGAGCCTTTCCGCGCCCGAGCGCGTTAGATTCCGGTATAAGCTTGACGGCTTCGACCCGGCCTGGAGCGAGTCGGCCTCGACTCGCGAAGCCATCTACACCAACCTCAGTCCGGGCTCGTACCGCTTCCGCTTGGTAGCGAGCAACAGTAACGGCCTATGGAATAGCGAGGAGGCCGTGATCGGGTTCGAGATCGAGCCGATGTTATGGCAGACGTGGTGGTTTCGGCTCTCGGCGGGATTGGCCGGCATCCTTGCGCTGCTTGCCCTATACCGCTTCCGCCTGCACCAGTTGACCCGGCAGATGAATGTCCGCTTCGAAGAGCGCCTCGCCGAGCGGACGCGGATCGCTCAGGAGCTTCACGACACCCTCTTGCAGGGCTTTCTCAGCGCCTCCATGCAACTCCACGTCGCGACCGACCGCCTGCCCGCGGACTCTTCGGCCCGGCCCCTGCTGAGTCGTGTCCTTCAGTTAATGGGGCAGGTCATCGAAGAGGGCCGGAACGCGGTTCAGGGTCTCCGCTCGTCCAACAGTAGCGGCTCGCTCGATCTGGAGCAGGCCCTCTCTCGGGTGCCTCAGGAACTCACCGCGGGTGAGCAGACCGGCTTCCGCGTCATCGTTGAAGGCCGCTCCCTGCCCCTGCACCCGGTCATCCGCGACGAAGTCTATCGCATAGGCCGCGAAGCTCTGGTCAATGCCTTCCGCCACTCGCGGGCCAGCAACATCGAAGTGGAGGTCGAATACGTGACCAGACAGTTGCGCGTCCTCGTCCGCGACGACGGCTGCGGCATCGACCCGCAAGTGCTCAGGTCCGGTCGCGACGGCCACTGGGGAATCTCCGGCATGCGAGAGCGGGCGGAGAGAATCGGCGCGCGGCTCAAAGTGCGGAGCCGCGTCTCGGCGGGAACGGAGGTCGAGCTGTCCGTCCCCGGTCACATCGCATTTCAAGCCCACCCCTCGGACCGCCCGCCGCGGTGGTTTAACAGACTCTACCCGCGAAAATCGGGAGGCGCGAAGAGGCGAAGAGAATAGGGCAACCGGCATTATTCTCTACCACGATGGTTGTAGTCCCACGTAGGCCCTACAGTGGTAGCGAAAAACTAATATATCTCGTGATGCGTTTTCTGTTCCCGTCCTGCATAATCTGGGGCAGGAGTTCAGGGACGAGAACGTCGGCGTGAACGAGGGTGACGTTTTCATAAGGGGGAGGATATGAGCAGGCCGATTCGAATTCTTTTGCAGACCACCATCCCGAAAATCGATGACGACTGGAACGTCGAGCGCTTCTCATTACTGAGGGACCATCTAAACTCGCTC
The DNA here is from genome assembly GCA_035634255.1 of Blastocatellia bacterium. GTDB lineage: Bacteria > Acidobacteriota > Blastocatellia > UBA7656 > UBA7656 > DATLMR01. Next base: position 6,796 of record DASQDI010000056.1, read on the forward strand.
ACGACCGAAGAGGGCGGTCGCTTATTCGAAGTCACGACGCGGGACCGCGAAGAGGATGCGGCGGGCGACGATGAAGTGCTGAGCCGGATAGACGGCTCGGACTTTGACGAGCTGTGGCTTTTCGCGGTCGATAATGGGGGCGGCCTCTCCGGGAAAGACTGTGAGGGCATCACCCGCTTCCGGCAGAGGGGCGGGGGGATCCTCGCGACCCGCGACCATCAGGACCTCGGCTCATCCATCTGCACCATCGGAGGCGTGGGCGCGGCGCACTTCTTCCACACTCATCAAACCGACCCCGACGAAACTCAGCGGACGAGGGACGATCAGGAGACGACAATAATTTCGTGGCCTAATTACCACTCGGGCAGCAACGGCGACTATCAGAGAGTCGCCGCCGTCGAGCCCGTCCATGACCTTCTGCGCAACCCCGCCTCGCCTTCCGGCCTGATCGAATTCTTTCCCGCCCACCCTCACGAAGGCGGCGTAGGAGCGCCCGAATCCGAACGGCACGCCCGCGTGATCGCGACCGGCATGAGCCGGGTGACCGGCCGCCCATTCAATCTCGCGGTGGCGTTCGAGAGAGCCAGGGATCAACACGGGAACGATCTGGGGCGGGCCGTGGCCCAATCGAGCTTTCATCATTTTGCGGACTACAACTGGGACCCCGACATGGGCTGCCCGAGCTTCGTGCTGGAACCGCCCGGAGACGGCGTCAAGCGCGAGCCCGGCAAGCTGGAAGACATAAAGACGTACGTTCGTAATCTGGCCGTCTGGCTCGCCCCGCCGTCAACGTGAGGGCTTTGCGGGGGCCGCCCTCAAGCGGGCGCCCTCGCATGTTCGACCTCCCTACTCATTTTCAAGCCGCTCTATTTCATCACTCCTGCGCCCGATATTTCAGGCAGCTTTCGGGTAAGTTTCGATTACCACGATAGTGGTATCAAAAAAACATCCTATATTGTGATGTCTTCTCTGCCCCGATCCTCCATAGTGTGGGGCGGCGGACCGGAGAAATATCGCGGTCCGCCCGAATCCATGAGTCGGAAGGAGATTCTAATGAACGATCATAAAAAGCCCGTTCTTGAGCCGAAGACCCGAGCCTTCATTGACGCCATAAATTCGCAGGGGGGAACGCCGCTCTATGAGTTTACCTACGAGGAGGCGCGCAAGGTACTGGAAGACGCGCAATCGATAGAAGTCACAAAATTACCGGCCGACGTAGAGGACAGAGCCCTCCCGGCCGGACCTGCGGGGGCCGTCTCCGTTCGCATCTACCGGCCACAAGGGTCCGGCGGGCTGCTGCCGGTCGTGATGTACTTTCACGGCGGCGGCTGGATACTGGGGAGCAAAAATACGCATGACAGGTTATTGCGCGATCTGGTCAACGGCACTGACGCTGCTTTCGTATTCGTGAACTACACCCCATCCCCGGAGGCTCAGTTTCCGGTGCCGATTGAGGAAGCTTACGCGGCGACCCAGTACGTCGCGGAGCACGGGCAGGAATTAGGCTTCGACACCACGAGGCTCGCGGTGGCCGGAGACAGCGCGGGCGGCAACATGACCGCCGCCGTGACTCTACTAGCGAAGGAGCGCAAAGGGCCGGCGATCCGTTATCAGGTTCTTTTTTACCCGGTGACCGATGGGAGTCTCTCTCAGGACACCTATAAAGAGTTCGCCGGGGGCCTGTGGCTGACGACCGCGACGATGGGGTGGATGTGGGACGCCTACGCGCCCAATAAAGAAGACCGTAAGAAGGTCACAGCTTCCCCGCTGCGAGCGACGGTGAACGAGTTGGAGGGCCTGCCTCCGGCGCTGATCGTCGTGGGCGAAAATGACATCCTCCGCGATGAAGGCGAGGCGTACGCCAGGAAGCTGATGCAGGCCGGAGTCGAGGTCACCGCCGTGCGCGTGTTGGCCACATTGCATGACTTCGCCATGTTGAACAGTCTTGCCGACACGCCGGCTGCAAAGCTCGCCGTCCAACTGGCTTCGCAGAAGCTTGCGGCGGCCCTGAGCCCCGAGGTCGCGCGAGTATCAAATACCGGCCGATGATCCGGGACGGGATGATCATGGGGCGGGCGGCGGCTCCGCGGGGCCGGGGCGGACCCCTCTCGACTGTCAAACATTAACCGGTTCTGAAAGGACGCTCATCATGATCTTCGACATAAAAACGTTCACTTTCCTGCACGTGGTGATAAGCCTGGTGGGCATAGGCTCGGGATTCGTCGTAATGTTCGGGCTGCTCTCGGGGAGGCGGCTCAACGGCTTGACGGCGATTTTTCTGGCGTCCACGGTGGCGACGAGCGTGACCGGGTTCGGCTTCCCGGCTGATCGGTTGTTGCCGTCGCACATAGTCGGCTTCATATCGCTCGTGGTGCTGGCGGTCGCGATCCTCGCGCGCTACGCCCTCCGTCTCGCCGGCGCATGGCGCTGGGTATATGTGGTCAGCGCCGTGGCGTCGCTCTACCTCAACGTCTTCGTCGGGATCGTGCAGGCCTTCCAGAAGGTGCCCGCCCTGAAAGCGATGGCTCCGACGCAGTCCGAGCCGCCGTTTTTGCTCACGCAGCTTGCCGTCATGGGGCTTTTCGTCGCGCTTGCCATAGTATCGGCGGTCAGGTTTCGCGCCGAGCCCGTCCATGCGGGCGTGCGGGCGGCCTGACCGGTACACAAAGCTGTGCGCCCGCTCGAAATTAAAAGGTAAATATTTCCAGAAAAATCAGTAATAGTCCGTCTTTCCCTTTCAGTAATTTACCTGTTCTCTGCCGGTTGGTTTTGGATAGTGTTAGCCCAGAACGGTGGCCTGACTGTGGCCTGATTTTGGGATCGTTAACGAGCGTAGCACTAATCCTTAATGATCCAAGGACGTTGCGCCCGTGAAGGTTGGGATCGCTAACACTTGTTCTATTTGTAATCACGCAAAGAAAAATAATATTGAGAGAAATTTGCTCGCCGCCAACACCCCATTGCGCAACAGTTCAAGCTCAAGGATCAACCTCGATGGAAGGATCACCAGACGCGGCTCACGGTCGACGACTGTGCCGCGATGATAAAAGACGTCTCAAGTGCGTTTCGGGTACGGGGGTATTACGATATTATTGCAATAACCTGTAGCCCCGGACCATATATATGAAATAGATGGAGTTGGTACTATAATCTCCCAGTACGAGCAAGTGTGCTAACCGATGTGTCTCGCAGATCGGAACGCGCATAGGGACAGGTTAAACGGCGTTAATCTCTAATAATTAAATTGTTAAAGGGTTATTTATCAAGCTTCTGTTTGTACCGATCTGTTGGTTTCAGAGCTCGGGTAAATTCCTGAAATTGTATGAATGGGCCCCGATGCGAGCTGCCCTTACTTGGGCTCGGTAACCACGGGCCTGCCTAAGATTGTTCAAAATACGGTCGCTCGTGGTGAAGCTCAATTCCAGCTTCCCGAGACACTAAATAAACGACAAGGTGAAAGTATTGATGAGAAAGTTAACCCTCTTAATCGGCTTGATTCTTTTTTGTGCTTGGGCGGAGGGTAGATCCTGGGCCAGCACAACAACCGCCAGTCAGGTAGCCGGGGAAGCAGAAATCCCTCGCATATTTCTTAATACTGTATACACCCCACCCGCGGGGGTGACAATAACGGTGAGAGCCGGCGGGAGCCTCCAGGCGGCTCTCAACGCAGCGTTGCCGGGCGACGAAATTGTTCTTGAGGCGGGAGCAACTTTCACCGGGAATTTTACTCTACCTAACAAGAGCGGCACGGGATGGATTATCATTCGCACATCTAATATGGCAGGTATACCGGCGGAAGGCGCACGGGTCGACCCGGCTCTTCATGCCAGATCGATGCCTATAATACTCACGCCCAACAGCGCAGCGGCGTTCGCCGCCAGCGCTTCCGCGCATAACTACCGGCTGGTCGGCCTAGAGATCGGGGTCACCTCGGCGGTGACGCTGAATTACGGTCTGGTCCAGCTAGGCGGCGGCTCTGAAACAAACGTAGATCAGTTACCCCGTAACATCACGATAGACCGCTGCTACATTCACGGCAGCAATACCGCTGATATCGCACGCGGGGTTGCGATCAATGGCGTTTCCGTTGCCATCGTGGATTCATACGTCTCCAACTGCCATGCGAGAGGGTTTGATTCCCAGGCGATTGCCGGGTGGAATGGCCCGGGGCCGTTCAAGATCGTCAACAACTATCTCGAGGGCGCGGGCGAGAACGTCATGTTCGGCGGGGCCGATCCGAAAATACAGAACCTCGTACCCTCAGATATAGAGTTTCGCCGCAACTATTGCTTCAAGCCGCTTACGTGGAAAAACACCGACCCTTCTTATGGGGGGATCAACTGGTCGGTCAAGAACCTTTTTGAGTTGAAGAATGCTCAGAGAGTCTTAATCGATGGCAATATCTTCGAGAACATCTGGGTCGACGACCAGAATGGGACGGCCATCCTATTTACCGTCCGTAACCAGGAGGGCACGGCTCCCTGGAGCGTGGTACAAGATATCACATACACCAACAATATCGTCCGGCACTCCGCTGTTGGGCTAATGATCCTTGGGTACGATTATAACGCCCCGAGTCAGCAGACCAGGCGGATAAAGATACAAAACAATCTATTCGATGATATAGGCGGGGCCGCATCGGGCGGCAACGGAAGGCTCTTTAATCTGAGTGACGGGGCGGCAGACGTCTGGATCGAGCATAATACGGCCTTTCAAACTTATAACGTCGTCACCGTAAGCGGGGGCATACACTCGGGCTTTATTTACAGAAACAACCTTACTCCCCATAACGAATACGGGGTCGCAGGCGACGGGACGGGTCCGGGCAACTCTACCCTGAGCACCTATTTCCCCGGGGGCGTATTCATAAAGAACGTTCTCATGGGAGGCCAGTCATGGGTTTACCCTGCCGATAACTACTTCCCTGCCGGTTGGGAACAGGTTAAGTTCATCGACAGATCCGGCGGCAACTACCGACTGGCCGCCGATAGCCCATATAAGAACTCCGGAACCGATGGTAAGGACATCGGGGCGGATATAGACGCGATTGAAGCGGCGACAGGAGGGACGGGGCCTGATACCGATACTGTAGCCCCAATTCTTTCAAACATCTCTGCTTCTTCTATAACATCTTCCACCGCGGCCATAAATTGGGTGAGCGATGAATCGAGCGACACCCAAGTAGAGTATGGAACGACGGCTTCATATGGTTCCTCCACCGTTGTGAACGCCACTCTTGTTACGGAGCATAGCGTCAATCTCACCGGATTGACGGCCAACATTACTTATTACTACCGGGTAAAATCCCGGGATGGGGCCGGGAATCTGGCTGTATCGGCGGGCTATACGTTCACAACCCAGGCCGCTGCTGATACCGCGCCGCCGCTTATCAGCGGCCTAAGCGCTTCTAATGTGGCCTCTAACGCAGCGACGATCACCTGGGCCACTGATGAGCCGGCCAATACGCAGGTGGAATTCGGAACAACGACCGGATATGGTAACTTAACTCAGGTAGACTCAGTGTTGAAGACAAGCCACTCCGTCATACTGGGGGGGCTTTCCGGAGGTACAACGTACTATTACCGGGTGAGGTCCAGAGACGTTGACGGGAACCTGTCTGTGTCACAGGGATTAACTTTCACGACTACGCGGCTTGATACTATGCCGCCCGTCATAAGCAATGTCGCCGCGACCAACGTGACTTTGAGCGGAGCAACTATAAGCTGGGATACGGACGAAGCGTCGGATTCGCAGGTTGAGTATGGGCGTACCAGTAGCCTCGGGAGCACTACAACGGTGAACCCTCTCCTGGTGACGAGACACAGCGTGGTACTTAGCGGGCTCACACAAAGCAAGACCTACTATTACAGGGTGATGTCCAGAGATGCCGGGGGCAATCTCACAATCTCAGGAGTCATCAGTTTCACTACGCCGGGGAAACGGGACCGTTGAAGGATTCCGACGGACAGAATTGCCCAGGAATCCGAGCCGGTCCAGCAGGGAGGAAGCAAGTAACGTTAGAGGTAAGGCCTAACGGCAGAGACAGCGATCTTAACGAAGGTTAAGGTAAATATTTCCATCAAAATATGTATTTTTTACACGCGCGGGCGGCTCTGGAGAATGGCTCACGCGTGTAAAAGTCCTATAAGTTCGCTGAAATGCTGGACATTATCACCGTAACGAGTAACACAGGACGTGTGGCACTCGGGTTGCTCAAGGGATAGTGGGGCAAGAGATACGGGTGATGACAACATCACTTCCTGTTCTCAATTCTCGGTTACTGTGGTGAGGACGGTAACCGGAAACAAGGCGACGCAGTCATCCCACGCTGCGTCGCCTATTTTTTTGCTCCTGACAAATTGCTGCTTCGGATGCGTTCCATCCGCGGGCTCTCGTTCGACCGCTTTCCCGAATTCTGTGTTACTTTCAAATTTTACGTCCTTATAGGTGAGACCAGCTTGACACCTCCCCGCCACATCGATATTTTCAATTTTTCAATATTTCGAGGTTTCAATGCTTGACGAATACACAAGCGAATTTATCGAGTTCAACACGGGGCAGATGAGCGAGTACTATCTCTACCTATCCGGGCAGAAGGCTGACCTGGAGCTCGCGCCTATATACGACCGTTACGGGGACCTCTTCAGCCGCGACGCCATCGCGGGGCTGAGGCAGAGGCTCGACGCCTGCCCCGAGCACTTCGAGACCGAGCGCGCGGCCCACAAGCGCCTGTTGAACTTCGCGATAGACCATTATCTCGAAAATTCGGTCAAAGAGTTGACCGAAGAGGTCAGCCAGTACGAGGCGACGGCCAGCCTCGACTGGAAGGGCCAGCGGTTGACCTTTCAGGACACGACCGTCGCCATCAGGACCGAGACGGACCGCGACCTGCGGCGCGAGATTCATAAGAAGAGGGCCGCGATTATCGAAGCTTCGAACGACCTGCGGACTGAACGCTTCTCCAAACTTTACGGCGCCGCGCGCGCCTTGGGGTTCCCCAGCTACACCTCGCTCTATGAAGACATGCGGCAGCTCAACTACTCCGAGATCGCGCGCGAGTCCGAATCATTCCTGGCCCGCACCGAGGCGAGTTACATGAGCGCCCTCAACGACGCCCTCAAGCGGGACATGGGGTTGAGCATCGAGGAGGCGGAGCGCTCGGACGCGCACCACTTCCTGCACCTTTCGGCTTACGACGACCGGTTCCCGGCCGACCTCCTGCTCCGGGTCTACTCGGACACGATGGCGGGGCTCGGCATCTGCGTGGAGTCGCAGAAGAACATCTTCATAGACAGCGAGCCGCGCCCGCGCAAGAGCGCGAGGGCCTTCTGCACCCCGATCACCGTGCCTGACGACATCCGTCTGGTGATCCGGCTTTCTGGGGGGCACTCGGATTATGGGGCCCTGTTTCATGAAGCGGGCCATGCGCAGCACTACGCATGGGTCTCCCCGTCCCTGCGGCCGGAGTTCAGATACAGCGGGGATTACGCGCTCACCGAAACGTACGCCTTCCTGTTCGACCACCTCCTCGCGGAGCCCGCCTGGCTAGCCGGCATGCTGAGGTTCCGCGACAACCGGGACTTCATCCGCTCGGCCATACTCACAAGGCTGGTGACCATTCGCAGGTACGCGGCCAAGGTCATATACGAGAACGACCTTCATTCGAGCGAAGACCTCGCGAGCGCCGCAGGCCTCTACTCCCGGCTCCAGACGGACGCGACCAAATTCAGGACCGACGGCACCGACTTCCTCTTCGATGTCGACGAAGGGTTCTACGCGGCCAATTACCTGCGCGCGTGGGCATTCGAAGTCGCCCTGCGCGAGCACCTGAAAATCCGCTTCGGGGAGCAGTGGTGGACCTCAAGGCACGCGGGCAATTTCCTGAGGGAGATATGGGAGACGGGCGACCGCTACAACGCGCAGGAGATGGCCGCGCAGATAGGCATCGGCCCGATCACCACGGACCTGCTCGTCGAAGAGTTCAACGAGAAATTGAAATAGGGGAGCCGGAATAATGGTCAGGCACGCACCAGAGCCCGCGCCGGCATTCACCATGAGAAATTCTCTTTATAGAATCCCGTCGACTAGCCCGTCAAAGCCGGCCGGACCACCGCCCGCTGCCAGTTATGAAATCCATACGCGTTAAACTCCATAGCCGCGGCTATGACATCAAGGTCGGGTCGGGCCTGCTCGATCAGGCGGGCGACCTGGCGCGCGCGGCCTCGGGAGAGAATGCGCGGCAGGCAATCGTCATCACCAACCCCACGGTCGCGACTCTGTACGGCCCGCGCGTCGTCCGGTCCCTGAAGCGCGCGGGGTTCAGGGTCCGGCAGGTACTCGCGGGCGATGGCGAGCGGTACAAGAGCCTCCGCACCGCTCAGTCGATCTATACCTTCCTGATCGAAAACCGGGTGGAGCGGAACGACCTGATAATCGCGCTCGGCGGGGGGGTCGTAGGCGACCTGGGCGGGTTCGTCGCGGCGACCTACCTGAGGGGCTTGCGACTCGTCCACCTGCCCACCACTCTGCTCGCCCAGATCGACAGCTCGGTCGGGGGCAAGACGGCCGTAAATCACGCCCTCGGGAAGAACCTGATCGGGGTCTTTCACCAACCCATTCTAGTCGTGACCGACCCGGACACCCTCGGCTCCCTCCCGCCGCGCGAATTTCAGGCGGGGCTTTACGAGGCCATAAAATATGGGGTCATGCAGGACAGGCCTCTGTTCAACCGCATAGACCGGGAGCTCGAGCGCCTGAAGGACCTGGACGAGGGCGCGCTTTCGCGCCTCATCGCCCGCTGCTGCCAGATCAAAGCCGACGTGGTCGCGCGCGACGAGCGCGAAGGCGACCTGCGCAGGATACTGAACTTCGGCCACACGGTCGGCCACGCGCTTGAGGCGGTCACGCACTACCGCCGCTTCTTCCACGGGGAGGCCGTCGGGCACGGGATGCGCGCCGCCTCGCTCATCGCCGAGCGCCTCGGCATGCTGGACTCGGGCGAGCGCGAGGCGATAGATCGGGCCATCGCGCGGCTCGGGCCTCTGCCGAGCGCAAATAATCTTGCGCTCGGTGGTATAATCTCAGCGATGTATCGCGACAAGAAGGCTGACGCGGGTCGCATCACCTTCGTGCTGCCGGTCGAGATCGGCCGCGTCGTGATCAGGTCGGACGTGCCCCCTCGCATAATCAGATCTGCCCTCAGGGATTCTCTCTCGTAGCAGAACCTTCAGCCCAATCAAACCGGCCCTCTTCGGTGCGCTGTTTTTCGAAGAGCTACGAGACCACTACATAGATTTTGGAGAAGAGCCATGAGAGATGATGCCTTAAGACATCAGCGCGCGAACGAGCGCGGATCGGTAAGTTTCGGGACCCTCCTGGGCCTGCTCGCCATCGCCTCCCTCATATTCGTCGTGGTCAAAGTGTTCCCGGTCTACACGGAAGAGCGGCGCGTCAAATACGACGTTGAGGAGCTGGCGAATAAGTCCGCCGTCAGGGACACCAAGAACGAAGAGATCCAGAAGAAGATAGAAGGGATCGTGGCGGACAACGACCTGCCCAGGGGGAGCATAAATCTCGTCTCACAGGACAGGAGCGCGCAGGGCGGCAAGGGCGTGCAGATAGAAGTGAACTACAGCCGGACCATAGACCTGCTCGTGACCAGTTACGTCTGGAAAGTGAACTACAAGTCGCTCGGCAAGGCCCTGTAAATCGCCGGGGAGCGCTTCGCAACGTTGACTCCTGTTCGAGCGGACCTCTATGATTTTTGCCAGAGGTCTACAAGGAGCAACACTGTGAAACGATCCAAAGCATCATCCTACGCCGTCCTCATCGCTTTAATATTTGCGGCCCTGCCCGGCCCGGCATGGTCACAGAGCGGGCGGGGCCGCCCGCGGGTTCCCAACAGAGAGTCCGCGGGGCCTCCGCCTCCGCCTGTAACGGTCCCCGCGTCGGCCGCCGTGGCGAAGCAGGAACAATCGGGCAACACGTCGAGATTCCTCTTACGCAATGGCATCACCGTCCTGATAAGCGAACAGCACGTCGCCCCGATAGTGGCCGTGGCGGCCACTTTCAAGGCGGGCCGCGCCGACGAGCCGCCTTCGGCTCGGGGGGTCAGCCGCCTGCTCGCGAACGGCATCATTCACGGCGCGGGCAGGGAGAATGGCCGACCCACGGCCGACATCCGAGCGCTCGGCGGCCAGCTTACGGCCGATGTCTCTTACTACAACACCTCTTTCAACATCCTGGTCTCGCCGGAAAAACTCCCCGACGCGCTGGCGGCTCAGTCCGCGATGCTCAAAAGCCCGGCGCTCTCGGATGAAGTATTGCGCGCCGTAGCTTCCGTCGATTACGAAGGCGGGGAAGCGATGGGGCCCCGCCCCTCATCCCGCCCGTGGGATCTCCACGACGACCCGTCGGCAATGGCGATGGCGGGGCTCTACAGGACCATCGCGCCCGCCGCAAGCGTTACGGCGGTCGAAGCGGAAGGGGACGGCGGGCCCTCGCGTCCGACGACTCGCGAACAGGCTTTGCAATTTTACGGCTCCCATTACCGGCCCGAAAACCTGATCATATCCGTCGCCGGAGACGTTCCGACGTTCAACACCCTCCTGAAAATCCAGCAGCTTTACGCCGACTACGGGAAGGGCGGGACGGGCGTCGAAGAGGCGGGCCCGCAGGGGCGGAAGCAGGGCGCAAGAAGCGCCAGCCCTTCGAAGACGAGCCGCCCGGCTGCCCCGGCGCAGAAAGCCGGGACCGACGCGGCCGGACCAGAAGGCGGCAAGCCCGCGACGGCGGCCCCGGCCGTAGCTCCGGCGGCAGGCGCGCCATCAAACGCCTCGGAACAGAACCCGCCAGCCAGCCCTCAACCGCCGGGCCTCCGCTATGGCGCGGAGCGCGCAGACATCGGCCAGTCCGTGGTGACCGTCGGCTGCCGAGTCTCCGGCCCGAATCCCAAAGAGTCGGCGGCCCTCGAAGTGCTCGCGGCCATCCTCGCGGAGGGGCGCAGCTCGCGGCTGAACCGCCCGGCGCTCGACGGCCAGCCGTCACAGTTCCGCGCCGAGTCGGATTACCTGGCTTCACACGACGAGGGGCTGCTGACAGTCCGGATGTGGATGCCCCCGAACGCGATTGATAAAGCGGAGTCGGACCTCTTCCGCGAACTGGACCGCCTGCGGCGCGAGCTTGTGACCGAGGCGGAACTGGCGCGGGCCCATTCGCTGGTCGAAAAAAATGCGGTCGATGATCTGGGGACTTATCAGGGGCGCGCCCGCGCGCTCGCCCACGCTGAAGCGGCGGGCGTCGGGTTCAAGGCCGCTCTCGATTACCGGACCCGGATACGGACGGTGAGCGCGCAGGACGTTCAGAAAACCGCGGCCAAGTACCTCGTGCCGGCCAACATCGCCGTTTTCGAATACGAGTCCACCTTCGCCCCTCAGCGCACATTCGACTCAACCAGCTTTGCTAAAGCAGTGCTCGCGTGGGCCCCCGCGTTCGGGCGGAACGTGGAGGCCAACGACCTCAGCGAAGCGACGCCCGAAACCGCGACGCCTCTGGTCAGGCAGGGCGAGGAGCGCTCGCCCGAGGAGATGGCCGCGTCCGAATCCGTGGAGCCTCTGGCTATCAAGGATTTTTCGACCCTCAACGGGCCGAGGGCCTACGTGCGCGAAGATCACTCGCAGCCGAAAGTGACGGCCTCAATCCTCTTTCAGGTCGGACGTTTGGGGGAAGATGAAGCCACAAGCGGGCTGACCGAGTTGATGGTGCAGTCGATGCTTTATGGCACGGAGCGCCGCACCGCCTTGCAGGTCGCCCACGAGGTCGAGCAGCTCGGCGGGGAGATTCAGCCCGTGTCGGACCCGGACTTTTTCGGCTTCACCCTGAGCGTGCTTTCGCGGAATGCCGACGCCGCGCTCAAGATCGTCCGCGACATCATCGAGACGCCGGCTTTCAGAGACGAAGACGTGAACCGCGCCCGCGCCGTGCAGATGGGCCGAATCCGGGAATCGCGCGACTCGGGCCTCGCCCGCTCGCACGACCTGCTGTTCGAAGGCTTGTTCGCGGGCCATCCTTACGCGCTCCCCTCGCGCGGGCGCGAAGAAGCTGTGGCGAAGATCAATGGGGAGCAACTGCGGGCGTGGCACGAGAAGGTGGTCAAGCGCCAGTTCCCGCTCGTCGTGCTCGTCGGCGACACTCAGGGCTCGGCGCTCGTGTCTAGCGTAGTGGCCGAGGGGTTCAGGAGGCGCGAGCTGGATCAAAAGTTCGCGGCCAAGGTTCCGGCCCCGAAACCTTCGGCGGAGAAGCTTGAGCAGAGGAACCGGAAGCTGTCGGCCCTTTCGCTCGGCTTCGCGGGCCCGAAAGCCGGCAGCCCGGACATCGACGTTATCAAATTGATCGGAGCGGCCCTCAACGATTCCGGCGGGCGCCTGATGGCGGAACTGCGGGACAGGCAGGCCCTCGTCTTCGCCGCCGGCCTCGACCACGAAGCCCTGCTCACGGGCGGGGCGATCTACCTTCAGCTTCTCGCGCCGGCGGAGAATGAGGCGCGTGCGCGCGCGTCAGCGCTTTCGGAGTTGGACCGGCTGGCCCGCGCGGGGTTGTCGGCGGAGGAGATACAGAACGCGGTGGAAGCCGCGGAGGTGGCGGAGCCCGCGCGCCTGCAACACCAGGGAACGCGCGCTCTGGAATACGCTCAGGTGATCTTCAGCCAGAAGCAGCCGTCCGACGTCGATTCGTTTATTGAGCGCCTGTCGAAGCTCACGGCCGCCGACGTTAAGCGCGTCGCCTCTCTGTACTTCAAGCCGTCCGCCGCTTCCTCGGGCGTCGTTCGCGGCGCTCAGAGAAGGTGACGGGCAGTGAATCTCGAATAGGGATTCTCGAATGAAGATGGTCGGGCGGGCGTAATCGATTCGAAGGCCATTCCACGGGCCATAATAAATCCCACACGTTTAAGTCAGCACTAAAAAAGCGGGGCGACCCGAAGATCGCCCCGCTCGTCCGGCCTGAACCTGTCGGCTCAGGGTTAGTTCGAGGTGGTTGTCGCGGCTACCGGTTCCGGCTGAACCAGCATCATCACAGGCTCGGGCCTGCGACGACGGCGCGGCGTCCGGCGGGCCGGGCGACGCTCGACCGACTGCGCGGGCTGCTCGTCAGTCAGTACCTGAGGAGTAGCCCCGCTGTAGCACCTCTTCAACGCCGCGATGCCATCGATGCTAGCGCCCGCGGGGAGGAAGTAGAACTCGACCCTGCGGTTGAGCGCCGCGTCGCCTGACTCGTGCGGGCAGGTATCGCCGAAGTTCCGCACCGTGATGCGGGCCGAGTCGATGCCCTTCTCGTTGACGAGGTAGTCGCGTGCGTTGTTGGCTCGCGTGAGCGAGATGCCTACGCGCTCCGCCGAGTCGCGGTGACCGTCGATCACAACCGACGAGCGCGGATCGGACTGCAATCTCAGCGCTATGTCATCGAGACAAGCCTTGTGCTCGTTGTTGATCCTGGCCGAGTTGACCGGGAAGAAGATCGGGCCGCAAGGCACGAGCGGGTTGATCACATCGGGCACCGGGATCTCGGTGACCGTTACGGTCGTTGAGCAGGTGCCGCCCGGACACGGCTGGTCGCAGCGGGTGCGGTCGGTGTCAACGTTGACGGTGACGGTGACCGATCCGGGGCTCATGCCGGTCGTGTCGAGCGTGACTTCGGCGCCGGTCGTGGACGACAGGCTGCCGCCGCTCGAACTCCACCTGTAGGTCAGGTTGCCGCCGCCGCTTCCGGTGGCGCGCAGGGTGATGCGGTCGCCGACGTTAACCGAGGACGGCGTCGCAACGATCTCGCAGGTGATGGTCGGGCACGGAGGCTCGGTGACCTCGAAGTTCGCCGTGCAGGTCGTCTGGCCCGTGGTTATGCAGTCGCTCGGGCAATCGACGGCCGGGACCGTGGCGGTCACGGTGGTCGTCACCGTGTAGTTGCCGCAAGGGAGCGACGCGGTCGGAACGTCGACGGAAGCGCCGGAGCCGCTGACCGTCACCGGCCGGCCCTGCGCGTCTCTGACTTCCCAACGGTACTCGTAAGTGACTCTGTCGTCCGTGTAGCCCGGAGTCGTCGGCCGGGTCGTGAGCGTCAGGCGCTCGCCGCGGTTGACCGTCGTCGGAGCGGCTTCGAGGACGCAGGTCGGGGCCGGAGGCGGCGGGCAGGACTTGCGGCTGCCGATTGAGAAGAAAGCCACGAAGCCGTTCGGCGAGTTGCTCTCAAACGTGAGAGGCTGGCGGCCGAAGAGCGGCTCGATGATGAAGAAAGGAGGCACGAAGATGGTGCGCGCCTGGAACACGTCCACCGTGTCATCGTCTCTGGGGTTGAGGTTACGACGGTACGCGCCGCCGAACGAGATCGCGCCGTTCTTGAAGAAGAAGCGCAGCCCGACGTTCAGGTCCAGAGGGTCGTTGCGGAAGATGCTCGGGGTGCCGCCGCCCACGTACTTCGTGTAGGCCAGCTCCGAGACGAACTCCGCGTGCGAGTTCAGGGCGACCGACATGCCGAGGTTGGCCAGCAGTTTGTCGCGGAGGTCGAGGGTGACCACGTCGTCCTCTTCGATGTCGCCGGTCTTGATGTAGCCGATGTTTTCGTAGAGGCGGAAGCGCTTGCCGCCGCTCTCCTGGCCGAACATGAGGATCGGTCCGCCTTCCCACTCGCCGCTCGTGCGGCCGCGCGCGCGCGCGTCGTCGCCTCTGGAGATGGGAATCTTCAGGTAGCCGCCCAGGGCCATGCTGAACCAGTTCTTGTTAGGATCGATCAGATTAACTTTCGTGCCGACGTAAACATCGCCGGTGCCGTTCGAGGACTGGCGCGCGCCGAAGATCGGGCGGCCGAGGCCGTCGAAGCCCGCGAAATCGACCTCGCCGAAGAACGGTAAATCCTGGTAGAAGGCAGGCTGGTCGGAGACGATGGCCGGGCCGAGGCCGCGGACCAACACGCCGTTCGCGCCTCCGGGCGAGACCACGCTGCTCGGAAAGTCAATGGGTGTGCCGAACAGTCCGAGGCGCGGGAGTATACCGCCGAATATAGCTTGAGTGCCCGGAAAGAAAGCCGCGCCGCCATCATCGCCGCCGCGAGGAGGCCCCAGGATGGTGAACGGGTCGCCGAAGGCCCTCACGGCGTTGTACTGGTACCCGCTCAGCAGGAATGGGTTCCGCGAGGTCGTCTGCTGCCACGTGATCCAGTTGACCCACAGCTCCCACCTGTTGGTAAGACCCACCGTGAAGTTGAACGGCACTCGGTTGATGTCGATGTCACCTGGATCGCGGTCAAAGTTATCCCAAAATAGCGCGAAGTTGAACTCGCCCTTGCAGAGGGTCCGAGTTGAGAACGTATTGAACAACCCCGTGCCGCCTAGCACCGTTGGCGCTTTCTGTCTTTCGGCAAGGTTACCGTTATTACGGTCCTGCGCGAAGACAGCCCCCCCCAGAACTAAAAGCACCAAGACAAGCGTGCTTATCTTTCTAGCCGCTTTCATTTTTTTGCCTCCTGATTTTTCATCCATGGAATGCGGTTCGTTTAATGATCTGCCTCTAAACTGCCTGAGGCGTTGGTTGCCTCCCCTCAGAAGTACAGGCGAGTGGGATGAATTTCTGTGTGAGCGTCCAGCTCCGAGCCCTTCCTGCAGGCCCTGTTTTTATAGCGAGAATGGGAGCCCTTTGTGATGCAGGCTCGCCCAAGACTATTTATATACTCGCAAACAGGCTTGTGGTCAACACTTAATTAAACTTTTTCCAGCATCTTTCGCAGTTTACGACTACTGCGGCGGGGGCATGAAGGATCGGCTGCCGGGCCCCGATTTCCCGCCGGAGCGGCGGCAGCCGACTGAAAAAAACCAATTAAAGACCCCTCAGGCGTATATTCCGCGGAGCCTGGTATCGTAAGCGACCCGGTCTATCGCCAGCATGTAGGCGGCGAGCCGCGTGTTCACGTTATATTTTTCGGCGAAACCGACTACGTCGTTGAAGCTGCTGACCATGATCTCTTGGAGGCGCGAGTTCACCTCCGCCTCGCTCCAGAAGAAGCCCATGCGGTCCTGCACCCACTCGAAGTAGCTCACGGTCACGCCCCCCGCGTTCGCGAGGATGTCGGGGATGACGAAGACGTTGTTGGCGGCGAGTATCGAGTCGGCGTCGGCGGTGGTCGGGCCGTTCGCGCCCTCGGCCAGGATCCGGCACTTTATCCGCTCCGCGTTGTGGCTCGTGATCTGATTCTCCGTCGCGGCCGGCATGAGGATCTCGCACTCGACTTCGAGCAGCGCGTCGGAGTTTATGTGCTCGGCCTCCGCGTAGCCTTCGACCGTCTTGTGCTCCTTCAGGTAGGCCAGGACGCCCGGCACGTCGAGGCCCCTGGGGTTAAGGAGCGCACCCGTGATGTCGGCGATGCCGATGACTTTATAGCCCTCCTGATGCATGAGTGAGGCGGCCGTGCCTCCCACGTTGCCGGCCCCCTGAATCACCACGCGTGTGTTCGGGATGTCGAGGTTGAATTTCTTGCAGGCCTCGTTGCAGACGATCAGGAGGCCGCGCCCGGTAGCTTCGCGCCGCCCGCGCGACCCGCCTATCTCGATGGGCTTGCCCGTTACGACCGCCGTCACCGTGTGGCGCGAGTGCATGGAGTAGGTGTCCATTATCCATGCCATCACCTGCTCGTTGGTATTCATGTCGGGCGCGGGGACGTCTTTCTCGGGGCCGATGAAGTCGAGCAGTTCGGCCGTGTAGCGGCGGGTCAGGCGTTCGAGCTCGGTCGGGCTCATCTGTCGGGGGTCGCAGATGACCCCGCCCTTCGCCCCCCCGAAGGGGATGTTGACGACCGCGCACTTCCAGGTCATCCACGCGGCGAGCGCGCGGACCTCGTCTATAGTCACGTCGGGCGAGTAGCGGATCCCACCCTTCGCCGGGCCGCGCGCGAAGTTGTGCTGCACCCGATACCCGGTGAAGACCTGATAGTTGCCGTCGTCCATCAGGACCGGGATGTAAACGGTCAGCTCGCGGTTGGGCCAGCGGAGGATGGTGTAGACGTTGGGGTCCAGGTTCAGCAGCTTTGCAGCCTCATCGAACCTCTGCATCATCGATTCAAACGGATTGTCTTCTTTGATTTCTTTAGCGTCGTCAACGAAAGCGCTTGGCATTAGATTCTCTCCCATTTAGACGTATCTTTAGACATATCGGGGCGTGCGAAATATAAACAGCAGGTTGAAACGGCGATTATACAGAAAGCCCCATAGTCAGGCAATCGAACCGGGGCCGATCCCCTACCCTTCTATGGGCCGCGGGGACCGGGGCGCGGTTGACACCCGCCCGGTTTTACCGAAGCATGTCTCAGGATTCCGTAATCTCCTGGGCGATCAGGCCGCGATTAAATGATAAAGGCAATGCCGTCCGCTCCATTACTGATCGATTCATTCAGGCGGTCGAGAGACTGGCTCTCGGCCGCGCTCGCGCGCCGGGAGGCGGTGACGAGAGGCCGCCGCGCGCGACTCGCGGCAATCGGGCTTCTCGTCTTCGCCGTCGCTTTCGGCGTCAGGCTCCTGCACTGGCAGGACGCTCAGCTGGAGATAGACAAGGACGCCGCCCTGATCTCGGCGCTGGCCCGGCCTTACAGGCACGAGGCCGCGAAGATGATCGAGGAGCGCCGGCTCCTCTACCCTTCTGGAGACTTCAACCCCACCGACGCGCGCATGATAGTTCATCCGCCCGGCTACCCCATCCTGATGGCCGCCATCCTGAAGCTGTTCGAAGGGCTCGACTCCCTGCGCTTCATGCAGATAGTCGGAGACAGCCTGGCCGCGGTACTCGTCTACGTAATCGCGCTCGCCCTGCTCCCCGGCGGCGCGGCGGCGGTCGCGGGGGCGCTTGTCGCGCTCTCGCCCCACCTCGCTCATTACTCTCTCTGGCTCACGCCCGAATCGCTCTCCGTGATCCCCGTACTGCTCGCGATGCTCCTGATCGTCCGCGCGGCGGAGCGCCCCTCGGCCATCCGGATGGTTACCGCGGGGGTGATGATCGGCCTGTCGTGCTGGCTGAGAGCGAATGGGCTGCTGCTCGCCCCCTTCCTCGCGGCGGCATGCCTCCTCCTGCTCGACCGGAAAGTGCGCTGGCGTCATTCGGCCCTGCTCGCCGCCGCGGCCCTCGTCGTCATCTCCCCCATAACGATCCGCAACTGGGTCGTCTACGGTCGTTTCATCCCCCTCTCGCTCGGCTCCGGCATCACCCTGATCGAAGGCATAGCGGATTATGACAAAGAAGGTCGCTTCGGCCTCCCGGCGACCGACCGCGAAGCGGCGCGGAAAGACGGCGAGTGGTACGGCAGGGACGACTACGCGACGAACCTCTGGACCCCGGACGGGGTGGAGCGCGACCGCGACCGCTTCGCGCGCGGGCTCTCGGTCATCCGCGCCAATCCCGTATGGTTCATGGGGGTGATGCTCGACCGCGCGTTCGGCATGCTCAGGTATAACGACTCGTTCGGGCACGGGCGCTCTTATCACATAGCGAGCGTGAGCACGGTCGCGCCCGCCCCGGCCTTCGGCCATCGGCTGTCGGATCCGGGCGAGCTGCGGCAGGTCTGGGTGGGTGAGCCCTCGGGCCTGATCGCTCAGGGCAGGACGCTCTCGCGCGAGGCGGAAGCCTTCGTAACCGGCTCGGGGCGGGCGCAGATACTCGCGGACGATAATTCCGGTTTCGGGGACCAGTTCATCTCCGCCCCGATCCCCCTCAGGAAAAACACCGACTATCTGATCGAGGTGCCGGTCTGGGAGAGGGAGGGGGTGCTCGCGGCCAAGGTCACGACCGGCGACAGGAGGCTCGCCCTGGCCTCCCAGATTTTGCGGGCCGCCTCTAAAGAGGATGAGGAATCCGAGCGCTCAGCCCCGCCGGAGCCTCCCGGCCCCCTGCCCGTGGCGATCATCCGCATGCACTTCGCGAGCGGGGAGCAGGAGTCGGCGTGCCTAGTCATCAGCAACAACGGCCCGGCCGCGACCCGCCCATCCGTCCAGCTCGGGGTGGTCCAGCTCTTCGAGTTCGGGCCCACCCCCAACCTCTGGACCCGCTTCCCGCGCGCGGTCATCCGGGGCCTTCAGAAGAACATATTCAAGACGACCCTGATGCTCTCACTCATCTTATCGGGCGTCGCCCTGCTCGCCTTCGCCCGCAGGGGCCGCACTCTGATCGTGCTGCTCGCCGTGCCTCTTTATTACCTCTCGCTTCAGTCGATCCTCCACACGGAGTACCGCTACATCCTCGCCATTCACTACTTCCTTTTCGTGCTCGCGGCCCTGCCCATCTCCGTCGCGGCGTCCGCCTCGGCTCACCTGCTGCGCGGGGCCCTGCGGAAGCGGCGGGCGACCGCCCCCGCGTAATCTCATTCCCGGTGATGATTATTAATGATTACTCCCGCGGCCATTAACCCGCGGATTATGCGATGGCGCAGGCATCTTTTAGAGGGGCTCAAGTCTCAAATCACCGGTGGGGCCGGGCGCATTACCGTTCCGGTTCGTGCGGCTGCGCCCTCTTCGCCCTGCCGCCCGATAAATTGCACCTTTCGGAAGGAGCGCATAAATAATGAAGAGAAGCAGAATCGTGATGGGCCTATCGATAGCCCTCATGTCCATCGCATTGACGGGCTGCCCCGAGCGGAAAAAGATCGGGGACATAGCGGGCGATCCGGGGCGCTACATCGACAAGGAAGTTACGGTCGTCGGGCGCGTGACCCGTTCGTACGGGGCGCTCGGCACGGGAGTCTTCGAGATCGACGACGGCACCGGGCGCATATGGGTCGTGAGCGAAAGGTACGGAGTCCCGAGTAAAGACACCTACGTCGGCGTGTCTGGCAAGGTGATCCCCGGCGTCACCTACGGCGGGCGGAATTACGGCACCGGCCTCCGCGAGACGAAGCGCCGCACCAGAGAAAACAAGTAGCCCGCCCGTCCGGGCCGGGCCTCGGCGCCGCGAAATCCTCTCCTCACGACCCGCTATTTGATGGGGCCATCGGCCACGGCGATGGCCCTGCGCGGCTTCAGCAACTCGTACCCTTCCGAGCGCGCGACGTAGGTCGCCGCGGTTATGTCCCCGACCACGTTCAGGGTGGTGCGACACATGTCTAGTATGCGGTCCACCCCGATGATGATCGCGATGAGGGCCGGGTTCACCCCGATGGTCGCCAGCACCACGATGATGAAGGGGATGGAGCCCGAGGGCACGCCCGCCGTCCCTATCCCTCCGAGTATCGCGAGGTAGGCGACCATGACCTGCTGCCCGAGCGTGAGGTCGACCCCCGCGAGTTGCGCGAGGAAGAGGACCGTGACGCCTTCGTACAGCGCCGTGCCGTTCTGGTTGGCGGTCGCGCCGACCGTCAGCACGAAGCTGTTGATCTCGCGCGGCACCCCGAGGTTCTCCTCGGACACGCGCAGGCTGGTCGGCAGGGTCGCGTTCGACGACGAGGTCGAGAACGCCGTCAGCATCACCGTCTTGATCCGGCGGAAGAAGTCGAGGGGGTTGAGGCGCGAGAGGAAATAGATCGAGAGCGAATAGACCCCGAACATGTGTATGGCGAGCCCGAGCAGGACCGTGACGACGAACCACCCGAGCGCCGCGAGTAAGTCCAGCCCGAACAGCGCCGTGTTGTTGAAGAGCAGGCACGCCACCGCGAACGGCGCGATCTTCATCACTATGTCTATTATCTTCGCCGAGATCTGGTAGAGGGCCTCCATCAACCGGACGAACGGGGCGGACCTCGACTCCGGGATGAGGGTTATCGCGATGCCGAGGAAGAGGGCGAAAAACATGACGTGGAGCATGTTGGGCGTTTCCGACGACATGGCCGCGACGGGGTTGGCCGGCACCAGAGTCTTCACGACCTGCATCATCGGGGAGTCGGCCGCGACTCCCTTCGTCGCGTTCTCGACCTGCCTCGTGGCGTCCGTCCCATACCTCTGCTCAAGCGCGGAGGCGGTGGCCGGGTCGATCCGCTCGCCGGGCCTGATGGTGTTGGCGAGCCCGAGCCCTATGACGACCGAGATGGCCGAGATGAGCAGGGTGTAAGCGAAGGATTTCAGGCCCACCCGCCCGAGCCTCCGGATGTCTCCGATCCCCGCCACCCCGACGACGAGGGACGAGAAGACGAGCGGCAGTACGATCATCAGGAGCAGGCGGAGGAATAACTGCCCCACCGGCTCCGTTATGTTGCTGACTACCCATATGACGCGCGGGTTGTCGCCCCCGAGCATCAGGTTCACGGCGACTCCGGCGACGACTCCGACCACGAGCCCTATGAAGATGCGCGTGTGCAGAGGCAGGCCCTTAGGCCTGTCCGCCGTCTCGTCGTCGAGGTCCGTCGTCAACTCCCGCTCGAACGCATCTCTTCCGACGGGCGGGCCGGCCGAAAGCTTCTCATCTTTCCTGTCAGACATTTTGGCTCTCTTGAAGGGATGATCTTTACAACGGGTTGAAGGTTATGTTTTTTGCGGGTCCTAGTCAATTCCAAATCCGGGGGCGGGAGGCACGCAGCCCCGGAGCGGCCGGGCGCGGAGACGCCGGCGCCGATGGAATGGCGCGCATGAATTCACAATCATCGCGCGCGATTCCTCGGAGCGATATGACGGCAAATAAAAATCGTTGCCCGTGGGGTGTTATGAACGACTAGCGGCGGGAAGACCGACATCCGTGCCCCTCCCTGCCGTTATCATAACGGTTGTGGTGACGACCCTGATCGGGCCCGCTTCGAACTGCCGCGAGC
Source organism: Blastocatellia bacterium (assembly GCA_035634255.1). Taxonomy (GTDB): domain Bacteria; phylum Acidobacteriota; class Blastocatellia; order UBA7656; family UBA7656; genus DATLMR01. Next base: position 28,552 of record DASQDI010000056.1, read on the forward strand.
GGCAATCAGGCTTCGGGGCCTCGCTCGCCCGCCCCGGCCGAGCGGCTCCGCTCCCCGGAGTCTTCGTTCAGGTTCCGCTCTTCGAGCGGCTGCGTGTCGAACTGGTCCTGCGGGACGGGCGCGGGCGTCTCACCCCTGCCCTGCGCGGCCTCGGCCCTGTTCTGGTCGCCGGCGGAGCTCTGGCTCTGCTCCGGGCCGGCTATCTCAAGTACCCTGGCCCACTCGACGCGGGACGACTTCCTCTTGCCCTTAACGCGGAAGTCCGCGCCCGTCTCGTCGAGCGTCACGACATAGGTGTTGCCGTCGATGTCGACCTCTCTGCTTATCGGTTTGGTAAATCTCATATAAACCCCTTTCCGTCTGAAATGCTCGAACACACGGCAGGTCCACCTGTGCCGATAATCAAAAAGGAATTCTATTTGCCCGCTCGTACATTTGTCCACCGCAAGAGCCGGGGCTTTACTGTGCGGGCTCGGTACTCAAGCCGCCCGTGCTGGTGAGCAGTTTCTTTATCATGGGGAGAAATTCGGTGAAGACCAGAGGCTTGCGGGCGCAGGCCGACGCCCCGGCGGCCATCGCGTTGCGCATGGTCATCGCCCCGTAAGCGGTGATGGCGAGAATCGGCATGGAGGCGAGTTCGCGCTTCAGCCTTATCTGCCGCGTGAGCTCGATGCCGTTGACTCTCGGCATGCTGATGTCCGTTATGATGAGGTCCGGCTTCATCTCCGCCGTGACGGCCAGAGCGCACTCGCCGTCGGCCGCGGTTATGACTTCGTAGCCCTCGCTCTTGAGGATCAGAGAGAGCACGTAGCGGGTGTCGGAATCATCATCAACAATCAATATCTTCTTTGCCATTACGGATATCCCTGTTGCCCGGATTGGCCTTGAAGTTTAACATCCGATGCTTCAAAAGAAAAGAGAGTCCCGGATTCGGCAGCAACCAATCCCACAAGCGAACACCGGGGCCGCGGAATTCCGCCCACGCGCCCGCCCCCTTTTCCCGCGCCCGAGCACCTTCGCGCGGGGCCGGGCCCCGGCGCTCCGGGGTGAAACTTCCGTAGAATCAGCGACTAACCGGGCGGGGGCCGGGCCTCACGCGGGTCCCTTAAACCCGGCGGGCGAAAAGCGGGCCGCCGTCGCGGGAATGGCACGGCATTTGGCTATAGCCTTCGAGCGGACCGTTCGCGCGGGCGGCTTTACCCGCGTCGAGACCTGAAGAACACCTGGAGGTATTTATGGAAGTCCTGTTGAAAGACATACGCTATGGGCTGAGAATGCTCCTCAAGAAGCCCGGATTTACCGCCGTGGCGATCATCGCGCTCGCGCTCGGGATAGGCGCGAACACGGCCATCTTCAGCGTCGTCGACACGGTCCTGCTCCGGCCGCTCCCTTACGACACCCCGGACGAACTCGTCTGGATATGGGAGACCAACCTGCCGAGCGACATCAAAACGGAGCCGGCTTCGCCCCCGAATTACCTCGACTGGAAGAGTCAGAATCAGGTCTTCGAAGAGATGATGGCTTTCGCCACCACGAAGCCCATCCTCTCAAGCGGGGGCGAGCCCGAGCGCGTAACGGCGGGGGTCGTCACCGCGGGCTTCTTTTCGGTGCTGAGGGCGCAGCCTGCTCTGGGCCGCACGTTCGTCGCCGACGAAGAGAAGCAGGGGAATAACCGCGTCGTCGTCCTGGGCCACGGCCTGTGGCAGCGCCGCTTCGGCTCGGACCCGGAGATCATAGACAAGCCGATCATCCTCAACGGCAACCCTTACGTCGTGGTGGGGGTGATGCCGCCGGGCTTCCAGCACCCCAAGCCCAACGTCAGCCAGCCTCCCGAGATGTGGATGCCGCTCGTGCCAACCGCGTACGCGGCGCGCAGGGGCGATTTTCTGAACGTCATCGCGCGCACCAAGCCCGGAGTCACGGTCGAGCAGGCGCGCGCGGAGATGAACGTCATCGCGAGCGGGCTCGAACAACAGTACCCGGCCACGAACGCGAACTGGGGCGTCACCGTCCTCCCTCTCCATGACATGTTCGTGGGAGACGTGAGGCTCATGATCTCCATACTCGCCGGGGCTGTGGGCTTCCTGCTGCTGATCGCCTGCGCCAACGTCGCCAACCTCCTGCTCACGCGGGCGGCTTCGCGGCAGAAGGAGGTCGCCATACGGGTGGCCATGGGGGCGAACAGGGCGAGGCTCGTCCGCCAGCTACTCACCGAGAGCCTGATGCTCGCGCTCGCGGGCGGGGCGCTCGGCTCCCTGCTCGCGCTCTGGGGGGTGGACGCCATGAAAGCTCTGAACCCCGGCAACATCCCGAGGCTTCAGGAGACCGGCATCGACTGGCGCGTGCTCTCGTTCACCTTCGCCGTCTCGGTACTGACGGGGATAATCTTCGGGCTGCTGCCCGCGCTTCAGGCGTCGAACCCCAACCTAACCTCGTCGCTCAAGGAAGGCGACAGGGGCTCGACGGAAGGCTTCCGGGGCCGCCGCATGCGGAGCGCGCTCGTGGTGGCCGAAGTCGCGCTCTCGCTGGTCCTGCTCGTGGGCGCGGGCCTGATGATCCAGAGCTTCCTGAGGCTCCAGAAGGTCGACCCCGGATTCAACGCCGGGCAGATGCTCACTCTGGAACTGTCGCTCCCCGCGCCGAAGTACAAAGGGACGCAGGAGGTGATAGCGTTTTACGACCGCCTCCTCGAAGCGGTCCCGCAGACTCCGGGGGTCGAGGAGACTGCCCTGATCGACCACCTCCCGATGACCGACAACGCCAACATGCTAGGCTTCTCCATCCAGGGCCGGCCCCAGGCGCCCGACGACCCGGTGATGGACGCGGAGACCTACACCGTGAGCCCGAGCTATTTCAAAGCGATGAACATCCAGCTCGTGAGCGGGAGGCTCTTCACGCAGTTCGACAAGTGGGGCGCTCAGGAGGAAGCCGTCGTCGTCAACGAGACCTTCGTGCGCCGATTCTTTCCGGGCGAAGACCCGCTCGGGAAGCGCGTCACCTTCGGAAACCCGGACGCGCCGGACGCCCAGTGGGCGAGCATCGTCGGGGTCGTTAAAGACATCAGGCACATGAAGCTCGACATCGCCCCGTACCCGCAGATGTACGTGACCTACGCGCAGGGCACCCCGAGGGCACTCGCCCTGATGGTCAGGACCTCGGGCGACCCCATGAGCTTCCTCCCGGCCGTCCGCAATCACATATGGTCTCTCGACAAGGAGCAGCCGATATACAACGTCCGCACGATGGAACAGCTGATGGCCGCCTCCATTGCGCGGCCGGGGTTCAACACCCTGCTCTTTTCGATCTTCGCGGGCGTGGCCCTCGTGCTCGCGGCGGTCGGCATCTACGGGGTCATCTCTTATTCGGTCACTCAGCGGACGCACGAGATAGGCATAAGAATGGCTCTGGGGGCCAGACACGGGGACGTGCTGAAGATGGTCGTGAGGCAGGGCATGGTGATGGCTATGATAGGCGTCGCCATCGGCCTGCTGGCCGCGATAGCGTTGGCGAGATTCATCTCAAGCCTGCTCTTCAACGTGAGCGCGACCGACCCCCTGACCTACGTGGGCATCGCCCTGCTGTTCGCCGGGATAGCACTTCTGGCCTGCTACATCCCCGCGCGCAGGGCAACGAGAGTCGATCCGATGATCGCGCTCAGGTATGAATGATAAGCAGGGGTCAGGGGCCGGGGGTCAGGTAAGGAAGGGGATTTTTTAAAGAGGGTCTCTTATCATTAACGGGACTGATCGCTACTGTTCCCCGCCCTGACTCCTGGCCACTGACCGCCGGCCCCTGCTAAAGAGGTACGCGATGGGCAATCTGCTACAGGACATTCGCTACGGCTTTCGACTCCTGGTCAAAAGCCCCGGATTTGCCGCCGTGGCGATTCTTTCGCTCGCGCTCGGCATCGGAGCCAACACCTCGATCTTCAGCGTCATCAACGCCACGCTCTGGCAGACGCTCCCTTACAAAGACCCGGACAGGCTGGTGAGGGTTTACCGCACCACTCCCGACCCTAAGTTTCCCATCTCGGCCTGGTCGTACCCGAAGTACGAGATGCTGCGCGACCGCAACGGCGTATTCGAAGAGGTCGCGGCCTTCAGCAATCAGGACTTCCCTCTGACCGGCACGGATGACCCCGAGCGCCTCGAGGTCGAGATAGTGTCGGCCAGCTACTTCCCTCTGCTCGGCGTGTCCCCGGCTCTGGGCCGGACCTTCGATTACGAGGAAGACAAGACTCCGGGGGCTAGCCCCGTGGCGGTCATAAGCCACTCGCTATGGCAGCGCAGATTCAACGCGGACCGGGGCGTGCTCGGGCAGCCCATAAGCCTTAATAAAGTGCCGTTCACGGTCATCGGGGTCCTGCCCGAAGGGTTCAAGGGACAGTCCGACGACGCGGAAGTGTGGGTGCCGATGATGATGGCCCCGTCGCTCACCTTCCCGCGCAGGCTCGCGACGGCGGGCGCCCACTGGCACGAAGTGATCGCGCGCATCAGGCCCGGCGTCTCGGATTCCGAGGCCCTGGCGGCGATGGGAGTGGTCGGGAACGACATTCAGGAAACCATCTCCAAGCGGTTCTCGCCCGACCCGGAGATGCTCACGCTGGTCCACCTCAAAGAGGCCCGCATCGATCCCGTGATGCGCAAGTCTTTCCTCATACTCTTCGCGGCCATAGGGTTCGTGCTCCTGATCGCGTGCGTCAACATCGCGAACCTCCTGATGGCGAGGTCTACCGCGCGGCAGAAAGAGATGGCCATCCGCCTGGCAATCGGCGCTAGCCGGGCGCGGCTCGTCCGGCAGTTGCTCACGGAGAGCGTGGTGCTCGCCCTGATGGGCGGGCTGCTCGGGCTGCTCGTGACCCTCTGGGGCATAGAAGTCCTCACGGCCTTCAAGCCCGAAGGGTTGATCACGTGGCAGAAGCTCGACTTCGAAAGCGCCGGGATCGACGGGCAGGTGCTCGCCTTCAGCCTCTCCCTGTCTCTCTTCACCGGGCTCCTGTTCGGGCTGATGCCCGCGTTGCAGGCTTCCCGCTCTGAGATCAACGAGTCCCTGAAAGAAGGGGCCGGCGGCGCGGCCCTGAAACCGCGCGGGCTAAGGCGGCTCAACGCGCGCAACGTTCTGGTCGTGGCGGAGATCGCCATCGCCCTGGTCCTCCTGATCAGCGCGGGGCTGATGCTCAAGAGCTTCTCGCGCCTTCAGGCGATCAGGACCGGCTTCGACCCGAGTAACACTCTGACGCTCAAGGCCGACCTCCCCAAATATAAGCCCGAAGCCGCGGCGGCTTTTTACGAGCAACTGCTCGCGCGCATCAACACCCTGCCGGGCGTGCAATCGGCCACCGTGGCCACTTCCACGCCCCTGTCGGGGAATTCGAGCGGGACTATCATGACCATCGAAGGGCGGCCCCCGCTCGACGAGCCGGGGGTCGGCCTTCACAGCGTCGCGCCCGATCACTTCAGGACGCTCGGCGTCCCTCTGCTGCGCGGCAGGGCGTTCACCGAGCAGGACCGGGCCGGGGCCCGGCGCGTCTCGATCATCAGCGAGACGGCCGCGAGCCGCTTCTTCCCCGGCGAAGACCCGATTGGGAAGCGGATAAAGCTCGCCGTCGGGTGGCAGCCGGAAGACGACATGGCGGAGATCGTCGGCATAGTCGGGGACGTGAAGTACGGCAAGGTCGAAGAAGAGCCGAAGCCCGATGTCTACCTCTCTTACTTGCAGCCGACGGAGAACACAGCCTTCGTCATCGTGCGCACGAAGGCCGAGCCGTCCTCGATAGTCGGGGCCGTGCGCAAAGAGGTCCTCGCGCTCGATAAGAACGTCCCGCTCTACGACATCAGACCCATGGAAGACCGCATAGCGGCGGCGACATCCCGCACCAGATTCACCGCGCTGATCCTGGGCATATTCGCGGGGCTCGCGCTGGTGCTCGCGGCCATCGGGATTTACGGGGTGATGTATTACGTCGTCTCAAGCCGCATCCATGAGATCGGCATACGCATGGCGCTCGGGGCTAAGCAGAGTGACGTTTTGAAACTGCTGATGAGCGACGCCGTGCTGCTGACCGTCGCGGGGCTCGCGCTGGGGCTCGCGGCGGCTTACGCGATCACGCGCCTGCTGGCGAGCCAGCTTTACGAGGTGAGCTCGACCGACGCTTCGACCTTCGCGCTGATCTCGTCGCTGCTCGCGGCCGTGGCCCTCGTCGCCTGCTACATCCCCATACGCAAGGCGATGAACGTGGACCCTGTGGTCGCGCTCAGGTACGAGTAGGGACCGCCACGTCCACTACGATTGGGTCGTGGTCGGAGAGCGGGGAGCCCTCGTGAGTCAGCCCAGCGAAGGTCTGCGGGTCGACGCTCGACACGCCCGTCTCCGGGTCGGTCGCCTCGCCCGCCCTGAGAGCCCTGAGCCCGCGCGCGGCAATCCAGTCGAGCCGGAATTCGAGCGGGATGCCGTTCGGACCGACCCGGCCCATCACCCACCTCTTGATCGGCCCCGGCAGGCGCTTCGCGTCGTCGAGTCGCGACACTACCGTGCGGCTGGTCGCCTTCCGGTCGTTGAAGGGTCGCAGGTCGTAGCCGAACTCCGCGAACAGGGACAGGGCGGGTTCGCCCCTCTCCGGCTCAAGCAGCCTGCGGGAGAGCTTCTCGTGATCGCCCCCTAAAATCCTCACGGCGTTCTTCATCGTGCGCCAGCGCCCGCCGCGCGCGAAGGTGTGCGTGTTGAGGTCGCCCCCGAAGATCACGGGGGCAGGCTCGCGGGGGCGCGCCTTCAGGCTCGACTCTATGGCTTCGAGAAACCCGCGCATCTGTCTCGCGCGACACCGGGGGGTGTTGACCACGTCGAGGTGGGCGGTCGCGGCGGTGAGCGTGACGGGCCCGAGCTCGACATCGACCATGATGCCCACGCGCCCGCCGAGCCGCTTCTCCGCGCTCTCGTAATTATTCTCGCAGCGCGGCAGGCGGGCGAGCCGGGCGTCAGAGAACGGGTGCCGCGTCAGAATGGCGTTCCCGTGGAGCGCCGAGGTGTTCTCCCCCGGCAGGTCCAGCTCCGCGCCCACGCCCTTGGTGAATTCGAGGTATTCGGCCGCATAGATCGCGTGCGCGTTCAGCCCCCTGCTCAGGGCGAGCGCGACGTTCAGGTTGTTCGACCGGACCATCCCCTCGTCCAACTCGTTCAGGATGAGCAGGTCGGAGAACCGGAGCACCGGGTGCGAGTTCAGGACCCTGACTATCCCATCGAATCGGGTGCCCCGCTCGATGTTCCACTCGACGACCCGCAGGAAAGACGAGAGCCTGGGGCGCGCCCCGTCAGCCCGGTACAACTTCGGTTGGTTGAAGAGGCGGTCGAGCTCCGGGGCATGCCTGCCGAATGCGGCCGAGTCCCGTAGCTCTTTGAAGGTGCTGAAGCCGCCGAGGTCGGCTATCAGGTGTTGGTTGCCCCCTGTGGTGTCGCTCAATGCTTATCTCGCTTTCAGTTTTCGGTCCGACCCGAAGATAATAATTGATAAATATGAATTCGCCTAAGAGCAACCCCGAGGGCCGGAGCGCGCTCTAAGGTTGCGCGCGTTGCCATCGTTTTTGATAATCTCTCAATCGATACGTGTCCGTCTGTTTCCGAGGAAGACTCAAATGGCTGATGAGACAACCGCACCCGTCTGGAGACGCGCTTTCAAGGAGCGCGAGTTCCTCGCCTTCAGCGTCCTCATGTTCGTGGGGAAATCTTTCCTGCTCGTAAGGCTGCCTTACAGGGACGTGGACGTTAACGCGCTCTACACGTCCCTGATGCTCCTCGCCTTCTACCTCTACTTCCGCTTCCGCTACAAAGTGAAGCCCCCGCTTGTGATCGTCTTCTTTCTTGGGGCGGCGGTGGCGGTGGACGTGATGGGGAATTTCTTTCAACTCTACGGGAGGGAGTTCGGCCCGGTTGAGTATGACGAGTTCTCGCATTTTCTGGGCTCGGGCTTATCGCTCCCGCCGGCGATGTGGCTGCTCAGAGCGACGACGAGGAGGTTCGGGGTCAGCCTGCCCCTCGACCTTCTGGCCTTCCTTTCGGTCACCATCACGTTCAGCTTCTGCTCATACTATGAAATCCTCGAACTGTGGGACGAGGTCTACTTCGGGGGCAAGCGCCTGTGGACCCCGACCGACAGCGCGAACGACTTGCAGTGTGACCTCGCGGGAATAATCGCCGCGGCCTTCATTTCGGTCGCGGTCTTCAAGCTGCTCGACAGGCGCGGGGCAGTGGCCGGTGGCCGGGGGGCAGGGGCCAGGGATGCTAACCGTGATTTTGACTTACTCGAAAGCGATTCCGTGAAGAGGGTTTGAAATGATTAACGGGGCCGGGGCTGCGATTCCCCGCCCCGGCTCCGCGCCGCGCATCATGCGCCCTAACTGAATCCTGACTCCTGGCCCCTGCTTATTCTTCCTCGCTCGGCTCCGCCTGAATCTTCTGCAAATCGGAGAAGTGATCGACGATGCGCCGGGCCTGCCGCTCGCCCACGAACGGCTTCAGCTCGGCGAAGCTCGCCTCCGAGACGCGCTTGAGGCTCCCGAAATTTCTGAGCAGGCGCGCCTTCAGCTTCTCGCCCACCCCCGGTATGGAAGTCAGCTCGGACTGGAAATCGCGCATGGCCCGCCGCTTCCTGTGGTAAGTTACGGCGAAGCGGTGCGTCTCGTCGCGGATCATCTGAATGAGCAGAAGCACGGGTGAGCTGCGGTCGAGGCGGATCGGCTCGTCCTGCCCCTTGACGAAGAGCAGCTCCTCGCGCTTGGCGATTGACGCGGTCGGGAGGGCCTCCAGCCCCAACTCGTGAAGGGCGCGGGCGGCGGCGGCGAGCTGGCCCTTGCCCCCGTCGATCAGCACGAGGTTCGGCAGGGGCCTGTCTTCCCGCAGGAGGCGCGAGTAACGCCGCCCGACCACTTCGTACATCGACTGAAAGTCGTTCGCCTGCCCTTCGACCGACCTCACCTTGAACTTGCGGTAATCGGACTTCTTCATCACCCCGCCCTCGCACACGACCATCGACGCGACGTTCTCGTCCCCCTGAATGTTCGATATGTCGAAGGACTCGATCCGCTCGGGTATCTCGGGGAGCCCGAGCGCCTCCTGAAGGTCCTGAAGGACTTTCGACATGTCGGGGCGCTGGACGCGAAACCTCTGATCGAAGTTCAGCCGAGCGTTCTTTTCCACGAGGTCTATCAGGTCGCGCTTGACGCCGCGCAGGGGGGAGACGATGTGGACGCGCCTGCCCCGCAGGGTCGAGAGGTACTCTTCGAGCAGCTCGCGGTCCTCGAAATCCACGGGCACGTGGACCTCTCCGGGGGCGTAGTCGCCCGCCGTGTAGTACTGCTTGAGCGCCTGCCCGACGAAGGCTCCGGGGTCGAAGGGGTCCGAGATGTCTTCCCAGAAGAACTCGCGTTTGCCGACGACCTTCCCCTCGCGCATGGTGAAGAGGGAGAGGGCCAGTTGGTGCCCCTCGCGGTAATACCCGAAGATGTCTATGTCTTCGTCCGAGACGGTCAGCATCTTCTGCTGCTCTCCCAGCCTTTGGATAGTCTTCAACTGGTCCCGGTAGCGGGCCGCGGCCTCGAAGCGGAGCTCGTCGGAAGCCCTCTGCATGCGCTCCTGCAAAGCCTCGGACAGGTCGGCCGTCTTCCCCTGAAGGAGGAGCTCGACGTCGCGCACGGCCTCGTCGTAATGCCCTATCGTGCAGAGCTCTTTGACGCACGGGCCGAGGCACCGCTTGATGTGGTATTCGAGGCAGGGGCGGTCGGCCCTGCCGTCGATCTCCATGGTGCAGGTGCGGAGCTGGAAGTTCCGGTTGATCAGGTCGAGCGTGTGCCACGCGAGCGAAGGGGGGAGGTATGGCCCGTAATACCGCGAGCCGTCCTTGACGATCTTGCGGGCGATGATGGCGCGGGGCGCGGGCTCGTTGGTGATCTTGATGTGCGGGTACTGCTTGTCGTCTTTCAGCAGGACGTTGAAAGGCGGCTTGTGCTTCTTGATGAGGTTGCATTCGAGGGCGAGGGCTTCGATCTCGTTGTCGGTGACGAAGAGGTCGAGGTCGGCTATGCGCGACACGAGCTCGTTGGTCTTCGCGTCATGCGAGCGGTAAGACTGGAAGTACTGCCGCACGCGGTTTCGCAGGTTCTTCGCCTTGCCGACGTAGAGTATCTTGTTGCTCTCGTCGCGATAGATGTAGCAGCCCGGCTCCGTCGGCAGGTTCGCGAGTTTTTCGGAAAGGGTCATAAGGGTGAAACCTGGGAAGGCCGAGGGGGCGGGCCGGGTCATAAGCGACGCCGTGGGCGACCCTCCGCCCGCCCCCTCGCGCAGCTTACTTCGCCGCCATGCGGTACTTGCCTTCTTCGAAGCGGAACCGGAAGTTGCCCTCGAACCGCCTTATCCCGGAGACCCCGCCGCCCGAGGCGAGCGTCGGCAGCCTCAGGGCATTCTCGAACTGCGAGTAATCTATGGTAGCGTAGAACGAGCGCAGCTTGCTGGCTTCCTTGTCGAGCGTATCCAGGTTGTGGAGCCCTTCGACCTTGATCGTCAGCACCTCGCCGCTGGTCGGGTCGAGCATAACGACCCCCGACGCGAGCGCCTGGTCCACGACTCCCGGCCTGGGCACGAACCTGAACCACTTCTCATTCTTGCGCTGCGCCACCACTTCCTGAAAGTCGTAGTACCGAATCCTCTCAGGCAGGAGGGGGAAAAAGACCAGGTCCCAGACGGCCCCGAAGGATAGGAGCGTCCGCTCGTCTTCCTTCACGTTGCTCTTCGGGTTGCCCCTCTTATCCGTATCGGCCATGACGCTCACTATGACCGGGGTGTTCCCGGTCTTGTCGGGGCTGCCGGAGGGCTCGACTCTCACGGTAGTCTCGCGCCGCTCTTCGAGCTTCTCCGATCCGTCCTTCATCTTGAAGCGGTCGATGCTGATCTTCTGCTGGTAGATGCATCGGTCACGCATGGAAAGTGAGCGGTCCTGATTGGTCGCGGCTTTGCAGATCAGAGGGGGCGCGGTGCAATCCTGCGCCTGCGCGCTCTGGGTCAAGGCCGCCGCTAGGATGAGTGATATGGCAAAAACACGTCTTATCAACTTCTTGACTCCTAAATTGCTTTAGTGTATTAACTTTAGCGTCGCTCCTTAAAAAGTATAGTTTAGATTGCGATATCACGGCAAATCCCGTAGCGTGAGTACTCTCAGCCGAAGCTCAACATGCAGTCCATTGCTTCGGTCATAATATTGCCAGAATCCCTAACACGGAGGCTTTGTATGAAGTTGAAAGCGATGGCTGTAATGGGCCTCGCGGTCGCGGTTTCGCTCGGTTCGGCCTGCGCGACCAAGAAATATGTCCGCAACCGCGTCAACGAGAGGGTGACGCCTCTGGAGAACAGGGCGGGCGAGCTTGAGGAGACATCGCGGCGCAACACTCAGGAGATCAGCCGCATTTCGCGCGAAGTGGAAGACGTGCGGCTCCGCGCGGAGCGGGCCCAGCAGTCGGCCGACCGCGCCGCCTCTTCCGCCGAGCAGGCGAACACGCGGGTCTCGGGCGTCGAGCAGTCCATCACGGACCTGCGGTCCAACCTCGACAAGTACACGGTGCAGAAGACCGTCTCCGTGTTGTTCAAGGTCGGGCGGTCCGAGCTGATGCCTGAAGCCATGTCGGCGCTCGACGAGATAGCGGGCCAGATAAAAGACCGGAACGGGTTCATCCTTGAGATCGAAGGCTTCGCCTCCTCCGACGGCGACGCCGCCTACAACGACAGGCTGAGCCAGGCCCGGTCGGACTCGGTGCGCAGGTACCTCGCTGAGCGGCACAGCATACCCGTCTTTCGCATGTACATACTCGGCTTCGGCGAGAGCCGCCCGGTCGCCGACAACACGACTCTCGAAGGCCGCATGCAGAATCGCCGCGTCGAGGTGAGGCTGCTGACCAATAACGCGGTGAGCCAGTAAAGCATTTCGCGCGCGCCGAGCGCCGGGACGGGCGGTCCGTCCGGCGCTCGGCGCCGCGCCCGGCAGTCGGCCTCATGGAATTCGGGATAGGCATACCGGAAAACAGACCCTATGACGCAGTCGCTCTCGGATTAAACGCCGTCGATCATCTCATAGTCGTCCCCCACTACCCCGACTTCAACAGCAAAATCCCTTTCCACTTACACAGGCTCGCGCCCGGCGGTCAGTCGGCGACGGCCATGGTCTGCCTCGCGCGGCTGGGGTTGCGCACGCGGTACGTCGGCAAGGTCGGCTCGGATGATCTTGGGCGCTTGCAGATCGAATCCCTGAAGTCGGAGCACGTGGAGTGCTCGGGGGTCAGGGTTGTCGATGGGGCGGATACTCAAACCGCTTTCATAATCATTGACCAGACGAGCGGCGAGCGCACCATCCTATGGAACCGCGACGCCCGGCTCACCATCGAAGAGAGCGAAGTAGATGCCCAGGTCGTGACCTCGGGGCGGGTGCTTCACCTCGACGGCCACGACGTAGAAGCCTCCATCGCGGCGGCTCGGTACGCGCGCGAAGCGGGCACCCCGACCGTGCTCGATATCGACAACATCTATCCGGGCACCGAGCGCCTGCTGCCCCTGATAGACTTCCTGATATCTTCGAGCACGTTTCCCGAGCGAATGACCGGAGAACCGGACCTTAAGAAGGCTCTCGAAAAACTGGCGCGAAAGACCGGCTCGCCCTTCGCGGCGGCGACCCTCGGGGCGGAGGGCGTTACGGCCTATTTTAAAGGCCATCACCTGCACTCGCCCGGCTTCCCCATAGAATGTAAGGATACTACGGGAGCGGGCGACGCTTTCCACGGGGGGTTCATCTACGGGTTACTGTCGGGCTACTCGGTCGAGAAGACCCTGCGCTTCGCGAACGCGGTGGCGGGCCTCAAATGCCGCGCGCTGGGAGCCCGCACCGGACTCCCCTACCTTGAAGAAGTCCATTCACTGGTTGACTGAAAAAATCGGGTTCGCTAAGATGCCTATTTAAAGTTGCCGGGCGGTCCGCAGCAATCGCGGGAGCTTTAATCGGGAATGGGCCGTTAGCTCAGGTGGTAGAGCAGCTGGCTTTTAACCAGCGGGTCGTAGGTTCGAGTCCTACACGGCTCATCAATATTATCGGCGATTTAGGGGTAGTTGAACGACTGCCCCTAATCCATTTTTGACCATCTTTTGACCACCTTTTTCTGAATGGCTGGCAAGTGCTTCAACAGCCCTTCTCTTCCGCAATTCTGTAGCGCGGGTATAGCGCTTTGTCGTTTGCAGATTCCGATGGCCTAAGACTTCGGCGATGGTGAAAGCATCCGCACCTGCGTCAGCCAATCTCGTGCCTGTCGTGTGCCGGAGGTCGTGAAACCTGAAGTGACACTTAATGCCACAATACGTCCTCCTCCCTCACTATCAGCGGAATATCTTATGCAAATCAGCAACTCAGCTTTGATTTGTATTTAGGAGCATATCGCTTTCGGCCCACTCAACAAGGCGGCGATGGACAGCGCTCTTTGAGCCTTACCTTTCAGGCAATGGGCTCCAAGGAGCACCAGTCCACAGAATCCATAAAATGTCTTTAAAGCACTTGCGATCATCGAGCGTTGGGCGGCCTCCATTTCGATTACGGCGACGTTAGTAACAGCCCACCAAGCCATAAATTACATCCTAGACTTGGTAAGCTATTCAACCAGTTTATGGGTTACTTCTAGCTTGATCGGGCCCTCTCTTCCTAGAAGGAATAACGCAATCCAAATTGCATCACGCGAGGTGTTCCTTGAATAGCGTTAAGGTTGCCGAAGACTGGAGGTGGAGTCCCCAACTGTGAGTCGATATCTAGACCGAACGTTTCACGGGTAATCCCTTCCGGCGTTATAGTAAGGCGCTGGGTATTGGTCACATTAAATACTTCCCATCGAAATTGTAGCTTGTGGAGTTCATTCCACGGCATTGTGAATGACTTGCTTAGCCCCATATCCAGGCTGACGAAACCGGGAAGCCTCAAAACGTTGCGGTCACCAGTTTCACCAGGGCGCGCGTTTCGGAAGTTACGATAGGCAGCAACCGGGTCCGAAAACAGATTAGGTGCTGCAGCGCCGCCCCGCGTAGGAGAAGATTCTATGGGCGCGATTCGCACCCCATTACTTTGAACATTCCAGTTGGTTGCCCATTGTGCCGCATCAAAGGGGGAGCGGGCAGGCAGTCCTGAATTCCAGCGGAATATCCCGGAAAGCTGCCACCCACCTAAGAATGCATCTGCAAACCCTGAAAGGTTTTTCAGGAACATTCGCCCTTTCCCGACCGGGAGATGCCACAGGCCATTCGCGTTGATGATGTGCCTGATATCAAAGTCCGACACCGCCCGGCTATCTTCCGGCCTCAGCGGGTTCAGTATGAAAGCAGCGCCAAAAGTATCGGAGGTCTGAAGCCCTGAAGCGTCGTCAATCGACTTCGATAAAGTGTAGTTGAAGTCAAAATAGATACTATTCTTATAGCGCTGGCGTATGCTCAAAGTACCGGCGTGGTAATCTGAACTCGCGACCGTGCTGAAAGTTGATAAGGCGGCGTATTGTGGGTGAAAGAAGAGATTTGGTGCTACCACGGATAAGTCGTCTAGTAGTACCTGGACAAAAGTCCAATCTAATATGTTGTACCCCTCTCTGGCTACCAGATAGAAAACACTTTGTGTAGCTGTGAAATCTAAGAACGTTGGATCTTCGAACGCGGCCGCGAGATTTGCACCCAGATTGCGACCAAACAGATTCTCAAAATAAGCTATTCGCGGAACTCTTTGCACTGGAGTGTCGCTCGCCCGCAAGTCATGAAGCATTCCGGCAGCCGTGTACCAATCGATGCCACTGCGCGGCTCGACAATATTGTTTAAAGCCATGACATCGCGTGTGGCCAGAAGATTGCGAGCCGCACGACCTATGTAGGAGGCTTCGATGAAAAACCCGGCGGGTAAGTTACGCCCATATGACAGGTTCCAACTATAATTTGTAGGTGTAATTATAGTGTCATCAAGCGACGATTCTATTCGCTGAGCCTCATCAGCCGGTGTCGTCAGCGGGAAGACCAAGCCTGGGGGAATATTTATCATCGGCAAGCTCCGGACATCTTGACCAAAGCCCGTAAAGCGCGGTGCCAGCCGATCAGTCACGTTAAAGGTGTTGGCGGCAATAGTCTGAGTCGAAGAAAATCCGAGCGTAGAGTTCAGGTCAAATTGAACCGCCAACTGCTGACCGATATTATCGTTAGTGATTGCAAATCCGCCTCGCAATACGGACTGTCCATTGCTCCCAAAAATTCTGCCCAGCAACCCGCCCTTGAACTCGGGTGTCCAGGCGAAGGCGACGCGCGGCTGGAAGTTGTTCTTATCCCAATCATAATATCCAGGCCGATCATTGACCGGCCCTGAAAGATCGATTGTGATCAACTCATTTAAAGGCCTGCCGGACAGGGCGCTCTGCTTCCTGCGTTCGAAAAAATCTCCCAATCCCACGGTCGGTCTTACCTGCACTCCATCCGTCTCATATACGGGCCTGCTGATCCCATAGCGAAGTCCGAGCATCAATGTCAGATTGGAGCGAACCTTCCAGGAGTCTTGGATGTAGAAGTCATACTCTTGTGTAGCGAAAGTGCGTTGGATGCCTGTACCTGTAGGCAATAGGTTGCCTTCACGGTCAAAATTAAAATTCGCGGAGTACTGTGAAAATCGCCCTATCACGGCCGAAACAGCGTTTTGCACAGGTGAATTGAACCCTGGCGCTATACCTGCAATCGGGTCCGACAAGACCGCTCCCGAAAAATCATAAAACGAGGGGTTGGCGATTGCACTATCAAAAGCATTCGTAAACGTGACTCGCTTGTTGCGAATAAGTCGGATGTTAGTGCCAAATTGAAAGTTGTGGTTGCCGCGTATCCATGAAAGGTCGTCAGCAATGTTATGGACGGGAGTAGCGCGGGTCAGCGTTCGCACAGTATTACCGTCGGCGTCCCGCAGAAGCGGCGAGAAGACGAACCGAAAGCTAATATCGTTTTCACCAGCGCCGAAATTTGAGAAAGCCAGTCTTGTCAGACCATAGCGGAAGTTATTAACCAGGTTATCGCTGATGCTCCAGGTATGGCCTACGACAAAGCCAGAGGGGTGATTCCAGAACTCAGGGGCTACGGTATCCGGGAATTGTGGCGCTGCGCCTATTACGTCTTGCTGGTAATTACCACGGATGAATAGCAGATGTTTCGCATCCTCAGTCAAGGTGAAATCCATCCGCGCTATGTGCGTGTTCCATCTCAAAGGAGTAGAAGCATTGAAACGGAATCCGCCCGTATTAAACCCGTCTCCCACCGTCGAGTCATTTGCAGGATATTTCCTCGCGGCTTCAGCCAGGGCCGCTATCGCAGCCGGATTGACTCCGGCTGGAAAAAGAGCATTGATATCATTGATATTCAGCGTAGTAACCCCTCCCGAATCGTTGGGAAAGCGGACTTCGCCGCGCCCTAGACTAGGTAAGGGCACATCACGCACTACGGTCACTTCGCTCGAATCCCGGCGACCTTCATAGGTGTAAAAGAAAAAGGCCCGCTCTTTTTTGATCGGCCCGCCGATAGACCCCCCGAATACATTTCTTATTAATTTGGGAGTTGGAATACCTGAGCGGTTGTTAAAAAAATCGTTGGCCGATGTCAGGGTGTTACGGTGAAACTCGTAGAGCGATCCGTGGAATTCATTAGTGCCGCTCTTCGTGATCAGGGAGACCTGAGCCCCGGAAGACCGGCCTTGCGCGGCATTGGGGTTGGTAGTTGTAACGCGAAATTCTTGAACCGAATCGGGGGTAACTCGCAAAACGCTTGCGAAGGCTGCGCCATCCAACTGGCTGAGCCCCGTCTGCTGTTCATTGACATCAACCCCGTCGAGAGTCACGTTTGCTTGATCGGCGCGCGACCCGGCAACATAGCCGCTCGGCGTCACCCCCGGTTGTAAGCTCAAAAGTTGAACCACGTTTCGAGACTCAAGGGGCAATTGCGTTATCTGTTCAGACACGAAGTTATTGCCTATAGTAGCATCTTGGGTATTGATAAGGGTTCCACCGGCAGAGGCTGAGACTGTTATAGTCTCGCTTATATTCCCGACCTCCATTTGCACATTGACTTCAGTCGGCTTTGCCACCAGCGCTTGTACATCCGTAAGGACGGCCTTTTTAAATCCCTGAGCCTCAGTCTCAAGGAGGTAAGAGCCGGGGGGAATCAGGTCAAAGAAAAAAGTCCCCCTTTCGCCGGTGGTTTGGGTGCGTACAGCTCCCGTTTTGGCGTTTGTGAGTGAGACGAGGGCACCTGGTATAGCTTGGCCTTGCGGATCTAATACTTGCCCCGTTACAGAGGATGTACCCGTTTGAGACTGTACATTCCCGCACAGAAGCAGCAATACAATGAAAGACCATATGGTCGGCTTCAGCCGTGAAAAGAGGAAAGCTTCTTCATTCGTCGTTTTATCCTTCATCGTCAGCTCCTTTCCGATATCGGGCCAGTGACTATGAAACCAAACCAAATCACAAGTATTGCCAACTATTAAAGCTATTACCTGTCAAGTTACTGTGCGCGAATGTCAGAGCCGCGTCTGGCTTGCCTCCCCATCAATTACATAGAGCAAGGGGATAATTTTTATCTGGGTAGGCAATAATACACCAAGGATGCCCAGTAAGCTATTCTAATGATCCTTTTTTCGTGTTGGAAACTGAGCCGCCCAAAACCTAAACTTACATAGATAGAGTTGCCAAACCAAATCCTGTGACGAATTCTTATAGATGCCATACCGCCCGCCGTGAAGCGGAAACCTGCTCGTTGCAAGCCGAGATGTAGCAGTACGAGTCGTAGGATTCCAGGGGAGAAAATCGCTTTGGGGCTGGAAAACGCAATTCACGCAGAATCGAGCGGTGACCCGACAAGGCGTAAGAGGGGGTTTGACCCATAGCAATTCACTCGGCGCCGGCGTTGCTCTCCGTGCCGGCTCTATACTTAAGGTCCTGTATCTATAGGTTTTGGTCGGCTGCATGTGCCCCAGAACTCGCCCAATCTTCGACAACATTCAGGGCTTCGATACCAACTAGAAGCATAAATCTATTCCTCTTGAAGAGTTTCATGTGTCGCCCAACACGCATTTTACACCGATAAATGAACACCCACTCGTGCGGGTTGATGTATTTGCTTCAAGCATCAACTTAGTCTGTACGGATGGTTATACCGGTCATGCACGACCTACCGCGCCAAGCTTTAGACAACACGACCACTCCATGCCCAGGCATACAGGTAATCCTGTATATTGCTAGAACAGCAGCAATTTTTAGCACCCCCCGGAGGATTGTCTTCACCGAGAACATTTGAATTCGGTTCAAGAGTAGATGGAGTGGTGACTGAACCAAAGCCGGTAGTTACTTACGTTGTGAATATGTGGTACTAACTTTCAGACGGAATCTGTGACTTAGTGGCTCCCAAAATCCTCGAATACGAAGCTGCTAGAAGTTTGCTACTTTAAGCCGTACCCAGATCATCGGCAATGCCTTAGTTCGGCTCCTCAATGATGCCAGGCGGCAGGTCGCGCTCGGCTGCACGTCGTCAGGCGAGGCCACGACTATTCGCAGGATGCGCGCTTCTCTAATTGCCTCCTTTTGGAGCACTCCCGCCTGGTGGATCGACATCCTGAATGAGGATCTGGCAGGGATGGCTTGTCCTGTTTATCTGAATTTCGGACAGCCGAAACTTATGTTACTCAGGGGCTGTTGTCAATCCGATCACGAGATAGGCTATTTGGTATGAGTAACGATCTACTATTCACTAAATCGATCCTTCTTCATTGATTGCTCCTTCGTAGCGCCCGAGCGATTGTCCCACATTAGATGGCCGGAATTATGGAGGCAGGTCACCCGAGGTTGCCTTGTTTGCAGCCCCTTTCGTGAAACACTTACCCGGAGGCTTTAGAGATATTTGTCACCGTATAGTACAATAATTATTCTGCGGGCGCTTTCTCCTATAACAAAGGAGGTCGCGAGAGACACTGCATCAAGCACCGTACAGATCACGCTCAAAAATTACCGCCCCGTAGTTAAATGATTCCTCGCCAGTCATAGGGCTCAACTCCCCGGCAGCCCCAAGCAAACAATCCTTGCAGTAGTTCTCTCGCGTGAAGCTATCTCAAAGGAAATATCTCATGCTTATTAACATACGCCTGTACCTGACGGTTGGGCTCAGCTCATTGCTCTTCGCTTTCTTAATGAGCCCGACACAATCCTATGCGGCTACCTACTATGTCTCTCCGGGTGGTAATGATTCGAACACCTGTTCTCAGGCGACAAATTCCTCCAGCCCTCGCAGAACTATTTCCTCGGCCCTCAACTGCCTTGCCCCCGGCGATACCCTTGTACTTCGTGACGGGACCTACAGCGGGGCTCCGAATATCTTGAGCAACATTCCCAACGGGCTGCCGGGTCAAGAGGTAACTATAAAAGCAGAACATGATGGCGCGGTGATAATTACCGCAGGCTTACAAATGGATCACACGGACTCATATATCCGCGTCGAGGGGTTGCGGTTCCATGGCA
This sequence comes from Blastocatellia bacterium, assembly GCA_035634255.1. Lineage (GTDB taxonomy): Bacteria > Acidobacteriota > Blastocatellia > UBA7656 > UBA7656 > DATLMR01. Next base: position 48,132 of record DASQDI010000056.1, read on the forward strand.
GCTCAAGCAAGACGGTGTTAGGTAATCACATCAAGTTTTTCCGCAATGAGTTTAAAGACGGGTGCTCCAGCGGTAACTGTGCCAGCATGACTGTGGGTACGAATGATTTTAGCGACACGGCAGATATACTACTTGAGGATAACTGGTTTCACGGGATCGGTGGGCGCTATAACCTCCTAGTCTACAACGCGGACCGCGTGGTGGTCAGACGCGCCGTAATCCGACATGACGGAGGTTGGACTGACAATGGTTCGCTGAACCCTGAGGCGGGGATCAACTTCTATAACTCTTCCAACTGTGCCGCGCAGAACGTGATTGTCATTGACTCTAACGAGTCATATGCTACGTGGGAGGCGGCCTTCTACAGCGTCTCAAACAATTCCCCCCCCCATGGTAACTCCAACAACATATGGGTCGGCTGCATCGCTCTTGTAACAAAAGGGCAGGGTCTCACCCTGGATGGCGGAAACTCGATAAATTCACCTTCGATCAAAGATTGTGTCTTCTGGGACAACGCCGCCGGCGGCATATCCCTTGGTACTGGCCCCAGAAACTCGGTCTCGATACGCAACGTCACCATAGGGCGCACCTTTGTCAGCAACAGCGGCTGGGGCGGGGGGATAGGCTTCTTCGGCAGCGGGAGCGCCACTATAGCCAATGCCATTATCAAAAATAAGATCAAAGCTCTTGATGGTGCTGCGGCCACCTATTACGACTGCTTCGGCAACGTGGAATGCCCGGCAGGAGCAGGCAGAGTTACATACGACCCGGAGCAAAACGGATTGGAATATATGCCGAGGATCGAAGACAACAGCCCTCTGAAAAGCGCCGGGCAGTCGGGAGGACAGATCGGAGCTACCCTGGTCAGCCGTATAGGCGCGAGCGGCACGCTTTACGGAGAAACCGGGTGGGATACGATCACCGGCACCGCGCTATGGCCCTGGCCTTACCAAGAACGCATTAAAGCCGAGATGTGTGACACAGTGACAAGGGGCTTTTGCGGCGCCCAAAGCCTTACAAAATACATATGGGAATACCTCGGCAACCCTATACCGCCCGAGATGAACGGGGGCGGAGATACCAGCCCGCCAACCGTACCAGCCGGCCTGACCGCAGCAGCCGTATCCGCTTCACAGATCAACTTGTCGTGGACCGCGTCTACTGACGATACTGGCGTGGCAGGCTACCGGGTGGACGTTTCGACTGATCCTGCATTCGGCAGCTTCGTGCCGGGTTACAACAGCAAAGACATCGGCAACCTGACGGAGGCAGCGATCTCCGGGTTGGCTTCACAGACAACTTATTATGCACGGGTCAAAGCCTATGACGCGGCGAGTAATATGTCGGGCAACAGCACGACAGCATCGGCAACAACTGATGCTTCGTCGCCGGGGTGTTTGACTGCCTCTTACCCGGCATCGCAGTGGCAGAACCGCGCCTTTACGACTCAAAGCGGCAGCTTTACTGCGGAAGCTGACGTAACGCCGTCGGCTTCCAACATCGATGCAGGACTGTCTGTGTCGAACGGCCCGCAGACTGCCTGGGACGGGTTGGCCGCCACAGTTCTGTTTTATACGGATGGAAAAATCAAGGCTATAAACGGGGCGGGTTACACGGCCGGAACGATACCTTATGTGAGTAACACTTCCTATCACGTCCGAATGGTCGTTAATCTCGCGACACACACATACTCGGCTTACGTTAGGCCCGCCGGAGGGAGCGAGCAGGTGGTCGGAACTGACCTGGCTTTCCGCGCAACACAATCATCAATCACGAGCCTCGGCAATTGGAATGTAGTGGCTGACGCCGGCTCGATTACCGCCTGCAACTTTACGGTCACTCCTTCCTCAGGCTGTCTGACTGCGACATACCCCTCGGCACAATGGCAGAATGAAAGTTTTGCGCCTCAAAGCGGGATATTCACGGCGGAAGCCGATGTAACACCGGCGGCGGCGAGCATAGACGCAGCATGGTCTGTGTCGAACGGCCCGCAGACTACGTGGGACGGGTTGGCCGCCACAGTGATTTTCTATACTGATAATCTTATCCACGCCATAAATGGGAGCAGTTACACGCCTGGCGGGATCGCTTATACCCCGAATCAAACCTACCACCTACGTATGGTAATTGATTTGCCGCGGGCAAGGTACTCTGTATTCGTAACGCCTCCCGGCGGAAGCGAGCAACTGCTGGGGTCGGACCTCGCATTTCGCACTACGCAAGCCTCCGTGTCCACGCTCAGCAACTGGAATCTTGTCGCCGACGCCGGCTCGATTACCGCCTGTAATATGACAATGGCGTTGCCTGAGCAGATCGTGTTTCAGCAAGGGTTGAACGGGTACAGCGGGGTTACAGATACATGGATTAATCTCTACGACCCTGACGTTAACTTCAACGGTGAAACGAAGCTGCTCGTCTTGGGGACAGAGGACATAAAATCATTAGTCCGCTTCGATCTCTCATCCATCCCCGCGGGCGCTCGAATCACTTCCGCGACACTAAGCCTGTACAACTATGGCCATGAGAATTCCGCGAACGGCGGGGCGGTCAATGTGCACAGAGCAAGTAAAGTGTGGGTGGAGTCGCAGGCGACCTGGAATGTTTACTCTGCGGGGAATAGTTGGGCGGCCGCCGGCATGCAAGCAGGGAGTGATTATGCGACAAGTCCGATGAGTTCCATCACTATTAACACGGCTATAAACGTCTGGCGCAATTTTGACGTGACCGGATTAGTCCAGGGCTGGGTGAATGGGACTACGAATAATGGATTTGTAGTTAGATCCCCGGCAGGAGGTGTGAAGCCTCGTTTCTATAGCTCTGGTTATTCGGTTGACGCTTCGCTGAGGCCAAAACTATCGGTCAATTACACGAGATAATCTACAGCCTTTTGTTCGCTCTGTCGGTACATCGTGGAGAATAGAGGAGACCTATGTCCGCGCGCGTGGCGACTGGAAGTATCTGCACGAGCTGTTGATAAGCAGGTCCACACAGGATCTGGTGCGATATTTCCGCCCGCCTTCGCTATCCTGCAAACGGGCCTGACTTCAAAGTGGAGGTTGTCCGCTATCGCCGCTCCGGTGCATACCCTTGTTATGCCCTGCCTCAGGATATAGTCGATGTTTACTCCTTTGCGACCCGGATTGAAATGGCTGCATCTTCTCACATCAACCTTGCGATTCCTGCACTTCGGACGCTGTAGTTGCTGGTGGAATTATAATCGTCCCCTTGTCCACTCCCGTATTGCCTGTCTTCTGCTGGAAGGCTGAAACTGTTATCTCATATATCTGTGGCTGCCCTGTATCATTCTCTGGTACAGGCCAATTATTAACAAACTGGCTTGGTATCGCGTATGGCGCGTCTTCATCGTAGTTAAGGGGAAGCTCTATAGAGCCATACTCTCCCTGCCTGATCACAGCCATCACATCAAATTGCTCAGGGTGCCATGGCGGGTGGCCTTTCCCGATTGGGCAACCGCACATCATTGTTACATTGGCTCTTATCTCGATGTACTCAGGCGCAGTCTGAGGCAAGTAGTGAGTAGGAGGATTCAATATCTGAACTACCAGGCCAGGCACCTCCAATAGGAATCCGCCTCCTTTCTCCCCACCGGTTATATTTTTTCCAGGATAAACCCACTGCGTAAGAGAGACTGTATTAGCAGATTGCTGTGCCGCAAGTGGACCGTAGGCTGTTACCTTGATCAAGCGCGGCTCACATAAATCGAGCGATATGGTAAAAACAGAGGCTTCGTCAACCGGCAAGACTTCTGAGCGGGTTAGACATATACTCATGAGGTCTTGCTGACCTGAGCCGCCGCTTGTTGTACCGCGAGCCAGCAACTCACCTGTGTGGACATCATGAATAGTCACGAGCGCCCCACCAATATCATCACCCAGGTACTTGCCATCCTTTGCAATTACTCTCACGTCAATCTGTGTTGGTATCCCCATGATCGAGCCTCGCTTTCAATGAGTGATCTCTTAACAAAGTATAGTTAAAGCATGCTGATTATTAACCTTCGATGCTTGTTTGAAAAGCATTTCTCGGTTTGCGTGGTAGACTCACCGTTTGTCCTGCAATGTCACATTTCGCTCTGGTGTCGATAAAAGGCATAACGTCCCGCATCACCGGCCGCGGCATGCAGTATTGGAGGAATCATACGGAACTCGATTGCCGCGCTCCGGTGCACGCGTTTGTTATGCCGCTGGCGTGTCACACTCATTTTGCCTACTTCTGCTGGAAAGAAGGCGCTCCAATCAACGTGTTCTGAAAAGAGGCTATCTCCCACCCCCCTACCTCTCTCGTCATCACAAGCGTAATCGTCGAGTTGTGCTCCCCCTTGGCCTCACCCTGTTGCCATTTGTTATGGTTGTGTATTTGAACAAGTGCAACATCCGGGCGCAGGAACCGAAGCTGCCTAACTTGAAGCGTGATTGTCGAATCCTTGAACACTGTCTTAAACAACTCCCAGTGAGCCTTCTCGATGACGTCGTGCCCTTTGAAAGCGCGGCCCCCTATCGGGACGCCATCGGCATCTTCAGCAAACGGCTCGGCGAAGAGCGTACCATTTTTAGTGTTCCACCCCTCCTCCATTTTCCTGACGTTCTCACGGATTGCGGCTTCGTCTTTGGCTCGCTGGGTGGATTTCCGGGAATCTTGAGCAGTAGCCATAAACGAGCAGGCTGCGATGGCAGTCAATGCAACAAGAGACCGTGTAGAATTTCTTATCATTAGCATTCTTTTTCCTCTACAACTGAGGTATCTAGTTATACATACCGTAGCGGAAGCGGCATAACGCCGGAATTGACCTGGGCGTCACACAACGCCGAAACCGCGCAAGTTCTCGATGAGAAGCAAGCTAACTCCGCGTCCGGTCGAATGAGTTGTTATGCCGCTATAAGAATCAACGCCGAAGACCTTTGCTTATATTAGCATTAGCTTCAAGAATGTGTGTGATCTGATCTGCGTCAGGCTCAAGAGACCATTTCCTGTGCTCAAATGTTCCGCCGAGAATGATTCCGTCTCGACGCGGAAACATATAGAAAGAGCCGCTAAGATAACAATAATCAATCTCCGGCTGCGGCAGCAGGACTTCTAGCTGACCGCGTACCGGAATTAGCACCGCATCATCGAAGAGTGCCTTTGATCCGAGGCCGGTACAGTTAAAGATAATCGGCTCGGACAACGACGCGATTTGTTCACGGCTCCGAAATTCCTTCACCATGACTTTCCCTCCGGCAATATAGAAATCGCGCAACAGCGCATTCATGTACACGGGCGGTTCAATCAACATAGTGCTGAATTGTCTGACGTAAGGAAAGCCAAAGTAACGTTTTGGTTCTCGAAGAATCTTGGTCTCGGGATATAGCTGCGCTCCTTCGGGCGGTTCATGCTCTAACGGCGCAAGTTCTTGTTGCAATTCGAATGTTTCTACCCAACGAACTCCGTATTGATCGCCGACGAGCTCTTGGAATGCTCTATTTGAAATCCGGCAGGCAAGACGGAATTGCTCAAGAAATGCCGTGCTGACCTTTTGCGAGTTATATGAAGAAGCCGGGTACCATAAAGCTCCAGCGACGTTGGATGTGGTATTAGGCGGAAGGTCTTTCGCATAGATAGTTACAGTGCCTCCGCGTCGTTGAAGAAGCCGTGCCACCGATAATCCCATGACTCCGCTTCCTAAAACGGCGAAGCGGTTCTGTGGGGCGTCGCGCGTATGCTCAACCGCCAAGGTTGCCGCTCCCCATGATAGTGTGACGCCCGCACCGCCATGCCCGTAATTATGAATGAGGAGTTTCTCGCCCATACGCTCTGCTTTAATGACAAATCCTTCCGAACGATACGGTCTTAGTCCGACGACAGTGCGAATGAGTCGGTCTCTCGAAACACTGACGGGAGAGAAGCGGCGCTTCGGCTCGCGTTCGGCGGCAAAGTAGCGCGGATTCAAACTACCCTTTGCCGAGACGAAGGCGCTCGCTGCCATCGCAGACATGAGGAAACTCCGGCGGTCTGTTTTATTTCTATCCATAACAATTAGTCTTACTTTGCGGCATAACGTCCCGCATCACCCGGCCCGCACGTAAACGTCGATTAAACATGCGAGACGAGATTGCGGGCTCGGGTGCATGCGCTTGTTAGACGTCTTCACACTCGTATGTGCCATTTGAATCCTGGATTGCTACTAAGATAGTAAAGGAACTCTATTTTATCTCCGCATTCAGCTCTGTTGAAGTCATACAAACACAGGGGGTGAGTTAGCCCTGATTCATACTCTTCCATCACAACCGACTCAAAAACCGTGACGCTCGTCGACAACATTAATTCTAGTCCATCAGCGACTTGCTCGGGGATATCAATTGCAGCTGCCGGCAAATAAGCCTCTGCAAATAAACTACCCTCACCGCGCATCCCGACGACGCCACATGCCTTCTCGGCTGTTAGCTCAAACACCCTACCAAGGTTAATCCTGGCCCTCTCGGCTTGCATGGTCACTAAGGATGAAGCAGGCTCATTGCAGCTAGTGACCAGTGGCAAGAACTCTTTACGCGGATCGTAAAGACAGGCATTAACAGTTACCTTCTCAGGTATTAAGATGCCGCCCTGACAAAGCTGTGGAGCGAGGTTGAGTGTGATAGCTACCTGTGGCTCTTTACTCAACGCCTTCTGCATTGTTTCAGTAATAATCATGTGGGGCTTACTATGATGAACATAAGACGCGGCGTCGCTCTGAATATAGTCACGCACATAATCATTCAGCCCGAAGGTTTGAAAAACATGTCGTGCGGACTCTAATGATCGGTGGTGCATATCGAGCAGCGTGAACTGTATTTGTTCAGCCCTGAAAAGCGCAGTTAAAGGGATAACCAGAGTTGCAAATGGGCCGCAGCCAGCGTAGAGAATTTCTATTGGCCCGTTAAGGAATCGTTTTTGTGCCTCCAGTAACGCGGCGTATATACCGCGCAAGAATTTCGATGTCCGTGCAGAATCAATAACACACCGGGCAGCGTCTATCGGAGAGATGGCTACTCCGGTCGATAGGAGTACGTTAAGCGAATCGGAGAGATGAGTAGAGCCTTCATCTATACCTGAAATAGCCGAGAGTAACGAATGAAGCCGCGATACGGCTTGTTCGAGTTCTCTAGGATTGTCTAAGAGCAATAAGTCATCGGTAATTTGTCTTAATTGATACATATTAGAGGGTTGGATGGAGGACATGTAAAATATACCACCTAGGTCTGTGTCCATAGTAATATGTCACCGGTTATATAACATGGGATGCCTATGCTCGGGTAACTTAAAAGATACGAGAGCTCTGACGTCTAACGCTACGGTTGACCGGGCGCTCCCCTCATCCTGCCTTAACCCTTCTCCCCATTCGGGCTTCACATCCCTATACCCAAGTCGAGTAACTTCCTTTTGAACCCCTCAGGGGTATTCAGAGTGTGCAGGTGTGTACCATCCGCCCGCCTGTAAGATATTAAGCCGCCTCCGCCGAGGCGAGCCACAAGGACTGTGTCCCTGGCCGCCGCCACGTTAAATGTCCGAACCTCGACGTCAGCCCCGAGCAGTTCCCGCGGAGACAAGTCGGCGACAGATTCGCCGATGACGAACCTACCTGGGCAGTTGCGGATTGGTCTCAGTTGCCATTTTGCCGCGAGCTCATCGAAAGTAATCATCTTAAGCTTTGCTCTATTAAAATCTCAGTCTCTTGGTCTAACGAGCCAGTTGCTTGGGCGGTCTAACGCCTCGCATCAGCGGGGCCGCACCGAAACTTGAATGAACCCTGCCAAGCTCCCACGTGAGTATTGGTGTAATGCTTCTCAGCGGTAATTTTCTTGGCAAGCAATTCCGTATAAGCATGATTATAGTAATCAATTACGGCGCCTTCTTTATTCCACTCACACCTATTCTTCACTTATTATACTTTCAGTATGACCCTACGTGCCTTTTTAATTATCCTCGCACTGCTCTCCAGTACCGCCTGCGCGAGAACCGGGAGCGAGTCAGCCTTTCAGAACGGCACGGCTAAGTATTCTATGCCGCAGTTGCTAGCCACCCTGGAGGATTCGTCCGTTAAGGAAAGCAGCGGGATAGCTGCGTCCCGCCGCAACTCAGGCCTGTTCTGGACCCATAACGACAGCGGAGACAAGCCTCTGATCTTCGCTTTTGACTTAATAGGAAAAAGCCACGGTACCTGGCTTGTTTCAGGAGCTAATGCTTTCGACTGGGAAGACATAGCAATCGGGCCTGGTCCGGTCCCTGGTCAGAGCTACATCTATATTGGCGATATAGGTGATAATCGGGAGCAACGCAGCGAGATCGTCATCTACCGTGTACCAGAGCCCGCAGTATCTCAGGACTTAGCGACATTCTCGGAGACTAATCCTGCTAATACTGAGCCCGCTGTGGCAATGAGGCTCGAGTACCCCGACGGTAGATATGATGCTGAAGCGCTACTCGTTCACCCTCATACTGGCGTCATTTATATTCTGACGAAGAGTTATGGCCCCGGAGCTTTGATCTACAAAGTCCCTGCTGAACTATATACTGACGTCACTACTTTGGAGCGAGTTGGTGAGATAAAGCTCCCCGGCCAGCAGGGCGGCATCATTACGGGAGGAGATATTTCGCCTGATGGGAAGATGGTCATTCTGTGCGATTACCAGGCCGCTTATGAGTTCCTCCTACCCGAGCATGACGGTAGCTTCGACCGGATCTGGGCCGAGGTGCCCACTAAGGTGCAACTGGGTACTCGCAGACAGGGCGAGGCAATCTGCTACAGCCTTGATGGTAATTCCGTACTCGCCACGAGCGAGGGCACTCCCTGCCCTATTTTTAGAATCACTGGAATAAATAATAATTTTTAGATGCCGTCTTTGAAGCCAAGCAGTTTTTCGTGATGCGGGTCAAAGGACTCGCCCCGCTTCGACACTCCGTAGGCTATGTGGATCAGCTTGCGCATTGGTCCCCTTCCTATCAGCATCTCGGCCTATCTCGCATGTACGTGCCGCTGTGATTGTGCCACCGTTCCCCAAGCTTATGGAGCAGATCTCACATCTGACTTGTTGAAAAAAATCGAATATTTGACAATACTGAAATCTGTCGCTCGTCAGAGCCATTCGCAGATCGCTCAGAAAACTTTTCAAACAGTTGGTATGCATTTGATAGCGTGCTTTATGAAACATCGTCTGGCTGCAATTCGAAGATCGGCGACCGTCACTCTTCTCTAGCTTGTGATTAAGGGAAATGTCTCAATGCGGGATGAGCAGATTACTAATATAATCGAATTAGAAAACGTCTCGAAGGATTATACGACCACTAAGACTATTCACGCCCTCCGAAGTATTTCCTTAACCGTCAAGCGTGGTGAACGCGTCGCCCTGATGGGGCCATCAGGCTCAGGCAAATCTACTCTGCTTAATTTAATCTGCGGTCTCGATAAACCGACCCTAGGTGCTATCAGGGTCGAGGGGATTGATTTGTCTGCCCTCACAGACGATCTACGCACAAGGCTGCGCCGCGTGAAAATAGGGATGATCTTCCAGAGCTTCAACTTGCTACCCACGCTCTCCACAATAGAGAATGTCTCCATGCCGCTGAGGCTAAACGGGGCAAGCCGTGGAGAGGCAGAGCGCACGGCCAGGGCAATAATCGAGAAGGTCGGCTTAGTTGACCGTCAAATGCATCGCCCCGATGAGTTGTCCGGCGGCGAACGCCAGCGGGTTGCGATAGCGCGCGCCTTGATTTTTCGACCGCCTCTACTGCTGGCCGACGAACCTACAGGTAACCTCGATTCCACCACCGGGGAGGAAGTATTGAGCCTGCTTGACGAGTTGCACAGGGAGTACAACACTACTCTCCTTCTGGTCACGCATAACGCTCTGGCCGCAGCCCATTGTGATCGTATAGTGACGCTATTAGATGGGAGCCTTTCGGAGCAGTGACGCGCGCGAGCAACTGTCTGAGCCGCAATCAGCCCCTGGAATCTCTCGCCATTTCTACAGTGAAATGTAAGACAAGCTCCTGGTGCCGGTAGTATTCTTCACTTAAACTTGATTTTTTGGATGACCCTAAGTTATTCTAGCTCCGTACACATTAGGCCCTGAAAGGGGTAAATCGCTTACAAGAAAACATCGGATCTTTTCACAAGGGAGAGGATTCCTTTGACGCGCTTGAAGACTAATTGCTTGATGTGATCCTGTGCGTTATGCCTTCCCGTGGATGAGATGACTTTGTCTGCTGGTACATAGGGAGGGTGGGGCAGATTACCGACGTCCTAATCCAAATAAGAGTTGCGATTGGAAATCTTCGATTTATTACACCCTATCCGGGCCGAGATGGATGAAGTGGAGAGTGAGATCTCGCGTCTCATCGACTCGCCCATCCAAATGGTCTGCAATGTGGCGAGGCATACGCTTGGCGCCGGGGGCAAGCGGCTGCGACCCATACTTACGATACTCAGCGCCAAGGCTGTCGGCCAGATTAATCCTCAGGTTATTACGTTGGCGAGCTTGATCGAGCTCGCCCACACGGCGAGCCTGATTCATGACGATGTGATAGACAAGGCCGAGACTCGCAGGGGTAGTGAATCAGCTAACATGGTATGGGGCAATGAAGCTACCGTATTGGTTGGCGATTATATCATTTCGCAGATAATACTGGCCCTTTCGAGCCCGGATTTCATACGATTTCAACCTCTAGTCGCGGCTGCCGCGCAGCGGATGTGCGTAGGCCAGCTTCTTGAAATCCAATACAGGCGTAAGGTGAACGGCTCGGAAGAGGAGTATAGACAGCTCATCAGGTACAAGACGGCTGATCTCATAAGCGTGGCCTGCCAGCTCGGCGCAATGGGAGTTCGTGCGAGTGAGTGCGAAGCTCAGGCACTGGCCGATTACGGGATGAATATGGGGCTGGCATTCCAAATCATAGATGATCTTTTAGATATTACTTCCAACGGGACCAAGCTCGGCAAGCCCGTAGGGAACGACCTTCGTGAAGGCAAGGTAACGCTCCCTTACATCCGGACCCTGGCAGTTGCAAAGCCTGCTGACCAGGAACGGCTTGCCTACTTATTGAGCGACCCCGAGCCTTCAGAAGAGGCGATTAAAGAAGCTTTCGGACTCGTTCATTCTTACGACGGGCTTGCTTACAGCAGACAGGTTGCCTACGGGTATGCCCAGGCCGCGCGGCTGTCTCTCTGCTCTCTCCCTGCGTCTGGCGTGAAGGATATGCTGCTGTCCGCTCCGGATTTTGTCATCACGCGAGATATGTAGGTGAGGGTATTGGGTCGACTGTGGTTCTTGCCCGCGAACTGTTAGCGGTCCCAGCCTTTTTTGAGGTGATCGACCGTGAAGATAGAATCGGCGACCGGCGCATCAACCTGGATGTCCTCAAAGCTAAAAGTCGAGGTGTAGTTGAAAGTTTCGTCCCTGACGGTGAGCTGCCTCACGACCCAGGTCTGCGCCATAGGCTCCAGCTTGTCGACGGATATCTCTCTAATAAGCTGGTCCTGTTTATTGAACATTCGCACTAAGACCGGCAAACGCTCGTCGACTGAGGTGAAGAGTTGAGCATGATTATACCGAGACTTGTCAATCAAGGCGGCATCAATACGGTAACACATCCTTCCGTCAATCTCCTGCTCGTCGCCTATGCTTAGCTGCTCGAAAGGAGAAATCCCCTGAAACATCTGAAACTCCTGAATTGACAGCCCTCCGATGACCACATCCGCAGAGCCCTGTCTTAAATTAACCTCGGTCACGCGATTAGTTTCAGGGATGTAACGGTACATCGAAGTTATTTTTTCGTCACGCTGCTCTGCCAGAAACCCGGTCCCTGCATTGCCGGGCCTCGGCTTCACCTGCATGAGAAGGTGTCGGACCGGACCCTTTACCTTGATACTGATACTCAGGTCGTCATCAAAACGACGGTTGTTCTTATAAACCTTGGCGATCTTCGCAATACAGGTTAAGGTTTCCGCCTTAAAGTGAGCAAACGTCTCTGACATTAAAGCCTGGGCTTGCTTGTCATCCTTCACCTGCTCGCCACTGTTATCCTGAGGCGTCGAGCTGCAGCCCATCTGAAATGAGAAGCTGAGGAATAAGGCAAAGATGACCAGACCGATCTTCCCTACTCGCATACAAACCTCTTCTAGTCCGTTTTACTTCTTAGCGGGGCGTCGCTTGAAAAGGCAGATTCTAAACCCTCACTGCCTCTGATTCAGCAGGGAGTAAGAGGGACTGTCTCGCGTCGCAGGCTTTGAGCATGGCCCAGGAATTAAAATCCAGGCCTGACTCGGGCTAGTTTATAGTTTGAGTCAGGCCTGGATTAAGTTTCTCGCTCATCGCAGCCGAAAGGTGTTGGCTCCGGTGGTCTTCATTTCGCGCGGCATTACCTCAGGCCAAACGCCTGCCAAGCGAGCTTCCCTGGCGCGAAATATGGGCGGAACCAGCACAAGCAAGATCTTCGAAAAGATTCTCTCTTTATGCGGCTTGGTTCTTCTTAAGCTTCCTGAGCTTGACGGTCTGCTTAAGGCTGACAGTCCGAGAGACTGCGTCAAGCTGGAAGTTGGTGAAATCAGCCTTAATTTCATGTTTTTTGAGATCTTTTACCTTATCGGGCGCGGTCCCCCAGCTATTGATTGAAACGTCAAGACCTCTGAATCCAACGCCGGGGACATCCCAGTGCGTGGGCCTTGCTTTGTATTTCGGCTTGTCGTTAGAGGCGAAGCTCACGCTTCGAAATAAGCTCGTATGGTCGCCGGCCTTCGTCATCATTTGCTGCTCTTCGAATTGGAAGCCGCCGCCACCGCCGCCGGTGTCGCCGCCGCCGCCGCCGCCGCCGCCGCCGCTGCCGCTCCCGGCGTCAGGGTTGCTAGCCACGGCGAGATTGTCGCTGCTGAATCCGGAAACCGCAAGCAAGCTCCCAGTATACGTCATGTCCGCGTCCACGCTGCTGCCATCAGTAGAGGCGTTAAGAGTCACTGGAAGTGCTGCTTCGTGAGTTAGTGGGAGCGAGACGGCCGATACGTCTATGGAGAGCACCCCAGTCATCTGGCCGCTATTTGTATCTGTAACAATCTCGTTAGCCCAGGCTTGCAGGTCCGGATCACCGCTTAAATTGAGCGTCGTGATGTCGAAAGAGGTTAAAGAGTAATTGAGGGTAGAACCGGTGGAGTACCCTGCGGGAGCAAGGCTAAATACCGTGTCTACCGTCCCTTCAGATACTTCTTCATAAGTGGATTGACCCGAGCTCGGCGGCAGGGCGGCAGGGACAATCACGATTGCCAAAATCATCATGAGAGTAAAAATCGTCACTCTCGTTTTCCTTCGAAGAATCTTGCTCATAATAGTTTCTCCTCAGCTTGAATTGGCTTTGTTCCACAGACAGGGCCCCGGTTTGGAAGGGAAAGCTCCAGACTCTACAAGAGCTTAGCGCGACTTTCACCGCGGTCATTCCGCTAATTCTGAGCCGTGTGCAAGTATAGCATTACAGCCGGGTCGGATTGTAACATTGGCACCTTTTAGTGTCAATTTCATTATCACGACCGGTAGCTAACAATAAAATGTAGGCACAAAACCGGTTGGAGGATTACGCAAGCCATTTTCCTATGCGCCGCACGAGGCCGGCAATTCCTTCGGTTTCTTTTACCTGCACCGCCAAGTTTTGTGGATTGCCTGCCCGCTCTAAAACGCGCTCCGCCGCAAGCCAGCCGGACCGCACGGCGCTCTCCATCGAAGGCGGGATACAGGTTTGCGTCCAGTCGCCAGCAAGAAACAGGTTATCGAGGGGCGTATGAGTCTCCGGCCGCTTACGCTCAGTACCGGGATGCGGGCAATGAATCGCCATAGGAATGCGATTCACGACTTTGTGTAATACCTTCGCTGTCGAAACTTCGGGCAGAAATTCTTCAAGCTCCCGCACTGTTGCGCTGATTATCTCGACGTCGGAAAGATTATTCGCCCGGTGGCTGTAGATTATATTACTCGCAATGATAGATGGCCGGTCTCGCAATCCATGATTGATGTTCGTTAAATCGTAGAAGTCGCAGTTGAGATCCACGGGCGAATAAGCCCGAGCCCAGAATTGCTCGCGTGTCAGCTTGCGGTCAAACCATATATAACTGCTGATATAGGGGCAAGGTAGAAAGCTCTCCAGATTCGCGAAGACGGAGTGACGGTCAAGCCACTCACTTCGCGCAATCTGTCGCAGGTCTTGCGGCGCGAGAGTAGAGACATACATCTTCGCCTCGATGCCTAGCCCGGCAGTAGTCTCCAATCTCGTTATGGAGTTCATATCGGCGACGAAGCCGCTCGCTGTGGTATTCATTAAGAACTGGACGCCTGAGGCTTCAAGTACCTCGCGCGCCCGTACGGCGAAGATATTATCCAGCCCTGACTTCGGAAAGCCGATGTAATACTTGTTATGGCCGATCAGGTGACGGTAAAAGCGCATCAGCGCGCCAGCAGAACACTGGTCCACTGGCACATTCATAATCGACATCGAGACAAATGCCCAGAACGTGTTTATGTATTGCTCGGAGACCCCCGCATTGCGGAGAAAATCGTACGCGTTTATAGCGTCGAGTTGCAATACCTCCTCTTCATCAATCTGCATCGCGCGCCAGGTGACTGAGAGGTTGGAAAGCTTATCCCTATGCGGGATAGTGCTATCGGCAAAGACGCTCGGCACAAAATGGAAGGGCGGCGGCAGAGGTGCCATTTTTATTTTGATCCTGTGCCGCCCTTTAACCATCGTAATGAACTGATCTGTCTGCCAAGCAATATTCTCCCTCGTCCCAAGTATGTCGAGCAGTTTTAAGGTGTTTGGGTATTCACTGAGAAAGATGTGGGGGCCTATGTCAACCGGGTCGCCTGTCTCCGTGTCTATCCAGCCTCGCGCCCTGCCGCCGAGCATTTCATTGCGTTCCAGCATAATCACTTTAAGGCCACTGTTTCGCAGCCCGATCCCGCAGGTCAGCCCCGCTAGCCCTCCACCTATAACTGCGACGTCGCCCTTAATAACCCTATTTGAATCTTCCGACATGGCCACTCTCTTGCCCTCCTACCAACCCCGAAAGCGGCTGTCCTTTAACAGGCTCATTTTATGTTTTATCACGCCGTCCACTCCCGCCGCGACAGCCTGCGTCTGTCGGCTGCGTAACTTATCTCCCTGGAATCCTGGAGGGTTAAAAGTTTTTAGTGTAAAGTTATACCGTCTACATACTAATAATTCCTCTTACATTGAACTTTGTATACCAAACTACTGCTAAGGTGGGTGGGATATTAGCAGGTGAATTCAAGGGGGCATGAGTGGTTCAGCGGCTCACCAGGGGTATAAACCAATACAGAGGTGCATTTAATCTCCTGAAGCCGGCCACTGTCGGGGCGCTCTTACGGGCGGCGGATTACCTGAGCCTTTACCGTCTCGAAGTGATCGCTGCGATATTCGCTTTGCTGCTGGTTTCAGTGGCGAATCTGGCTGTGCCGCTCCTGATACGTTATTGCATCGACGTGGGGATTGTACGCGGGCAGCAAAAGGCCATTATTACTACGATTTCTGCCCTTGCCGTTATAGTTCTAGCCAGGGCAATATTCTCATTCCTACAAAACTTTTTAGCTGAACGAGCGGCGCAACGAGCGCTGTTCGATTTAAGAGAATCGCTTTTCGCGCAGGTTCAGCGCCTAAGTTTGGGCGCACTACCCTGATAATCGCGCATCGGCTAAGCACGGTTGTCAACGCTGATCTGATTCTGGTAATTGAGGGAGGCTGCATCGCTGAGGCCGGTACTCACGACGAGCTGTTGATGAAGGGCGGCGTATACACGGCCCTTTACGTCGGTCAGGCTCGCCTATCCGCGCGGACGCCACTGCCAATGTAGTGATCGAGTTTACTGGAGCGAAAGTCCTTTCAGCGGCTGCTAACCAGCCGGGTGCCATCTATGCTACGGATGCTGATACTCATAACCATCAGGCAGTGGCGCGCTAACAAAGTGCGTACTCTGCTTACGCTGCTCGGCATCGCCTCAGGGGTGGCCTTATCTTTCTCGATGCAGACGGGTAATGCCGTGCTCGTTAATTCACTCCAACAAACGATCCTCAAGCTCGCCGGCAAGGCAACGCTACAAGTATCCGCGGGTGATCCGGGCTTTCCTGAAGACGTATTGAAAGTTGTGCGCTCCACAGACGGCGTGAAGCTCGCCGAGCCCGTTATTGAAGCTGTCGCGCGGCCCACGTCGGAAGATGCAGGGAACATATTGATAATCGGGCTAGATATTTCCAGCTCTCCGGAAATTCATGAATACCAGTTTGAGGAGCGAGGAGGACCAGTAAGCGACTCGCTCGAATTCATCTCGCATCATGATTCAATCCTCATCACAAGCCAGTTTGCACAAGACCATAATCTTGGCGAGCACGACAAGCTGGAATTGTACACCTCACAGGGTCCGAAGGAATTCACCGTACGCGGGATCATCAAGGGCGTGGGGGCGGGTGAAATATTTGGCGGCCATGTCGCGGTAATGGACATCTATTCGGCCCAATATGTCTTTGACCGCGGGGCCAACATTGACCGCATTGACGTAATGACTGACCCGGACGCAGGCGTTGAGCCGGTGCGAGATAAACTGGTTGAACGGCTCGGCCCTGGGTTTGAAGTGTCGCGCCCGGCTGCGCGCGGCCAGGATGTAGAGTACGCAACGGCTACAATCAGACAGGGCTATCTCATCTCAAGCCTTGTTGCTCTGCTTGTCGGCGCTTTCATCATATTCAATTCGCTCAACACCGCGGTCACGCAGCGGCGCCACGAGATCGGGACACTGCGCGCGCTTGGAGTCGAGCGCCGTTATATACAACTAATGTTTTTAGTTGAGGCGGCTCTCTTCGGTATGATAGGGGCAGTGCTGGGCGTGGTGGGAGGCTTTTACCTTGCGCTAATTGCCAGGGCGACCAGCATCAGTTCGACTATGTATCAACATATGGTGGTGCCTCCGTCGCCCTCTTTTTCTCTTGAATACGCATTCACATCAGCGGGGCTCGGGCTGGCCGCTTCACTCGTCGCTGCATGGTTCCCGGCGCGCGCCGCTTCGCGCTTGGACCCTGTGCTCGCCTTGCGGAACGTGGAGACAGTTCCCAGTAAATATCCTTTCACGGGATTGAGATTTACCGCCGGGACGCTTTCGATTATCGCCTCACTACTGCTCATTCGCTTCACAACGCCACACGTCGGGTTAACCCTCCAACTCAGTTACGCCGCGTTGACTTTGTTCGGCTTCATCATTATGTTGCCGGACCTATCGGAGTGGATTGCTCGTGCGCTTCGGCCAATAATGGACCGCGCCTTCGGCTCTGAGGGTCTTCTCGCAATAGACGCAATAATAGAGTCGCCCAAGCGCACATCCGCGACTGTTGCCGCTCTAATGATTAGCCTCGCGTTTGTCTTTTCTACGTGGGCATTCATACAGAGCCAGAAGAGTTCCATCGTAAAATCATTCGACCGCCTTACAAACTCCGACCTCTTCGTCTTCAATCACGGGCGCACATATTCCTTTCCCGAGGGCCTGGGTCCGCTTATCGGCAGCCTGCCTGGAATCAGCCGCGTTGAGAGCGCACGCTTCGTGTCGGTCCCTTATGGGGGGCACAGGGTGGGAGTGCTTGCGCTTGATACGTCCGGCTTTTTCGCCCGGGTGGAATCTGCGCTTGAAGAAGGTGACGAAGACGAAGCGCGCGAGCTAATGCCGAAGGGCGAAGGCGTGCTGTTGGCCGGGAATTTTTCTTCGCGGTGGGGCTTGCAGGTCGGAGACCTCCTGAAGCTCGACACTCCCAATGGGACTCTCATAAGGCCGGTACTCGGGATCCTAAACGACTTCAGCGCAGAGAAGGGTACGATATATCTGGATCGCGGGCTCTACAAGACCTACTGGCAGGACAGTGGCGTCGATTTCTTTAATATCAGCTTGAATATTGGCGCTGACCGAGGCGCGGTTAAGAGGCAGCTCCAACAATTACTGGCAGGCGAGCACCAGGCTTTTGTCTTTACCAATGTAGAGTACCGCGAACGCATGCTAGGGGTGGTCGACCGATTCTTCCAGCTCACCTACCTACAGATGGTCATCACTATCTTCGTTGCGGTCATTGGCATAATAAACACGCTGATCGTCTCTGTTGTCGAACGCAAACGGGAGATCGGAATAATCAGAGCCATAGGAGCGCTACGCGGGCAGATCCGTAAAATGATTGTTCTGGAGTCGATAGCAATAGCGATTACCGGACTAACACTGGGCGGGATGAAGAGCCTTGTGGACACTTACTTCATGGTGCACACGGCAGCCGCCGTCATACTCGGCTATTCCCTGCCGTACCATTGGCCCACGACCGCAGTATTCTTGGCGGTGCCGGTCGTCACTGTCGTAGCGGCGATTGCAGCCAGCTGGCCCGCGAATCGCGCGTTAAATATGGAGGTCAATGAGGCAATCGGGGTTGAATAGGTAAAGCGGACGGCGGGCTCAACCCGGTCCGGCCCTAAGGTAATACTACTGGCTGAGCATGATGGGCGGGCGCTAGGGAAATTGGCGATGTCAATCTCTGTTATCATTCCTGCATATAACGAAGGGCGGTATATAGCTAGTACGCTAGAGCATTTACGCCGCGCGGTGGATTTCGCTCGGAAGGCAAATCCGGTCCCAATCGATCTCATCGTCGTTGACAACGCAAGCACGGATGAAACTGCGGCCATCGCGCGGGGCTTCGGCGCCACAATCATAGAAGAGTCCGTCCATAACATCTCCAGAGTACGCAACGCAGGGGCGTATTCGTCAAACGCCGACGTACTGGTTTTCGTAGATGCCGACACGGTGGTGCCGGAAAGTCTGCTATATCGAATTAGCGAGGTGATGAGCGACCGAGATTGCGCGGGCGGGGCTGTTGATGTCTCTCATAGACCTTCGCGCAGCCTTATTAAGGCCTACCTCGCCTTGTGGCGCATGCTGGGGAAGTTGACGGGGATGGCACAGGGGGCCACCCAGTTCTGCCGCAGGGAAGTATTTGTTTCGCTACGGGGTTATGATGAGTCGCTTTATATGGGCGAGGATGTTGATTTTTACTGGCGTCTTAAAAAGCTCGCGAAAAAGCGGGGCCTGCGCCATCACCTTATTACCGACCTGCAAGTGATCCCTTCGCCGAGAAGGTTCGACCAATGGTCGACCTGGCGCATACTTGTATGGACTAATCCGCTGTTCGCCCTGACTTTCCGGCGCTGGAAAAAAGCATGGGGGGGGTGGTATGAAAAATTACCCAGGTAAAGGTATAATCCTCAGGCGACAGTTGTCCCTGAGGCGACGAGGCAGTGGGCTGATTCGCTGGCTTAGTGGGTAGCTTCACTTCAAATTATTTTAAGGTATCAATCATGGCCCAAACCATCAGGAGTCTTAATCATAACTTGCTGCTGCAGGAGTTCTATGACCGCTTCCATCAAGAGATACGGCAGCAAGCATTGGACTTGATCGGAGTGAGCCGCAAAGGCTGGCTGCCGAGATGCCGGAGGTGGCTGCTCGAGCCCTTCATCTTCACGCTGGAAGGTAGGAAGAATTTTTTCCGCACGGCGTTGTCTGTAGCTATGGGCGAGCTGATAGGGAAGCCGGGGGTTGGCTGGATTATTGGCGCGACCGGTGAGATCGCTTGGACGTGTGCGCTGCTAACAGATGACCTCATCGATGGCTCTCAGGAGCGGGAGGGCCATGTGTGTGCTCATATGGTCTATGGCAGGGTTCGCACTTTTCTGGCAATAAACTTTGCTCTCTGGAGAGTTTTCTTCTCGCTCATAACGCGGCCACCTGTTTCCTTCCCCGCCCGTATTCGCATGGTGGGCCTTTCAATCCGGCTTCTGTTGATGTGTGTTTCAAGCCAGCTTCCGGTCGTAGGCTCCGCCGGTAATCTCAAGGCTTTTTACAAGCATGCGGAGAGGGTAAACAACAGCAATCACTGGGCGCTGGTCGCCCCTGCAATCGCGTGCGGCGATAGAGAGATCGTGGCTGCGGCCTGGGAATACGCGACCGCCATCGCGATCAATGGCAAGATGCAAAACGATCTGCTCGATTACTGTGGCGGTTCGACTGAAAGCGAAACGCTATACCGGGACTTTAAGAGCAGATATGTGACATTCCCGATCCTGGTCCTTTTAGAGCAGGAGATCGATGAATCTGACCGCGACCGGATCGAAAGATATTTTTCCGGCCATGATGGCGGGGCTTTAACCGTTGGCGATTTGAACAACCTATTCCTGCGATACCGAACTTTCCAACGATGCCTTGACTTGATGAGGGATCAAATGGGGGCGGCCGTCCAGGCCGTTAGGCGAATCGAGTCCAGGCTGGAAGTGCCGGAGCAGTTTTCTCGGCTCTTACTGACGTGGACGTGGGACGCTGTAGATTGGGCAGAGGAACGCATACAGGCATGGAGAGACGCGCATGGATAGCGACTGGATAAGGGTGATGGCGGTAGCGGGTCTCATGCTATGGATGCTTTTCACTTGGCGCGGCGGAAGATTGCTGGTCAGGGAGATCAGGCGGAGCTTGGATGCCAATCGGTTTGTTGACGCGCTTGCCGTCGCGGGAGGGTTCTCCGCGAACCTGCTCAATATCGCATATGAATTGGGGCAGCGTGTATGGGCTTTGCCGAACTACGATCTCAATCTGCCGGGGGCGGTCCGCTTAGCCGGCCTCGCGCTTTTCACTATCAGTTTCGCATGGGTCGTCTGGGCAAGACGTATTCTCGGCCGCGGCTGGTCTGTCTTGCCTCAAGACTCGCACATGCAGTTGTACACGAACGGCCCTTACAGCGTAGTACGCCACCCTATTTACGCTGGTGCGGCGCTTGCCTACGCGGGATTACTCCTGGCCCAGAATAATATTACAGGGCAGATCATCTTTGGGTCGCAGATAGTCGGCTTCGTGGTCAAGGCCGCATGGGAAGACCAGTTCCTTAGCCTTGAAAAAGGGCTGAACTATCAGGACTATAAGAACCGTGTTAAATGGCGGTTATTCCCGGGACTTTGGTGATGCGAACGCTATAGCAAAGGATCAATTATGAGACACTACCTGCATCTGATGAAGCATGTTCTCGACGAAGGGGTAGATAGGGACGACAGGACAGGTTCAGGTACCCGCTCTATCTTCGGCCATCAGATGAGATTTAGATTGAGTGAAGGCTTCCCGCTGCTTACGACCAAGAGGATAAGCTTCAAGCTAATAGTTTATGAGCTCTTATGGTTCCTGAGGGGCGACACGAACATTGCTTATCTTCGCGACAATGGGGTAAACATTTGGAACGAATGGGCTGATGAGCGGGGCGACCTCGGGCCGATTTATGGCGCTCAGTGGCGATCCTGGAAGACTGCCGAATCCGGCTCCATCGACCAGATATCTCGTGTCATAGAACAGATACAGACTAACCCGAATTCCAGGCGCTTGATCGTCAACTCGTGGAACGTAGGCGAGATAGATAAGATGGCCCTGCCGCCCTGCCATACGCTTTTCCAGTTTTATGTAAATAATGGCGAGCTCTCGTGCCAACTCTACCAACGGGCCGCTGATATTTTCCTGGGCCTTCCTTTCAATATTGCGTCTTATTGCTTGCTGTTGATGATGGTTGCTCAGGTCTGCGACTTAAAGCCGGCGGAGTTCATACATACTATAGGTGACGCGCACATATACTCAAACCATATAGAGCAGGCCAGGCTACAGCTTACGCGCGAGCCCTTCCGCCTACCCCAGGTGAAACTCAACCCGGCAGTGAGGTCAATATTTGACTTTGACTACGATGATTTTGAGCTTTGTGGCTACGAAGCCCATCCTCACATAAAGGCTGAGGTAGCCGTGTAAACCTCTTTGGGGCCCCGCTCGAAAAATGATGAATACAGGCGACAGAGTTGGTTGTGAAGATGATAATACTTTGCCGATAGCGGGCGTCGTCTTCGCTGGCGGAAGGTCGCGTCGGATGGGCCGGATCAAGGCGCTAATGCCGTACGGCGAGAGTACGTTTCTTGAGACGGTCGTTGAGAAGATGAGCCGCGCAGGCATTACGCCCATAATAGTGGTATTGACCTATCACGCCAACGAGATCATCGAGCGAACTCGCCTGCCCCGGGACATGTTCGTGATCAACCACTCGCGGAATTTCGTCCGCACGGGCCTGGAGGAGATTGTGAAAAGGGCTGCGCATCCTTCTGCCATCCTCATATGCCCGGTTGATATTCCTGCGATACGCGTCCGCAGCTTGCGCGCGCTTGCGAAATCCTCAGTTAAAAGGGGAGCTTCTGTTATGGTCCCGATGCAGGGCCGCAAATTGGTAGCCACGCTGGCGGTAATCTCTCGGCAGTTTCTTCCCTGGTCATTGCGTCTCAGCCTATTATTCTTCAGGTCCAATCTTCTCAGCTCGGCGCTGTTATTTTTCTTTGTTGCTACGCTGATAATTTTGCGACAGTGCCGCCTGAAGGTCTTGAAGACGAACGATCCCGGGATGCTGGCGAACATTAATACGCCTCTGGATTATCTTCGGCTGGACCAGACCAAAGCTTAGAATCCTAACTCGTAGAGACAAGGGAGTATCACTAAGATGCGGCACGGTTGTGTAGTTGTCGGCGCGGGCCCTGCCGGCCTGGTCACGGCGTGGAGGTTAAAGCAGCTTGGGATCAAAGCCACTGTTCTCGAAGCCGCGCCCTGGGTAGGAGGGAGGACAAGGAGCGTCAGTATTGATGGGGCTACGCTCAACACTGGCGCGGCCTTCTTCGCCTCCTTCTATAGCGAAACGCTCCGCCTGTGCAGAGAGGTTGGCGTTGAGCTAGTACGGCCATATATCCACCCGGGCCGCGCGGGGAACCTTAGACAAATGGCGACTACGGACGCCACGCTGCCTTATAGCCCTGGTACCATACGGGGATTCTTCGGGTTCCCCCTCGTGCCGCTGTCCGCAAAAATTAAATTCCTCGCCCTGCTCGCAAGGTTGACCATTGGCCCACAATCGCACATCGCTGATCCGGAGAGCCTGGTCGCTTTAGATGAAGGTGACGCTAGCACCTGGGCCAGGCGAGTCGTGGGGGATGATGCTTATAATTATTTTGTGCGCCCAGCGATAGAGCCGTTCTTCTACATGGGGGCGGAAGAGGTTTCGACTGCCGTTGCTAAAGCGCTGCTCAGGCATGCCGTCTCCTGGAGCCTGTGGACGCCACGGCAAGGGATGGGCTCGTTTTGTGCGACGCTATCGGAACTGGTAGATTGCCGGGTCAACTGCCCGGTTGATAGGATCGAATCAGCGGGCAGCGGTCTGCGGCTCCATTACGGGAGCGAGAACATAGACGCGGATGCGGTTGTGCTAGCCCTCCCTGCGCCCAGTATAGCTCGATTCGACGCGCCGCTTGTCGGTGAGGACCGCCGCGACCTTTCTGCGATTAGATTCGAGTCAAACGTCGCTCTCTTTCTCGGCTACTCGAGCAGCCTTAACTTGAAATCACCATCCGTCATGGCAGGTGGCGCCGGTCGGCACAGGCTTGTCGGCATTACTGCGCTTTCGCAGGCTGGGGTACCGGGGTTGATCCCATCAGGCAAAGAAGTCGTTGTCGTCCTCACCATGGGTCGGCGAGGGCGAGAGCTGATTGGACAAAGCCAGGACGAGGTCGTTGACGAACTGGTCAAAGACGCCAAAGCGCTTGGCGTTTACTTGCCGAAGCCTGATTGGTCTTTTGTCTATGCAAGGCAAGAAGCTACAGTTATCCCTGAGCCGGGATATTTCCACCGAATAGTGGCATTCGCCGCCCGACGGCGTTCAGGGATTCACTACGCGGGAGACTGGCTCACAGGCAGCTCGACGGTCGAGGGGGCAGTGCGATCAGGCAACAAGGCGGCTGGGTACGTGCTAGAGGATCTAAAGTCGAGGTAGGGCAATTATATGGCGGATCAACCTGTCTCTCCGAAGCAGTAGTTGGCAATGCGGCCCATCACGTCGCCAATCACCAGGCTGGGAGTAGAAGCTCCCGCCCTTATTCCGAGCGTGACCTTTCCGTCAGGCAGCCAGTTGTCAGCGACCATTCCAGCGCCCTCACCGCGCGGCCTATGGCGTATGCGCTTTGACGAGGTCACGGTCGGCGGCGCCCACATGGAAATCGGCTCGTGCTTTGCTGGGAGTTCCGGTCTGTATTTACTTGGTTAGTGCCTCTGTTATTGATACTGCGGCTGTATTGCGCCCGAGAGTCAACATATCAACAGCCCGTCGGCTTCCCACCGATTGAGATTCAGATGCCTAGAGGCTGTTTAAAAAGCAGAGAAAAGTAGAATTAGCGGCCAAAACAGTGGTATTTTGAGGCTCCATCAAAGGAGGCTTCCTGTGCAAACTTATTCCCGACGCGCCTACTCGACCGATCTAACCGATGCTGAATGGCTGATCCTTGAGCCGCTTCTCCTTCAAGAAAAGCCCGGCGGTTGCCATCGCAAGTACCCGATGCGGGAAATCATCAATGCCTTGCAGCACGTGCTGCGCGGCGGCTCGGCCTGGCCCTTAATCCCTCACGACCTTCCTCACTGGCGAACCGTCTACGAGTACTTTCGATGTTGGAAGAAGGATGGGACATGGGTTCGAATCCACGACCATCTTTATCAGGAAGTTCGCAAACAGATGGGGCGCAACGTACAACCCTCGGCTGCTATTGATCTGGCCCCCGAAAAGAAGTGCAGAAGAGATGAGAGTTCTCCGCTAAACTAGCAGCGAGGATAACTCATAGGGAAGAAAGGCTAGAGCGTTTTTCGATTGCGTTTAGCTAGTGGCATTCCGGCTTCAGCCGAGTTCCAGCCTGTTTTTCAAAACTGATGGGCTAAGGCCAAATGAAAACCGCTCTGGATTTCGCTAATCTCAGTCAGGTACTCATAGTCTTTGCTCATTCTTCTATACCGGTCTAGCCATACGAAGGTGCGCTCAACAACCCACCGGCGCGGCAATAAACAAAGGCTGGCACAAACGGCGGCTCTACTCCTTCAGGTACCCTGAACCACCGACGTAGCTGCTTGACGGTCTCGCAAAACGCTACGCGCAGGAATCGGTTAAGGGTGTAGACATTCTACGCCGGTTGGGTGTAGTATCCCTACACCCTTAAAGTATGAGGGGACAGGAAGTGTTACGAGAAAGTGTTACGAGAAAGTGTTATGAGACAGCGCTACCAGAATCGA
>DASQDI010000057.1:0-29665 GCA_035634255.1 Blastocatellia bacterium
GGCCACTGACCACCGACGCCTGCCCCCGCTACTTCGACTTTTCGGATTTCTCGCCCTCGCCTGACGAGGGCTGCTCCCCGCCGAGCGTGTCCCACACTTCGGTTATGTCGAGGCTCACGCGCTCGATCCCCGCGACCACCTCATCCTTCTGCCCGTACAACTCGGTCCCATGGCTGTAGATCTCCGCCACTTTGGAATGGGCGCGCCGGTAGATGCCCCCGACGGTGCCGTCGTCGGAGAAGCCGAAGAGCAGCAGCGCGAAGGTGGCGAAGGTCAGGCTCGAAGCCGTGGCGAAGCTCCACGGGGCGCTCTGCGTGGCGCTCGGGAGAATATAGCTGGCAATAGCTATCGCGCGAGCGACGAGGGCCTTGCTCCGGGACGGCGGGGTGCAGGGCGCGATCCCTTCGAGGGATTTCATGAACGGCTCGGAGACTTCGTAGTCCTCATAAGTGTGGATCGAGTGGCAGGCCGCGACCGCGTACACGACATCGGTCAGCAGGCCGGAACACTCCGCGCATTCCGCCGCGTGATCTTCGAACCGGTGATACTTCGAGGCGGGGACGAAGCCGTCGAGGAACTCCGTGATGATCTCCTGAAAAGACACGCAGTCGAGCGGCATCCGCTCGAACGGTATCAGGACGAGAGACGCTTCGAGGCTCGCCGGCGCGTCGACGAAGTCCGGGTCTTTGCATTCGCGGAGCGCGGCTTTGACCTCGTCCATCAGGCCGCGGCAGGCGCGGCACTGGAGCGCGTGCGCGGCGAAGACGCCCGTCTCACCCTGAGTCAACTGCCCGTCGAGGTAATCGCTAAGCTGTTCTTCAAATTTGCTGCAATTCATAAAACTTCAATGGAAGCCCGCTTCCACACCCCCTGTGATCAACTCTCATGGCCACACGACGCCCGGCCAGCCGTAACTCTTGGCGCGAAATCCTGCCCCGAAATTAGATAGCTAACGATTTAGAGCGGTTCGATACTCAGGCCGGCGAAGACTCTCAGTCCGGATTCACCTTCATCCTGCGGAGAACTTTCGCCAGCTCTATCCTGCCGCGGTTGATGCGGCTCTTGACCGTGCCCTCGGGTATCTTGAGAAGGTCCACGATCTCCTGGTAAGTCAATTCCTCGATGTCCCGGAGGATGACGCACTCGCGCAGGTCGGGCGACAGTCTGTCTATCGCGGCCAGCACCTGTAGCCTGCGCTCCTGGCGTTCCAGAGACCTCTGCGGGCTGTCGCAGGCAGCGGGCAGATGGTATTCGTGATCCGCAAGGTCATCGCCCGAGTCGGTGGGCGTTCGCTGCCGCTTGCGGTAATCGTCGATGATGAGGTTGCGCGCTAGCCGCATCAGCCAGTTCGACAGATCGCCGAGGCCCGAGTCGTATTGCTGGAGCGAGCGGTAGACCCTGATGAAGACCTCCTGCGTCAAATCCTCGGCCGCCGCGTGGCTCGAAGTGAACCGGTAAGCCAGGTTATAGATGCGGCGCGAAAAAAGGCGCACTACGTCCGCCCAGGCCTGCTGGTCGCCCTGTATACAACGCTGAACCAATTCAGCATCGCTTGATGTCAAAGCGTATCTTGCTCCCACCTGTCGCCTTCTCGTAAGCTATTCGTTTTAGTTTCAACGCTAAACGCTGAAGTCAATCAGCTAAACGAGACGCTAACTTGAAATGTTCCAAAAAGGCCCCGGCCTTCAGCACCTCGTCCGGGCGGCCGTATTCGCCTGCCAACCGGCCAGATTTTGTGCTAGAATCCCCCAGGGATACAGCCTGTTGCGGAATCCTGCTGCAATACCTGACACTCACGAGGTGTATAAGGCGCGTGCCCATGATTTTGAAAGATAGCATAAGACGAGGATCACTCGAAAGCTTTGAAAAGCAGGGTTAAGACATTAGCCAGCCTCGCGCTCGGCGCTCTATTCGTCTACTGGTTCGCACACAAACTCGATTGGAACGAAGTGTGGATCGAAGTCCGGAAAGCCAACTGGGGCCAGCTCGGCCTGGCGGTGGCCCTCTTCGTCGGCACTTATTTCGTCCGGGTTCTGAGATGGCGGGGCCTCCTCGCCCCGATGGCTCACCCCTCGCTCCGCGCCCTCTTCCGCGCGACCGTCGTCGGCTACTGTGCCCTGTTCGTGATGGGCAGGGCGGCCGAGTTCATAGTCAGGCCCGCGGTCCTGTCCGTTAAAGAGCGGGTCCACCCCTCCGCGAGCTACGCGACCGTGATGATCGAGCGCGTGTTCGACATGGTGATGGTCGTCTTCTTCTTCGCCTTCAACCTCATCTTCTTCGAGCACATCGCGCGGGACGCCGAATCCGTCGAGCGCTTCGGGTTGATCAAGGTCACGGGGGTCCTGCTGCTCCTGGTCGCGGTGACGGGGATCTACGGCCTCTCGATCTTTCAGAGGAGGAGGAAGGGCGCGCTCGCTTATCTGGAAAGGAAGCTCCACTGGCTCCCTTCGCACATTTACAGGGGGGTGCTCAGTCTGCTCCGCCACATCTCCGAGGGGCTGGCGGTGCTGCACGACGCGAAGGGGCTCGCCGTGACGGTCTCTTACACGATCCTCATGTGGCTGATGGTCGCGCTCGCGCACATGCTCGTGGTCCGGGCCTTCGGAATCCCCTACAGCCAGGTGCCGTTCACGGGGGCCGTCTTCGTGATGGGCCTCTCGATGCTCGGGTCGGTCGTACCGACTCCGGGAGGGGCGACGGGGCCGTTCCACACGGCGACCGCGGCGGCGCTGACTTTCATGGGGGTCGCGCAGAACAAGGCCGCCTCCGTGGCCATACTCCTACACCTCGTCATCTTCGCCCCCGCCACCTTCTTCGGGCTTTTTTACGTCCTTAAAGACGGGCTGTCGCTCGACAGGCTGAGGCGGATCGGCGAGAGGGAGGTCGAAGAGGTCGACGCGTCCGCCGAGGGCCCGTCGGGCGGGGAGGCGCAGGGGGGCGAGCTGATGGCGATCAAACAACCGGCGAGCACGATAGCCCGCCGACTGCCCGAAGGACATCTGGATCAGCTCTGAGCCGCCCTCGCCGGGGAGGGCCGCCCGTCCCGTATGCCAAACTTTCGGTTGAGAGGTTATATATGAAGTGTCCTTTCTGTGCGCACCTGGAAGACAGAGTCGTCGATTCGCGCGAGAGCCGGGAGGGCGACGTGATTCGCCGCCGGAGAGAGTGCCTCAAGTGCGAGCGGCGCTTCACCAGCTACGAGCGCATCGACGAGATCCCGTACATGGTCGTGAAGAAGGATGGCAGCCGCGAGCCCTTCGACCGCCAGAAGATCCTGGCGGGGGTGATGAAGGCTTGCGAGAAGCGCCCCATCCCCATGGCTAAAATCGAAGGGCTGGTCAACTCGATTGAGAAGTACGTGCAGGAGTCGCGCGAGCGCGAGCGCTCGACCGAAAAGATCGGCGAGATGATAATGAGACGCCTGAAGGAACTCGACAAGGTCGCTTACGTCCGCTTCGCCTCGGTCTACCTCGAATTCAAAGATGTCTCGGAATTCATGAGTGAGCTTAAGTCCCTCGTCCGCTCCGGGCGGGCCAGGTGACGGGGAGCCGGCCGCCTGGGAGTGCATCCGCCCGTCGCATGGTACTTGTCACCGCTTTCCGCGCGCCCTACAATCGAAAACAGAGGATAAAACTGAATAAATTATGACACCTATAATGGAGACAGAAGAGGTCCAGTTAGAAGCGTCCGACGAGCAGGTCAAGATGCCGGACTCCCTGCCGGTGCTGCCGCTTCGCGACATCGTAATCTTCCCCTACATGATCGTTCCGCTGTTCGTCCAGCGCGAGCGGTCGATCCGGGCGGTCGATCAGGCCCTTGCCGAGAACCGGATGATCCTGCTCGTCGCCCAGCGCGACCTTGAGAAGGAGGAGCCGACGGGCTCCGACCTTTACAATTACGGGACGGCCGCCGCCATCATGCGGATGCTGAAGATGCCCGACGGCAGGATCAGGATACTGGTTCAGGGGTTGTCCCGCGCCCGCATCACCCGCTTCGACGAAAGCCTACCCCCGCTCGTCGCCCACATCGAGCCGCTCAACGACGCCGAGCCCGACGCCGAAGAGCTTGAGCTTGAGGCTTTGATCCGCAACGTCCGCTCGTCGCTCGAGCGCGCGATAACTCTGGGCAAAAACATCTCCTCGGAGGTGATGGCCATCGTCGCGAACCTCGAAGACCCCGGGCGGCTGGCCGACGTGGCCGCTTCCAACCTCGAACTGAAGGTTGCGGACGCGCAGAGCGTGCTAGAAAAACTCAACCCGGCCGACCGCCTGCGCCGCGTCAACGAGCTGCTCGCGCGCGAGATCAACGTGCTGCTCGTCCAGCAGGAGATAAACACGCAGGCCAAGGGCGAGATCGACCGCACCCAGCGCGAGTTCTACCTGCGGCAGCAGTTGAAGGCCATCCAGTCCGAGCTCGGCGAAGGCAACGAGCTGGCCGAAGAGATCGCGCAGTACCGCGAGAAGATGCTTCAGGCGAAGATGCCCGAGGCGGTCGACGAGGAGGTCGACCGGCAGATCAAGAAGCTGGAACGCATGCACCCCGACGCGGCGGAGGCCGCGACCCTGCGCAATTACCTCGACGTGATGGTCAGCCTCCCGTGGTCCAAGGCTTCGGAAGAGAACCTCGACCTCAAGCGCGCGCAGGCGATACTTGACGAGGACCACTACGGCCTCGAAAAGGTCAAGGAACGCATAATTGAGTCCCTCGCCGTGCGCAAGCTGAAGGATAAAGTGAAAGGCCCGATCCTCTGCCTCGTCGGCCCCCCCGGCGTCGGGAAGACCAGCCTGGGCCGGTCCATCGCTCGCGCCTTGAACAGGAAGTTTCAGAGGCTCTCGCTGGGCGGCCTGCACGACGAGGCCGAGATCCGCGGCCACAGGCGCACCTACATCGGGGCCATGCCCGGACGGATCATTCAGGCGATCCAGCAGGCGGGCACGAATAACCCTTTAATCATGCTCGACGAGATAGATAAAGTGGGCGCGGATTTCAGGGGCGACCCCTCTTCCGCCCTCCTCGAAGTCCTCGACCCGGAGCAGAATTTCTCTTTCAGGGACAACTACCTGGGCTCCCCCTTCGACCTGTCGAACGTCATGTTTATGACCACGGCCAACGTGCTTGAGACGATCCACGCCGCGCTCCGCGACCGCATGGAAGTCATCAGGCTGGCCGGGTACACCGAAGAAGAGAAGGCCGAGATCGCGCGCAGGCACATCATCCCGAAGCAGATGGACGCGCACGGCATAACCTCGCGCCACCTGTCGATGAGCCGCGCGGCGCTGAAAGCCATCATTCAGCAGTACACGCATGAGGCGGGGCTCCGCCAGTTCGAGCGCGAGATCGCGACCATCTGCCGCAAGGTCGCGCGTCGCGTCGCCGAAGGCGACACCTCGCTCGTTCGGGTCTCGCCCAACGTGTTGCAGGACTACCTCGGAGTCTCTCACGTCCACCCGGATGAGATCCTGAAGAAAGATCAGGTGGGCGTGTCGACCGGGCTGGCGTGGACCCCCGCCGGCGGCGACGTTCTCTTCATCGAGGCCCTGCTGACGGCCGGGAAGGGCTCCCTGCTCCTGACCGGGCAGCTCGGGGACGTGATGAAAGAGTCCGCGCAGGCCGCCTTCTCTTGGGCCAAGGCCCGCGCCGACGAGATCGGCATCGATTCCGAGAAGTTCAATAAGTTCGACGTCCACATCCACGTCCCCGAGGGCGCGATCCCGAAAGACGGCCCTTCGGCCGGGGTGACCCTCGCCACGGCCCTCGTCTCGGCCCTGTCCGGGCGGCCCGTGAAGAGGTCCGTCGCGATGACGGGCGAGATCACTCTGCGCGGGAACGTGCTGCCGGTCGGGGGGATTAAGGAGAAGGTGCTGGCCGCGCGGCGCGCCCGCGTCACCACGATAGTCTTACCCGTGCTCAACCGGCGGGACCTCGACGAGTTGCCCAAGGAGATTTCGAAAGAGATCAACTTCGTATTCGCCGATTCGATCAGGCAGGTCCTCAAGGCTTCACTCGCGTAACCGATCCGCCCGGTGGCCGCGCGGCGCGGGCCCGCGCCGCGCGCGGCCTCCGGGCGTCACGTCATTTATTTCAAATTTCTTGCGAAGCCCCTTATTATTGACTCTCCTGAATTTCGCGTGATATAACCACCTCACTCAGCAGGAACTCAGAGCAGAAGGTTTGAAGAAGCGAGCGTTCAGACAGATGAATCTTGTGACGTTTAACGAGATCGATTGCGTCGCGAATTCAACCGAACAGCCAATCTCAAAGCGAAAGGATAATTAAATCAAGATGAGGCTATCGAAGAGCATCGGTCGCTCTGTTGTTGTGTTGTTGATTTCGGGGCTGGTGATCGGAAGCTTCGCCCCGGTCAGCGCCTCCGCCCAGACACAACGCCAGCCCGCGCCCCCCAGCATCAGCGACCTGATTTCTCAGTCGGAGCAGAGTTACCTCGCGGGAGAGCAAGCCTTCATCAAAGGCCGGCGCGACGAGGCTTTGAAGATGTTCGATGAGGCCGTCGCCATCATATTGAAATCCGGCAGGAGCCTCGCGCAGAATCCCCGGCTCGAAACCTATTATAAAGACCTCGTTCATAGAATCGATCAGCATAAGAACAAGCTCTCCGGCCATCTTAATCAATCGCAACCTTCGCCCGCGGGTAATCGAACTAATCCTGGCAGTGATCCCATTAATAATTCCGAGCCGCCCGCTCAGAAAGCGGAGCAGGACAGAGCAGAGCAAGGCGCGGCGGATAAAGATAAAGAACCTCCGGCTTCGAAAGAAGAGTCTCCGGCCGCCGGCTCGAAAGACCGTCCGAAGCAGCCGGTCGACGAGGCGCAGACCCGGCAGGAGGTCGTCGAGCCTGCCCTCATCGACGAGCTTTCCGGGCTCAACGAGAGCGAGCTTGCCACGGTCACGCCCGACGGGGTCAAGGTCTTCGGCCGTTATGACTTTGAGTTTTCGGTGGCCCCTCCCGTCTTTCAGTTCCTCAACTACTTCGTGACGGGCAGGGGCCGCTCCACCATGGAGACGGGCCTCAAACGGGCCGGGCGTTACCGCCAGATGGCCGAAAAGATTTTCAAGGAAGAGCGGGTCCCGCTCGACCTGATCTGGCTGGCGCAGGCGGAGTCGGTGTGGAAGCCGAACGCGCTGTCGCGCGCGGCGGCCAAGGGCATATGGCAGTTCATCCCCTCGACGGGCACGCGCTACGGGCTGGTGCAGACCTCGTGGATCGACGACCGTTCTCACCCGGAGAAGTCGACGCGCGCCGCCGCCCGCTACCTGCGCTTCCTGCATGATTACTTCGCGGGCGACTGGCTCCTCGCGATGGCGGCCTATAACTCGGGAGAAGGCCGGATCGCGAGCTCCATCGCGAAGTGCGGCTACGCCGATTTCTGGGAGATTCACAGGCGCGGCCTGATCCCTCAGGAGACCCGCAACTACGTCCCCATAATCCTTTCGATCATCATCGTGAGCAAGAACCAGAAGCGGTACGGGTTCGACGTGACGCCCGACCCGCCTCTGAATTATGACACGTTCGACCTGCCCGGCCAGACCGACCTGAAGGTGGTCGCGGACCTGCTCACCATCCCTTACGAATCCATTCAGGACCTCAACCCCGAGCTCCGGCGCGGCGCTTCGCCAGCCGGTCAGCCCTACACGATCAAGCTGCCGAAGGGGATGAAGAAGAGTTTCGAGACCGCTTACGCGGCGCTGCCCGAAGACCAGCGCGTGCGGAGGGTCGTGGTGCCTCGCGAAGAGGTCGCCGAGGCCCCGAGGCAGGGTTATCGCGCGGAGTACGCTTCTTATCAGGTCCGCAAAGGCGACACGCTCGCGGCGCTCGCGCGCCGTCACGGGGTGTCGGTGCAGGAGCTCGCCCGCATGAACGGGCTCTCCGCCAGGGGCCAGTTGCGCCGCGGGCAGAGCGTCCGCGTCCCGAAGAGCGTAAGGTCGGCGGGCGGCCGTGATTCCAAATCGTCCGGCAATCGCATCGGCCGCTTCAGGAGCAGGGATGTCGTGAAATCGCGCGCGTCATCGAAGGGGAAGGCGTCAACATCGAAGGCTAAGAAAGGTAAGGCTAAAGCCTCGGCGAAGAAATCTTCCTCCCGCCGAAGAAGGTGAGCCGGGAGAAGTTAAACCGATTGAGGGGCCGGATCACGTGAAGATGATCCGGCCCCTCAATTTGTTTCTTCAGCCTACTATTTTGAGCAAGGTTTCGAGCGGGCGGTGATGGAAGGTGCGCGGGGCGTTCTCCAACACCTCTTCGAGGGTGGTCGTGCCGCGAAGGGCTTTCACCATGCCGTCTTCCTGCATCGAACACAAGTTGCACTCGTCCAGACTGATCTGCCTGATCTCCTGCATGGTCCTCTTTTGTAGAATGGCATCGCGAATATCGACGTTCGGGACCAGCAGCTCATAGATCCCCAGGCGGCCGCGGTACCCCGTGAAGTTGCACGAAGAGCACCCCTTGCCTTTGTAGAGAGTGAAATCGCTCGCCTCGGCCCTCGTCAACCCGAACCGCCTGAGAACGCGGTCCTCCGACATGTACTGCACCCGGCAGTTGGCGCACACCTTCCGGACGAGCCTCTGCGCGAGCACCGCGGCTATCGTCGAAGCGATTAGCGACGTTTCAATATCCATGTTGATCAGGCGCACGAGCGCCCCGACCGAGTCTTCCGTGTGGAATGTGGCGAAGACTTTGTGGCCCGTGAGCGCCGACTGCACGGCCACGTCCGCGGAGAACTTATCGCGTATCTCCCCGATGACGATTATGTCCGGGTCCTGCCGCACTATCGAGCGGAGGGTGTCGTTAAAAGTTAGACCGATCTTCTCGTTTATCGAGCACTGAGAGATGCCGTCTATGACGTACTCGACCGGGTCTTCGCAGGTGATGATCTTGACCGTCGGGTCGTTGCAGTGGTCTATGGAACTGTAAAGGGTGGTCGTCTTGCCCGAGCCGGTAGGCCCCGTTATCAGGGTGATGCCCGAAGGGGTCGCCAGAACGTCCTCGGTGTACATCCGCAGTATATTCGGCGCGAACCCGAGCTCCTGCAGGCTGATCAGCGAAGCCTTGTTGAGTATTCGCAGCACGACGTTCTCGCCGAAGACGGTCGCGTAAAAGGAGACCCGGATGTCGATCTCCTGCTTGTCCGTCTTCACGAATATTCGCCCGTCCTGGTGCTTGCGCCTTTCGGCAACGTCGGCGTCCGCGAGAATCTTGATCCGCGAGACGATGCGCGGGGTGTACTCGCGCGGGAAATCCATCTTGTGAACCAGCACCCCGTCGATGCGGTACCGCACGCGCAGCTTGTTGGCGAGCGGCTCGAGGTGGACATCCGACGCGCCCTCCTCAATCGCCGACCTGATGAGGTGATCGACCATCTGCGTTATCTGCCCGTCCCCGGCCTGGGCCTGACTCTGCGGCTGGCTCTGCACTTCGAGCGAGTGATACTTGACCTTCTGGTAGTCGGAGATTCCCGCGTCCTTGCTCTGTAGAAGGGAATCGACGAGGTTGAGCGTCTGAAGTATCACAGCGCTCGAGGCGAGCGACAACCTGACGCGGCAGTTGAACAGGCGCGCGATCTCCTCCATGAAGGCGGTGCTGGTCGGGTCAGACACGAGCAGGTGAAGCTCCCCGTCTTCGAGTTTTATGGGGAGCGCGTTCTGGCGGCGCAGGTACTTCAGGGAAATCCTGCGGCCGAGCTCGCAATCTATCTGGCTTATGTCGGGGTCGAGCACCGGGATCGAGAATTTTTCAGAGAGCGCTTCGATGACGTGGCGCTCTTCGATCAGGCCGAGCTCTACGAGCACCTCGCCTATGCGCCGAGCGCGCGGCCCGCTCTTCCGCTGACTCTCAAGCGCGGCGGCCACGTCGTCCGGCGTGACGAGGCCGCGCGTGATGAGTATCTCCCCCGTCAGCATCTTTTTCTTCTGCCGCCGGACAGCGTCCTCCAGCCGCGGGCTGCTGACCCAGTTCATCTCGATCAGAACTTCGTTAAGAGTCTTCTGCCCGCCGAGGTGCTCTTTTATCTTCTTCGCTTTCGAGAGTTGATCCTGTGTGAGAATGCCATCCCTCACCAGAGTATTCCCGACCTGATCTTCGAATGACTGCTGAAGCATCCCGCCTCCGAACGTTGTCAACTGTGTACCGGTGGGAGCACGAAGAGATACGAGCCTGTAGGGCAGGTCGTAAACGGTCACGGAATCGATGGGGAACAGGGAACTGAGAGCGGGGAAATCATAAACCATAGGTGGTGAAAAATCACTAGTAATTTTCTCGCGGCGTCCCGTCTTTCTTTTGTTTCCGGTTGATTTATCCAGCGCGTAGTAAGAGAATGCGGTACGTCCGATCTGTTTACCCTTTTTCAGATCAATCCCGACGCCTGCGAGAGGACTATGAGCAAAGCGACTTCCGACGAGCACCGCGGCGCAAGAGTGGGTCAGCTCGCGCCCGATTTCGAGCTTCAGGATGGGGACGGCAAGACGTGGAGACTCTCCGACCACCTCGGTAAGGTCGTGGCCCTGGTCTTCTACCCGAGGGACGAGACGCCCGTCTGCACCAAGCAGATGTGCAGCATGCGCGACCGCTGGGCAGATTACGAATCCACGGGCGCCGAAGTGGTCGCCATCTCCGTGGCCTCCGTCGAATCCCACAGGCGGTTTTCAGAGCACCACGACCTGCCGCAGAGGTTGCTCGCGGATGAGAAGGGCAAGGTCACGGGCCTTTACGAGGTGCGGTCGTTGCTCGGGGGGTCGCAGCGCGCGGTCATCGTCATAGACCCGGCCGGGGTCATCCGCTACAGGAAGTCCGTCATCCCCATCTTCCGCCCCGGCGACGATGAGGTGATTCAAGCCATCAAGGATGCTTCCGCCCACTGACCCGCCCGCCGCTCGATCAGGCGTCGAGGTGGTCGGCGAGTGCGGTCAGGTCGCGGACCTCTTTCGTGGGAAGCGGGCCGCCGGGCGTCGCCTGCTCGCCCTTTCTGTTGACCCACACGACCGGAATATTTAAAGCGCGGGCGGGTACGACATCATGGAAGTAGCTCTGCGCCGCGTGCAACTGGCGCGAGCCCCGGAGCCGCCTTCCGGCCTCTTCAAAGTGCGCGAAGCCGGGCTTGTAGGATTTCACCTGCTCGGCCGTTACGATCAGGTCGAAAGAGACTCGGAGATGGCGCAGGGTCCCCCCCAGCAACTCATCATCGACGTTCGACAGGATGCCGAGGCGGTGCCGCCGCGCGAGCCTTTCCAGAGCGGCATTCGTGTCCGGGAAAGGCTGCCAGTCGGGCAGGCTATCGGGGAGGAACCGCGCCCGCTCGGGTCTCAGGTCCCACCCCAGACGCTCGGCGACCCGAACCGCCGAGCGGGCGAGCACCTCTCTGTAAGGCACATAAGGGCCGGATTCTACGGAGGCCTCCGCCTCCATGTAAGCCTCGATTATCCGGTCGGGTGCCATCTCTATGCCGTCGCGTGAGGCTTCATCCCTGAAGGCCCCGACTATGCCGGATTCCCAGTCGATAAGGGTGCCGTAGCAGTCGAAAGTGATTACGTCGAATTCCATGTCGCTCATGATTATTCATCCCGGATTCTGGACGGCCTGCCACAACGACCTCCACGAAGCATGCAGTAGCTCGTCGATTCTTGACCAGTCTTCTTCCGATACTCCTCCGGCTTCGGCCTTCGTGTCCCGTATCTCCATCGCTTCGGCCCGCAGGCGCGCGTGATCCATGAAGGGCTCGACGGGCATCTGGTAAATCTCGGCCGCGAGCTCGGCCAGAGCGCGCTCGAGGTCTCCCGGCGCGTGTTTCTTCCTCTCGCGGTGTACAATCCACCACTCAAGCTCAAGCCCGGCCGCGCGGTCCACGTTGAACGGGACATCGCTGACTTCCCTGATGGACGAGTAATAGCTGACCAGATAAGGGAGGGCCTTGTTGTAGTCGTCGCGGCCGCGCCCGTCCTTGAAAACGAAGGCGGCCCTCGCTGCCTTGTACGCGACCACGTTCGATCTCAGGAAAGGCAGATTATATTGGTCGCGCAGCAATTCCGAAAGCTGGCTGAAGAGGCGGAGCCGTTCCTTCGCGTAATAAGACCGCCACATGGCCGTGTCGAGCCGGGCCACCTCGTCCGGGTCGAATTCGCGCAGGCTCGCGGACCGGGGCGCATTCAGATCGACCAGCACGAAGACGAGCAGGGCGGCGGCGAGCCCTGCGATTATCCACCGCCTCCTGACCCTCCCGCGCTTCGGGCTCCGCTCGCCGTGAGCCGAGGCCTCGGGCAGGGTCTCCTTTTCCGAGATCGATGACTTAATCATTCCGTTACCTCCGATCAAGAATGATTTCAGCCGTGGGCGAGGCGAAGCCGTTACTTTGCGTACGTCGCGCTCGAAACTGACAGGCTGATCTAATGCTTTTACGTCGCGGCCCGTGGGAATGGATTCAAAGGAGCGGCCGGATAATAAAGGCCGGCCCTCAACCTGTGAAGACCGGCCTCGTGATGTCGGGCGAGCCGCGGCTACCCCACTATTTTTATGTGCAACTCGCGCAGCTGTTCCGGCGAAACCGGGCCGGGAGAGTCGGTCATAAGATCGGTGGCGCTGGCCGTCTTCGGGAAGGCCATGACTTCGCGGATCGACTTTTCGTGCGCGAGCAGCATGACGAGCCGGTCGAACCCGAAAGCGATGCCCCCG
This sequence comes from Blastocatellia bacterium, assembly GCA_035634255.1. Taxonomy (GTDB): domain Bacteria; phylum Acidobacteriota; class Blastocatellia; order UBA7656; family UBA7656; genus DATLMR01. The sequence continues at coordinate 12,674 of DASQDI010000057.1, forward strand.
TGAGGCGGCGTGCCGTATTCCAGAGCGTCGAGCAGGAAGCCGAACTTGGACCGGGCTTCCTCATTGCTGAGGCCGAGGACCTCGAAGATTTTCCTCTGCATCTCCCGCGAGTGAATTCGGATCGAGCCGCTCCCGAGTTCTATCCCGTTGAGCACGAGGTCGTACGCCTTGGCGCGGACCTTCCCCGGATCGGAGTCGAGCATGTGTAAATCCTCCTCCCGCGGGCTGGTGAACGGGTGATGCATGGCGTAGTAGCGCCCGTCCTCTTCGTGGTACTCGAACATCGGGAAGTCCGTGACCCAGAGGAAATGGAACTTGTTCTGATCGATCAGCCCCTCGCGCTCCGCGATTTCGAGCCGCAGGGCGCTGAGCGCCGCCGCCACTACGGACGACTTCCCCGCGACCGCCAGCACCGCGTCGCCGGGCGTGGAACCGGCTGCCAGAGCCAGTTCCGCGACTTTGTCGTCCCCGAGCGCCTTCGACAGAGACGACGTGATCTCCCCGTTCTCCGCGGTCTTGATCCACGCCATCCCGCCCGCCCCATACCGCTTCGCGACCTCGGTCAGCTCGTCGAGATTCTTTCGCGAGTACTTCGCCCCGCCCTTGACGGTAATCGCCCTGACCTGGCCCCCCGCTTCGAGCGCGCTCCTGTAGGGCGTGAAGTCGGTGCCGGAGAGCGGCACCGAGAGGTCCTGCAACTCCATCTCGAACCGCGTGTCGGGCTTATCCGAGCCGTAGCGCCGCATGGCTTCGGCGTAGGTGAGCTGGGGGAAGGGGGACTCGACTTTGACATCTATCAACCGGGCGAGCTCGACCATCATCGGCTCGAGAGTCTTGTAAACGTCCTCGGGGCGGATGTAGCTCATCTCAATGTCGATCTGCGTGAACTCGGGCTGCCGGTCCGCGCGGAGGTCCTCGTCCCTGAAACACCTGACGATCTGGAAGTACTTGTCGAAGCCCGCGACCATCAGGAGCTGCTTGAACATCTGGGGCGACTGCGGCAGGGCGTAAAAGTTTCCGGGCGTGAGCCGGCTGGGAACTATGTAATCGCGCGCGCCCTCCGGCGTCGATTTGACCATCATCGGGGTCTCTATCTCGTAGAAGCCGTGGTCGTCGAGGTAGCGCCGCACGGTGATCGCCGCGCGGTGGCGCAGCTTGATATTCTCCTGCATCTTCGGGCGGCGGAGGTCGAGGTAGCGGTATTTGAGGCGAACGTCCTCGTTCGCCTTCGAGCCCTCGATCTCGAAGGGCGGGGTTTTGGCGTCGTTGAGGATGTACAGCTCGCGCGCGATCACCTCGACGCGGCCCGTCTTCAGGTTCGCGTTGATCTTGTCCTTATCGCGCATCACGACTTTGCCGACGATGGCGATCACGTACTCGCCGCGGAGGTCCTTCGCGCGCCTGTGAGCATCGGCGTTCTTATCCTCGTCGAAGACCACCTGAAGTATGCCCTCGCGGTCGCGCAGGTCGACGAAGGTGAGCGGGCCGAAATCGCGCCTGCGGTGGACCCACCCCATTAATTTAACCATCTCCCCTGCGTGCTCCGGCCTCAGCTCCCCGCAGTAGTGCGTGCGTTTCAAATTTCCCAGATTATCAACCATAACCGTTTAGCAATCGAACGAGGAACGATCTTTGATCGAGCGTTCAAACTCCCTTCAACAATTCTTCCACCAAATCCGCCTCGGACAGGCTCCGCTGTTCGCCGGTGTCCATCCGGCGCAGCACGAAGCTGCCGCTTTGAATCTCGCTCTCCCCGACAATGAGAGCGTACCGAGAGCCCAGGCTGTTCGCAACCGCGAGCGCCTTCTTGAGCTTGCGCCCTTCGAGGTCTACGACCGTGCTTATGCCCGCCCCGCGCAGCCGCGAGGCCAGGCCGAACGAGAACCTGCGCGCCTCGTCTCCTATGTGACTGATGAACAAAGTGGTCGCGTCCCGGCCCCGGTCGAAGCCCGATTCCGGCATGCTCATCACCATGCGTTCGATCCCGAAAGCGAAGCCGAAGCCCTTGACGGGGGGCCCGCCGAGCAGTTGCGAGAGGCCGTCGTACCGCCCCCCGCCGACGAGGGTGTTCTGCGCCCCGAGCTGGTTCCCGATGATCTCGAAGGCCGTCCGCATGTAATAGTCGAGCCCGCGCACGAGGCGCGGGGCGACCGAGTACTTGATGCCCCGCTCGTCGAGCAGTTCCCGGAACTCGCGGAAATGCTCGCGGCAAGGGTCGCAAAGCAGGTCGGTGATCGCGGGCAGCTCGTTCAGGTAAGGCTGGCACGACTCGACCTTGCAATCGAGAACGCGCAAGGGGTTCGTTTCATACCTCTGCCGGCAGCTCCCGCAAAGATGCGGGAGGCGCTCGCCGATGGCCTCTTTGAGCCGGGCGATGTACGCGGGGCGGCAGTTCTCATCGCCTATCGAGTTGATGAGCAGGTCCGTGTCCGTGATGCCGAGCTGTTTCAGGTACCAGTCGAGCATCTCGATGACTTCGGCTTCAATCGCGGGGTTGTCGCTCTGGCCGAGCACCTCGACCCCGGCCTGCGAGAACTGGCGGTAACGCCCCTTCTGCGGCCTCTCGCGCCTGAACTGCGGCCCGATGTAATAAAGCTTCTGCAACCCCGGCTGGTTGAACAGCCCGTGCTCGATGTACGCGCGGACGACGGAGGCCGTGGATTCGGGCCTGAGCGAGATCGACTCTCCGTCCCGGTCCTGGAAGGTGTACATCTCCTTGTTAACGTCGGTCTCCGTCCCGACCCCCCGCTCGAAGACCTCCGTGCGTTCGATTATCGGCGTGCGGATTTCCGAGAAGCCGAACCGCCGGAAGGCTTCGCGCGCCGTGCGCTCGATCAGATGCCAGCGCTCGATCTGGGCGTCGATCTTGTCGGTGAATCGCGCCGGTAAGATGTCCTGGGTGCCGCGTACTTTGCTGATCATCTCTTACGTTTCCCGCTCGTGTGAGGAGGCGGGCGAGCCGCCCTCACTTCATCATTTCCGTTGAGTTATCGAGGACTCCGGGGCCGGTTGGTGAAGGCTCTTCTGAGCTTACCTGTGCTTTTCGACCGCTTCCGCCAGGTAATTGTTCTTGTACTCGATGTAATGCTTCCAGTGCTGGTCTATCCTGGCGAGCTCTTCTTCCGTGACTTCCCGGCGGACTCTGGCCGGGGACCCCATCACCAGCGACCGGGGCGGGATGATCGTGCCGGGAGTGACGAGGGAGCCCGCGGCCACGAAAGACATCTCGCCGATCACCACGTCGTCGAGGACTATCGAGCCGATCCCGACGAGCGACCTGTCTTTGACCGTGCACCCGTGAAGGACGACCCCGTGCCCGACCGTAACGCAATTGCCGATGATCGTCGGGTACTGGCCGTTCGTCACATGAATGACCGTACCGTCCTGAATGTTGGTGCTGTGCCCTATGCGAATCTTGTTAACGTCGCCGCGTATCACGCAGTTGAACCATACGCTTGAGTGCTGGTCGATCTCCACGTCGCCGATTATCTGCGCGCTCGCCTCGATAAACGCGGTCGCCGCGATCTTGGGCTTCATCCCCTGGTAGCTTCTGATCATAATCCTTCTCGCAGTATCCCCTCCCGCGAAGCCTCCGTCGTGATTCGGGTACCTGTTTCAGATCAAAGATTGTCTCAAAGCGTTTGCCGTGAAACCCTTAACGCAAGGAAAGAATTGACGTTAACACACAGCCCTCAAAGCTCGCAAGTTGACACCCTCCGGCCCGTACCTTAGCATCTGAAGGATGCCGGATCATGGACTTCAGAGAAGAGGGGCGCGGAGCATCGCTTTCGCATGGGCGGTCGCCATCGCGCTTTTGATCGCCGGATGCGGCGGGAAGCCCTTCAAAGTGAAGACCCGGCCCGACCCTCCCCCTTCGGCATCAGGCCCGGTGGCGGAATCGCGGGGAATCTCCTTTCAGGCGGAAGCCCTGACGGACGAGGATTACCTGTACGAGACTTTCGACGCAAACCTGATCATGGCCGGAATTCTGCCCGTGAGAGTAAAGGTGGGGAATTCGAGCCCGGAGGCGCTGAACCTCAAACGGGCGAGGTTCGAAGTCGGCTCAGGCGGGCGGCCCCTCAAGATGATGGATGCGCGGCGCGCCTACAAGCGGCTCGTCTCTTATTACGGGATTTCAACTTACTCGCAGGAAGGCTACCGAGAGTCGAGGGACGATTTTTCAGCTTACGCCTTGAACCTGGAGCCGCCGCTCCCGCCGGGCGAGACCCGGCAAGGGATACTCTTCTTTCAGGTCCCCGATGAGCAGATTCGCCGGGGCGGGCTCACTTTGCTTGTCAGGAAGCTGAAGGTCGGGAAATCCAACCCTGAAACCTCGGTTGAGTTGAAGCTCAACTGATCTCCCTTTGTTCCTCCCATAGCGTTAAGCCCCGGCCCGCGGTTTCCGTGTCGGCGGTCGTCTCGCTGCGCATCACCCAGTCGTAAATCTCTTCCAGATCCGGCCGCGAGACCCCCGTGACCACGGCCCCATAATCCTGTAATTGTTCGAGCAGGCCGTCTCCGTAATCATCTGCCAGAAGTTTGAACGTGATCGATTCTCCTTCAACCTTAAACCGCATCCTCTCCGGCTTAAACGGGAGCCCTCGCTCGCAGATTCCCTCGACCACGCGCCACCGCTGAAGCGCCGGGCGCGTCTCAAGCAGTCGTATCCGCCCCCTTTCCAAAAACGCTATGCGGTCTGCGAGGTCCTCGACATCTCTCATAATGTGAGAAGTGAGCAGAATGGCAGGCGAAAAGATCCTGCGAGCCTCCCTCACTTTTTCGACGAAGAGCCTTCTCATCTTAGGGTCGAGCCCCGAAGTGGGCTCGTCCAGTATCAGCATCGACGGCCGGGGAGCGAGGGCGACGGTTAAGGCGGCCTTGGCCTTCATCCCTTTCGACAGCTTCCTGAATCTCTTCCGCGAGTCGACTTCGAATTCGCGAAGGAGCCGCCGGGCGTAGTCGTCGTCCCACGAAGGGTAAAAGGAGCCATAAAATTTCAACAGATTATCGACGGAAACATCGGGGAACAGGCGAGGGTCTTCCAGAAACACGCCGAGCCGCTCTTTTATCTCCGTCTCCCTGGAATCGAGATCGAGCCCGAAGAACCTGACCTCACCCCCGTCCCGCCGGACCAGATTCAGCATCGCCTGGATCAAGGTGGTCTTGCCCGCGCCGTTCGACCCGATTATCGCGAGCGTCTCGCCCGGCTCAATCGATAACGAGATGTCTAGATCGAAGCCACCATAGAGTTTCTTGAGGCCGTTGATTTTAATCGCCATCACCACGTCTCCTGCCCCTTCAAAGCGGCCTCTTCGCCCCCGTCGCTTTCGGCCTGTCCGATGTTTTGAGGATGGCCATTTCGCACGCGGCAAGCCTCGCCACGAGCCCTATGGCCAGGTCTTCTATCCCGTGCGCGGCGAGCAGAGAACTCTCAAGGTCCTGGTTCCCGGCATGCGCAAAAGCCTGCTGAATCTCCGGCGCTTCGATCAACTCGCCGGGGTCGTTGAATTCCTTCAGCAGATTATTTTTCGACTCGTCCGGGCTTCCCCTCTTTCTGAGGGTGTGATTTATGCTCGCCACACCGCCCCACAGCAGGTCGAGAGTCTCGGGCGTGCCGAGCGCCGCGATCTCGGAGGAGAGCGAGAACATGGCGCGGGCATGCAGTCCATTCCAATCGGATTTGGCGAGACTCGCCCGCGCTTCGGAAATGACCAGCCTGAAAAACTCCAACTCCTTCTTCGCGAATGCCGCCCTTGCGATCTGGGCGAACTGGACCGCCTTCAACGCCGGGTCTTCGACCTTGCGGGCTACGATCATCGCCCCCGCCAGCTCGGACTTTGACATGAGTATCTTGAACTCCACGTTGATCAGGAGGTTCGTGTACAGCTTTTTGTGAGGCTCGCTTTTAAGCTCATCTATCAGCTTCCCGGCTCGCTCCAAATCCCCCTCGGCGAGCGCGGCTGAGATGCTCAATTCGGGGTCCTCATCCGGTGCCTCTTCCTTCTTCTCCCTGCTCAATCGGGCGAGCGTGAAGCTCAAAGCCTGAGCATACTCGGGCGGCAGGTCGGCCGACAGCCTCGACGCCACGCCCTTCAATTCTTCCGAAAGCTCGGGCGCGTATTCGAGGGATAAAGTCGAGAGGACCGCCGCTATCATCGCGCGGTACATGGACCTGATGCTCAGCTCGACCTTTTTGTACCCCTTCTCCTTCTGAAGCGCCTCGTCCGTCTCTCCCAGAGACGTCTTCAGAATGTCGTAAGCGACCGAGAAGAACCGGACCCGCAGAGCGGTATCGGTCGGCTCGGTGATCTTATCGGCGAAGGACATCTTCGACGGAAATATGTAATCGACGAAAAAGTATAGGCCGCTCAAAGCGATGATCGTGGGGCGCAGCTTTAACCCCTCAAGGGCCTGCCCGGCCACGTAGTCCGCGAGTATTACATTCTTCTCTCTGAGTTTCGTGAGTGCTACGAAGGCTCCGGGATTTATACTCACCGCCAGGCTCCTTTGCAGGAAAGCGGCCGCCATCTTCTCATCGGTGCCCATCACCTCGTTCGAGAGCTTCGCGAGTTGCTGCAAATTCGGGTCCTGCCCCATCATCTGATTCATGAAGGGAGCTTCCTCGCTCCTGTGCCCTCCCAGAACCTCTTCCAAATACTTGCCCGCCATTTTCGGGTCGCGGGGGAAAAGCGCGCTCAGAAAGATTCTGTTGGCCACGTCGGGCTTGAAGTCTCTGTCCTTCTGCTCCCTGATCCATTTCCACAGATCGCGAAACTGCGCCCGGCCCCTCTCCGGCTCGTGAACCCATAGGAGGTTCGCCATCTTCGCCCGAACCCTCACGTACGCCAGCGAGTCTTTGAGCTTGGCCGAGTCTTTGTGAACACTGTCGAGCTCCTGTAAGGCCCTCTCCCGAGGAGAAACGACGCCCGCACTTACCTGCCGGCCGTGGGCGGAAAGATTCGCGGCGAGAAGGGGCAGAATCAACATGCTCAGTATTTGACGACGCATCGCTTGCCTCCGTTTGATAGGTTCTAACATTCGTCACACATAGGAGCGCTTCAGCTTGAAGAAGACCGAGGCCAGCCCTCCCACTAAAATCGACACCGACAACAAAGCCACGGAAATGCCCCCGAATACCCCGTAGCGCGCCAAGTACGTTACAACCGCGTCCTGCCCGTTGAACCCGGCCACGCGTACGGTAAAGATGAAGGGGGAGGTTACGATCAGGATCGAAACTACCGTAACGACTGACGGCAGCAGTTGGGGGCTGATGTTGAAGGCCAGCCCGATGGCGGTGACGGAACTGAAAAGGCTGAGAGAGAAGAGCAGGTAAAGAAACGAAAGCCCGAGCAGAACGGGCGTGAGCGCGTCCCGGCTTATGAGCCCGGCAGCGAGAAAGAAGCCATAGAAAAGATAGACTATTAACACGCAGGCCGCCGTGAGTATCAAGCTGCTGAGAACCCGGCTCCAGTAAAGCGTGTGGCAGTTGATCGGGAGCGTGCGGTAGATGGCGAAAGAGCCACATGTCTTTTCCGTTTGGATGAGGAACATGAAAACGACCACGGGAACGATCAACGTGGTCGAAAAAAGAAGCAGCAGCGATAACTGGGAAGCGGGCGAGACTTCAAACGGACCGCCCGAGAAGGGCAGAGTCAGGTCCGACTCGAACCGGGAGAGAAGTAACCCGAGAGATGAGAGTCCGCCCCAGATTATGACCATCCGCCGGCTCACTTTCTCGAAGAGCAGGTCTTTTCTTACAAGGGCCAGAGCTGCTCTTAACTGCCCTCGTACGTGTTGGGCTCCGTACCGATTCGAGGCCGTCATGCGTCACCCCCCGCTAACTTATTTCCCTTCAGATTAAATACAGAGTGTGCGAGCAAAGTGGGGAGCGGATCACCCTTCCCTTGATCCGCCCCGCCACTCCCGGCCAGACAATCCGGCGCTCGTTAGTATTCAGTCATCCTTCGCACTCCGAACCGGCCCCTTCAGTTAAGGATTTCTCCCTTGTCCGAGCCTCCGCCCTCGCCAATGCTGATGTGAGCGCAGGCTACGGCGCAGAGCGTGGCTATCCCCCCCCCTATCGACGCGCAGACTGCGCAGGCGGGTAAAACTCCGAGGGCGCACGTCGCCGCGCAGACGGCGGCGGCGTACAGGCTCACCCCGTTTGCCCTCAAACAGTTGTACCAGCAGGCAAATCCCGAGGTGGCCTGAGTCTCGACCCCCGGCTCTTTCGGCTCGTCGAGGGCTTTCCTGAGCAGGCGATAATTAACGTTTCCGAGCCGGGCTCTCACCTCCGCCGCGACTGCTTTATTCGTGAGAGCCTTCCTGATTTCCGCCTTCAGATCGGCTCTCTTCTCAGACTTCACAGTTGACGCGCGACCGCTCTCGGGACTGAGCGCGGTCGGAAGATTCGGGGACGGCGTTGGCGCGGTCGTGCCTTTAGCCAGAGCCATAGGGGTGGACAATATTGTTGTGGTGACGCAGAGGGCCAGGAATCTCTTCATGGCTACTTTTAGGTCCATTACTAACCTCCTCCTCAATCTGGTTAAGGTTAAGTTGTGGCCTGGGGGTCTGTCTTGCCTGAACCGCCCGCATATTACGTAAAGTCGGGGTCACTGTCATTGATAAATGTCAGGAACGAGCTTAACAATTATCAAAGCGCCTCAGAGGTATTCGAGGTCCGACACTATGATCCAGCCTTTTTGCCGCCTTATGATCCCATCCTCCTGCAATTGCCTGAGCAGGCGGCTAAGATGTTCGGGTGAGACGGCTATGAATCTCGCCATCTCCGCATGCTTCATGGGCATCGGCACACGTATGTCTTTCCTGCCTTCGCCCGAGCCCATCGCCGAAACCAGCTGCCGCAGCAGCCGCCTGAGCCTGTGGATCGAAGACGACTCGCCTAACTGCACGACCCTGTCTACGTGGTCGAGTATCTCCCGGCTGTGGGCCTGATGAAGCTGCCAGGAGAAGAGCGCGTCGGTTCGGGCAAGGTCTATCAGGGCGTCGGCCGAGATTCGCCGCAAGCGGCACCTCGTCAGGGTCACGGCGGTCGCCGGGTACGGCTCGCGCACGAGGGCCGACGGAGCGCCCAGAAGCCATCCGGGATACCGGAGGCTTATTATCACCTCGCGGCCCGCGTCGCTGATGCTGACCAGTTTTATCAAGCCCTGCTCGATCAGGTAAATCTCGTGAGGCGAAGACCCCTGCCGTAACAACTCCGTGCCTGCCGGGTATACTCGAGCCTCGGATTTGAGGCTCAATTCTTCGGATGTACCGGCGCAGGCGAGCGAAAAATCGGGATCGTTGCGGCGAAACTCGGGCTTCTTGTCCGCGGGTGGGACAGGGGTTTTCATCAGACGGCCTCCTCGTAATGGCTCTGGGTAAAGCCTGTAAGCGGGGAAACCTTTAGGGATTGTGGCGGCCCTAGCATACTAAAGCGCCGTCTGCTCCGCAATGGAAAAGTGGCAACAGGCACGCGCTTGCCGGGCCTGTCATCTTTATCAATCTTCCGACAGGAAGCCGTGGGAGTTCAGCGGGGCAGGACCCTTTAGGCGAGAGAAAGCCCGCGGGAGGGAGGGCCTTCCGGTTTTCGAATAGCTAACGGTGATCCTCATCGTTGCCCGTTCGCCCCGTATTCCGGGTACTCTTTTTCGAGGACCTCGCCGGGGTGCGGGGGCTCTTTGATGAGCTGCAGCGCGTCGCGCAAAACCCGTGTCTGCAGATCCCTCATGCCGGGCCTGCCCAGGGAGTTGCCGATCTGGAAGCCGACGGGGTAGACCGCGCGCGGCGGGCGCATCTGGCGCGAGGCGTCAGGGCTCACCGTGATGAGGACCGTGGGAATGCCGCGCAGCTCGATTTCGCGTTGGACCGCAACGACCGTGCGGTGACAGACCTGCGGTCAGCCTCCCGTGAGCAGAACGATGTCGGCTCGCGATTTCTTGTCGATCTCTTCGGCGATCTGCGGGGCGGTCTCTTCGTACATCAGCTTGAGCTGCATCGTGTAGCCCATGTAGCCGATGTGCTCGCGCGCCACGCCTCCTATGAACCCTTCCCGCGCCAGCTCGCGAAGCGGGTCGAGCGGGAAGATCACGTTTACGTCGCGGTCCGCGTCCGAATGGTCGTAGTGGTGGTGGGTGACCATGAGGTCGGACGTGTCATCTTCGCCCCCGATGATGCGGAACGTCAGGTCCCCGAGCTCGTCGGCGATGTTGAAAGGCGTCTGGTCCTTCCGGTGCACGCCGCCCGCCGTCACCAGAGCGACCGTGGCACGCGACAGCTCGCGCTCGTAGGGGGTGAACGGCACGCACTTTCTCGATATTTGAGACATCCGAAACCTCCTTAACTCCTCAAGGCCGGAGGAGGGGAGAATCGGGGCGCCGTTAAAGATGGCGGTCGAACCGCTCGATCCCGGCCCCGTACTCTCCCCGCCTTCCGCCGTCCTACGGGTAACGCCCGGTCAATCGAGCTTGCGAAGAACGTCGAATATCTCTTCGTTGTCGGGCTGAGACCCGATGTCGTGGATATCCTTGTAGGCTATCTTTCCTTCTTTATCCACGACGAACAGCGCGCGCTCGCTGATCCCCTCCGGGCGGTATGCCCCGTACTTGCGAGCCACATCGCCTTTGGGTTCGAAGTCTGAAAGTAGATCGTAAGAGATGCCGCCGAGGCTCTTGGCCCAGGACGTGTTGCAGGGAACTGAATCGACTGATATACCCAGCACGTGGGTATCGGCGCCTTCGAATCGGCTGAGGTCAGCCTCATACGAAGGCATCTGGATGGTTCAAACGGGAGTCCACGCGAGCGGGTAGAAGGCTATGAACACGTTCTTCTTTCCGCGGTAATCGGACAGCCTGACTTTATTTCCCCGGTGACTGGGGAGCTCAAAGTCGGGGGCGGCATCACCAACTTCAACAGCCATATATTTCCCTCCTTAATAATCAGCGCACCACACTATTTACTTTTGTCCATAGACCTGTGGCTGTCAAGCTGTGAGGAAAGCGCCGCGCGAAAGATTTCGACCGGAGGCCTCGCGCCCGTCCAGAGTTCGAACTGTAAGGCCGCCTGCTCGATCAGCATCTCAAGACCCCCGATCACGCGGCACCCCTCGCGGCGGGCGTCGGCCAGAAACCGCGTCTCCTCCGGGTTGTAGATCAAGTCGTAGGCCACCTCGCAGCCGGCGAACGCTTCGGGAGGCACGGGGCTCCGGCCTTCGCTGTGCCCCCGCATGCCGACGGGGGTCGTGTTGATTAATATGCCTGCCCGGCCGCGGGACGCCTCTTCGATTGGCGCGACGGAGACATTAAACTCCTTTGCGAGAGGCGCGGCTTTATCAGGGTCGCGGGCGAACACGATCACTCGCGCGCCCCTTTTCTTCAGGCCGTAGACTATGGCCCGCGCCGCGCCCCCGGCCCCGATCACCCCGCAGGACGCGCCTTGCAGGTCGCAGACTCTTTCGAGCGGCTCCATCGCGCCCCGCATGTCGGTGTTGTAGCCTTTGAGCCCGCCCCCTTCGACGACCACTGTGTTAACCGCTCCGACTTCTCTGGCGACCGGGTCGAGGGCATCGAGGAAGGGGATGATCGCCGTCTTGTGCGGTATCGTCACGCTCAGGCCGCGAAGGTTCGCCCCGCCCAACGAGTCGCGGTTCCTCGCCACGTTCGCGATGAAGTCCTTCAGGTCGTCAACTTCGAAAGGCAGGTAGACCGCGTCCAGATTCATGCTCCGAAAGCCCGCGTTGTGCATGGCCGGAGACGCGGAGTTGCTCACGGGGTTTCCGATGATGCCGCATACGCTCGCCCGCGGAGACAGACTCTCCGCGCGATAAAGCTCCTTCATCTCCTCGCACGTCGCCTGACCGGGCGCGCTCTCGCGGCCGCGGGCCATCGCTCCGTAAGTGAGAAACGCGCCGCGCGCGGGGCCGAGCACGCGCGTGATGATCCCGGCGTGGCCCATTGCGAGAGCGATGAGCTTTTTCCCCTCGCTCTTCGCGCGGCTCAGCAGGCGCAGGTGCGCCATCGCGTCCCCGTAGCCGTTCGCCTTCGTGGCTATCTTTTTAACCGCCGACGGAAGTCCGCACAGCTTCTCATATACCTCTTCCAGGTTCGGGGTAGTCGAATCAAAATCATGGTGAGAGACTATTAGCCTTCCGGTGTCGGGCGAGAAATGAAGGAGCCGGTCATAATGGGCCGCTTCCACGTCGCAATAATCCGCGCCCATCATAAGAGCGGAGGCGAGCAGGCGGAGTCGCGCGTCGTCGTCTATGGCCTGCGCCCCGCCCTCCGCGCGCGCGCGGCAGGTGATTATTATCGGGAGTGGCTTCTTTTCGATGAGCGGGCGAAGGGGCTCAGGGTCGGAGAAGTCGAGGTCTTTGAGGTGGTCGGCGCGCAACTCGATCATTCCGGCAAATCGGGCGGCCCGCCCCATCATCTCACCCGCGGCCTGAAGGCTCTCTTCGGCGATTACCGCGCATATCCTGCCTGAGTTCTCGACCATTCGACGGCGACCCCGCGGGCTCTCAGCCGGAAACCTCGGCCTGCTCCTCTTCCTCGAAAGCGTACACGTCGGTGGAGAGATAACGTTCCCCGAGGTCGGGCAGCATCGCGAGCACCCTCTTCCCGCTCCCCATCTCCCTCGCTATCTGGAGGGCGGCCCAGCAGACCGCGCCCGAAGAGATGCCCGCGAGTATCCCTTCTTCGCGCGCGAGGCGGCGCGCTGTGATCTTCGCGTCAGAGTACTCGACCGGGAGAATGCGGTCGATGATTTCGATGTTGAGCACGCTCGGAATGAACCCCGCGCCTATCCCCTGAATCGCGTGAGGCGCGGGCAGCCCGCCCGACAGGACGGGCGAATCTTTCGGCTCGACCGCCACGAGCTTCACGTCGCGCAGGCGCTCTTTCAGGATCTCTCCGACGCCCGTGATGGTGCCGCCCGTGCCGACCCCCGCGACGAATGCGTCGAGCTTCCCGCCCGTGTCTTCGATGATCTCGTGGGCGGTCGTGCAGCGGTGTATGGCGGGGTTGGCGGCGTTGTTGAACTGCTGAGGCATGTAGCCGTCGGGCAGGTCGCGCAAAATCTCTTCCGCCTTCTCGATGGCCCCCTTCATCCCCAGAGGGTCCGGCGTGAGGACTATCTCCGCCCCGAGCGCCCTGAGCACGCGCGTCCTCTCGACGCTCATCGAGTCGGGCATGGTCAGGATCAGGCGGTACCCGAGCGCCGCCGCCGTCATCGCCAGACCTATGCCGGTGTTGCCCGAAGTCGGCTCGACGATGGTGGTCCTGCCGGGAGAGATCCTGCCCTCGTCTTCGGCCGTCCGGATCATCGAGCAGGCGATGCGGTCTTTCACGCTCCGCATCGGGTTGAAAGATTCCAGCTTGACGAGCACCTCGGCGGACCCCGACTCGGGGAGGCGGTTGAGACGCACTATTGGAGTATGGCCGATGGTCTCCAGAATGTTGTTACAAATCTTCGGCCTTCGCGACATTCCTCAAATCCTCCGGTTGTGGCGGGAAAATGGTGAAGGTTAGCCTAACATAGCGACCGCGCTGTCCGAAAGAGAGGGAGCCGGGTTTGAAAGCTGGCAGTACGCCCTTCGCGGCTGTTATCATCGCTTCAAACATACTGGTAAACGGAGAAGGTCGAATGCTCAGGGATAAAAAACTTGTCGTGCTCGGGTGCGGCAAGCTGGGGGAGATACTGATAAAGGGGTTGATCGAAGCGGGCGTGATAGACGCTTCGAACGTTCTGGTAACGGCGGGCCACCAGCCCCGGCTCGATCACTTGAGGGAGAAGTTCGGGGTCGCGGGCACCCTCTCGAACCAGATGGCCGCGGAGGTGGGCGACATCATCATTCTTGCCGTCAAGCCTCAGACGGTCCCGCGCGTTCTGTCCGAGATAAGCCCCGCGCTAAGGCCGACGCAGACCCTTATCTCGGTGGCCGCTTCCGTGAGCACCGCCTTCATCGAGAAGCACGTGGCCGCGGAAGTCCCCGTGATCCGGGCCATGCCTAACACCCCCTGCCTGCTCAAGAAGGGGATGACCGGCATCGCGCCCGGCTCGCACGCGACGGGCGAGCACATGGAGGTGTCGAAGTTCATCTTCGACTCCGTCGGCAGGACCGTCACGGTCGACGAGAAGCACATGGATGCGATCACGGGGCTCTCGGCGAGCGGCCCCGCCTTCATCTTCATCATCATCGAGGCGCTCGCCGAAGCGGGAGTCAAGGTCGGCCTGCCGCGCGACCTCGCGACCGAACTCGCCGCGCAGACGGTCGTGGGGGCGGGGTCGATGGTGCTCGAAACGGGCGAGCACCCCGCGAAGCTGAAAGACATGGTCACCACCCCCGCCGGGTGCACCATCGACGGCATCCTTGAGCTTGAGGACGGAGGGCTCCGCGTGACCCTCATCAAGGCCGTCGTCAAAGCGACCCACCGCGCCAAAGAACTGCTGGAAGTGTGACCGCCGCCATCGCCCGAGGCGGCGGGCGCGAGGGTGCGGCCAGCCCCTCGCGCATGTCTCTATTTCTTTGCTTCTTTTCTTTGCGCCGGGCTTCAGTTATTAGACTTCGAGCCCTTCCCGTCGCCTTTCGTCTGCTCCACGGTCAATTGATTCTCGACCTTCCTGACGCAGTTGACCCTCCGGGTCAAGCGGGTGGCAACGCCTTTCAGGCCCCCGGTCTTGACCTTCCCGGTCAGAGTAACCACCCCGTTCTGGGTATCGACTCCGATCCCCGCGTCTCTGAGAGCCGGGGACTTGGCGATCCTCTCTTTTACGCTCGATGTTATGCCGGAGTCGTTAACGGCGGAGCAATCGACCTGCTCCGCCTGCCCCGAGCCGGACTTCCGGGATGGTTTGGACGGGCCGTCCTGAGCGGGCGCGAGACTGGCCGTCAAAAACAGGCACAAGAATACTGCAAGCAGTAATCTCTTCATTGGTGATCTCCTCTTCGATGTCTGGATTTGGGAGTAAGCAGTTGGAATCGGACCTGGGCGATCCTGTTATCCCCCGCTAAGGATAGACGCGAAATTTTCCGGGAACATTGCAGGAAATTAGAGCGGGCCGATTATCGCCCGGCATAACCGGGCCGCCGCGTGATACTGGCGGAGCCAGAAGGACTCAACTTCGGCAGCCCCGGTTAACGCCATTGTTAGGCACTTCAATTATTGATCGGGGCAGGGTTGGCATCTGCCCTGACATTGCTGCACGCAACTCTGATATATGCTACAACAGACTGCCGTATTCGCATCGCATTGGAAGAATCGTTCCAGGCACTTAGTGCAGCAATCGGATTGCGGACTTGCCCCGGCACTCGGTAATACGATCAAAGCGACTGCCAGCGCGACCATTGCCAGAAACCTGTAAGGCAATATTCTTAATGTTACGGGCTTTGTCATCGTGGTGTGTCCTCCTCGTAGTTTGTGACTTTGGCCAAGTATATACCTCTATAAATATACTCTCAACAAACTAATAACGGGATCGGCCTGAGCGCGAAGTGAGTTTTGTGCGGCTTCTTTGAGCGCCGTTCGCGTTCTCCATGGAACGCAAAAGTTCAGCGGCCTGATGCGGGGTCGAGCCTCGGGGCGACTCTCAACGGCCTTCCCTGTGCGTGCGAATCCAGAGCTCGTCAAGCGAGCCCGCCTTCAGCATCTTCGTGACGTAGACGATCTGCCCCGCGTGCGTCGCGAGGTGGAGGGCCACCGCCAGCAGCGAGTGGAAAAGTGTCGGCCCATACGCGGGGTCTTCGCCGGGGTCCAGAATCTTCGCCGGGTCGAAGTTGTCGAAAGTCGCCGCGGCCTGCCTTATAGTCTCGTCGAATATCTCCTGAAGCTGCTCTTTCGGGATAGGGCCGCGCTCGGCAAATTCCGCGGGCCGGTCCCTCTCGTACTGAAAGCCCCCTATCGCCCGCGCGAGGTTGTGGCGCATCGAGCCCGAAAGGTGCAGCACGAGGTTCCCCACGGAGTTGCTCTCGTCGTTGGGCCGCCACCACAACTGCTCGCCGTCCAGCTCCTCGACGCAGGACTTGATCTGGGCGGGGAAGACCCCGGTTATGCGGCTGCGTAAAGCGTCGAGCACAGCCCGGTCAAGGCTATCGTATCTCTGCATGCGCCTCCTGAAATAATCCGCGAAATAGAAATATGTTGAGCAGAACGCCGGACTCTACCGCCGGAGAATCCGGTTCGCAATCGACAGAGTAGTCGGGCATGCGCCTCGCGATCAAGGCTCTTCGGAAGGCCCCTGTGATCTCCTCAAGAACTTCCCGAATATGACCAGAGACACGCTCGCGATGGTGATGGCGAAAAGTGACGCGGCTATGCAGGCCAACGCAACTACGAGTACCTGAAAAAACATTGGAGCACCTTTCCGGGGGCGGACAATCCAAAGGGATGAGGACAATCTAACCGAACTGGAAAAGGAACGCAATAAAATTCATTGGAGCTTAAGATTGTAATTTTTATTTCAAGCTTTACAAATTAGGGGTTTAAGCTTACATTGGTTGCCAGTTGACGCGTCGGGGAGGTATACACGTGCGACACTTAACCTTCAGGGTCTTCGCTCTGCTGATCATGGTCGGTCTTCTCGTATTCGCCAATATGGGCAAGTCTGAGGCTGTTAGTTGTAATGGGCCCTGCGCGCGAGCCTGTTATGACCTATATGCGCCGTGTCTTAGCGGCGGCGATCCAAATTTTTTCTGGTGCTGTGCTGAGTATAACGCTTGCGTGGAAGAATGCGGCACCTGCCCGAAATGTGCGTTACCGGAATCTCCCCCGGAATGATTAGGTCCCAGGAAGCTTTAATTCGTAATGCCCGATGACGCGCCCGACCTCCGGGCGGCATGCCTTTGGATTCTCATTAAACCCGATTCCACGATCTTAATTATGGCGTCGAGTGGACTCGGCCTCCTCTCAGTCTCTATACTGAAAAGTGTCCGATTGTTTTATCTAACAAGTGTGATTGTTTTGAATCCGTCAGACGAGAATACCACGACTCCGAGCG
>DASQDI010000058.1:0-8163 GCA_035634255.1 Blastocatellia bacterium
GGTAGACACCTTGGCCGCTCCGGCGTCGGGGTTGTGAAGGCGGGCGGCTCCCGCAGCCGACGGGTCTGAGACTACGGCCCAGGCGCCAGCTTTGACGGGGGCTTCGGCCGCGTAGAGCACGACGTCGGTACCGGACGGCGGTGGCGGCGGAGGGGGCGGTGGGGGTGGCGGCGCGCCGCCAGCGATGGCTGCTTCGAGCGCGTCGATATCTGCCCCGATGTCCCTGCCGTCCGTACCCGCGTTCTTATACGGGCTGTTTGATGCGAGGCGGTAATTGCCTCCCGCCGCGTTGACGAATCTCACATCGTCGAGAGTTGCCGGGAAGAAATTGCCGGACGGGTACGCATGGGATGGGCCGCCCGCGAGCACGTTCTTCAGGAATACCGCTCCGGGAAAATAGGTGTTGAGCGTGTTGTTGCCCGTAGACGTGCCCGTGCCCACGATCCCGTACTCGTTATGCCGCGAGAGGTTGTTCCGGTATATGAAAGACGTGCTCGCGCGGCCTTCGGTCATCACGACGTGCGACGTATTGAGCACGGTGTTATGTTCGACGGAGACGTTGGCCACGCCGTCGAGTATCTGAAGCCATCGCCCGCCGCCGCCCAATCGCGCGGCCCCGATGTCGTCGAAGAGGTTGTTGGCGATCTTCACCCTCTTCGTCGGCTGGCTGGTGGCGTTGGTGTCGGAGCCCGTGATGAGTATCCCCGCCGCCGAGTGCCTGAGCACGTTGTTGGTGAACGTGATGTCCTGAACCACGGACCACGGGGCAGTCCCCTCCTGGTTGCGGACCGTGAGCAGGATCGCCGCCCCGTTCTGCCCGCTCACCCAGTTGTTCTCGAAGACGTTGCCGTCCACAAGCACGCGCTGCGCGTTCTTCAACTCGAAAATATTTTTGATCGACCAGGGCGAGCCCCCGTAACTCGGGTCATCGATTTTCCACGAGAGCGGCTTGTAGCAGTAGTTGCGGCGGAACTCTATGTCTGAAGGGACCAGCTCAGAGATGGCCGGGTCGGCCCCCCCGAAAAGCACGTTCTCGCCCGCGCCTTCGAGGTAGTTGTTGACGATCTTGAACGGCCCCGGCCCATTCCACACCGCTATCGCCTGCGTGTCGAAGCCGATGCCGTGGCAATCCGATATGTAAGAGTCTATGACCGCCGTCCGTGCGCTGTTCAAGGCTATCCCGCGCGCGAGGTTTGCGTTGCGAGTGCCGTGGATGTAGCAGCGGTCGATGATTATGTCGCGCGGCAGGAGGCTTTGACTGTTCTGTGAGCGCGAGCCGTCTCCGATGGAGATGATCCCGTAGCTGTTCAGCAGGTTGAGGTCGAGGGTGAACTCGATGCCGATGAACCTGTAGTGGTGCGCGGCGGGCGCGGTGCTGACCGCGGGCCACACGCCCGTCGTCACGATCTTCGCCATCGCGGGCGCGTTTGAGGGGCTCACGCGCGTGCCCTCGGGCAACGCCTGCAGGTTCGAAGTGCGAATCACGATCCAGCTGGCCCCGCCCTTGTTGGGGAGGATGAAGCCGTCGGGGGGCGTAGTGTAAGTCGCCCCGGCTTGCAGCACTATGGTGTCGCCCGGACTCGCGGAGTTAATTGCCGCCTGAAGGTCGCCGCCCGCCGGGACGTTGATGGTGGTCCCCGACGGAGGCGTGTAGCTCGTGTCGAGAAAGACGCGCGGAAGCTCAGGATCGCCCACCGCCTGGATTGCCGCCTCCTGCGCGAGCGAGCCTCTCTGACTCAGAAGTATCAATGTAAATAGGAAGGCCGCGAACAAGCTTTTTTTCATTACTCTCCTCGTTTTAAAAATAGAAATGACCTTGTTTCCCGCACACGGAACTATCCTGAGCCACGAGGGTATGCGCTCCCGTCAGGCGGTCGGCACAGCTCAGCCGGGCGGACTAGAGTTGAGAGTGAGGAGGAAAAGCGTTTATAGATTCGGGGCGCGTGCTCACACGGGGCACCATTCGGGTGAACCGGAGGCGAAGCTTTTTCGAAGGCTCGTTGCCCGTGCCGACGCTTTTATTTATACGTGCCAAAACCGGCATCAGCCGCGCCCCGCATGGGTGCCCGTCGCCGGGTTACGTACATTCTGTCTTTCAGGGATAAATACGCGGGGGCGCGCGTTACTCATCGCGAGAGAATCTACCACAGCACCTCCTCGCCCTGGCAACCCTTAATTAAATTTTTTGCGATAAAAGAACAATTCTTTTACCGATCAGCCCTCGTGAGGGCTCTACGCCGCAAAGCGGGGGCGTTGACAACGGGGGACCGCGCGAATAAAGTGGGCGCGTGCCCGGAACGCGGCCGATTCGCCGGCGACGGGAGCCGCCCCTGCCTCGCGGTTCCTGCCATGCCCTTCGGACCTCGCGGCCGCCCGAATCCGCCGGAGTCCAGGTTGCCCAGCTTCGCTCAAAGGAGAGATCAAGTATGACGAGAAGATCGCGGCCTCGGATTTCTTCAGCCCTGCTCGCCTTCGCCTCATCTCTCTGCTTCCTCGTACCGGCCTGCATGGGGCCGGGTGCGGTCGCGAATGCGTCGGCCCCGGCGCAAGGCAGAATCGACCTGCCGCAGGCGCACTACGCCGACAGCAACGCCGCCATCGATGAAAAAGATTCGTTCGTGCTGACCATATCCGCTCAAGGCGAGCTTTATCTGGGGGGAGAGAAGGTCACGAAAGAGAAGTTCTCCCTGAAGATTCTGGATGCGCTCAGCGACCTGCCCGCGGATCGGCAGAAAGCTTTCATCAGGAGCGACCGGAGGGTGAAGTTCTCGGTCGTCAGGGAAGTGTTCAATATAATTCGCCACAGGGGGTTCGACAACATCGGCTTAGTGGTCGAAAGCGTGGGCTCTGCGCGCGGGCCCGCGGAATTCGACGCGAGAATCTTCGTGCCCTTCGGAATTAAGATCGATCCGGCGGACAACGTGGACCTGCCCGAGCGCCCCGCGCGTCCGCGGGAAATTGGCCCGCCGCCCCCGCCTCCGCCTCCGCCTTCCGCTCCTCGTCGCGCGCCCCTCCGCGAGGTCTTCCCCTACGGCAGCGCGGACGCTCTGGTAATTGAGATGAAGGGGCCGGGGACCGGGTCCGAGCAGATGATCGCTTTGAACACCCACCCGATGAAGCTCTCAAATCTCGCGTCAACTCTGTCGGACTTGTTTGATGGCAGCACCGAGAAAGCGATATGCATCAAACCGGCCAGAGATAAATCCTACGACGATCTGGTCTCCGTGCTGGACGAGGTGAAGGGCGCGGGCGCGGAGTTCGTCGGAATAGTCATCGACGAAGCGAAAGTGCCGAACCGAATACCACGCCCGCCCCGCCCGGCTGGCGGAGTTCCCGGCGAAGTCCCCGCAGGAATCCCAGGCGGAGTCCCCGGAGGCGTGCCGGAAGCCGTTCCGCCTGTGCCGAGGATCATTCGTAAAAAAGGCGTCGCGCTCGCGCGTTCCGCGACCCACCGCGTCGAGGTCGTGACACCTCCCCTGGCGAGAGCGGCGAAGGTGACGGGGACCGTTGTCGTCGAAGTGACCGTCGACGAAGAGGGAGAAGTGATAGACGCCCGCGCCCTGTCGGGCCACCCGCTGCTGAAGGACTCGGCGGTCGGTGCGGCCCTTCAATGGAAGTTCACTCCCGAGAGAGTTCAGGGCAAGCCGGTACAGGTCTTAGGCACTTTAACATTAGTGTTCAAATAGCGTTGATAGATCACGAGCGGGCTCGCATCCCGGCAGACGGTTCATCACACGAAACTGGCTCCGGGAGCGGGTTTCAGAGAATGAGGCGCTCAACGAAGGCGCTCAGGAGTAATGAGGTCGCATGAATAAAGTGATTCTCGCAGCATCGCTTGCGCTGCTCGCCTTTTCGTCACCCTCTCGCGTGGAGAGCGCGGGGCAAAAGAGGGAGGGCGGGAATAGACGGCCGATTGTGAAGGTGGTCAAGTCCGAGGCCGAGTGGGAGAAGGTGTTGACGCCGGAGCAGTTCCACGTCACCAGAAAGAAGGGGACTGAGAAGCCATTCAGCGGCGAATACCACGACCTGCACGACGACGGGGTATACCAATGCGTCTGCTGCGGGCTCGACCTCTTCAGCTCGGAGGCGAAGTTCGACTCGGGCACCGGGTGGCCGAGCTTCTGGGCCCCCATATCGAAGCGGCACATAGCCACCGAAATCGACCGGAGCCACGGCATGAAGCGGGTCGAGGTGAAGTGCGCCAGGTGTGACG
This sequence comes from Blastocatellia bacterium, assembly GCA_035634255.1. Taxonomy (GTDB): domain Bacteria; phylum Acidobacteriota; class Blastocatellia; order UBA7656; family UBA7656; genus DATLMR01. Next base: position 4,214 of record DASQDI010000058.1, read on the forward strand.
CTCACCTCGGCCACGTCTTCGAAGACGGCCCGCCCCCTACGGGCCTGCGTTACTGTATGAACTCGGTCGCGCTCCGGTTCATCGGGAAGCCCGGCGGGAAATCGTGACGGCGGCCCGCGCTCCAGTAGCGCGTATTTGCCTGCCCGAAGACGCCGGTGCTAGACTCTTCTCGCCGGAAAGTAGTAGTCCCCCTTCATCGAAACCGGAGGCAGAAGATGTCCGTCAACTTCTCCAGGTCGATGCGGTCGCTGGCAGTAGATAGTTTTCGGCCCTCGGTCCTGGGATTCACCCTCTCCGCAATTCTGTTGCTCGCGTGGCTCTCGTGGTTCTTCCTGGCGCGCGTCAGCGTCTACGAGTTGAGCGAGACGGCGCGGCTCGAAGTCGGCGCGGCCGTCCACCCCGTAGTCGCGCCCGTCGGAGGCCGCGTGGCGGCGGTCCACATGACCGTCGGGCAGGAAGTGCGGGCGGGCGACCTGCTGGCCGAGATCGACTCGCAGGGCGAGCGTCTGCAGTTGAGCGAGGCGAAGGCGTTGCTCGCGGGGCTCTCGCCGCAACTCGCCGCCTTGCGCGACGAGGTGAGGGCCGAAGAGACCGGCCAGCGCGAGCAACTGCAATCGGGCCGGGCCGGAATCAGCGAGGCGTTGAAAGAGTACGAGGAGGCGGAGGCAGCCGCCCGCCTCGCCCGCACCGAAGCCGAGCGGCTCGAAGGTCTGCACGCGAGCGGCGTCGTCTCCGAGATCGAGCTGGCCCGCGCGAGGACCGAGTCGCAGAAGCGCCGCGCGGCGGCCGACGCCCTCAAGCTCGCGGTCGCCCGGCTCGAACCGGACAGGATGAGCAAGAAGAGCGACAGTCAGGTGAGGATCGAGCGGCTCAACCGCGAGGCCGCCGAGCTCGAAGCGCAGATCACCACGACCACCGCCCTCGTCAACCGGCTCACGTTCGAGATCGAACGGCGCAACATACGCGCGCCCATCGACGGCCGCGTCGGGGAGGTCGCCGAGCTCCGCGTCGGGGCGGTCGTCAATTCGGGTGATAAGATCGGGGCCGTCGTCCCGCCGGGGGACGTGCGCGCGGTCGCGCAGTTCGCGGTCTCGCAAGCCATCGGCCGCCTGCGGGCCGGCCAGCCCGCGCAGATCAGGCTCGACGCATTCCCGTGGGCCCAGTACGGCAGCATCAACGCGACCGTGTCGAGCGTGGCGGCCGAGCCGAGGGACGGGCGCGTCCGAGTCGAGCTCGAAGTACACCCCGACCCCCGCTCCGCCATCTCCGTCCAGCACGGCCTGCCCGGCATGGCCGAAGTCGAAATCGAGCGGGTCTCTCCCGCGGCCCTCCTGCTGCGTGCCGCCGGGCGACGCCTCGCGCCCACCGACGAAGCCAGGCCGGCGTCGACTGATCGCGGGGGCGGGCAGTGAAGCTCCCATTCAACCCGTCACTCAACAACGGCCACCGCTTTCTGGTCCCCGAAGTCGTACAAACCTCGGCGATGGACTGCGGCCCTGCCTCGCTCAAGTGCCTGCTCGAAGGGTTCGGGATACGGGTGAGCTATGGCCGGCTGCGTGAAGCCTGCCAGACCGACGTGGACGGCACGTCCATCGACACGGTGGAAGAGGTCGCCGTTCAGCTGGGGCTCCGGGCCGAGCAGACGATGATGCCGGTCGACCACGTGTTGCTCCCCGAAGCCCGAGCTTTGCCCGCGATCATCGTGCTCACCCTCCCCTCGGGCGCGACCCACTTCGTCGTCGTGTGGCAGAGCCATGGGAATCTCGTGCAGGTGATGGACCCGGCGACCGGCCGCAGGTGGCCCGCGCGCGAAAGCTTTCTCAAGGAAGTCTACCAGCACGTGTTCGCGGTCCCGGCGCAGGCGTGGAGGAAATGGGCGGGCTCGGACGAATTCACGGGCGCGCTTCAGAGGAGGATGCTGAACCTGAAGGTTCCGGGATCGGATTCGCGCAGGCTGGTCGCGGAGGCGCTCTCTGATCCCGAATGGTGGTCGGTCGCCTGCCTCGACGCCGCGACGCGCATGGTCACGTCGCTCGCCTCATCGGGAGGGGTGGCCCGCGGGCCCGAAGCAGCGCGCGTGCTCGAAGCCTTCTTCGATAAAGCTCGGAGCGGCCAGCAAACCCACTCGATGATCCCTTCGAATTTCTGGTCCGTGCTGCCGGCGGACGTGGAAGCGGAAGGGCAGGAGCGCCTGTTACTCAAGGGCGCGGTCGTGGTCCGCGTGCGCGGGCGTCGCGGCGCGGACGCCGGGCGTGCGGCCGGGGAATCGGACCAGGAAGCCGAGCAGCCGGCCCCTCTATCGCCCGAACTCGTGGCCGCGCTCGAAGAGAAGCCCAGCCGTCCGGGGCGCGAGCTATTGCGCCTGCTGAGGGCGGACGGGGTGCTGACGCCGTCCGCCCTCCTGTCCGCGGCGGCGCTCGCGGCGGCCGGGACCGTCTTTGAAGCGCTCCTGTTCCGGGGCCTGTTCGACATAGGCCGCGACCTGGGCCTGGTCATGCAGAGGCTCGAAGCGATGGGCGCGCTCGCCGTCTTCGTCCTCGCTTTGCTCCTGCTCGAGCTGCCGCTCGCGCAGGGCATGCAGAGGCTCGGGCGGCGGCTCGAATCCCGCCTCCGCGTGGCGTTTCTCGAAAAGCTCCCGCGCCTCGGGGACAGGTATTTTCACAGCCGCCTGACTTCAGACATGGCCGAGCGCTGCCACAGCCTCTTCGCCATGCGTATGCTTCCGGGCCTCGGGGTCCAGCTCGCGCGCGCCGTCTTCGGCCTCGCCTTCACGACCGCGGCGTTAATATGGCTCGACCCTCGGAGCGCACCGCTCGCCCTGATCACCGCGGCGGTGAGCATCGCGCTCCCGCTCGTCACGCAGCCCTTCCTCATCGAGCGGGACCTGCGCGTCCGCACGCACGTGGGCGCTCTGAGCCGCTTTTACCTCGACGCGATGCTCGGCCTGATCCCCGTGAGGGTTCACGGCGCGGAGCGCGCGGTGAGGCGCGAGCACGAGAGCCTCCTGGTCGAGTGGGCGCGTTCGAGCCTGAGCCTTCTGAGGCGGGCGGTCGCGGTCGAAGCGGTCCAGGCTCTTGTCGGGTTCGGGCTCGCGGTCTGGATTCTGCTCAACTACGTCGGGAGGTCGGGGGAGATCAGCAACGTCCTTCTGCTCGTCTACTGGGGCCTCAGCCTTCCGGCCCTCGGCCAGCAGATAGCCCTCTCCGCGCAGCAATACCCCGCCTTCCGCAATATCACGCTCCGCCTCTTCGAACCGCTCGGCGCGCCCGAAGAGACGGGCGCGGGCGAAGGCGCCGGCGTCGTTTCGAGCGGCGGGAAACCCGAGGCCGTGTGCGTCGCGTTCGAAGGCGTGAGCGTGCGCGCGGGAGGCCACACGTTGCTCGAAGGGATCGACCTGAGTGTTAAAGCCGGCGGTCACGTCGCCATCGTCGGCCCGTCGGGCGCGGGAAAGTCGAGCCTCGTCGGGCTGCTGCTCGGGTGGCACAGGCCCGCGAGCGGCGAGGTGCTCATCGACGGAGAGCCGCTCGACGGCGAGCGTCAGGAGCGGCTCAGGAGGGAGACGGCCTGGGTCGACCCGACGATCCAGATATGGAACCGGTCTTTGCTGAGCAACGTGCGCTATGGGACCGGAGTTCAGAGCGGGCTGTCGATGGGCGAGGCAATCGAGATGTCCCGCCTGAGCGGCGTCCTGAAGAGGCTCCCCGACGGGCTTCAGACACAACTCGGGGAAGGGGGCGCGCTCGTTTCCGGCGGCGAGGGGCAGCGCGTGAGGCTCGCCAGGGCGATGCTGCGTCCGGGCGTCAGGCTCGCCATCCTCGACGAGCCATTCCGCGGGCTCGACCGCGACCAGCGCCGCGAGCTGCTTCTGGAATGCAGAAGGATCTGGGAAGACGCGACCCTGTTCTGCAAAACCCACCACATCAGAGAAACGCAGAATTTCGAGAGGGTCA
>DASQDI010000059.1:0-53231 GCA_035634255.1 Blastocatellia bacterium
GGCCGACGCGGAAGCCGCGGCACAGGCCGCGGCCGAAGCGGTCAGGGATGCCGCCGACGGGCCGGACCCTGACGCGGCCGCGACCGCGGCCGAAGCCGTCGCCGCCGACCCTCCCATCCCGCCCGGCGCGACGGACCAGACGGAAGCCGCGGCTCGCGCGGCGGCCGAAGCCGTCGCCGCCGCCGCGCGCGAGGCCGTGGACACGGCCGCCGACGCGGGCGACGTGAAGGACGCCGCGACCAGCGCGATACCCGGCGCCGTCTCCGACGCGGTCGCCTCGACCACCCCGGCCGTGCCGCTCACCAGGGCGCAGCTCACGGTAGGGTCTTCCAACCCTTTGCCGCTCGAAGCGGCCAGCGAAGGCGCATGGGGAGACAAGCTCCGCGCCAGAGTCGACTACGGCACGCGCAACCCGAGCGAAAATACTCTCTTCAACCTGTCGGTCAGGGATGGGGCCACGGGCAAGACAGAGAATCACCTGAACCTCTCCGTCCAATCCGGCCACCCGCGACAGGCCGACAGGGTCCTCGCGCAGGAATCGACCCTCGTCCGCGTGTCGGGACCGCTCCCGGCCGCCCGGCCCGAAGCGAACGCGCCCGCGGCCTCGGCGACCTCCCCGGCCGGGGTCGTGCCGCCCGGACAGGACCCCTTCACCGCGACTCTGTCGACGGGAGTCACGACCGCCGGTTCCGACGGCCTCGCGCTTGACGCGGCCAGTTACAAGGGCAACACCTCGAACAAGCAGGGCATCTTCGCGCTCGAAAAAGCCGACCTCTTCAACCTGCTCTGCATCCCCGCGGACGCGCGCGGCGGGGACACGGACCCCACGGTCTACCAGGACGCCGCGAAGTACTGCACGGACCGCCGGGCCATGCTGATTGTGGACCCGCCCGCAGGCTGGGGCACCCCGAAGGAGACCGCCGCCTCGAAGGCCCGCAACGCGGTTATGTCCGACGCCCTGGGCCTCGCCCTCGTCGAGTCAAGGAACGCGGCGCTCTACTTCCCCCGCGTGATACAGTCGGACCCCCTGCGCGATGGGCAGCTCGACACGTTCGTCCCCTGCGGCATCATCGCGGGCGTGATGGCGCGGACCGACGCGCAGCGCGGGGTCTGGAAAGCGCCCGCGGGCCTCGACGCCACTCTGAACGGGGTGCAGGGGCTTGAGGTGAATCTGACCGACGCCGAAAATGGCATGCTCAACCCGATAGCGGTCAACTGCCTGAGGTCGTTCCCCGTGGCCGGGCGCGTCGTGTGGGGCGCGCGCACCCTGCGGGGCGCGGACCAGCTCGCCGACGAGTACAAGTACATCCCCGTGAGGCGTCTGGTCCTCTTCCTCGAAGAGAGCCTTTACCGCGGCACTCAATGGGTGGTCTTCGAGCCCAACGACGAGCCCCTCTGGTCGCAGATCCGCCTGAACGTCGGCGCTTTCATGCAGAACCTTTTCCGGCAGGGCGCGTTTCAGGGGACGACCCCGCGCGACGCTTACTTCGTGCAGTGCGACAGGACGACAACCACCCAAAACGACATCAACCTGGGCATCGTCAACATCGTCGTCGGCTTCGCCCCGTTGAAACCGGCCGAGTTCGTCATCATCAGGATTCAGCAGATGGCCGGGCAGGTCGCCACGTAAGGAGGAATCATGGCTCAGTTCACCGTCAACGCGCAGAGGTTCGATCCGTATAAAAATTTCAAGTTCCGGGTCAAGTGGGATGGCCGCTACGTGGCCGGCATAAGTAAGGTCGGCTCCCTCAAGCGCTCGACCGAAGTCGTCGAGCACCGGGAGGGCGGGGACCCTAGCTCCGGGCGCAAATCGCCGGGGCGGACCAAATTCGAGGCCATCACCCTCGAACGCGGGGTGACCCACGATCAGGAGTTCGAGCGGTGGGCCAACAAGGTCTGGAACTTCGGCTCCGGGCTCGGCGCGGAGGTCTCCCTCAAAGATTTTCGGAAGGACATAATCATCGAGGTCTACAACGAGGCGGGCCAGCTCGCGCTCTCTTATAAAATCTACCGCTGCTGGGTCTCCGAATTTCAAGCCCTGCCCGACCTCGACGCCAACGCCAACGCCATCGCCATCCAGTCGATCAAGCTGGAGAACGAGGGGTGGGAAAGAGACTATGAAGTGGGCGAGCCTCAGGAGCCGCGCTTCACTGAGCCGCAGTAGATCGTATGCGCCCGCTGTCCGCTCACACGATTGTCAGGCTGTGGGAATGGGGCCAGGGCCGGAACCTCGCGGAGCGCGCCCTCGGCCTCCTCGTCGCGGCGCTGCCTGACCGCTCGCGGGACGAGCTGGCCGCGCTCACGCTCGGACGCCGCGACGCCCTGCTGCTCGACCTGCGGGAGCGGACCTTCGGCCCGGCCCTCGCCAGCTACAGCGAATGCCCCGAGTGCGGGCAGGGCCTCGAATTCACGGCCCGGGTGGGTGATCTCATAGTTACTTCGGAGGGCGCGGAAATCGCGGAAAACGGAGAGACGCCGGATGAATCGGAGCCGGGAGAGTTCGAGCTGATCTCGGGAGATTACGCGCTCCGTTTCCGCCTGCCCGACAGCACGGACCTCATGAGCGTCGCGGCCTGCGAGGACGCGCGGGCGGCGCGAGTGATGCTCGCAAGAAGGTGCCTGCTCGGTGTGAGGCGCGAGGGCGAGAGGGCGGCTCCGCCCGAGTTGCCCGGCGAGTTGCCCGAGCAATTGATGAGCGATCTCGCCGCTCGCATGATCGAGTGCGACCCGCAGGCCGAAGTTCTGCTCGATCTCGACTGCCCGGCCTGCGGGCACTCATGGCTTGTGGTTTTTGACATCGCCTCGTTCTTATGGAGCGAAGTTTCCGCGCTGGCCAAACGCCTGTTGAGGGACGTGCATTCGCTGGCCCGCGCGTATGGGTGGAGCGAATCGGACATCTTATCCATGAGCGATGTCCGGCGGCAGTTTTATCTGGAGATGGTGACCTGATGACCGACTTTCTCACACGGCTCGCCGAGCGAACCCTGATGGCGTCCGACGTGGCGCGCCCGGTGACCGCTCCGATGTTCGCTCCGGCGCGCGGGCGCTCGTCGGGCGAAGCTTCGGAGGGTCGGGGTGAAGAAGAGGCGGATTCCATGAGCGGCTTGCTTGAGACGCGCGAGGCTTCGGCCCGCGACCTGCCGGGGGCGGTTCGCCCGCGAGAGATTTACGCGGCGGAGAAGGGCGCGAATACCCGAGAGGCTGAGCGGGGCGGCGCGCGGGAGAAGGCCACGTCAGCCCCGATCATAAAGGTGTCGATTGGGCGCATCGAAGTGCGCGCCCTCGGCCGGCAGACGACTCCGGCCCCGCGAGCGAGGCCCGGTCAGCAGGGCCCCGCCCTAACGCTTGACCAGTATCTTAAGCAACGCGACGAAGGGAAGCGATGAGCAATGCACTCGCCATTGCATCCGTGACGGCAGTCCTCACGGACCTGATCAATCAGGCGATGGTCGACAATGACGTCACCGCGGCCATCGGCGGTAACGTCTCCGTCACGGCGGTCTCGCCTTCCGAGATTGAAGCGAACCTGCAAAAGAAGACGCAGCTGAACCTCTTCCTGTACCACCTGACCTCGAACGCAGGCTGGAGCAACATGGGCCTCCCGTCCCGAGACTCTCAGGGGACCCGCCTGACCAACCCTCCGCTCGCGCTCGACCTCTACTACCTGCTCACGGCGTACGGCAGGCAGGACCTTGAGGCCGAGATCATACTCGGCTTCGCGATCCAGAAGCTCCATGAAACTCCGGTGCTTACCCGGCGGCTGATCCGCGACACCCTGAACGTGCCGGCCGGTCCGGGCACGCCGCCCTCCCTCGGGGCGCTCATCCGCTCCGACCTCGCGGAGCAGGTAGAGCAGGTCAAGATAACCCCGCACCCTACGGGTACCGAAGAGTCGTCGAAGCTGTGGTCGGCGTTTCAGGCGGGGTACCGCCCCTCGTTCGCCTACCACGTCTCTGTCATTCTCATCGAGAGCGACAAGCCCGCTCGCTCGCCCCTGCCCGTCCTCGCGCGCGGGACCCGCGACCCGGTTACGGGGCGGGATCAGGGCGTGACGGTTCAGGCCAGCATGCTTCCGCCGTTCCCGACTCTCGAAGAGGTGGTCCCCCCGAATAAACAGCTGGCAGTCCGCATGGGGGAGGCTCTGATTTTGCGCGGCCATCACCTCGACGCCGATCAGGTGGCGGGCCGCCTGATGCACCTGCGATCTTCGCGGACCATCGAATTAGTTGGGACGGGCGCGACCCCGACGGAGTTTCAGGTGTCGATCCCATCCGACCCTCCGCCAGCGCCGGTCCCGGTCGATTCGCCGGAGAACCCGGACAACTGGCAGGCCGGGACTTACGTGGCGGCGGGAGTCGTCCGCCGCGCGGGCAAGCCTGACCGCGTCACGAACGGGCTGCCATTCGCGCTCGCCCCAAGAATCGTCGGCCCCGTGCAGTCGGTCGTGGAGCCGGACGGGAAGGTCACCCTGACGGTGAGTTGCAGCCCGAAAGTGTGGAAGGGCCAGAAGGCTTTTTTAATAGTCGGCGATCTTGAGCTCGCGGCGGAAGAGATCACGACTGAAAAGACGCCCTCGCTCGTCTTCGTCTCCGACACCGTTCACCTGCCCGAGGGCTCGCAGATGTGGGTGCGCCTGCGTGTGGACGGCATAGAGAGCATTCTGATCGACAGGAGCGGCGCGGCGCCGGCCTTCGATCCATCACAGCAGGTGACGATATGAGCGCTCAGGCCCACGGCCCGGCGGCAGACCGCGCGATAGACATGGACTGGCTCGAATCGAACCGACGCCACCTGCTCGCGGCGCTGGCGGAAGTGCGCCTGAGCCTTGAGCGGTACGTGAGCCTCGCGGGAGAGTCGGACCCGGCGCTCGGGCAGGGTGGGATAGTGCGAGAGCCGCAGGCGTTCAACCATCAGGGCCCGTCCGCCCCGCCTGCCCTTGAGACGCTCTGCGCGATTTTCCACCTCTCGCCGTTCGAGCGGCAGGTGTTGCTGCTGTGCGCGGGGGTCGAGCTCGATTCGAGGTTCGCTTCGCTCTGCGCCTCGGCGCACACCGCCACTCAGGGCGACGGCGCGCGGCCTTACGCGACCTTCAGCCTCGCGCTCTCCGCGCTCTCCGAGCCGCACTGGAGCGCGCTCACTCCCGCCGCGCCGCTGCGCCGGTGGCGCTTGATAGAAGTGACCGGCGGCCCCGCCTCCCTCACGTCGAGCCCCCTGCGCATCGACGAGCGCGTGCTCCATTACCTCGCCGGCATTCAACACGCGGACGAGCGTCTGGCGGGGCTGGTCCACGCGGTCAGGAGTTCGGAAGAGCTCGTGCCTTCGCACCGCAGGCTTGCCGAGCGGATCACGGCCCTGTGGACGGAGACGCCCGAGCAGTCTATTCCCATCATCCAGTTGAACGGCTCCGAGATATTGAGCAAAGAGGCTATCGCCTCCGACGCGGCGGAGTCTATGGGCCTGAGTCTGGGCAAGGTCTCCGCTCACGCTCTGCCGACGTCTCCGGGCGAGCTTGAGGCATTCACGCGATTGTGCGAGCGGGAAGCGATACTCGCCCGGAGCGTCATCTACCTCGATTGTCACGAGCTGGACCCGTCCGATTCCCCGCGCTCGAACGCGGCGGCGAGATTCATCGAGGGCTTCAAAGGGGGGCTCATAATCGCGAGCCGCGAACGCATGAGCGAGCGCCTCCGCCCTGTGGTCTCTCTCGACGTGAACAAGCCGGAGACGGCGGAGCAGATCGACCTGTGGCAGAGCGCTCTGAAGACGGCCGGCGGCCGCTCGAAGCGGAGCGTGAAGAAGCTGACCTCTCAGTTCAACCTGAGTCAGTCGACCATACGCTCGGCGGCCATCGAGGCGATGAGCCTCGCCCCCGCGCGCAGGTCCGGGGGCCGCGGGCAGGCCGGCGCGTTCGAAGCCGCCGTGTGGGACATATGTCGCGCCCACACGCGCCCGCGCCTCGACGACCTGGCTCAGCGCATCGAGCCGCGCGCCGCGTGGGAAGACCTGGTACTGCCGGAGGCGCAGAAGGAGGCCCTCTCGGACATCGCTCTGCACGTCAGGAACCGGGCCACGGTCTACGACGACTGGGGGTTCGCCGCGAGGAGCCCGCGCGGGCTCGGCATCACGGCCCTGTTCGCTGGCGCGAGCGGGACCGGCAAGACTATGGCCGCCGAAGTGGTTGCCGCGGAGTTGAGGCTCGACCTCTATCGCATCGACCTCAGCTCGGTCGTGAGCAAATATATCGGAGAGACCGAGAAGAACCTGCGCCGCGTATTCGACGCGGCCGACGAGGGCGGGGCCATCCTCCTGTTCGACGAAGCCGACGCCTTATTCGGCAAGCGGAGCGAAGTCAAAGACAGTCACGACCGCTACGCCAACATCGAAGTCGGTTACCTGCTGCAACGCATGGAGGCTTATAAAGGGCTCGCCATTCTGACGACCAATTTCAAGGAGGCGATGGACGCGGCCTTCCTGCGCCGCATCCGTTTTCTCGTGCAGTTCCCATTCCCGGACGCGGCGCGGCGCGCCGAAATCTGGCGGCGAATCTTCCCCTCCGGCACCCCGACCGAAGGGCTCGACCCGGTCAAGCTGGCGAGGATCAACGTGACGGGCGGCAGCATCCGCAACATCGCGCTCAACGCGGCTTTTTTCGCCTCCGAAGAGGGGGAGCCCGTCCGGATGAAACACCTCCTGCGCGCCGCCCGCTCCGAATACGCCAAGCTGGAACGGCCCCTGTCGGATTCCGAGGTAGGGGGCTGGGTATGAAGCCATCCGGGATCGAGCTTGAGATTGATGAGCTGGTGCTTCATGGCTTCGCGCGCGGCGACCGCCATCGCATCGCCGGGGCGATAGAGCAAGAGCTGGCGCGGTTGTTCGCAGAGCAAGGGGTGCCGCCGTCTCTGGCCCGCGCGGGGTCAATCGAAAGTATCGATGGCGGGGCTTTCGAGGCGAAGCCGCACGCGAAGCCCGAGGCCACGGGCGCGCGGATAGCCCGCGCGATTTACGGAGGGTTGACCGAATGAGCAGCTACACGAGGCAGGCTCCTGCGAACCACTCCGGCCTCCATTCGTCGGAGCCGGACCGGGCGGGCCTCCTGCGCCACAAGTGCGACTGCGGCAGGAGTCACGGATTCGGCGGCGGGTGCTCCGGCTGCCGTAGCGAACAGGCCGCGGGGTCGCTCGATTTCGCAGGCCGATATTTCGGACAGGCTCCGGCGGGGCACGACTTGAGCCGCGTGCCGATACTGGCGGGCGGGCACAGGCCGAACGATGAGACCGCGCCCGGCGGCTCGGCCTCTGAGTCCGAGCCTGTGAAATCAAAAGACGCCGAGCCCGAAGAGGACATCGACCCCGGCGAGAGGGGCGGCACTCCGGTAGTGGATAAAGTCGAGATGATAACCGGGCCGGGGGGCGCGGTCGGAGGTTACGACGCGACGCTTCAGTGTCACGCGAGCCTGAACACGCCCGGCATAGTTAACGACCTGTTCAGCATCGGCTCTGTCGCCAACGTGCATCAGGTCCATTTCCACCTGTCGAAAGGCGACCCTCGCGACCTGCGGGCCGTGCGCATCGTGAACCGGACCGCCCACGCTTTCGGGAAAGACTGGCCGGACGCGAAGTATGACGGCCCCCCGGTCCATGAGTACCGGTTCACGAAAGACAAGATGGTGATAGCCGACGCGCCGGGCTGGTGCAAGAACATGCCGGACTACGCTTTCCCCGTCGATTACAAAGCGGATTTTTCTATGTACGCATTCGAGGCCGCGACGATGAAGGTGCTCGCCAGCATCAGCTATCACGTGGAGATTTCAAAGGCCCACTTCAGCCACGCCGGCGCGACCAACTACGTGGAAGTCACCGACACCAAGATCGGGGGGGCGGTCCCCTCCCCGATCAAGAAGCAGAAGTAGGGAGCGGGTCGCGCCTGAGGGGCGAAGCTCCGGGAGCAACCGAACGATGAGCACACGCTTACAGATGTCAGGGAGGTGCCGGGCGCAGGAGCAGCCGTCCGCGCCCGCGCGCCATGGCCTCCTGCAACGTAAGTGCGCCTGCAATGGCTACGCGGGGGTCGACGGCGTGTGCGACAAGTGTCGCGGCAATCGGCTCTCCGCTCATCACGACGCCTCCGCGCAGCCGGAGAGATTTGAAGCGCCGCCCATAGTTCATGAGGTTCTCAACACGCCCGGAGAGCCGCTCGATCAGAAGGCGCGAGCATTCATGGAGCCCCGCTTCGGCCATGATTTCGGGCAGGTTCGAATACACGCGGACGCGCGGGCGGCGGAGTCCGCGCGGGCGGTGAACGCGCTCGCTTACACGGTCGGCCGGAGCATCGTCTTCGCGGCGGCTCAATACGACCCCTCGACGCCCGCGGGGCAGCGTTTGCTCGCGCACGAGTTGACCCACACGATTCAACAGGGCCGCGCGAGCGCCGGCGAGCGCGCGGGCCTTGAGGTCTCTTCGCCGGATGACTCTATGGAAAGGGCGGCTCATCAAATAGCGGAGAGCGTTATGAGCGACGGCTCCGCCCCGTCCGCGCTAATGAATTATTCCGCGCCTCTGGTCCGGAGCGGCCCCGCGCGCCTGCATCGCCAGGTCCCGCCCGCCGCACCACCCGCGGTAATCCCCGCCCCGCGCGTCGTCTACCTCGACACCAACGTCATCGACCAGATCACGAGGGGCAATAAAGACGTGGTCGCCGCGTTGAGGAAGATGCAGGCGAACGGCGACACGATCCGCATCGCGCGGCCGAATTACACCGAGCTTATGAGGATGAACCCGCAGCTCAACGAGACCCGGCGGTTGATAATCAGAGAATTCGGCATAGAGGTCGAGCCGGTGTCCAGTGTCACCAATCGCGCGAAGGAGATCGAGCTGTACGCGACGAAGGGGATCAAGATTCAGGAGAAAGACCTCCCTATGGTCGCGGCTGCCAAACAGGGTAAGGGGCAACTGTGGAGCATGGACGGGGGCGTGCAGCAGAATGCGAAACTGTTCGGGGTGCAGATGGCCGCCGAGAGCACGACCGTTCAGAAGGTGCAGGGCAAGCATGATTATCGTGTCGGCCTCGATCTGGTCGGGCTTAAGGATGTCGATGTTGCTCCGGATGGCCTGGTAACGCGCAGGCCCCTCCCGCCCGCCGGGGGGACCGGCGGGCCGGGCTCGGGAGGCGGGAGCCCGCCCCCGGCCGGAGGGACTCCTCCCCCGTCCGCGGCTCCCCCGGCGGGTGCGGCTGGCAAGGGCGCGGGCGCAGCGGGCAAGGGGGCCGGCGCGGCCGTCGAAGCGGTTGAAGTAACCGAGCCGCACACTACGCCCCAACGGGCCAGACCCGCGCCGAGCCGGCGCGCTCCGGTCGGCGTACACCCGACGGCCGGCGGGGTCGCTCTCCGCATGGGAATAGGCTTCGCTTCGGCCGTGACGCTCGGCATCGCCACTCACCTGTTCCGCGGGAAGGTGATCGATGATCTCGCTAAGCTCCCCAAGCCGAAGGTCGATGTGCGCTCCGGCAGGGACTACTTCACGGACCCGAATGTTAGCGGCTCCGCGCGGGTGGTCGATCTGCTTCACAAGAACCTGCCTGCCTTCGCCCGCGACCTTCAGGACCATCACACGAAGGCCATAAGCGCGGCGCAGATCGAAGCCCTTGCCATAGGCGTCTCGTCGCTCGAAGCCCAGAACAAGCTCGAACGTCTGGACGGAATAGAGAGTGAGCTGGCGGACTACGAAGACCAGCTTTACACCATACGAGATAACCTCGACGCGCTCATCGAGCTCGAAGCAGCCTCGTTGGAAGTTGCGGACGGGGCCGACATGCTGCGCGACCTGTTCAGCCGCATGATCGCTATGGACATACTTTTAAAGGCGGGCATCCCATACGATCAGATCATCGCCCTCCCCGGAAGATTCCAGGCATTCTCGGGCGCGATCCGCGCGAGCTTCAGGAATGCGAGGGCCGCCAAGGCCGTCGTCGAAAGGCTGATCGGGGAAGCGGCCATGCTCAGGGTCAGCGTGAACAAGATATGGTGGGCCGAGTTCAAAATAGAGTTCGACCGGCTGCAAAGAGAGGCCCTCGAGAAGGCGGAGCGGGAGAAGGCGGCTAAAGAGAGGGCGGCCGCTTCGGCCCCGGCGGTCGCCCCGCCCAAGCCGAAGCCCGCGGCCAGCGCCCCGAAGAAAGTCGGTAAGCCGTCGGCTAAAAAAGAGGAGAGCTACGACGTGCCGGTGTCGGAGACCGGGCCGCCTCCGCTATACATCTGGCCCCCCGAACGGCCGCTCACCGAGTACGAAAAAATGGTGGGCGAAGAGAGGTACCTCCTCAAAAAGATCGAAGAGAACGAAGAGAAGGCCAGGGGGAGATTGACTCAGGAGGAGCAGGAGAGATTGAACCGCGAACACACCGAGCTGATCGAAAGGCTCAGTAAGTTCAGGAGGGGGGAACTGAGATAATGACGACTTTTCCGAACTCTCCGCGCCTGATCAAAGGCGGCATAGTGCTGATAAATCCCGAGACTTCGGCCGTCGAGCGCGTGATCGCTTTGCAGTACAACCCGGAGACCCTCAGCCGCACCCTGCAAGTGCAGGGGGCGGGCTCGGAGGGCGGCGACCGCTCCCTGGCCCTGCGGCTCAAGGGGCCGCCCATCGAGACGATCAAGCTTGACGCGGAGATCGACGCGACGGACCAGCTTGAATTCCCGGACCGGCACGCGGACGCAACGCAGCTCGGCATCCACCCGCAGCTCGCGGCGCTTGAGATGCTCATCTACCCGTCGAGCGACCGTCTGCTTGAGAACAACCGGCTCGCGAAATCGGGCACGCTTGAGATACTCCCCGCCGAGACGCCTCTGAGCCTCTTCATCTGGAGCAAGAGCCGCATACTGCCGGTGAGGGTGACCGACTTCTCCGTCACCGAGGAGGCGTTCGACCCCTCGCTCAACCCGATCCGGGCCAAGATCAGCCTCGGCATGCGCGTGCTGAACGTCAACGACCTGGGCTTCTCCCACGCGGGCGGGAGCCTCTACATCGCCTACCACCAGCTTAAGGAACGGCTGGCCGCCAAAAGCCTGAGCGCCGCCATCAACGCGCTCGGCATCGGAGGGATTCAATGACCGACCCTATGCAGATGCTTTTGCAGCTGAGAGGCAGGAGCGAACTGTTCCCCGCGAACAGCCGGTATCACGGGATCGAGACGGCGCAGATGGAGACGCCCGAAGGCCGAACGATTCTTTACATGCGCCGCCGGTTCATCCCCGACCCGGAGCGGCTCGCGCTCCTTCAGGAGCACACCGTCACTCAGGGCGACCGCCTCGACAACATCTCCGCCCATTATCTCGGCGACCCGGAGATGTTCTGGCGCCTGTGCGACGCGAACTCGGCGATGCGGCCGGGCGAGCTGACGGAGACAATCGGCCGGAGGCTGCGTATAACTCTGCCCGACGGGATACCGGGAAGCGCGAATGGCTAAGGGCGTACACCTGACATTGATGATAGGGCCGGCCGTCCCCGTCGCGGTGCCGCAGGACGTGCTGAACGCCCTGACCTCCGTGCAGGTCACGAGCAGGACCGACGGGCCGAGCGCCTTCCAGCTGACCTTCACCGTGAGCACGCGGTCGCCCCTGCAAACGATCTTCATGCTGAGCGCGGGCGCGGCCATACCGCTCGTGCGCGTCGTCATAGTCGTCACGGTCAACGGGGCCCCCGAAGTGCTGATGGACGGGGTGATGACGAATCACCAGATAACTCCGGGCGGCGAGGGGGGCCAATCGACCCTGACGGTCACGGGCGAAGACCTTACGCGGGTGATGGACTACCTGAACTTCGACGGGATACCGTACCCGGCCATGTCGCCCGACGTGCGCGTGCTCGCCATACTCGCCAAGTACGCCCTCTTCGGGGTCGTGCCGTTCGTGGTGCCGAGCGTGCTCATCGACGTGCCCATCCCGACCGAGATAATCCCGAGGCATCAAGGGACCGACCTCCAATATATCAGGCAACTGGCGGACGAGGTGGGTTACGTCTTCTACGTCGACCCGGGCCCGGCTCCGGGGTCGAGCGTCGCCTACTGGGGGCCGGAGGTCAAAGTCGGCATGCCCCAGCCCGCGCTCAACGTAAACATGGACGCGCACACGAACGTCGAGTCTCTGAATTTCAGCTACGATTCGGAGTCGAAAAAGATTCCCGTGATCCTGATTCAAAACCTGGCTTCGAAGGTCCCGATCCCGATCCCGATCCCGGACATCACCCCGCTCAACCCGCCCCTGGGCGCGGTGCCTCCGATCCCCAAGGCCATAGAGATCATACGCAATGGGGCCAAGCTCTCGCCCGTACGCGCGGCGCTAGTCGGCCTTGCGAAGGCCGCGCGTACGGCGGACGCCCTGTCGGCCAACGGCTCGCTCGACGTGCTGCGCTACGGCCGCGTGCTGAAGCCGCGCCGCCTCGTCGGGGTGCGCGGGGCGGGCGAGGCTTTCGACGGGCTCTACTACGTCAAGAGCGTTACGCATGACATCAAGCGCGGGGAGTATAAGCAGAGCTTCGCGCTGGGCCGCAACGGTATCGTTTCAACTCTCTCCAAGGTGCCGGCATGACTGAGGACACACAAGCAAGAGGCAGGTTTTATGGCAAGTATCGCGGCGTCGTGGTCAACAACCTCGACCCCATGCAGATGGCGCGGATTCAGGTGATCGTGCCCGACGTGTCGAACGTGATGCTGTCGAGCTGGGCGATGCCCTGCTTCCCGGTGGCGGGGATACAGAACGGGGTCTTCGCGGTCCCGATACCCGGCTCGGGCGTCTGGGTCGAGTTCGAGCAGGGCGACCCCGACTTCCCGATCTGGGTCGGCTGTTACTGGGGGACTCCCGCCGAGGTGCCCGCGCTCTCGCACGTCATGCCCCCCTCGGTCCCCGGCCTCGTCTACCAGACGCCTTTGCAGAACGGCATAGTCGTAAGCGACGTGCCGGGGCCGACCGGCGGCATCATGATGAAGAGCACGACCGGCGCGTCCATCATCGTCAACGACACCGGGATATACATTCAAAACGGCAAGGGCGCGTCGATAGTGATGGTCGGCCCGACCGTCACCATCAATCAAGGCGCAATCGTAATCACATGAAATCAGGCGGAGGAGGCTAGCTATGCCCGGTCCTTTATTCCATGTAGGCGCTTCGGCCATCTGCCCGCACGGGGGCATGGTGACCACCATATCGAGCAACGCGCGCGTGCTGGTGAGCGGCATGCCGGTGGCGACTCTCTCGGACACGTATCTGGTCGCGGGGTGCGCCTTCAACGTGTCGGGGGCCCCGCACCCGTGCGTGAAGGTGCAGTGGCTCGTCCCGGCGGCGCGGGTGTTGATAAACGGGCAGCCCGCGATATTGCAGACGAGCGTGGGACTGTCGCTCGCCGCGGACCTGGCCCCGCAGGGCCCGCCGGTCGTGGTGTCAACTCAGCCGAGGGTGATAGCAACATGATCCAGATCGATTACCCATACCACTTCGACGGCCGCAGGCGCACGGCGGGCACGAGCTACGAAGACCACATCCGCGACATGATCGAGCAGGTGCTGTTCACGGCGCCCGGCGAGCGGGTCAACCGCCCGAATTTCGGCAGCGGCCTGATGCAGCTCGTCTTCGCGCCCAACAGCGACGAGCTCGCCGCCGCGACCCAGTTCCTCGTCCAGGGCGCGTTGCAGCAATGGCTCGGCGAGCTGATCGAGGTGGAGGCCGTCAACGTCGAGAGCGAAGACTCTTCGCTCCGCGTCGAGGTCCGGTACGTGATCCGCCGCACGGAGCAGAGGCAGGTCGCGGAGTTTTCGCGCGGGGTTTGAAATGCAAACACAGTATCGTTGCAGGAACAGGAACAGGCAGGACGCGGTCCGCACCGCCAGGGGCGAGGACGGCAACCCCATCCTGAACGGCATAGATTATCTTGAGGTCGCGTCGGCGGATCAGAAGACCATCTCGCTCGTCTTCATCCACCCCGTTCCCGGCCAGGCGGACGCGGTGCCGCCCCCGCCCGCGTCGGACCTCTCCGAGAAGAACTTCCGCGTGGAGGGGGGCGTGAGGACTCAGGGCGTGCGGGTCGTCTCGGCTTCGTCGTCGAACAACACGGTCACGCTGACGGTGAACGAGCCGGGGGATTTTTCAATATATACTCTGCGCCTCGTCTCGTCGGCCGACGGCGACGTTCCGCCCGAGGGCTTCGACCCGCAGCTGTCGGCGGTCGATTTCTCGTTCAAGGTCGAATGCCCGAGCGAATTCGATTGCAGGCCCGTAGACGATTGCCCCCCGGAGAGGTCGGACGAGCCTCTGATCGATTACCTCGCCAAGGATTATGGCAGCTTTCGCCGCCTGATGCTCGACCGCATCGCGACGACCATGCCCGACTGGAAAGAGCGCAACCCTTCCGACATGGGCGTCGCGCTCGTGGAGGCCGTCGCCTACGTCGCGGACCACCTCAGCTACTACCAGGACGCGGTCGCGTCGGAGAGCTACCTCGGCACGGCGCGCCAGAGGGTGTCCGTGCGAAGGCATGCGCGGCTGCTCGATTACAGGATGCACGACGGGTCGAACGCCCGCGCCTGGGTCTGCTTCGAAGTCGAAGGGGGCTCTGACGGGCTGCTTCTTCAGGCCGGCACGCCCCTGCTCACTCGCGGCTCGCTCGAAGACGAAGACGTGATGGTGGACCCCTCAAAGCTCGAAGGCATTCTCGAAGCGGCGCTCGACGAAAAGCCTCTCGTGTTCGAGACCCTGCACCCGGTCACCCTCAGAAGCGCGCACAACGAGATCAGGTTTTACACGTGGGGGGACGTGGAATGCTGCCTGCCCCGCGGCGCGACCCGCGCGACGTTGCGCAACTCTCCGGCCCTCTCCCTTGAGCCCGGCGATTGTTTGATATTCGAAGAGGTGATCAGCCCCTTCACCGGGCAGGAAGCGGACGCGGACCCCGCGCGCCGGCAGGCCGTTCGCCTGACCCGCGTGATCGATAAGGGCGCGGGCGACTCTCCACTCACGGACCCGCTCACGGGCGAGCAGGTGGTGGAGGTCGAGTGGGCCGTGGGAGACGCCCTCTCATTCCCTCTTTGCCTGTCGGCGAAGATAGAGCGCGAGACCGGGGACGAGTTCATAGAAGACGCTAGCGTCGCGCGCGGGAACGTCGTGCTCGCGGACCACGGGCTCACGGTCTCCGAGCCGCTCGGAGAGATCGGGGCCGCCCTAGAGAACTCCGCAGGGGTTTTATTGAAAGAAGGGCCGGTCACGGAGCAGGGCCGCGTGCGCGACTTCTTCAACCGGCCGGTGCTCGACGCGGAGAAGGAGCCCGCGCCTTTCGACCCGTCCGCGTCGGCCGCGTCGGCCATGCGATGGCAGATGCGTGACGCGCTGTCGGTCGTGCGGCTGATCGAAAACGGCGACGACAGCAAGCCATGGCGGCCCCGCCACGACCTGCTCGGGAGTGACAGGTTCGACCGCCACTTCGTCCTCGAAGTCGATAACGGCGGGCGGGCGCGCCTGCGCTTCGGAGACGGGGCGCACGGGGCGCGGCCCAAAGCGGGGTCGGACTTCGTCGCGCGTTACCGAACGGGCAACGGGCCGGAAGGCAACGTCGGGCGGGGCTCGATCTCTAGGGTCGTCCTCGCGGGCTCGGGCATAAAGCGGGCGCGCAACCCCTTGCCAGCCGCGGGCGGGGCGTCGCCCGAATCGATGGAGGAGGTGCGCCTCTACGCGCCGCAGGCGTTCCGCACTCAGGAGCGGGCCGTGACCGAGGCGGATTACGCGGAAGTCGCCGGGAGGCACCCCGAAGTGCAGAAGGCCGTGGCGACCCTTCGGTGGACGGGGAGCTGGTACACGGTCTTCATCACGGTGGACCGCAGGGGCGGTAGGCCGGTCGATGCCGCGTTCAAATCGGCTCTGGGAGCCTTTTTGGAGCGATTCCGCATGGCCGGGGAGGACCTTGAGATCGACGGTCCTCGCTTCGTGCCGCTCGACATCGCCTTCGGCGTCTGCGTGGCTCCGGGGTATTTTCGGAGCCAGGTAAAGGCGGACCTGCTGAGGCTCTTCAGCAACCGGGACCTGCCCTCGGGCAGGCGCGGCTTCTTCCACCCCGATAACTTCACGTTCGGGCAGACGCTCTACCTGAGCCGGATGATCGCGGAGGCGATGCGGGTGCCGGGCGTGCTCTGGGTGGACGCGGAGGACGTTTCGTCCAAGCCGAACCGCTTCCGGCGGTGGGGCCAGCCCGCGCACGACGAGTACGCGGAGGGGCGGATCGCTTTCGGCCGCCTTGAGATCGCGCGGCTAGACAACGACCCGAGCCTGCCTGAGAACGGGCGCATCGAGTTTCTGATGGAGGGTGGCCTGTGAGCAAAGAGAATCACCCGTCTGACAACGCCGGGCTGGATGAGTGCGGCTGCTGCGAGGGCGAGCCCGAGCGCCCCGCGACCTACAACCGCCCCGGCCTCCCGACTCTCTCCTATCGGATCGGCACGCATGCGTCTTTCTTTCGGAGGATGGTCGCGGGCCTGAGCGACGCGACAATCCCCGATGGGCAGCACGCGGGCGCGCGGCCGCTCGACGCCTTGGCCACCCGCGCGCCGGACGACCCTTCGGTCTCCCTGCTCGACGCCGCGGCGACCGTCGCCGACGTGCTGGCCTTCTATCAGGAGCGCATCGCGAACGAGGTCTACCTCCGCACCTCTTCCGAGCGCCGCTCGGTGCTGGAACTGGCCCGAGCCATCGGGTACGAGTTGAACCCCGGAGTCTCGGCCTCGACTTACCTCGCCTTCACGCTCGACGATCTTCCCGGCGCGCCCACGGTCTCCGAGGTACCGAAAGGCACGAGGGTCCAGAGCGTGCCCCCTCAGGGGAAGCAGCCCCAGACCTTCGAGACGGTTGAAGAGATCACGGCGCGCGCGGAGTGGGGGGCGATCCGCCCCCGGTTGACGCAGCCGCAGTTGTTGCAGGGCGACGTGCCTCACCTCTTCCTGAAAGGCGCGGAGACGAATCTCAAAAAGGGCGACCGCGTGCTGATAGTCAAAGGGAACACCTTCGACAATGATGTCGTGGTGCATTCGGTGAAAGAGGTCGAGGTGCGGGCGGATCAGGGGACGACGCACGTGCTCTTCGCCCCCCCGCCCATCGGCATACTGGCCTACGAGACCCCGACGTGGCTGGACTCGGGGACGATTGACACGAACGTCGAGATGAAGAGCTCGACGGTTCAGGATTACATAATCGGCAAGAGGTGGACGGACCGCGACCTGAACGTCTTTCTGAGCGTCAACAACTGGGACAAAGGCAAGCTGCTCGATCACCTCGCGCGGCTGCGCCCGACCCTCGAAGTCGCGCAGGACGTGCAGGTGTTCGCCCTGCGCGAGCGGCTCGGATTCTTCGGCCACAACGCGCCCCTGTTTCAGAGCCTTCCGAAAGACGCCAACGGCAACGTGCTCTACCCCGGACAGGACTGGGACGGCGGCTGGGGCATATGGCTCGACCCATCCGTGAACGCTTTGAGCTTTTACTCCGAGGCCGATGTCTATCTCGAAAGATCGGTGCCGGGCGTCATCCCCGCGAGCTGGGTCTTCTTCCAGAGGTCGGACGGCTACGGCGAGGCGTTCAGGGTGCTGAGCGTTAGCGAGAAGTCTCTGGCGATTTTCGCGATAACGGGCAAGGCCACGGGCCTCGTCCTGGCCGACCATAACAGCAAAGACCTGGGGAATAATAACCCGGACAAGAACCCCGGCTTTCTCGTCCGTAACACTACCGCCTTCGTGCAGAGCGAGCGGCTGGAGCTGGACGCCCTGCCGTTCCTCGACGACATACAGGCGGGCGAGACGAAGATACTGCTCGACAGGCTGATGCTCGGCTTCAGGGCGGGGCAGGCGATCATCATCACGGGCGAGCGCGCGGACGCGCCGGGAGTCACGAACAGCGAGGCGCTCGCCGTGGCATCGGTCAATCACTTCGCGGGCTACACGGAACTGACCTTCGACGCGGGATTGCAGCACTCTTATAAACGCGACACCGTGACGCTCAACGCCAACGTCGCGCTCGCCACGCACGGCGAGACCGTGCGAGAAATATTAGGCAGCGGCAAAAACTCCGAGCCGCACCAGCGCTTCGTGTTGAAGCGGCCCCCGCTCTCGCATGTCCCCGCGCTCACGCCGTCGGGCGCGAAGGCCGAGCTTGCCGTGCGCGTGAGCAATATTTTGTGGGACCCCGCGCCGTCCCTGTACGGCCTCGACTCGCGGAGCCAGAGTTACGTCGTGCGGGTCGGCGACGACGGGCGGGCCTCCGTCATCTTCGGCGACGGCAAGCGGGGCGCGCGCCTGCCTTCGGGCGCGGAGAACATAGTTGCGAGCTACCGAACGGGCACGGGGCCGGATGGCGAGGTCGACGCCGGCAGTCTGACCTTGCTTCAAAGCCGGCCGCTCGGCATCCGAGGGGTCACCAACCCTCTCCCGGCGAGCGGCGCGGCCGCGCCTCAGAGGCTCGAAGACGCCCGCGAGAATGCGCCTCTCACCGTGCTGACTCTGGACCGGATGGTCTCGCTTCAGGATTACGAAGACTTCACGCGCTCGTTCGCCGGGATAGGCAAGGCGCAGGCCGTGGCCCTCTGGACCGGGGAGACTCGCCTCGTCCATATCACCATCGCCGCGAGCAGCGGCAAGGTGGTGGATAAGAGCTCGAACCTTTACGTCAACCTGCTCAAAACGATCAACGCCTTCCGCGACCCGGCGCAGCAGGTGCTCGTGGACAGCTACAGGGCTTTGTCGTTCGACGTGTCCGCGAACGTGATAATCGACCCGCGCCACGAAGCCCCATCGGTGCGGGCGGAGGTCGAAGCGGCCCTGCTCCGGGCCTTCGCCTTCCCGCGCCGCGCCTTCGGGCAGGCGGTGTCGGCGGCGGAAGTGATGACGGTGATCCAGACGGTCGGGGGGGTGATCGCCTGCGACATAGACGCGCTTCACCTGTCCGGCGACCCGGCGGCCCTGAATCAGATATTGCTCGCGGCGACCGCGCACGAGCAGAGCAACGAGATCAACCCCGGCGAGTTGCTGCTGATCAACCCGCTCGGGGTGAAGGTGAAAGAGGTGAAGCAATGAGCGACCCGGCCTCCGACCGCCTCTACAACCTGCTGCCCTCGATCTACAGGCTGCGCGACGCGGAGCAGGGCGAGCCATTGCGCGCGCTCCTGTCCGTCATTGAGCGCGAGCTGCGGCGGATCGAAACCGACATAGGCGGGCTTTATGAAAACATGTTCGTGGAGACGTGCGACGAGTGGGTGGTGCCTTACATCGGGGACTTGCTCGGCGTTCGCGGGCTGCACTCGATAAGCGGCATAGGGTTCAGCCAGCGCGCTTACGTCGCCAACACCCTCTCGTACCGGCGGAGCAAAGGCACGGCGGCGGTGCTTGAAAGGCTCGCGCGCGACGTGACGGGCTGGCCCGCGCACGCGGTCGAGTTCTTTCAGACGCTCGCGACCACCCAATACTCCAACCACATCCGCCCCGGCAATCACCGCACGCCCGATCTTCGGGACGCGAATTCGTTGAACCTGCTGGACGGGCCGTTCGACCGGATAGCGCACACGGCCGACGTGCGCCACATCGCGCGCCGCAGGGGGCGGCACAACATCCCGAACGTCGGGCTGTTTCTGTGGCGTCTGCAAAGCTACCCGCTCAACGCGGTGAAGTCGGAAGGGAAGCCGGGCGTGAGCCCGAGGCAGGCTGACGCGCCTCACGAGTACGGCTATCACTTCAGCCCTCTCGGCAATCCCTCGCCCCTGTTCACATCGATGGGCGGCGAGGGGTCGGATGAAGAACTGCTCGTCCCGTCGGCCATTCGGCCTCTGGCATTCTACCTGGACCTGAAGCGCTATCAGGAGCTCTACGAGTCGGTCGGCCCGCTCGACCGCCCGGCCAACAGCGATTACTACGGGCCGGAGCGCAGCTTCCAAATCGTGAAGGATGGGACGCCCGTGCCGCCTCTCGACGTGATGTGCAAGAACCTGAGCGCGTGGGAGAGGCCCCCTTCCGGCAAGGTCGCGGTGGATGTCGAGCTCGGCCGCCTCGCCTTCGCCGCGGGCGAAGAGCCGCAGGAGGTCTCGGTCGATTACAACTACGGCTTCAGCGCGGACATCGGCGGGGGGCCTTACGACCGCAGGGATGTCCTGGCGGAGACCGGCCCGGAGACGGCTCTGATCACAGTGGGGCAGGGGACCGCCATCGGCACGCTTGAGGGGGCTTTGCAGGAATGGGAGAACCAGGGCAAGCCGAAGTCCGTCATTCGCATCGACGACGACGCGACGTACGAGGTGCCGCCCCTGACCATCGAGCTCCCGAATAAAGGCCGGCTCGTCATCGAATCGTCCGACGGCCGCAGGCCGCACCTCCGGCTCGGGGACAGGCTGAAGGTGGTCGGGCCTTCGGACCCGGCGACGGTCGCCGACACCGCGTCGCTCGCGCTCGGAGGGCTGCTCGTCGAGGGTGCGATAGAGGCCGAGGGCAAGCTCGATCTCGCGATAACCGACTGCACGCTCGTGCCGGGCATTTCGCTCGACGAAGACGGGCTGCCTCCGGACCCGTATGAAGCAAGCCTTGTCGTCGGCGGCGATGACCTGTCCGAGCTCGTAGTCTCTATCGAGAGAAGCATCACCGGGCCTCTCAAGCTTCCCAAGGCATGCGAGGGCCTGACGATTCGCGACAGCATAATCGACGCGCCCGTGGGCAAAGGCGCGTCCGAGCCCGCGAGGCCCGCCATTGCCTCGGACGATGCGGGCGACGAGCCGGGGCCTCCCGTCACTATCGAACGCTCGACGGTCTTCGGCAAGGTCCACGTGAAAGAGCTGCGCCTCGCGTCGGAGGTGATATTCACGGCGACCGTGCTGGCCGAGCGCAAGCAGGCGGGTTGCGTGCGGTTCAGCCACGTCCCCGAAGGCTCGAAGACTCCGCGCCGTTACTACTGCCAGCCGGAGCTCGAGCTGGGCCGCCGCGCGAAAGAACTGGGGCTCGATTCGGCGGAGGGCCTGCCGACCGGGGAGCGCGACCGCATCGTGACGAGGCTCAGGCCGCGGTTTACGTCGACGAGGTACGGCGGCCCCGCCTTCTCTCAACTGGGCGACGACTGCGCGGAAGAGATCCGCACGGGCGCGGAGGACGGCTCGGAGATGGGCGCGTTCTCTCACCTGAAGCAGCCGCAGAGGGAAGCCAACCTGCGGGCGGCCCTCAACGAGTACCTGCGCTTCAGTCTCGAAGCGGGCATCATCTTCGTTACATAACTTCATACGCTTGAGGATCAAAAATATGAAAGGTGACTTCACACGATCCACTTTTAGGCCGAGGGAGCATTACAGCAGCGTGCGCATGCAGCAGGGCCGCGTGCAGCTTGACGCGGACTGGAACGAGCAGTCCGACATCGCCGCGCACCGCGTCGAGACCGAGGCGGTCGACGTGATCGGCAGGTGCGGCGCGCCCAAGCACAATCCGGGCTTCGGCATAATCACAGACGTGACCGCCCCGACGCCCGAGCAGCAGGCCTTGCTCGACAACCTCGCGCCGGGGGATTTTCTCGTAGGCAAGGGCCGGTACTACGTCGACGGCATAATGTGCGAGAACGAAGACGACATCGCGTTCACGGCGCAACCCGACATGCCGGGGACCCAGCCGGTGCTTGAGGCCGGGGTCTACGCGGCCTACCTGGACGTGTGGCGGAGACACATCACGACGATTGAAGACCCCTCGATCCGTGAGGTCGCGCTCGGCGGGCCGGACACGGCGACGCGGGCCAAAACCGTATGGCAGATCAAGCTCGCCCTCCTTGAGGGTGGGGAGAAGGCGACCTGCTCCGACGACATAGAGCCGTGGCTGAAGAACGGCACCGGGAAACTTTCGGCGCGCGCGGAACCTCCGGCTTCGTCGCAAGGCCCCTGCGTGGTCGCTCCGGGCGCGGGCTACCGCAGGCTCGAAAACCAGCTCTACCGCGTGGAGATTCACAGGGGCAGCCTCGACCCCGAGGGGCCGACCTACAAATGGTCGCGCGACAACGGCTCGGTCGTCGTGCCGGTTGAGCAGTTCAATTACTCGGGCGACGCGGCGAAGGTGAGGGTCAGGAGCCTCGGCAGGGACCGCGTGCTCGGGCTGAACATCGGCGATTGGGTCGAGGTGCTCGACGACGCTGCCGAACTGCACGGCGACCCCGGAACGCTCTTGCAGATCGACGACATCGACGCCGAGCAGAGGGTACTCATCCTGAGCGGCCCCGTCCCCGCTTCTGACATGGGCCTGCACCCTAAGGTGCGGCGCTGGGACTCGAAGCAGGAGTTCAAGGTGTCGGACGCGACTTCGGATTTCGTCGAGCTTGAGGACGGAGTTCAGATCAAGTTCGAGCCCGGCGATTTCAACACGGGCGATTACTGGACGATCCCTGCCCGCACCGTGCCCGGAAAATTCGGGGACGTGGAGTGGCCCCGGGACGGCGCGAATAACCCCATCCCTCAGCCGCAGCAGGGCATCATCCATCACTTCTGCAAGGTCGCCCTCGTGACCTTCGCGGGGGGCGAAGATGACATCGAGATCACGAAGGTGGAGGACTGCCGCCCCATCTTCCCCCCGCTCACCGAACTGCCGCACGCGGGCGCGAGCTGCTGCACCGTGACGGTCGGGGAAGGCGGGGACTTCAAGGACATTCAGGAGGCGATCAACAGCGCGGAGGACGGCTCGAAAGTCTGCATACTGCCGGGGACCTACAACCTGCGCGACACGGTCGTGATCAGCGAAAGGCTCGACCTCACGGTGAGCGGCTGCGGCAGGCAGACGCGGATCATCGGGCCTCCCGGCAAGACCGCCTTCGCAATCGTCGATCAGTCCAAGGGCGTCACCCTCCAATCGCTTTCGATCACCACTTCGGCGAAGGAGCCGAGCATCCTGATGTCGGAGGCCCTGAGCCCGTCCGTCCTTAACTGCTTCGTGGCCAACCAGACCTCGGCCAGCACGGGCGCGCCGGAAACCGCCCCGCTCATAGACGCGACCGACTGCAATCAGGTGAGCATAAAGCAGAATGAGCTTTTGCAGAATCGGTGGATGTATGCGATCAGGATGAGGGCCGCGCACTCCGTGGTCGAGGGCAATGCCATCAGGGGCGGAGGGATACTCCTGCGCTACGGCTCGATTGACGTGGTCATAAGGGACAACGAGATCACCATCCCCGGAGACGGCATCAACAGGGAGCCGGGCCCCGGCATTCAACTGGGCCTGATCGAAGAGCAGCCCTTGCCTCTGCCGATTGCGCAGGTGCAGATACTGGACAACTCGATCACCCGGATGGGCGGCAGCGGCATCACCACCGCCATAGACGCGAAGCTCGAAACGCTCAGGAGCTGCGATAATCTCGTGATCGCCCGGAACCGGATCACCCATAATCTCGAATCGCCACCCAAGGATGTCTTCATACAGGAGACGACCGTCGCGGGAGGGATAGTCCTCGCGGTCACTTCTCAGGTCCGGATTTATGACAACCTGATCGCGTACAACGGCTCGCGGAGCGCGCCCGCCTGCGGCGTCTTCGCATGGGATTGCGACAGCCTCGACATAGACAGGAACTCCATACTCGATAACGGCGCGATCAACCCGCCGGCCGATTCGAGGGCGTTTCAGGCGGGCATACTCGCGATGTTCGTGGTCGGGCACAACGAGAGCGACTCTCTGATGGAATTCCTGTCCAAGCAGGGCGGGGCGAACCCGGAGATTTTCAGCGCGCAGCAGACGGGCATACCCGCCCTGCGCGTCCACGATAACGTCGTGACCTGCCCCGAGGGTCACGCCCTGATCGCCTCCGCGCTGGGGTCGGTGTCCGTGGCCGACAACACTCTGACCTCCCGGAGCTACAGGGCGCAGCCCTTCAACCAGGGGCTCAATATTTTGAACTTCGGGGCCTGCGTAGTCATCGTGAACTTCGGGGCCCCGGAATTCCGCGCGGAAGGGGCCGCCGGCATCACCTGGGAAAACATTCTGGCCGGGTCCGACGACGAGGCCCTGAAAGAGATAAGGCTGCTGCCGGGCGGGCGCGTGAAGTTTCATGACAATCAGGTGACGCTGACGGGGGCCATACCGGTCCTCGGGAGTATGGACTTCGCCGGGAGAGGCCCCGCGGACTTCGGGCCCGCCTGCGTCCATCTTATTTCGGTGGACGACATCTCGTTGCAGGACAATCAGGTCCGCTCCATCATCAACGGGCCGGCGATGATCGCAGGCACCTCGGCGCAGGGCATGACCGTCCGCGCGTCGGGCAACCGCTTCGCGGAATTTCCGAACACGGCCTTCGCCTCTTACAGGAGCCTCGCGCCGGGGATGAATCTGACCGTCGGGAACGAGGCCACCCATTCCATCTTTGCCAACGGGCTCGTGATAAATAATCTTTCGCTAAACGCGATCTGAGGAGCAGACAATGGAGAGCAAAAACCCGAACCAGGAAGAAGTGAGGGCCGCGCTTGATGAGGCATTCAAACAGATCTCGGACACGTCGGGAGGGGCTCTGGATGAATTCGTCAAGTTACAGGAGCGGCGCGTCGAGCGGCTGCGCGCGACGGAAGAGTATCTGAAGGAGACTCTGGGCGAGGACCACCCGGAAGTCCTCGCTCTGGGCGTCGCCTCTCAGGAGGTCGAGAAGCTGAAGGACGCGCTCAAGACGCGAGCCGGCCGTAGCCCCTCGGCCTCCTGAGGGAGTCGCGGTGTCGCCCGGAAGTGCGTGCAGTCGGCCTTCTTCTGGTACTATCTTATAGACGGGTTGGACGCGCACTATTCTTTCTTCAAGAGGTAGGCTATGCGATGGATCGGGCGTAGGCAGAGCGGGAACGTTGAGGATCGGAGAGGGCTTTCAACCGGGGGCGTAGTGGGAGGAGGACTCGGGACCCTCGTCATAGTCGTTTTGGCGATGTTTTTAGGGGTCGACCCTTCGGCGCTCTTACAGGAGGGCGGGCCGGTACCGGACGGCGGCACCGCCACCCGCCGCGCCACCGACCCGGCGGAGGATCAGGTCAAGCAGTTCGTCGGTGTCGTCGTGGCCGACACGGAAGACGTGTGGAACGAACTCCTGCCCACAACGGTCGGGAAGCCTTACCGCGTGCCGACCGTCGTCGTCTTTTCCAGGAGCACTCAATCGGGTTGCGGATTCGCCTCGGCAGCCACCGGCCCGTTCTACTGCCCCGCGGATGAAAAGATATATATCGACCTGCAATTCTTCGAGGAGATGGCGAACCGCTTCCGGGCCGCGGGCGACTTCGCCCAGGCGTACGTGATCGCCCACGAGGTCGGGCACCACGTCCAGAAGTCCCTCGGGACTCTCACCGAAGTGAACGCGAGGCGCGGCCGCGTGAGCAACGCCGAGTACAACCGCCTCTCCGTCCGCCTTGAGCTACAGGCCGATTTCCTGGCCGGGGTCTGGGCCCATCACGCCCAGAGGACGAAAAACATCCTCGAACCGGGCGACGTGGAAGAAGCCCTGACCGCGGCCAACGCCATCGGGGACGACCGCCTGCAAAAGCAGGCGCAGGGGCACGTGGTGCCGGACTCGTTCACGCACGGCACGTCCGCGCAGAGGGCCCGGTGGTTCCGCCTCGGGTTCGAGACGGGAGATATGTCGCGCGTCATGGACCTCTTCAAGCTCGAATACAGTCAGTTGTAGAGCGCGCGGCGCGCTCACTCGTACTTGAGCGCCATAATCGGGTCGACCCTCGTGGCGCGCCGCGCGGGGATGTAACAGGCGAACAGGGCCACGAGGGCCAGGAGCCCCGCGATGCCCGCGAACGTGGTCGCGTCGGTCGGGCTGACGGCGAAGAGCAGGCTCGAGAGGTACCGGGTCAGGAGGAACGACGCCGCGAGGCCGATGGCCAGACCCGCGAATATCATGAGCATCCCCTGCCGCATCACCATGCCCAGAATCGCCGCGGGCCTGGCTCCCAGAGCCATTCTTATGCCTATCTCGTGCGTCCGCTGGTTGACGGAATAGGTGATGACTCCGTAGACGCCGACCGCCGCGAGCAGCAGGGCGATGCCGGAAAATAGCCCGAGCAGGGTAGCTACGAATCTGCGCTGTCCGACCGAGCCATCGAGTAGAGACTGTTGAGTCCTCACCTTCCAAACCGGCTGATCCTTATCGACCGACCACACGGAGCCGCGCACCGCCCCGGCCATGTTCATCGGGTCGGAGTCCGTGCGGACGACGAGCGTGGCGAAGATGAACGGGGCCTGTGAATAGGCGGCGTAAATCTGCGGGACGCTCTTATCATCGAGCTCGCCCTGCTTCACGTCTCCCACGACCCCGATGACGGTCGCCGTGATTTTTGGGTCGCTGAGCCGGACCTGTTTGCCGAGGGGGTCGTCGTCGGGCCAGAACTGCCGGGCCATGGTCTGATTGATGACGACGACCGGGGGCGAGGCGGCGTCGTCCTGATCGGTGAAGGCGCGGCCTTTGAGCAGAGGGATGCCCATAGTCTCGAAAAAATCCTTATCCGCGCGGTTCATCTGGGACCGCAGCTCGGAGCCGGGCGCGGGCTCCGCGCGGTCGGGCAGGACGAATTCCGTCGAGCCCGCGTTGCCGCTGAACGGCAGGGCCAGGACGACCGAAGCCGAGCGCACGCCCGGCAATGACTTTACCCGCTCGACCACCTGCTTATGAAAATTCCACTGGTGAGCGGCTTCGGGGTATTTGGTGCGCGGGATGCGGTACTCCATCGTGAGCAGGTTTGAAGGGTTGAACCCCGGATCGACTTTCAACACCTTGATAAGGCTTCTGACCGTCAGGCCCGACGCGATCAGCACCACCATCGCCAGAGCGACCTGAGAGACCACGAGCGCCTTCCGGACGCGGCTGTTGTTCAGGTTTTCGCCAGAGCTCCGTCCGCCTTCGTTGAGCGATTCGACCAGATTCGGCCTCGAAAACCTGATGGCCGGCGCCAGCCCGAAGGCGAGCCCCGTCAGGAGTGAAATGCCCGTGGTGAACCCGAGCACCGTGCCGTTGAGTTCGATCATCGCGGGGTCAGGGATGAGGCTCGCGGGGCTGATGGCCGTGAGCAGGTCGAGCCCCCAGAGCCCGACGAGGAGGCCCGCCGCCCCTCCGACGGCCGAGAGCAACATGGTCTCGGTGAGGAACTGTCGGGCTATTCTGGCCCTCGTCGCGCCGACGGCCGAGCGCACGGCGATCTCTTTCTGGCGTCCGACGGTTCGGGCCAGAAGCAGGTTCCCGACGTTGGCGCACGCGATCAACAGCACGAGCCCCACGGCCCCGAGCAGGATCAGCAGGGCCGGGCGAATCCCTTCGACCAGCACCTCCTGAAGCCGCGCTATGTACACGCCGCGGTCCGCATTGGTGTCAGGGTATTTCGCCGAGAGGGCGCTCGCGATGGTGTCAAGCTCCGCCCGCGCCTGTTCGAGGCTCACGCCGGATTTCAGGCGACCGACCACCCCGGTCGTGGGCGTCTTTCGATCCATGGACAGGTTGAGGTAATTAGAAAACGGAATCCAGACTTCTACCTCGTCCAGAGGGAAGCGAAAGCCCCTGGGCATGACGCCCGCGACGGTGAACACCTCCCCGTTGAGGGTCAGCTTTCTCCCCACGAAAGAGGGGTCGCCCCCGTAGCGGGCCTGCCACAACTCGTGGTTGACGACCACGACCCGCTCCGCGCCCGGTAGGTCTTCGCCGGGCAGGAAGCCCCGGCCCGCTTCCGGCTCGACCCCGACGAGCCGGAGAAAGTTTTCGGAGACGAAGCCCCCGCGCACGCGGGCGGGCTCGTCCTCGCCCGTGAGGTTGACGCTCTGGGTGGCGAAGGCCGACATCTGCTCGAAGGAGCGGCTCTGCTCGCGCCAGTCCTGAAAATCGGGATAGGAGACGAATTGCTGCGGGACCCTGCTCGTCTTCGTGTAAGCGAGGACCATCCGGTCGGAGTCCGGGAACGGTAGCGGGCGAATGAGTATCGCGTCGATGACGCTGAAGATGGCCGTGTTGGCCCCGATGCCGATGGCGAGAGTCAACACCGCCACGAGGGTGAATCCGGGCTTCTTTAAGAGCATCCGGATTCCGTAACGCAAGTCTTTAAGAAAGCTTTCCATACTCTCTCCTGATCCTGCCTCTTTGAATGGCACGGGAGCCGCGGGCCGGCTTCCGGGTTTGCTCAGTCACAAATCATTTGCCGTGCCACGGAAGCGCGACTACTTAAATGGTGGAATGAAACGGGAGCCGGGAATTGCTTTGCTCGGTTGTGGGATTCGGCGTGGCGAATCCGGGACGGAGCTTATTATGAGGGCCGCGCTCTGGCTTAATACGCTCGCGGCGTGGTATTAGTATTGCCCGTTTGCATTGACTGGGAATCGAAACCCCGCCGCGAGGGAGATGACATGGCCCGGATAAACAGTGTGAAAGGCCCAATCGACACCGCCCGGTTGGGCGCGACGCTCATGCACGAGCACGTCTTCGTGCTCTCGCCGGAGATAATGCAGAACTTTCCGGAAAGCTGGGGGGACGAAGAAGCGCGGGTCGCTCAGGCGGTCGTGCGGCTTAACGAGCTCAAGTCGCGCGGGGTGGATTCGATAGTCGACCTCACGGTCATCGGCCTCGGCCGCTACATCCCGCGCATCCAGAGGGTGGCCGAGCAGACCGGCATCAACATCATCGTCGCCACAGGAGTCTACACCTACAACGACGTGCCGATGTACTTCCATTTTCAGGGGCCGGGCACGGAGCTCGGCGGCCCGGAGTTCATGACCGACATGTTCGTTAAAGATATCGAGCAGGGGATCGCGGACACGGGCGTGAGGGCGGGCATACTCAAATGCGCGACCGATGAGCCGGGCATCACCTCGGGGGTCGAGCGCGTGCTGAGGGCGGTCGCGCAGGCGCACAGGCGCACGGGCGTCCCGATCTCCACGCACACGCACGCCGGGACGAGGCGCGGCCTAGACCAGCAGCAGATATTCAAAGAGGAAGGCGTGGACCTCTCGCGGGTCATCATCGGGCACTCGGGCGACACGACGGACATAAGCTACCTCGAAGAGTTGATAGACGGGGGCTCTTACGTCGGCATGGACCGCTTCGGCATAGACGTGATCCTGGGCTTCGAGGCGCGCGTGGAAACGGTCGCGCGGATGTGCCGCCGAGGGCACGCGGGGAAGATGGTGCTCTCTCACGACGCGGCCTGTTTCAATGACTGGCTGCCGGAGGCGGCGCTCCCCCTGGTCCTCCCGAACTGGCACTACCTGCACATCCACAACGACGTGATCCCGGCCCTGAAGGAGCGGGGCGTCACCGATGAGCAGATCGAAACGATGCTCGTAAACAACCCCCGCGAGATTTTCGAAAGGCAGGGCGCGTACTGATGATCAGACCGTTCGACTATTCCGGCATCACCCGCGACTCGCGGGGGGTGGCCCACTACGACGACCGCCCCGCGTCGCTCGTCGAGATGCTGCGCGCGACCGTCGACAAGACCCCCGACGCCGAAGCCATCGTCGAGCTCGGGGGCGAGCGCGTCAGTTACCGCGAGTTTTGGGACCGCTCGGCCCGCGTGGCGGGCGGCCTGAAGGGGCTCGGCGTGGCGAGGGGCGACCGGGTCGCCATACGTCTGGGCAACGGCCTGGACTGGTGCCTCGCCTTCTTCGGGGCGCAGATGGCGGGCGCTATCGCCGTGCCCGTCAACACGCGGTTCAGCGGGGAGGAGGTGGACTACGTGGTCACGGACTCGGGCGCGGCCTTCTCTTTCGTGCCGGGCGAGCCCCTGCCGTCGGGCGCGCCGTTCGCGCTCGAAGACCTTCAGCCCGGAGACGTGTCGGCCATCTTCTACACGAGCGGCACGACGGGCTTCCCCAAGGGCGCGATGACGACGCAGGCGAACTTCCTCAACAACAGCGAGAACTGCCGCCGGGTCGTCTCGCTCCCGATGGACGGCAGCGTCCGCAATCTCGTGTCGGTCCCGCTCTTTCATGTGACCGGGTGCAACAGCCAGCTAATCCCGACCTGCGAAGGCGGCAACACCCTCGTCATCATGCCCGCGTTCGAGGTGCAGGCTTTTCTGGCGGCCGTGCGGGACGAGCGCATCAACCTGCTCACGTCAGTCCCGGCGGTCTACTGGCTCGCCATCAATCAGGCGAACTTCAAAGGGTTCGACACGGGCGGGGTCAAATGGGTCTGCTACGGCGGGGCCCCCATCGCGCCCGAACTGGTCGCGCGAATCATGGAGGCATTCCCGCAGGCCCGTCTCGGCAACGGGTTCGGCCTGACCGAAACGTCGTCGGTGGCGACGTTCCTCCCTCACGACTATGCTCGCGCGCGGCCGGAGACCGTGGGGTTCGCCGCGCCGGTGGTCGATCTCGACCTGTTCGAGCCCGACCCCGAGACGGGCGTGGGAGAGTTGCTCGTGCGCGGCTCGAACGTGGTTAGGGGGTACTGGAACAAGCCGGAGGCGACGGCCGAAGCTTTCGTGAATTCCTGGCTGCACACGGGCGACATGGCGCGGCTCGACGGAGACGGGTTCGTGCAGATAGTGGACCGCAAGAAAGACATGATCTGTCGCGGGGGCGAGAACGTCTATTGCGTCGAAGTGGAGAACGCGCTCGCGGCCCACCCGGCGGTCTTCGAGGTGTCGGTCGTGGGCGTGCCGGACGAAGTGATGGGCGAGAAGGTCGGCGCCGTCATCGTGCCTAAGCCCGGCAGGCAGATCGACGTGGGGGATGTCGTCGCGTTCGCGCGAAAGCGCCTGGCGGACTTCAAAGTCCCGCAATACATCTCCGTCCGCAAAGAGCCGCTGCCGCGCAACCCCGGAGGGAAGATGCTGAAGCCGGTCATCAGGAAGGAGACCGAGTGGGGGCGGCCCGTGGGCTGACGATCCGAATTCATTCAGGAGAAGATAAATGGAAGAGCAAGCGATCAACGTTAAAGACCTGTTTTCAATCTCGGGAAAGACGGCGCTCGTGACGGGCGGCTCGCGGGGCATCGGCCTGATGATAGCGCGGGCTTACCTTGAAGCCGGGGCCAGAGTCTACATCTCTTCGCGCAAGAAAGATGTCTGCGACCAGGTGGCGTCGCGGCTCTCCGAGATCGGGCCATGTTTTTCAATCCCCGCCGACCTGTCGACGGTCGAAGGGTGCAGGCACCTGGCCTCGGAGCTTTCGTCGCGGGAGCAGGCGCTTAATATCCTGGTCAACAACGCGGGCGCGGCGTGGGGCGCGTCGGTCGAAGAGTACCCCGAGTCCGGGTGGGACAGGGTGATGGACACGAACGTCAAGGGGGTCTTCTTTCTCACGCAGGCTCTCCTGCCCCTGCTCGAAAAGGCGGGGAGCCTCGCGGACCCGGCGCGCGTGATCAACATCGGCTCGATAGACGGCCTCACGGTGCCGTTCCAGATAGACAACTACGCATACGGCCCGAGCAAGGCCGCGGTGCATCACCTGACGCGGATGCTCGCCGTGAAGCTCGGCGGGCGCGGGATCACGGTGAACGCGGTCGCGCCCGGCCCCTTCGAAAGCCAGATGACGAAGTGGCTGCTTGAGACTTATAAAGACAGCGTCGAGGCCAACTGCCCCCTGAAGCGCATCGGGTCGCCCGAGGACATGGCCGGCGTAGCCATTTATCTGGCGTCGCGCGCCGGGGCGTATGTGAATGGGGTCGTGATTCCGGTCGACGGAGGCATCTGCGTCAAGTGAGGGCTCGTCGTCGAGCGAGCGCGGCGGGTTTACATTTAAGGGCGGCGGCAAGGCTGACGTAAGGCTGCCTTTATAGTTTTTCGATGACGCTCTCCTGCAAGCGGCGCATGCCGCGCAGCCACCTGTCGTAATCGTTCGCCTTGCGGCGGAAGTATTCGAGCACTTCCGGGTGCGGCAAGATTAAGAAGCTCTCTTTCTCCAACCCCGCCACCACCGCCTCGGCCACCTCTTCCGGGTCGAGCGCGCCCGGCACCAGGAAGTTGTCGCTCTTACCGTCCTCCCCGAACAGCATCCGCGTGCGGACCCCCTGCGGGCAGAGGCAGGAGACTTTTATCCCCCGGTCCCCGTACGTCATCGAGAGCCATTCGGCGAACGCGACTGCCGCGTGCTTGGTCACCGCGTAGGGCGCGGCCCCGATCTGCGTGAGCAGGCCCGCCGCCGACGCGGTCTGAAGCAGGTAGCCTTCGCCGCGAGCGAGCATGCCCGGCAAGACGGCTCTGGCGGCGTAGATGTGGGCCATCACGTTTATGTCCCATATCTGCTTCCATGCCTCGTCCGGCACTTCCGCCCCTCCGCGCTCGCCGAGGATTCCCGCGTTCGAGCAGAAAAGGTCTATGCGGCCATACGCCTCGACGGTCCGCTCCGCGAGGCGAACGATGTCGGCTTCGACGCTCACGTCGGAAGTGATGGCCATGCCCCCGATCTCTTCGGCGACCCGCGAGGCTCCCGCCCCATCGAGGTCCGAGACTACGACGGCCCGCGCCCCCTCCGAGGCGAACCTGCGGCACAGGGCGCGCCCTATGCCGTTGGCCCCTCCCGTCACGACGACGACTTTACCTTCCAGTTTCATCTCCGAGCACCCGCCTATTCGTACTTCTTCTGTTCGAGCTTGGCTATCGCTTCGACGTGCACTTCGTCCGGCCCGTCCGCGAGGCGGAGCGTGCGCGAGTGCGCCCAGGCCATCGCGAGGAAGAAGTCCTGGCAGACGCCCGCTCCGCCGTGCGCCTGAATCGCGCGGTCGATCACGCGCAGGGCCACGTTGGGGGCGATAACTTTTATCATCGCGATCTCGGCGCGCGCGGCCTTGTTGCCCACCGTGTCCATCATGTAAGCCGCCTTGAGCACGAGCAGGCGGGCCTGCTCGATCTCCATCCTCGACTGCGCGATGTCCGCGCGGATGGTCCCCTTCTCGGCGAGCGTCCTGCCGAAAGCCACGCGCGAGCGGACCCGCCTGCACATCGCTTCGAGGGCGCGCTCGGCCTGACCCACCAGCCGCATGCAGTGGTGGATGCGGCCCGGGCCGAGGCGGCCCTGCGCGATCTCGAACCCGCGCCCCTCGCCCAGAAGCATGTTCGACGCGGGCACGCGGACGTTCTCATAGAAGACCTCCGCGTGGCCGTGCGGCGCGTCGTCGTACCCGAAGACCGTGAGCATCCGCTTGACCCTGACGCCCGGCGCGTCCATCGGCACGAGGATCATAGACTGCTGCCTGTGCCTCGGCGCATTCGGGTCCGTCTTGCCCATGAAGATCGATATCCGGCAGCGCGGGTCGCCCGCGCCGGAGGTCCACCACTTGTGCCCGTTGATTACGTACTCGTCGCCGTCGCGCACTATGCTCGACTGGATGTTGGTCGCGTCGGACGAAGCGACTTCGGGCTCGGTCATCGCGAAGCAGGACCGTATCTCAGCTTCGAGGAGAGGCTTGAGCCAGCGCTCCTTCTGCTCGGGCGAGCCGTAACGGACCAGGACTTCCATGTTGCCCGTGTCGGGCGCGGAGCAGTTGAATACTTCGGGGGCCATGACGGACCGCCCCATGATCTCGCAAAGGGGCGCGTATTCGACGTTGGTCAGCCCCGCCCCGTATTCGCTCTCGGGCAGGAAGAGGTTCCACAACCCCTCGGCCCTCGCCCTCTCCTTCAACTCCTCGACTATGGCGGTCGGCTGCCACCTGTCGCCCTCGTTGATCTGCTTCCGGAAGAGCTCTTCGTTCGGGTATATGTGTTCGTCCATGAAAGCCGAGAGCTTTCTTTGCAGCCCTTTCACCCTCGGTGAGTATTCGAAATTCATCCTGAAATTCCTTTCGCTAATGATCCGCCTTCCGCCCGGCGGGGCCGCGGAGCGATTCCTTGACATCACGTCAACCGGTCGCTAAGTTTAGGTCTCGCCCGAACCTAAGTCAAATGGCGCATCCGCAATTATTCTCACGGGAAGGGGATTTATGAAAGCCTGGCTGGTCAACGAATGGTGTGAGCCCGAGCAGATGAAGCTCGAAGAGGTCGCGGTGCCCGAGCCGGGGCCGGGGGAGGTGCGGATTCGGAATCACGCGGCGGCCCTGAACTTCTACGACATCCTCATGATCCAGGGGAAGTATCAGGTGAAGCCGCCCCTGCCATTCACACCCGGCTCGGAGGTGTCGGGCGTCGTGGACGCCCTCGGTCCGGGCGTCGCCGAGCTTTCAGTCGGCGACCGGGTGCAGGCGATGGCGTCGGGGGGAGCATTCAAGGAGTACTCGCTCGCCCCCGCGGCTCAGACCTTCCGCGTGCCCGCCCGGATGGGTTACGAAGAGGCCGCGGCGATGATCGTGATCTACCAGACCTCTTACTTCGCCCTGAAGAACAGGACCACGCTGAGGGCGGGCGAGTGGCTGCTGGTCCACGCGGCGGCCGGAGGGGTCGGCATGTCGGCGATGCAGATCGGCAAGGCCCTCGGCGCGCGGGTCATCGCCACGGCGGGGAGCCGGGAGAAGCTCGACTTCTGCCTCTCGCAAGGGGCCGAGCAGGCGATCAATTATCGCGATGAGAACTGGGCGGAGCAGGTCAAAAAGATCACCGGGGGCCGCGGGGCCGACTGCATCTACGACCCGGTCGGCGGAGACGTGTTCGACCTCTCGACCAAATGCATAGCCCCTGAAGGCAGGCTGCTCGTGATAGGTTTCGCGGGCGGGCGCATCCCTTCAATCGCGGCGAATCGCATCCTGCTGAAGAACATCTCCGTCGTCGGGTGCTACTGGGGCGGGTACCTTGAGCACCACCCGCAATTCATGTCGGAAGCTCAGGCGGAGCTCTTCGCGATGTACGAAGCGGGGGAGATCAACCCCATCGTCTCGCGGGCTTATCCTCTCGCGGAAGCCCCCGCCGCTCTGCGCGCGCTCGCCGGCCGCGATACGTATGGCAAGGTGGTGCTTACC
Source organism: Blastocatellia bacterium (assembly GCA_035634255.1). Taxonomy (GTDB): domain Bacteria; phylum Acidobacteriota; class Blastocatellia; order UBA7656; family UBA7656; genus DATLMR01. The sequence continues at coordinate 34,853 of DASQDI010000059.1, forward strand.
ATCTGACCCGGCACCTGAAGACGACTCTATTCCCGAGTCGAAGAAACCTCGAATGGAAAGCCCACTCGAGGTTTCTTCTTTGTTTCAAGGCATCAGCGTATTGTCAGCGTCACGCTGTGTCCTCCTTCAGTAGACGCTTTGAATGGTGAAGGGTGAATGCCGGACGTAGAAAATCCGCTTGAATATCACCCTGTAGCCTGCCTAATGAATCAGTATTAGGCCGTGCGGTCGGGTGCTCTCCAGTTAGATCGGGATTCGCGATCTTTACGGAAGTAAACGGTGAGGACTGGTACTGTTAAAAATATCGAACGGTACTGCTCTAATCAGGATCAACGCAGCTACCCATCACGATCAAAAGGACAAACAATAAATCCCGATTGTCAGGGTTGTTGAGGCTATGCCGGGCATGTCGGAGATGCCCTAAGTCCGACAGTGGCGATGAGAACGAGTGCCTGAACCGGGTGAGTTTTGAGCATGGTGACCTCCTCTGCGCCGTGTAAAATTGATCACCGAATACGCTCTTTAATATTTCAGGTCAATACGGCTCAGGAAGCCCATTCCAGTGCAGGCAGAGGGCGGCAGATCGTTGACGACCCTTCAGCCATTCATCTGCTGCGGATCCCGGTTAAAAATTCTATTTAAAATATTCGACGTGGCGGCGTCGGCCGGGAAGAAAGATTCAAGGGCCAGTTCCGACAGAGTGATATCGACGGGCGTTCCGAATACCGTCGTCGTGCTGAAGAACGATAGGATGCCGTCCTCCGTGGCAAGCTGAAGAGGCACCGCCACCCCCGCGTAGTCCGTGCCGGGCGGCGCGTCGTACCTGTTCCCGCTCGGTATCGGGTAGCCGCTCAACTCGCTCAGTAATTCCGCGAGGACTGGGTCCGCGGACGCATCGATCTGGTGTCGAAGGCGCGCGAGCAGATGCGAGCGCCACTCTTCCAGATTAACTATCCGGGGCGCGAACCCTCGCGGGTGCAGGCTGAGGCGAAGCACGTTGACCGGAGGCTCAAGCAGCGACGGGTCGACCCCGGCGAGGAAAGGCGGGATCGCGCGGTTTGACGCGACGAGGGTCCAGTGACGATCAACGGCGATTGCGGGGTAGGGCTCGTGTCCCGCCAGCACCAGATCGATGGCTTTGCGGGCCGCCTGAAGGGTCGGGTCGTCGAGCGGCCTCTCCCTGAAGACCGGCGCGTACCCGGCCGCGACCAGCAGGGAGTTGCGCTCGCGCAGGGGGACTTCGAGCCGCTCGGCGAGGTGAAGAATCATCTCGCGGCTCGGGAGCGAGCGGCCCGTCTCTAGAAAGCTCAGGTGCCGGGCCGAGATTTCGGCTTCGCAGGCGAGGTCGAGCTGGCTCAAACGGCGGCGCCTGCGCCAATCCCGCAGCAGGTTCCCCACGGGTTGAGTTTGAAGATTGCTCATCATGGTTCGACTCTATCAGAAGTCGAGAGCCCGCTCCATTACCTCCAAGGTAATTGTTCTCAACCGGCAGTCGTGAAATTATGGCCGGGCAGACGAGACATTGAAAAGGAGGTTCAGGATCATCATGGAGTTATTTCACGCTTCGACTTTTCTTCGCCGGGTGCTGCTCGCCGACGCGGTGACGTGCGCGGCAACCGGGCTGTTACTGATGCTGGGCGACGATCTGCTTGAGAGTTTATTGGGCCTGCCGTCGGGGTTATCCCGTTACGCGGGCGTTAGCCTGCTGCCCTTCGCGGCCTTCCTCGTCTACCTCGCGACGCGGAAAAATCTTTCGCAGAGGATGGTCTGGGCGGTGATCATATTGAACGTGCTCTGGACCACGGACAGCCTTCTGATCCTGCTGATCGGGTGGGCCGCCCCGACCGAACTCGGTTATGCCTTCGTCATCGTTCAGGCGTTGGGCGTGGCGATGTTTGCCGGTCTCGAGTACGTCGGGTTGAGGAAGTCGGCAGTGGCCTAAAGGGCAGTAGGCAGGGGCCGGTGGCCGGGAGTCAGGGTTCGGGGCAGGAAAGGGGTTTAATAAAGACAGTCTCAAATCATGCTTGAGTCGCTCGTTACTTCTTCACTGAACCCTGCCTCCCGGCCACCGGCCCCTGCCTTTACGGCCTATACCCTCGCCGCTTGGGGCCGAGTTCGGAGGGCAGGCGCTCGTAGGCCGTGGCGACCCATTCGCACAGGAGCGGGCGGGTGTCGCGCGGGTCGATGATCTCTTCGATGCCGAACCCTTCGGCGGTGCGGAATGGGGAGCGCAACTCTCCGAGCATATCTTCGATCTCGCGCCGCCTCGCGTCGGGGTCGGGCGAGGCTTCGATCTCGCGGCGGTAAGCGGCCATCACTCCCCCTTCAATGGGCAGCGAGCCCCAGTCGCCGCTCGGCCATGCGTAACGAAGGTTCAAGCCCTGCGCGTTGCCGTGCGCGGCACCCGCGACTCCGAACACGCGCCGCAGGATGACCGAGACCCACGGCACGGACGCCTGATAGACCGCCGCCATCGCGCGGGCCCCATACCTAACGGTCCCCGCTCGCTCGGCCGCAGTCCCGATCAAGAAGCCCGGCTGGTCCACGAAATTCACGACGGGCAGGTGGAACGTGTCGCAGAGGTCGACGAAGCGGGTCATCTTCTCGCTCCCCGGAGCGTCGAGCCCGCCCCCGCCCTGCTGCGGGTCGTTGGCCATCACTCCGACGGGGAAGCCATTCAGGCGCGCCAGCCCCGTCACGAGCGGCCTCCCGAAAAACCGCCCCATCTCGAAGAATGAGTCGGTGTCGAGCACGAGGCCGAGGAGCCTGCGAATGTCATAAGCCTGCCGCCGGTCGCGCGGGATGATCGAGATCAAACCTTCTTCGCGCCGGTCGGGGTCGTCGCTACTCCGCGACCGGGGAGGGATCTGCCAGACGTTCGAAGGGAGGTACGAGAGGAAGCGCCGGATCGCGGCGAAGGCTTCCTCTTCGCTATCGACTTCGTTATCCACCGCCCCGCTGCCCCGCGCGTGGATGTGCGGCCCGCCCAGCTCTTCTTTGGAAACCTTCTGGCCCACCCCGCGCTCGACGACGGGCGGCCCCGCGACGAACAGCTGGCTCGTGCCTTTCACCATCAGGGAGAAGTGCGACGTGACCACGCGCACGGCCCCGAGTCCCGCGACCGACCCCATGCACGCGCCGACGACCGGCACTTCGGACATAAGGGCCACGACCACGTCCCAGGACGGGTTGGCCGGGACGTAGGTGCGCCCCATCGTCTCAAGCATCTTGACGCTACCGCCCCCGCCCGTGCCATCGACGAGCCTGACGATAGGCAGCCTCAACTCGCGGGCGAGCTTTTCGGCGTACCCGGCCTTGTTGCCGACCGCGGCGTCCGCCGCGCCGCCCCGCACCGTGAAGTCGTCGCCCCCCACGACCACGCGCCGCCCGCCGATGCGCCCGGTCCCCATGACATAATTCGAAGGGACGAAGGAAGCGAGCCGCCCGTCCTCGTAGGCGGCTTTCCCCGCGAGCGCCCCTATCTCATGAAACGAGCCGGGGTCGACCAGCCGGTCTATCCTCTCCCTCACGGTCAGTTTCCCATTCGAATGCTGGCGCGCTACGTTGGCCTCGCCTCCCATCTGCTTTGCCAACTCGACCCGGCGCTTGATCTCTTCGACCTCGGATTCCCAGACCAAAACTATACCCCCGCTTTCATGAAGTCAGCTTCAGACCGACCGCCGTCGATCTCGGCATGTCAATCTCGGTACGAGGGGTCGAGCCTGTCGAGCTTGCGCAGGAGTCCGGGCCAGACCAGCAGCCCGCCCATGCCTTTAGTCGCGGCTTTGGCCTGTTCCCCTATGCCTTCGAGTATCGGCCTCGGAATGGAGATCAGCTCGCCGCCCGCCTGCGCGTGGACCTGAATTTCGCACGAGCGCTGAAGGTTGTACATCATTAAAAAGGCGTCGGCCGTCGTCGGCCCTACGGTCAGCAGCCCGTGATTCCTCAGCATCAGGCAGGCGTTGTTCCCGAGGTCCGTGACGAGGCGGGGCTTTTCGTCCGCGTTCAGAGCGACCCCCTCGTAATCGTGGTAGCCGATGGAGGCGAGCGAAAACAGAGAGTGTTGGGAGATGGGCAGCAGCCCGTCCTTTTGCGCGGAGACTGCGATGCCCGCGACCGTGTGCAGGTGCATCACGCACATGGCGTCCTCGCGCGCCGCGTGCACGGCGCTGTGAATCGTGAAGCCCGCGGGGTTTATCTGGTAAGGAGTCTCCATCACGGTCCGGCCGTCGAGATCGACTTTGACGAGGCTCGACGCGGTGATCTCTTCGAACATCAGGCCGTAGGGGTTGATCAGGAAGTGATGCTCGGGGCCGGGCACTCGGGCCGAGATGTGCGTGAAGACGAGGTCGTCCCACCCATAAAGGGCGACGAGGCGGTAGGCGGCTGCGAGGTCGACGCGCGCCTGCCACTCCTCGGCCGAGACCTGTTCGCGAAGGGAAGCCGTTTTTGCTTGCGACATAGTGCTCATTACACTCCTTTAACGATTTTCATTTGCCTGTTGGGAAGCCGAACCCGGCGACTCTGCATTCTAAATCAGTCCACGGCGGATTCAAACAGGGATGGGCAAAATCGCCGGCCCCGGCCCGGCATTTCTTCTCCGCGCGGGCCGCGCTTATAATCTATCCGCATCCGAGAAATGGGAGGTGACGGAGTCATATGGAGCACATCAGGACAGAGAACAATGACGGCGTATTCGTCGTGTCTATGGCGAGGGGGAAGGCCAACCCCCTCAACGACGCGATGGTCGAGGAGCTGAACTCGGCCTTCCAGTCCGCCGCGAAGGACGAGGGCGTGCGCGGGGTCGTGCTGGCGAGCGACCGCCCTAAATTCTTCTCCGGCGGGTTCGACGTGTCGGAGGTCTTTCGGTACGACCGCGACACCATGACGAAGTTCTTCGGGCGGTTCATCGACCTTTACGAGTGCATGCTCAAACTGCCGAAGCCGGTCGTCGCGGCGGTGAGCGGCCACGCCTTCGCGGGCGGCGCGGTGCTGGCGCTCGCCTGCGACCTGCGAGTGATGGCGGAGGGGGACTTCGGCTTCGCCCTTAACGAGATCAACATCGGCCTCGTGCTGCCGCCGGGGATGATCCGCATGGCCGCGGGCGCCGTGGGCGTCGCGAAGGCGCGCGAGCTAGTGCTTGAGGGGAAGACGTTCGGGCCTTCGGAGGCGCTCGAGTCGGGCCTCGCGAGAGACCTGGCGTCGCCCGACTCGGTGCTTGAGCGCGCGATGCAGCGCGCCCGCGAGCAGGGGGCGAAGCCCCCCCTCACCTTCGGGCGGGTCAAGCGGAACTTCGTCGAAGTCGCGGGGCTGCTTTCGCCGGGGGGCGACCGGCAGTTCCTCGACCGATTTATCGAGCACTGGTTTTCGCCGGAGTCCGTCCGGCACAGGCAGGCGCTCATCGACTCTCTGCGGCGCTGAGCCGCGACGCCCGCGGCCCGCGCGGGTGCCCGGATGTAACAGTTTTGTAAAAGGCTGAAAAGCGTTGCGAGTGTCGCTCCGTTCGATGGTAGGATAATAACGCTCAGGAAAATGGTACGAGGCCCGCGCCATAATTTGAGCACAGCTTTGCGAATCGATGGAGAGTTGCGATGAAGTACAGAAGATTTTTTACCATTTTATTTGCGCTGTCCCTTGCGCAGACATCTGTCGGAGGCGTCGCCCCGGAAGCCGACTGGCCGCAGTGGCATGGGCCTGATCGGACGGGCGTTTCAACCGAGACCGGGCTGCTCAAATCCTGGCCCGCGTCCGGCCCGGCGGCGGCATGGACGGCTTCGAATCTGGGCGAGGGGTTCGGCTCGGTCGCGATCAAAGGCGACCGCGTATTCGTTCAGGGGACGAGGGGCGGCGAGAGCGTGGTCTTCTGCCTGAGCCGCTCCGACGGCAAGCCCATCTGGACCCAAGCCCTCGGCCCTAAGCTGAATGAAGGCCGGGGCAACGGCCCGCGCTCGACCCCCGCCGTAGACGGCGACAGGGTCTACGCCCTGTCGGAAAACGGGGACCTCGCCTCACTGAAGGCGGCCGACGGCGCGGTTGTGTGGCAGCGGAACATCCTGAAGGACTTCGGCGGGAGCAACCCCGGCTGGCTCATCAGCGAGTCGCCGTTGATCGACGGCAACAACCTCATAGTGACTCCGGGCGGGCAGGGCGCGAGCCTGGTCGCCCTGGACAAGATAAGCGGCAAGACCGTGTGGACCAGCAAAGAGCTGAGCGACCCGGCGGGCTACTCTTCCTGCGTCGCCGCCGACATTCAGGGCGTGCGGTCTATAATCGGCTTCACGGCGAAGGCGGCGGTCGGCCTCCGCGCGACCGACGGGAAGCTGATGTGGAGGTACGCGCCGGTCGCGAACCGCGTGGCCAACATCACCACCCCGATCATCCATGACAACAAGGTCTTCTACACCTCGGCCTACGACACGGGCTGCGCGTTGCTCGGGTTGAAGGCGCAGGGCGGAGAGGTGAAGGCCGAAGAGATTTACTTCAGCCGCGACATGATGAACCACCACGGCGGGGTGGTTCTGGTCAACGGCTACCTCTACGGGTTCTCAAATAACATCCTGACCTGCATGGAGTTCGCGACGGGCAAGACCATGTGGAAGGACCGCAGCGTCGGCAAGGGCTCCGTGACGTACGCCGACGGCAACCTCTACCTGCTCAGCGAGAACAACGTCGTGGGCCTCGCTGAGGCCTCGCCCGCCGGCTACAAAGAGAAGGGCCGTTTCCAGATAGCCGATCAGGGCTGGCCCAGCTGGGCGCACCCGGTCGTGTGTGGCGGCAGGCTTTACATCCGTAATCAGGGGACGCTCACCAGCTACGAGATCAAAGCCCGTTGAAGAAGGGACTGAAGGATGGAAGACAAGACGATAACCTGCGAAAATTGCGGCAAACCTTTTATCTATCCCGCCTCCGAGCGAGAATTCTTTCAGGGGCGCGGCATAGATGATCCGAAAATATGCAAGGACTGCCGCCGTGTTCGCAAGGACGAGAAGAGCGAGATAATCGGGGAAGGCGAAAGCGGAGGCGTCGGCGGCCCGTTCAGCGCCTAGGCGCCCGGACGGCCACGCCTTATTCCGGGAGCGCGGCGGCTCGAACGTTGACGGCAGGCCGCCACGACGAGCCGCCGCGCTCGCCATCATTTCGGTAGCGCGCGAAGCCGGGCCGCGCGCAAGAAAACAGGCAGGATCTTTACCGCCGCGGCCTAACGTCTCGTTGTACCCACACGCGCCTGACCCGCTCACGTATGAATGAACTCCTGAAAGCGATATACGCGACGGGCCGCGTTGAAGATAAAGACGGCAACGCCATCGACTGCTTCCCGACTTCAGTCTCCTTCGAAACGGGGGCGACCCTTTACGACCTCATCCGCGAACATAGATTGAGCCGCACCCTTGAGGTCGGTATGGCCTACGGCATGTCGGCCCTGTTCATCTGCCAGGCCCTGGAAGACAATGCCCTGGGCAGTCACACGGCGATGGACCCGGTGCAGGACACGAGCTGGAAGTCGATAGGCCGGCTTAACATCGAAAGGGCGGGGCTCAAAGACCGCCTCCGCTTCTTTCCGGGCTCTTCGCATGAGGTCCTGCCCCGCCTGTTGGAGGCGGGAGAGTCTTTCGATTTCGCCTTCGTCGACGGCTTACACCTGTTCGATTACACGCTGGTCGAATTCTTCTACATCGACAGGATGCTTCGGGCCGGAGGCTACATCGCCTTCGACGACATCGGCCTGCCCGCGGTGAGGAAGGCCGTCTCGTTCATACTGAGAAACAGGTCGTATGAAATAGTGAGGCCGCGAAGGGCGGGCAACGGAGTGGTCAGGTCCGCGATGAGCGCGGCAAGAAGGCTAGCGCAGGAGCCCCTCGGGAGAGACCTCGCCCTGAAGCTGATGCCGGGAAACGTGTGCGTGTTGAAGAAGGTGGCCGACGACGACCGGCATTGGAAGCACTACTCCCCGTTCTGAGATGGGTTGCCGGGAAGATCGAAAGAATTCGCCCTCCATAAATCCAGTCTGAAAAGCTCTCCGTAATATCGGGTAGCGCCCGTCGGGCCGCTCAATCAAATGATGAAAGGAATCAGTTTCACCCATGCAAAAGATAAGGATCGCTTTAATCGCTCTGTTCGTCCTGGGCTGCGTCGGCCTGGGCAATGCCTCCGCCTCCGCGTCGGACAACCATGAAAAGGCCGCGAAAAAGGCAAAAACCCTGTACGAGAGGCTGGGCGGAAAGAAGGCCATTACGGCGGTGGTCGATCAATTCGTTGCCAACGTCGCCAATGACAAGCGGATCAACAAGTTCTTCGCCGACGCGGCTTCCGACCCCAAGCGGCTCGCGGCCTTCAAGCAGAAGCTGGTCGATCAGATATGCGAGGCCAGCGGAGGCCCGTGCAAGTACAAGGGCAAGGACATGAAGACGGCGCACGCCGGGATGGGCATATCGTCGGCCGACTTCGGCGCTCTGGTCGAAGACCTCGTCGCCGCTCTGGACAAGTTCAACGTGCCCGAGGCCGAAAAGAACGAGCTGCTCGGCGCGCTCGGCCCGATGAAAGGCGACATCGTAGAGAGGTAACGCCGGAGCGCCGCGTCGATCAGAGTCTAAACGGGCGCGCTCGCCTGACGCGGCAGAGCTTTCTGCTCTCCCATCCAGCAACGAATCGGTGAAGCATCAACCAGAATAATGGTGACGGGAGGGGTGCGCCCGCGTCCCTCCCGCCCCCGCCTGTAACCGCCCGTGTTCAAGCCTTACCCCGCGAGCCTCTGGCGGAAGATCGCCTCCGATTTTTCGGCGGCGGCAATCCACCCGCGCGGCTTTCGCGTAATGACGTGGTGTCGTGCGTCTCGGCACGGGCCGGAGGAGAGAGTGATGAGTGGATTTCTCGGCACGGGGGCGACTCTTCGCGCTGATGTCAATCTCGTAGTTCAACTGCTGATGGGGCTGACGCTGCTGGTCGGCATGCTGCTGGCCCGCGGAAAACGGTTCCGCGCGCACAAGCTCTGCCAGTCTTCGGTGATGCTGCTCAATCTAGTGATGATCGCGGCGGTGATGTCTCCGTCGTTCCACCATCAGGTGCAGCCGCAACTCCCGTCAGGCTTGCGCGACTCGTACTATCTGGTCGCGACCCTTCACGCGGGGCTCGGCACCGTCGCGCAATTGCTGGGCCTTTACATCGTCCTCGTGGCCGCGACGAGCGTCCTGCCTCCCCGCCTTCGCTTCAAACGATTCAAGCCGTGGATGCGGACGGAGCTCGCGCTCTGGTGGGTGGTAGTGCTGCTCGGCGTCGGCACCTATTACGTCTGGTACGTGGCCCCTTCGGGCGGAGTCGAGGCGCGGCGGGCGGACGTTGCGGCGGACCGAAGCGCCGCCCCTTCCGGGCGCGCCACCGTCATAATCACGAATTTTCAGTTCGAGCCGAAGCAATTGACCGTACCCGAAGGCACCACCGTCGAATGGCTGGACGACACGGGCAGGCACACGGTCGAAGCCGACGACGGTTCGTTCAAGTCGGAGACGCTCGCCGCCGGCGGGCGGTTCGAGCACAAGTTTGACAGGGCCGGAGTCTTCCCTTACTTCTGCGCTTTTCACGGCGACAAGGGCGGGGCGGAGATGGCGGGAGTGATAACGGTCACCGGCCCCGAGCGCTGAAGCTCGGAGCGATTCGGAAGGAGATTAAGAGATGAGAAAGTGTCTGATCATAGCCATGTTCGCGGCCCCGTTTATGGCCCTGTTTGCGGCGCTGCCGCCCGGCCTCTCTTCAACGTCCGCGGGCGTGGCGGCGCAAAATAAAACCACGGTCAGGATAAGCAACTTCAAATTCGCCCCGCAGCAGATAACCGTCCCCGCCGGGACGACGGTGGTCTGGGTGAACGAGAACGGGCGACACACGGTCGAAGCGGACAAGGGCGAGTTCAAGTCCCCGGTCCTCACGGAAGGGAAGAGCTTCGAGTTCAAGTTCGACAAGCCGGGCCGCTACGCTTACCACTGCGGCTTTCACGGGGAAGCGGGCGGCAAAGACATGGCGGGCACCGTGGTGGTGACGCGGAAGAAGTAGGCGCGGAAAAAGCAAGCGAAGCCGCGGGCGCGGCCCGGCCCCGAATAATCAAACCTCGATCTGCGCGAGCAGGGGGAAGTGGTCCGACGCCTGCGCGAAGGCGGGGCTGCCGTTCACCACCCGGCAATCTTTAAGGCGCTGGGCGAAAGGCGCGGGCAGAAATACGTAATCGAGCCGCACGTGCGGGTCCCAGGTGGGGAAGGTGAACCCCTTATCGACCGGGTGAAGGACGCGGAAGCCGTCCACGTAGCTCGCTTCGAGCATGATCTGGATCGTCTCCCATCGGATCTTTCCGCCGCTCAGCCACACGAGCGCGCGGAGGCGGGGCGGCAAGCGCCTCGTGTCGAGCGGCTCGCCGGGGGCCAGGGTGTTGAAGTCCCCCAGCAAAACGTGAAAGCCTTCCTGGTGTTGTTCGATGCCTTTGAGCAGGGCGCGCAGCTCGCGGACTCTTCGTCGCTCGGTGAGGTTGGAGTGGATGGCGCTCAGGTGCAGCCCGAAGATGCGGACCTCGACCTCCTTGGGGACAATCTCAAGGAAAGGGTGCCTCGCCCCCGGCGGCCTGTGCCATTCGTGGTGCGCGATCTCCAGCCTGCTCATGAAGCCGAGCGAATGTCCGGGCCGCGCCGCCCACGTCCTCATGCCCGTCTTCTCCGCCACCTGCTCGATGACTCGCGGCTGGCTGGCCTCCTGAAAGACCACCACGTCGGGATCGATGTCGCGGATCACGGAGGCCAGGCGGTCCTCCCGCCCGGTCCCCCCGTATCGAATGTTGTAGCTCAACAGTCTCAGAGTCACGACGCTTCGGCCTTCTCTATGAGAGTGAGATAAGGCTGGCCCATCAGGTCGCCTCGGAGAAACATCACGAAATCCCTCGTGGCCTGAATATTGACCGGCCGCTTGACCATGCCCTGAAGCCTCTCGCGCAGCGGCACCAAATCCGGCGCGATGTCGGGGTCCTTATCGCTGAGCGGCTTCGAGTGAACCATGGGGATGTAAAACCCGTCCAGGATATAAAGGCTGATTACTTTGTCTCCGATGAGCGTGAGGTCGAGGTCACTGGTGCCCGGCCCGTCGGCGTCGAACGGCGCGCCGTCGGCCCACCGCGTGCCGGTGATGGAACTGCCGCGAAGGACCACGCCCGTCTCCTCGGGTATCCCCTCGCGCACCGCGTCGATAAATTGCTGGAGTCTTTGCGGGTCGCCCCCGAAGGCTAGCTGGATCACTTTTTCGCGCATCTCCTCGTCGGTCAGCTTCTGATCTTTCTTTTCCCCTTCCTTAATGTTCTCAGTCATACACAGGTGCTCCATGATCGAACAGATTTTACCCGACATCACCCGCAAACCTGCCTTCGGGACGCCGGGAATCATAGAAAAGCAATAACCGTACCCTCGCAGGAGTTCCGGGCGATTTTCGGAGGAGCACCTGAAAAAGTCCCGGCCCCCTCGCCCTTCGGCCGACGCCCTCCGACCCATCAGACCGCATCAGGCCGTCAGAGTCTTCAGCAGAGCTTCGTGGCCATAAGGGATGACGACCTCGGCGATGAGGAGGTCCGGCTTTCGTATCGAGGCCACGCCCGCCGCGACGGCCGTCCGCACCGCGCCGACTTCGCCCGTCAACACGACAAGGCCTTTGCCACCCGGCTGATTCCGGGCCTCTATCAGGGAGACGGCCGCGGACTTAACCGCCGCATCGCCCGCGTAGATCGCGGGGGCGACTTCCTTCGTCTCTATGATCCCGATGGCCTCAACGCGGTCCACCTTCACGCGGCCCCTGATGGCGGCCGGGAGCTCGGGGTGGACGTTCTGAATGATGAAGTGATCGAGCACGAGGCCGGCCGCCGTCTCAAGCCCGGCCCGGAGCGAAGCCTGCACGTCGGCCACGCTCCCCCCGATCATGATCAGGTACTTCCCGCGCGGGATGATGGCCGTCATGAGAAGATCGACCTGAGCCATCTTCATCATCGCGTCGACGGCTTCGATGCCTTTGGCTATCGACGAGGTCTCAAGGAAGCCTATGCACGGCCCTATCTTCGACAAGTCATTTGCGCTCATATTTGCCTTTTATATCTCGCTCGCTTTCGCATGATCTTCGAACCGCTCTCAACCGCAACGCAGATGTTACCAATCGTTTCCCCGTTTGTCATCGCGCCGCGCCGCGGCGGGCATCGAGACGTTAGAGCTCACGCTTTGCGGCGAACTCTCAACACGGCGATCTTGGTGGAGTGGTTGAAAGGCGAGGGGTCGATCAAAGGAGGCGTGACTAGCGTCTGAGGGTACCCGGTGAAGTCGGGCGGCACCGCGATCAACTCTTCAACGCTCAGGTACCCGTCGGAGCACAACGATTCCAGCTCTCTCATATAGTCCGCGCCGCTCACAAAGAGGGCGTTGTTGATGGAGACCAGGTGGCCCCCGTCGTTGATCAGGGGGCGCACCTTATTGATCAGCCGGGCGTGATTTTTTTCAAGGTCTATGACGCCCCCCTTCGTCGCGGCGAAGAAGGGAGGGTCGAGGAAGACGCAGTCGAATCTCTCGCCTGCCCGCTTCAGGCGGTTCATATGCGGCCAGAAGTCTCCGGTCTGAAAATCCTTCCTGTTAATGGGGAAGCCGTTTAGCGTGTAAGAAGTCTTCGCGACGTTGAGGAAGAGGCGGCTCCGGTCGAACTGGACGACGCGCGCGGCACCCGACGCTTGCGCGGCCACGCCGAGGCTCCCCGTGTACGCGAACGTGTTCAAAACGGTCTTGCCTCCGAGGCGGCGGAGCGCCCAATCGCGCAGGTTTCGCGTGTCGAGGTAAAGGCTCGCGTCCCGGTTCATGGAGAGGTCGAGGGCGTACCAGACTCCGTGCTCGCGGACGCGGCGGTTGGCGGCGGTCCCGTAAACGAGCGCCCCGCGGCTCTCCTGGGCTTCGGGGCTGTTGCGCGCCTTCAGAATCATCGCGCGGACCCACGGGAGCCGGGCCTGAAAGAATTGGCGGGCCGCGTCTACCGCGGGCAACCCCCGTTCGGGCGGGTGGGCGTAGTTGTGCAGTAATATCGTCTCCGCGTACAGGTCGGCCGCGAGGTCGGGGCACCCCTCCGTGAACCCGTTGAAGAGGCGAAAAGCCGTCTCATGGCTCGCATCGAACAGCCCTGCCCGGGCGGCAAGGGCGCGGTCAAGCAGGGTAGTGATCTGTTCGGCGCTCAATGAATTCACCCGTAATCGTTATATCACGAGCGCCGACAGGATTCACCCGGCAGACCTCATTCGTACCTGAGCGCCACCATCGGATCGACCCTCGTCGCGCGCCGCGCGGGCAGGTAGCAGGCCAGCAGAGCTACGGCGCTCAGTACGGCGGTCAACATGGCGTAGCTCAGGGGGTCGCTGGCGCTCACTCCGAACAGGAGGTCCGACAGCAGGCTCGACATTAAGCGGGCCAGGCCGAAAGCCGCCGCCAGCCCTATCGATATTCCGATGACGGTCAGGACCATGCCCTGCCCGACGATGAGCATGAGCACGTCGCGCGGGCGGGCGCCCATCGCCATCCGGATGCCGATCTCGTGCGTGCGTTGCGTCACCGTGTACGACATCACCCCGTAGATGCCCACCGCCGCGAGCAGGAGCGCGAGCACCGCGAACCCGGACAGCAGCACCATAGTCAACCTCTGCAACCCCACCGAATTCCCCATCAACTGATCCATCGAGCGAGTGTTGTAGACCGGCAGCTCTTTGTCGAGGGAGCGGATTGTCTGCTCGACGGTCGTCCCGAACGCGAGCGGGTTGCCCCGAGTGCGGGCGATCAAGGCCACGAAGCGCGCGGGCTCCTGCGTCAGGGGCAGGTACGCTTGAATAGGGGTCTCCCTGTTTACGCCGTTCAGCTTTACGTCGGAAACTACCCCGACGACTTCGCGCCACGGGGTTTTGTCTTCGGGCCAGCCCTGCTTCAGGCGCTTCCCAATCGGGTCCTCGTCCGGCCAGATGCGCTTTGCCAGAGACTCGTTGATCACGACCACATGGGGCGAGCCCGAGACATCGGCCTCGCTGAATACGCGGCCCTTCAGGAGCCTTATGCCGAGGGTCTCGAAGAAGTTCGAGCTTATGGGTACGAATGACGCGCTCGGCAATTCCGCGCGCTCGGGGACCGGCTTGTCCGCGGCGATGAAAATGGACTGCCATTCCGACCCGTCGATGGGCAGGGACATAGTCAGCGCCGCCGACTCCACGCCCGGCAGCGCTTCGACCTGCTGGATGCATTCGTTGTAAAAATTCCGCCGCCTGTCCTGCGTGTAGGCTTCCCCCGCCATTATGAACCGCATCGTCAGCAGGTTGTCCGCGTTAAAGCCGGGGTCAACGCTCATTAAACGCGAGACCGTGCGCAGCATCAGCCCCGCGCCGATCAGGAGCACGAGGGCGAGCCCGACTTCGGCTACGAGCAGTATCTTCCGGGTCCGCTCGCGCAACGAGCCGCCCGTGGACCTCCCGCCTTCTTTAAGAGCGCCCTGAAGACTCGTCCCCGAAGCCTGCAACGCCGGGAGCAGGCCGAACAGGAGGCCGGTCAGCAGGGATACTCCAAGAGTGAAGATGAAGACAGTCTCGTTCATCTTCACCTGCCCAAGGCGAGGGACGTTCGGAGGGACGAGGGCCATCAGGCCGCTCACCGCCCATGCCCCGATCAGCAGGCCCGCCGCCCCGCCAGCCAGAGCGATCAGCACGCTCTCGCTCAAAAACTGGCGCACGATGCGGCCCCGCCCCGCGCCGAGGGCGAGCCGGACCGCGATCTCTTTCTGCCGCTCCGCCGAGCGCACCAGAGTCAGGTTCGCTACGTTCACGCAGGCGATCAGCAGCACGAAGCCCACGGCGGCCAGCAGTATGATCAGGGTCGGGCGCACGTTCTCGACGAAGACATCTATGAGGCTCTGCGCCGTCGCGCTGTTGCCGCTGTTGGTGGCGGGGTATTCCTGTTCGAGCTGGGCGGCCAGAGCCTTCATCTCTTCGTTCGCCTGCGCGACGGGGACCCCCTCTTTCAACCGCGCCAGCGCGAACAGGGAGAAGTGGTTGCCCCGGTCCAGCAGCCCCCCCGTCTTCTGCGCGAGCGAGAGGCCGAGCGGGACGTAAAGGTCGTCGCGGCGGATGTATTCAAAGTCGGGCGGCAACACTCCGATGATCGTGTATTGAATCTGGTCCACCTTGATCGTGGAGTCGATGATGTCGGGAGCGCCGCCGAATTGCTCTTTCCATAAGCCGTGGCTGATGATCGCGGTCGGCGTCGCTCCGGGCGAGTCGTCCTGATCGGTGAAGGACCGGCCGAGTTGCGGCGACGCGCCGAGGAGCCGGAAGAAATTCCAGTTGACCCTGCGGCCCTGCAACCTGACGGGCCTGTCGACTCCGGTCAGGTTGAACGAGCTCCCCTGATAAGCCGCCATCTCGTCGAAGGACTGAGCCCTCTCGCTCCAGTCCTTGTAGTTCGGGTACGCGGCCCCCATCCTGTCGCCGTCGCGGCTCTTCTCCGCGAGGATCACGAGCCGGTCCGAGTCGGCGTAGGGCAGGGGGCGGAGCAGTACCGCGTAGACGACGCTGAACATCGCCGTGTTCGCGCCGATGCCGAGGGCCATGGTCAGCACCGCGACTACAGTAAAGCCGGGGCTCTTCGCCAGCACGCGAACGCCGTAGCGAATATCCTGCCATAAATCTCTGATCATACTCTTCCTCCCCTCCCCCAGGGCTACCGGATTGTCTCTGACCCCGCGCTCCACCTGCCGCAACTCCCTCACGAGCACGGGGCAGTCGCTCAGCTCGACCAGCGCCGCGCGGTATGCGTCCTCTTCGGCGGCGCCGCAGGCGCACAGCTCTTCGTAGCGATCCTCAAGGTGCTGAGCCAGCTCCTCGATGATCTCGGACTCGCGGGTCGGCTCGATGCCGAGACTCGCGAGCCTTCCCATTACTTCGGCCTTCCAGTTACGCATTTTCAGGACCCGTGATGCGATTGATCGCTTCCACAAAAGCGCGCCAGTTGGTGCGCTGGGCGGCCAGCACCTTCCTGCCCTCGGGGGTCAGCTTGTAATAACGCCGCCGCCGCTGGCCCGCCTTCTCGACCCACCGGCCCTCGATCCACCCGCGCTTCTCAAGGCGGTAGAGCAGGGGGTAGAGCGAGGCGACGTTGAATTGAAGAAAGCCTTCCGAGCGGGACTCGATCAATTTGCTGATCTCGTAGCCGTGCCGGGGGCGACCCTCGACCAGCGAGAGGATCAGCAACTCGGCGCTGCCCTTCTTTAGCTCTCGATCTAAGATTTGAGTAATCATATGTTGTTGAGGCACATATTATTCTGAAACATATTGCATTGTCAAAGTTTTTTTCTGAAACGGGCGGGCCACTCTAAAAGCGGGATGAAACGGGCCGGATTATTTACAGATTTGGGCGTACTCCAGGGGGAAGGACTTTAAGGTAAATTTCAAATATAGCCACCTCCGGATGTTATTGGCTCTTGGCGTCAGCCTTGAACAGGTTTGCGATCATGTTCTAGGGGAGGATGCCCATTGATTAACCAAGACCGTTTACACAAACATTCGGACCCTTCCCCGATTCAGAGATCCCCGCGCTCGCTTGCCGGGAGATCAGCCTTCTCCCTTTTCCTGCTTCAGTTTCACCCGAATCATTGGTTACTACTCGTAAGGAACACGTCCCAGGCCCAGCGCCCGAGCTGCGCGCCGCGCGAGTCATAGACCTTGGCCCGGTAGCGGAACCAGTTGCCGTGCTCGTCTCTGCGCTTCTTCTTTTTGTAATCTAAATCAAAGGCAATCACCCCGAGCGATGGAAGTGTGAACAGTTCCCCTGCTTCCGAAATGCCGTTGTGGTTCGCGTCCTGCCACAAACGCAATGACGAGAAGATCACATCGCTTGCGTTGATGCGCCCATCATTGTTCCCGCCATTTGCCGGCCTGTCGTATTCAGCCAGAGCGATGAACCCATTAGGTTGTAGCGATGACGGTTGGGGCGTGAAATTGCCGAACAACTCCTGCCCGTTATTGATGGCACCGTTGCCGTTTCGGTCGAGCGTCAGCCAGGCATCATCCGGGCTGTTTACGGTCCAGGAAATACGGTCGGATGTGCCATCCGCGTCGATGTCAAAACTAACGCCGTTGTAAGCGTCGGTGAGGTCGAACCCGTCCCCTTGTACGTCGATGAGAATGGGGCTCGGAGGGTCAGGCTTTATTATAGTCACATCCCCGCCATCGTTGCCGCCGCCGGTAGGGCAGTTATTTACGCACTGATTCAGGGTTGTGTGTTCTCCGCTTACATCTGCGGCGCAATCCCCGTTGTCACAACGGTAATAATTAGAATTGCAGTAGGGTCGTGTCTCAGGCAGACAGTGCTCGATAGATTTAGCCGCGTCTCTTGCTTGAACATTTTGCGTGGCCATGACACAGCCGGACTGACCCTGCATTATGCTGGCGCAAGTAAATGAATGGTTCAGCCCGATCACATGCCCATTTCGTGGGCCATCAGCGCGCCTATCTCCGTACTGGTCCGGGAAGGAACGCTCTCACTCAATCTTATAAAGTCATTAGAAGATGAGCCTATCCACTCGGCACACCCGCCTTCGATGTCAGAACTGCTGGTTTTCACAATAACGATGTCCTTACCGTTCCTGCCATTCTCCTGATCAATCTCAAAATAGTAGCAGGTCACTTGAGCATTCCACATGGACATCGCTACTTGAAGACCGTTCCAGATGCTGGGGTCAGTATTACCGGTAGTTACATCCCAAGAGCTGTCTATATAAACAATAAGCTTCCTGCGCCCGTCCGCCACCGCCCCATGACCGAGGGGCGGTGTCAGATTAGGAGCGCAGGGCGGACATAGCTCCCTTGCCAAGGTCGGGAAATTAATCAATAAGGCGCATGAAACAAGACATAGAAACCTCCTCATAGCCTAAATCTCCATACGGGCTGAATGTAGTTGCCGTGTAGCGTTAATAATGGGAGGCTGCTAATTTAACCCCGGCACTCATTGTTGAGAAGCGCGTTTACTCACTTCCGCTTTCAGGCGTTCCAACGAGCGGCCATAGCGTCGTGTTATATCCCGGCTGAGAGGGGTCGGTTCTTTCCCGACAGGGTCTAAAAGATTATTTTCGGTTACTGTGAAAACCCCGTAGGGGCCCGAAAGCATCCTCTTAACTTTGTTAGAAGGACTTTTCTCTACTACAAGCAGATACTTCTGGTTGACCGAAAGGAGTGGGTAGTGGCTCGTCTCCTGAATCAGGGTCACTCCGTCCAGGTTCAAAATGCCGCCTGATTGGAACACGAGAAACTCCTTTCCTTGAATGGGTAAAAGGGCTTCATCAATTTCTTTTGGGAGGGGCTCTG
>DASQDI010000060.1:0-14847 GCA_035634255.1 Blastocatellia bacterium
GGCTCCGACACCAACATATTTTTGCTCGGGGAGCTGGCGCGGGCCTCGCGCGGGTACTTCGACTGGACGCGCGAGACCGACGACATGGAGTTCAAGCTCAAGTCTTTCGTGAGCAAAGTCGGGCGCGACCCGATTGATTCGATCAGGCTGCAAAATCCGGACGAGTCGAACTTCCATCAGGTCTACCCGGATTACGAGGCGTCGGCCTACGACGGCACGCGGCTCTCGTTCGTGGGGCGGTACAGGCGGCCCGGCACGGCCGCGCTCACCCTGACGGGGAGCGCGGGCGGCAGGCAGCTCAGCCTGACCCGGCAGGTCGACCTGCCGGAGCGGGACGACTCGCACCCTCACGTCCCGAGGCTCTGGGCGCGCGCGCGGGTCGACGCCCTGCTGCGGCTGATCGACCTCAATGGCGAGACCCGCGAGGCGATAGACGAGATCATCGCCCTTTCGAAGAAGTATAAATTCGTCACGCGGTACACTTCGTTCCTCGCCGCGCCGCGCTCTCTGCTGCGGCCCCGCGTGATCCGGCCCGGCGACCCGGTCCTGCGCGTGCGCGCGGACGAGTCGATTGTGGAGGTCACGGCGGTCTTCCCGTTCGGCCTGACCCGGCGGCTGAATTACATCAAGGACGCGGGGGTCTGGGAGACGCGCTTCGTCGCCCCGCGCGAGATGAGCGACGGGGTCTACGCTTGCAGGCTCATCCTCGTGGACAAGCAGGGCAGGGCGTTTCAGGAAGAGAAGACCTTCGTCATCGACAGCCGCCCGCCGAGGCTCGACGCCGAGTTGAAGCAGAAGACCGCGCGGGCCGGTGAAGAGATCATCATCGCCGTGCGCGCGGACAGCGACACGCGAGTTATAGCGGCCCGCATCTTCGGGGCCTTGCCCGTGCCGGTGGTCTGGGACCCCTCGGCCAAGGCTAACGTCGGGCGTCTGAGGATTCCGGCGGGGCTCCCCTCGGGCAAATACACGGTCCGGATCACGGGCGAAGATTTCGCCCACAATTCGAGCGTGACCGAGGTGACGATTGAAGTGGTCGGGAACGGGTGAGCGTGCTGCTCACGGAATGCTGCTCATCGGAGCGTTGCGTCGATTCGAAAGTTGATTCCACACATTTGCTGACGGCGGCACTATGCGTAAAAAGATATATCTGACGGTAGCCCTTGTCCTGTCGCTCGCGACCCTCGCGGCGGCCTCACTGTACGTCGCGCAAAGGAAGGGCTCGCAAAGGAGAGGGCCGGCGGCCCAAAGGCCCGCGGCCGCGCAGCGCAACGCGAATGCGAGCGCGCAGGCGGGCCCGCTTCGTTCCCCCGACCCGAACCGCGCCCCGCGGGCCGAAGTCGATGACGCGCTCTACACCAACGAGGAATTTTTCGGAGTGAGCGCGTCCGTCATGCGGCCCTACGACGCGGCGCTCGAACGTGTCAGCAGCCTCTCCGCCCGGTACCCGAAGGACGCGCAGCTTCACCTGCACGCTTCGAGGCTGTCGGAAAGGCTCGGCCGGTTCGATCAGGCCGCGGCGGAGATGGGGCGTTACGTCGAGCTTAAGAACCGCACCCCGGACTCGCTCGCGCGGCTCGCGGATTTTTATCACAACCGGGCGCGCTACGCGGACGAGGTGAGGACCCTTCAGGAGCTTGCGAGGGTCTCGCCCATCGATCAGAGGGGCCGGATTTACAAGCGCGCGGCGCACGAGGTCCGCTCCCACACCCTGAAGGAGTTTAAGCCGTCGGACTTCTTCGCCGAGCTGGTCGCGGCCGACCCGTCGAGCATACAGCCGGTGAAAGATTACGTCGAAGAGCTTGAGCTCGGGCGGCAGCCGGAGCAGGCCTTGAGCGTGCTCGCGACCTTCCAGCCGAAGTTCCCCTCGGAGCTCGCCTATTTTCTTAGAACGCGCGCGCGAATCCTCGAAGCGGGCGGCAACAGGAGCGCGGCCGAAGAGGTCTATGGCTCGTCCTTCGACCCCGCGTGGCCGCGCGCGGTCGCGGCGGATTATTACAGCCTGCTCCGACGCTTCGGGCGTTACCGCGTCGTCCGGCGCTCGTTGCAGGATGGCGTGCGAAGCGGGGCGACGGACCTCCAGACGTTCGGGCGTCTCTTCAGCGTTTATGCGTACGAAGGGAACTACGAGCAGGCGGCGCGCCTGCTGCGCGAGCTGGAAGAGAGGCGCGCGGGCCGCGCGGCCGGGACGCAGGGGCAGGCTCAGGGCGGCGCGCAGCCTCAACCCGTGCGCCCGGCCGGGTGGACCTCGCAGGAGCTTGAGACCTCCGCGAGGCTCTTCATCTCAATCGGCCATTTCGATCAAGCCTCGCGTTACCTTTACACCCTCTACCTTCTCGGGGGGCTTCAGGCCGGGACCCCCGTTCGCGAGGAGGCGCTCTTCCGCCTCTTCGGCACCATGATCGACGCGGCCGGAGCGCCCACGCGTGTCGCGGGCGGGGACCTCTCCTTTTATAAAGACGTGGCCGAAGTCGATCAGCATCCGGGGTTCATGAACGGGGTGCTGTCGCTCGTGCTCGCGGACACGAACCCCGCCGAGCAGTTCGCGACTCAGCAGGAGGCCGCCGCAGGGTATTTCAACAAGGCTTTCGCCTACCGCGTCTTCACGGCCTTCAGGCAGGAGTACCCGCAGTCGAAGCACATGGGCGAGATGTACCTCGGGGTCCTCAACGTATTCTCCTCCCTCGGGGAGCACCGCCTCGCGATTGACGCGGGCCGCGAATTTCAGAAGAGCTTCCCGTCCTCGCCCGAGTACGCGGACGTGGCCCTGCGCCTGGCCGACTCCTACGTCGCCCTGAAGGACCGCGCGGGCGAGCGCGCGGTGCTCGCGGAGCTGCTCGACAGGCTCGCTCGCTCGCGCCCAAGAGGCGTGCCGCTCGTGCCCATAGCCGATAAAAGGTGGCGGTACGGAATCTCCCCGCGGGACGAGTATTTGATCGACCGGGCCAGGTACAACATCGAGGCGTACAGCGACACGTACGAGCCGTCGGGCGATGAGGGCGGCTCCGAAAGCGCGGACGAAGAGTCGGATTACGATTCCGAAGCGGGCGAGGACAGGGGGCCGGAGCAGGGCTTGCGCCGGGTAACCTACGGCGACGTGCTGGAGCGGTACATCTCTTCGCTCGCCTCCGAGGAGAAGAAGACCGAGACGGTCGCTTTCTTCTGGGGCGAAATTAAGAAGCACCCGAAAGAGGAGGGGCTTTACGAGCGCTTCCTCCGCTGGCTCGGGCAGGCGCAGATCGTCAACGAGCAGCTGAAAGCTTACAACTCCGCGATCCGGCAGTTCGATTCGAACACGTGGTACCACAGGCTCGGCCGCTGGTACGTGCGGCAGAAGCGCGGGCGCGAGCTCGCGAGGTACTCGCGCCAGCTGATCGACATCTTCGACGAGGACGAAGCCAAGGAGTACATCCTGCGCTTCGCCGGGTACGGGGCCACGGGCAAGGGCGACGAGCTGGACTGGGACGAGCGGCTGGCCTTCGACCTCTACAGCTACGCGCATGGCAAGTTCCCGCGGAACCTCTTCTTCGTCCGCGGCATGCTGACCCACCTGCAGAAGCACGACCGCGCGCGGTGGGAGAGGTTGTCGACCGAATACTATTTCGCCGACAGGTCCATCCGCGAGCCTTACCTCGCGTGGCTTTCCAAACAAGGCCAGTTGCGGGACCGTTACCGGGTGGCGGTGGACAAGGCGAAGCCGGCCGCCCCGTCGTTCACTTACTCAATATTTAAAGGCGACGCGGCCATCTGGCTCTCCCACCACGACGAAGGGCTCGACGCATACCGCAGGCTGGTGTCGCTCTATCCGGGCGAGCCGCAGTACGCGGACCGCCTGGCGGACCTCACGCGCTCTTTCGGGCAGCAGGACGCCAAGCTCTTCGAAGAGTCGGCCACGGTGCTCGCCCGGATGGCGGACATCTACCCGTCCGAGCGCCGGTACAGGATCAAGGCGGGCGAAGTCTACGCTCAGCTCGGGGATTTCAACCGCGCCGCTGAGCAGTGGAACAGGTTGGTAGCGCTTGAGCCGGGCCAGCGGGAGACGTACCTCGAAGTCGCCACCGTTTTCTGGGACTACTACCAGTTCGATCAGGCCATCCGGGTCTTCAAGGAACTGCGCGCAGCCACAGGGGACCAATCGATCTACGCCTACCGGCTCGGGGCGGTGTACGAAGCGAAGGGCGACATCGACTCGGCCATAGCCGAATACGTCAAGGTGTTGCCGGAGCCGGGCGACGGCAGAGAGACCGTGGCGCGCCGCCTCGCGCAGCTTTCGAGACGCCCCGGCCTCTCGGAGAAGATAGCCGCCGCCTATAACAATTCGCGCGCGGCCAGCCCGTCGGACTGGGAGGCCGTGATCGGTTACGCCACCTATCTGAACGAGCGCGGCCAGCAGGCGGAGGCCCTCGCGGTGCTCCGCGGAGAGGTCGCCCGCTCGAACGATGTCGCCTTTCTTGAGACGGTGCGCGACCTGTTCCGCTCCGCGCTCCGGCCCGAAGACGAGCAGCAGGTGATCGCACGCCTGGCGGCGGTCGCGCGCGACGAGCGCGAGTCGATGATGTACCGGCTGCAGCTAGCGGCCTTCTTCGACCGGCAGGGCAGGAAGGACTCGGCCATTCAGATCATAGACAAGCTGACCTCCGACTACCCGACGAACCTCGGCGTTGTGGAAGAGTCGGCGCGGTTCTACTGGCGCGCGGGGATGACGGACCGCGCAATCGACCTTTACAGGAAGACCCTCGCGCGGGCGCGCGGCTCGAATGCCCGGACGCTCACCCTCCAGCTCGCCCGCAGGCAGGCCGAGGCCGGGAAGCTCGAAGACGCGGAAGCGACTCTGGGAGCCTATTACAGGGAGAACCGCATGGACGCGCAGGTCTTCGGAGAGCTCGCCGGGACCCTCGCCGCGGGCAACAAGCTGCCGGAGCTCGCCGCGCTCTACCAGTCCGCGTTCAGGGACGTGCGCGAGGCGGGGCTGCCGGGCGATGAAGCGAAGGCGAGGACGGCCGAGCTCCGGCTCGGGATGATACGCACGCTCGACGGGCTCGGCAAGTATCAGGACGCCGTGGACCAGCACATCGAGATAATCAACGCCTCCCCCGAAGACCAGGGCGTGCTGGCCGAGGCGATTGATTACGCCGAGCGCCGCAACATGATCGACCGTCTGGTCGGCTACTACGAGAAGCTGTCGAACGAGTCGAACAGGAACTACCGCTGGCAGCTCGTCCTCGGGCGGATTTACGAGCGCAGGGGAAATCTCGCGGGCGCGTCGGACCAGTACCGCCTCGCGACCGCGAACGAGCCGCAGCGCCCGGACCTTCGCTACGCGCTCGCGTCAACGCTCGCGCGGCAGAGGCGGTTCGATGAGGCCATAGCCATCCTGCGCGAGGGGTGGACGCTCGCCGGGCGCGACCCGGAGTGGCTCATCGAAGTCGCGCGCTTGCAGATTCAGCAGGGCAAGCGGGACGAGGCGATTCAGACGGCCCGCGAGGTCCTCGACACGAAGAAGAATGCGAGCGTTCACGACAAGCTCAAAATGGCGATGATGGTCTCCGAGTGGGGGCTCTACCCGGAGGCGGTCCGGATATACGAGCTGGCTTACGCGCAATTCCCCGGCACCCTCAAGGACGAGTCGTCCGGCTATCACTACATTCCGGGGTACGTGAAGGCGCTCGTCCGCTCCGAGCCCGTCGGCCCGGCATACCAGAAGCTCGACCGCCTGCGCTCGCAGTTCAAGGCGATAGCCGACAACTCTCAGGGCACTGACGGGTATAAGGCGAAGACGGTCGTGGACTCAATCGACGCATCCCTGCGCGCGGAGTTCGGGCGGGGCGTGATTGAGCATGCGACGACGGCCGAAGTGTCCGCCCTGGTCTCCACGCTCCGCTCGGGCCTCGGGCGGTTGACGACCTACGACGACCGCGAGGAGCTGAGGAGGCTCCTCGGCATCGCGCGCGGCGCCAACCTTGTCGAGGTCGAAGAGCAGATACTCACGCAACTGAAAGACGCGGGCTTCAAGGTGCGGACGGACCCGGCGGATGGGCGGTACCACAACGAGCTCCGGGCGTTGCTCGCGTTTTACGACGACCACGCGGCATTCGCCCGCGCGGCCCAGATGCTCGCGGCGGAGTATTCGCGCGACCCGCACAAGGACCGCTTCGACTTCCAGAACCAGATAGCCATTCGCTACAGGCTCGCGGGGGATCGCGAGCGCGAGCTTGAAGCCCTCCGCGCGGCCTACGCGAGCGCGAGCGGCGGCCTGACTATGAACACTTCGGACTGGGTGGACCGTTACCTCCGGCTGCTTCACGAAGGCGGGATGCGGGAGGAGCTCGCGAGGCTCGCCTCGTCCTACAGCCCCCACCAGTTGCAGCTCATCAATTTCCTGATCGAGAGAGGCGAGAAGGTTCTCGCGCGCGCGGCGATTGCGGGCGCGAAGCAGTCCGATGGCTGGATCGCCTCCCGCTCCGCCGAAGTCGGCCTGCTCCTTAAAGACACGTCGCCGGAAACTGAAGAGTTGTTCAGGCGCGCCCTCTTCATCAAGCCCATCGGCGAAATGCTGGCGCGGTCGAACGACGCGGGCCGCGCGCTCGTGGGGGAGGACTGGTTCATAGCCGCGCGAAATTATGGCTACTGGCTCGGCCTCTCGCCCTCGCGCGAAGGCGAGAGCCGCGACTACACGCCCGCCGAAATCGAAGGCCGCCCCACCAGCGCGCTCGCCCAACTGGAGCTTGCCGCTTACTACATCGACCGCAAGGACACGGCGCGGGCGTCCGGCCATGTCTCCCTCGCCTCCGAGCTTGAGCCGGGCAGCCGGGAGGTTTCGATGATGCGGGGTGTGGTCGCCCTGGCTCGTGGCGACCGCAAGGCCGCGCTCGAAGCGTGGTCGTCCCTGCTCTCGGGCCGGCCGACCGTGGCCTCGGCCGAGGGTTACGCGCGGATGATGGCGGACAATGGGTTCTTCAGAGAGGCCCTGCCTCAACTGGAGGCCTTCTTCGTCTCTTACATCAACCGCACGTCTCAAGCGCTGAGCGAGTCCGACCGCGTCGAGGGGCTCAAGCCGCTCGTGCGCGAGCTCGCCGGGCGCGCGGGCGCGGACGCTAGGCTCGCGGGCGAAGTCTCCGCCTTCTTTCAGAGGGTGATCGGCAGGGTGCCGTCCGACATTTCTCTCGGGCGCATGCTGGTCGAGGAGAACCTTCTGCCCGAGCCCGCCCTCACCCCGATCTATCGCGCGATGCACCAGAGACTCGCGGAGGTCGCGGCGGCCGTTCAGGGCTCGTCGGAATACGAAAACGGCTACTCGGTCGGGGGCAGCTACATCTATCCCGCGAGCGCCCTGTCGGACTGGCGGCGTCGGTTTATGGATCACCTGATCCGGGTGAACGCGCTCGACGAAGCCCGCCTGCTCGCTTCTTCCATCAGGCAGGAGGTGTCGGACGTTCTGCTCGCCACGGCCTCGGACTCGGAGGATTCGAGCACGTCTGAAACTATCAAGCGATACGACTGGCTTGCGCTCGCCTCCGCTTTGATCGAGCTGAGGAGCGGGCGCGACGCGAAGAAGGCGGTGGCCGACTTGAGGCTCTACTGCGGGCTGGATAATGCCGCGGGCCACGCGCGGGGATCACACGCCGGCGAAGGGGGTGACACTCTGAACGAGCGGTGCCTGAAGGCATACGCTCTGCTCTCCGCCGAAAAACGGGAGGCCGACGCCGACGCCCTGCTTTACGACGCTTACAGCGCGGCGGCCCGCTCCCGGCATTCGAACGACGCGAGCATTGCGGGCCTCGCCGAGCTTGAGGCGCGACGCGGCAGGACCGAAGAGGCCGTGAAGCTCATCAGCCTTCTCGTCTCTCGCTCGACCGACAACTCGGCGGCCCTGAAGCTCGCGGCGGAGACGGCGGCCCGGATCAACAGGTTCGATCTGGCCTTGGAATTCAGGGAGCAGATCGCGCGGGCCAACCCGAATGACTCGGCCAACAAACTTGAGCTCGCCCGCGTGGTCTTCGCGGCGGGCAGAAACTCCGAGGCGCTCGACCGGATCGCGGCACTGATCGGCGAGCGCGCGACGCCCAACAGCGTACGCGCTCAGGCGGCGGAGATCGTGGGCGAGATAGTTCGCGCGGACCGCGCGCAAGCGGCTCGCGCGGCGTCCGTGCTGGAACAGAGGGCGGGGCAGGGGAGCGCGGGGGCCCTGCTCGCGATGGCGTCGGCCGCCGAAGCGTCGGGGAGGCAGGACGAGGCGCGCTCGCTTCTCGGGAGGTTGGCCTCGGGGCCTCTTGCTTCCGTGGCGCAGATGAAGCTCGGGCTGCTCGCTCTGGCCTCGGGCAACGAGCCGGCCGCCGCGGGATTTTTTGAACGGGCGCTTTATCTCGACGCATCCGGAATGATGTCGGACCCGATCCGGTTCCGCGCGGCGGGGCCTCGCGCGCAGCTGATCCTGCTCTACAGCAGGACGGGGCGCGATCTGGCGGCCCTCCGCCTGATCGAAGGCGAGGACGAAGGCAGGTCCGCACTGATGAGGTCTCTGGCGCGGGCCGGGAGTTCTTCGGAGGGCGGGGGCGAAGGCTCCAACGCCGCTTTCGACCCCCAGCTCGATTCGTCGCACGCGGGAGGGAATGGCCTGCTGACTTTATCCGAGTTGAACGAAGCGACTTCCGAAGCCGTTCACGACAGCCTGCTCGCGGCGCTCGCCGAATCGGCAGGCCGCCTCGGGCAGTACGAGCGGGCGGTCGCGATGCAGAGGTTGAGGGCTTTCGAAGCGACGAAGCCGGAAGAGAAGGCCGCGATTCAAAGGAGGATTTCCGAAGTCATCGCCGACGAGCGGGCGCGGAGACTCAGGGACGCATTCCTTCCGCGAATTAATCAGATGAACGCTCTGGATTCCATCTACGCCGCGCGCGTGCTGGGTGACAGGTAGACGGGGGCGAAATCATGAAGACAGGCAGAATTATATTGCTATTGACCGCGGCGCTGGTCGCGCTGGGGCACCGTTCGGATGGGCAGCAGGCGAGGCCGATTGCCGAGCAGCTCAGGCTCGCGGGCTCGGCCCCGCGCGGGGCCCTGCTTTACCTTCAGGCGCGGGACCTCTCGGCTTTGATGAGGACGTGGGTCGCTTCCCCCGTGCGCGACGAGTTCTACAAGAGCCGGAGCTTTTCGGCCTTCTCGAACTCTCGCGTATTCCTGAAGCTCCAGCAGCGGAGGGAAGATTTCGAGAAGGCGGTCGGGTTCGGCCTCGGCGAAGAGCGGCTGGCAGAGCTTGCCGGAGGCGCGTCGGCCCTGGCGATCTACGACATCGGCGCGCTCGAAATGATCTTCGTGACCGAAGCGCCTAGGGAGCGCGCCATCGCCACCGTGATGTTTAAGCAGGCCCCGCAGTTTCAGGAGCGCTCGGCCGATGGCGTTGCCTATTACGTGCGCGACGTGACCTCTGACTTCGGCCGCCTGAAGCAACAATTCTGCTTCGCCTACTCCGGCGGGAAACTGATCGTCACGACCACCGAAGGTCTGATGGTGCGAGCCCTGCGGAACGAGAAAGGGGGCGGGGCCGATTCGCTGCTGCCTTCGGTGCTGGCGACGGCGGAGAGGGCGCGGGGCTTCGCCGCGCACGAAGTCACCATGTGGCTGGACCAGGGGAAGCTTAACGCGAATCGCTATTTCAATAATTATTGGCTGCACCAGAATGTTAGGGAATCGAAAGGGGACGATTCGACGCTGGCGGGGATAGAGAGCGGGCTCGTGGACCTGCAACTCACGCGCGGATCGATGGTCGAGCAGCGATGGTTCGTACTCCGTGCGGAGGGCAGGCAGCCCCGGCCCGCGCCCGTGAGCGCGGAGCAGGCGGGCGCGTTTGCCAGATTCGCCCCCGCTGACGCGCACCTGATCGAAGTGCGCGCGGGCGACCCCGGCGGCAGGCTCGGCGAGACGATCTTCAGCTCTCTGTTCGGGAGACTGCCTGACGAGACGCGGCTGTCGAGCCAGGTCCCGGACCGCACGCGGTCGAGCGATGACGACAGCAGAGGCAGCGCCCGAGCGGAGCGGTACAGCCGACTCGACGCCCGCTTCGATAACGATGTCGATGACGACATGTCTTTGAGCCCCGCGCGGGCCTCCGACGCGAAAGCTCAGCCGAACAACCCCGCGCCTCCGCCCTCGCAAACTTCCGGGCTGACCGGGAGGCTTGAGGGGGTGATGGCGGCGGCCTCGCCCGCGGGCTACTGCGAGATCGTGAGGTCGCGCATGGACCGGGACAGGCCCTTCGCCAGATTCGAGCGCGCCATAGTCGTCGAGATGAAAGGGGCCGCGAGTCTGGACCGGGCGGCTCTGGAAAAGATCGTGGCGGACGAGATGCGGGCGCGGTTCGTAGTCTCGGGCGTGGACCCGCAACTCGCGTGGCAGGCCGAATCGTCCGTGCGCTACCTGGCTCAATCTCTGCTTGAGCAGGGCGCGGCCTATTCGGTGAGCGACAGGTACCTAGTGCTGGCGTCGAGCAGGGAGTTCGCGAGAGACATCCTTCAGGCGGCAGCGACTCAGTCCGCCCCCCAGAGTATCGACGGGGATGTCGAGTTCTACGCAGTGGTAAAGATCGCGGATGCCAAGCCGGTATTCGATAAGCTGATGTCGAAGCTCGATGGGAAGACCGAAGCGGACGGCCAGGACGAGGGAGAAGGCGGGGAGGTGAAATTCTTCAGCGAAAACATATCGAGCCTGATCGGCGCGTCGAAGATAAGGGAAGCGCGTCTACGCCGCGTGACCGACGGGGCCGTGGTCTCCGAGCGAGTGATCTACTCATGGTGATTCGGGCGTGAAGCCTCTGTCGTGGAACTATAATCCCCGAGCTTTGCTTATCCTTGGGCGTGTACGAGCCGCCCTTTTAGGGACCACTTGTGCTTCTTCTTAAAGCTGTACAGACTCTTGCCGAGGTCAGTCTCCGGCCAGATCACGTACGTCCTGACATTCTGATCGCTATCAAGCCATCCTGTCATCGGCGCGGCGTCAGTCTTGCCAAATCTATTCTCGATCTCTCTTGAGAAACCTCCGGATTGAGTCGAATCATTAATCTCCACCCAGACAAGCAAGTTCGGGTCGCGGGTTTGAAACGCCCAGTAGTCCCAATCTGCTATTGCGACAGGATGTATCTCGTAGCATATGGCAACACGCACAATGTCGTTCCACAGGATTCTGGTAGACTCTTCGCCCGGCAGTCGGAAACCTGTCTGGTCGAATTCAATGTCTGGATAAACCGAAAGCCGAGAATCGGAAATGCTCTGGTCCGGCCGTACACTCATACTGCTCCTAGCCTCCACGGTGACATCATACTATTGACTGCCGCTTAGCGTCGCAAAGTGTCTAACGTTTCGCATCACCTGACTTAACCCGCTGCTTCGTTATGGCCGGCCCCACTCCACCTTACGAATCACCTCACGCCCGCCCTCCTCCGCCACCACTACCGAGATCGCTTCCGAATACCCGTCGCCACAGATGGCCACGTACGCCCACCCCACATCTCGCGCCTGTTTTGATGGCCACCCGTCCATACTGTCGACGTTGATCACTTCGATAAGGTCAGGCGGCCCTTCACCGTACTCGATCATCTTTTTGTAGCTGCTCTCAAGGTCTTGCGGGCGCGCCTCTCGTCTGAGGGCGTCTGAGAGCATCGTGTGCGCCGTCGCGTACTCGCCATTTACTATGGACTGCGCGAACGCGAAGCCTAGTTTGCCAGCAGGCGTATTATTTGTCGCTCGCATTTCGCAAGTCCTTTCTTAAGCGGCCTAACTCTCCCCATCAGTGGGGCGCGACGAAAACGGACACAAACATAAGAGAATCGCTTCGCGGCCTCCGCCGCATACAGCCGTTGAGCAGCTCCGGTCCAATCGGTTGTTAGAAGCGGATTGTTAATAGCAAACCGCTTCACCTACTCCCGTCCGCATCTACGGCACTATTATCCATGTGCTTCGTCGTCCCCTCAGTCACGCTCGCCGGGCC
Source organism: Blastocatellia bacterium (assembly GCA_035634255.1). Taxonomy (GTDB): domain Bacteria; phylum Acidobacteriota; class Blastocatellia; order UBA7656; family UBA7656; genus DATLMR01. Next base: position 11,977 of record DASQDI010000060.1, read on the forward strand.
GCCTTGCGCCACTCCTCCCGCGATCTCGTTCGTTCTCCTCCCGGGAGCTAACCGGTGCTGCCTCGCCTCCTTTGACAGGCTCCGCTGGTACACTAAGTAATCCCATAAGCTCCAGAGGAACATCAGGCAGGCGAATATAAACGTGTAGACGACGTTGAACGAGAGCCCTTCACCTTTAAGCAAGTGATAGATGCTTAGTGACAGGAATACGCCTCCGCCCACCGCCGCGGCGACACTGTCGCGGCGCATCCTCTCGTTCTTGTTCTCCAGGTATGCGTCTAATTTATCCAGGAGAGAGGTAGGGAATCGCCTTTTCATGGCGATAGCTATAACGCCGAGATTCTGACCGCAGGCGCGACAATACTTCACGTCGTCGCCATTCATCTCCGCGCAATTCGGGCAGTACATGACTTAAGCTTACCTCACTGCATAGCATGCGTCTGACGCCCGGCGTAACCGCGCGCCGGGTGTCATTCAAGCTTTGATCGCGAGCTTGGGTACATAAGGCTGTTAGGCGTCGCCCTCGGCGGGGCTCCGCGCACCTCTCGCCCGCGCGACGATGTACACCACCTCCCGCTCCGGGTTGCCCTTCAGTCGCTTTGCCCAGGAAGTATTGAGCTCCGCCCATTGCGACTGCCCCATCACGCCGGCTTCCAACACGTCGAATCCGCCGGATTCATAACGGGGTATCAGTTCTTCCTCCATATACTCTGCCGACAGCGGCCTCAACCCGAGCCGCTCTATTTCAGACCGGTCCCGTTTAGGGTCAAGGCCGATTATGACTTCAAGCAGAGCTCCCGGTGAGGACAACTTCCTTAGCTTCCGCAGCACCCCCTCATCGCCTGTAGCCACGGCCCGAAGAAGGCTCCCCCAGGGGAAATGGATGTGCACCTCGTCAGCGACTCCGTCAAGCTCAGGGGGGAGGTCTTCTACGGCCGCCTGTATGTAGAGGACGTTCGGCAATCCGCCTTTAGCGGGATTGCGATGTATCTTCTGTGACAGCTTCTCCAGGGGGCGAGGGCTCGCGTCTATCCCGATGTAAAACTTCTTCGGGTTCTGACGGGCGCACTGGTATACAAAGAGACCGTCCCCGGTCCCGATGTCGATCACGACCCCCTCTCCGGTAGGGGGCGATGAGTTGCCGAAAGGCTTGTTGATCGAGTTATCAGATAGTTCTTCCACGGATGACCTTTAACATAGAGCATTCCTTTCTAAACGAAACAGTGCCGAACAGTTCTTAATTTACCACAACCTTGATTCTGTCAGGCCGCGCCTCATTTCTCAAACACCGCGATGGCGCGCGGGTAATCGACGGTAACTATGAAATGATAGAGCGCATTCCCTCCGAGCGCCCCTTCTATCCGCTTATCCATCCACTGAGACATATATTCGTGAAAATTCTTATCCGCACGCCGTGTGAACCACACGGGGCCGACCGTGTAGCCGGCGACTACGACCTTCGGCACTTCTATCATCGCTTCACCGCTTCTCTTTTCGGCGGCTTCGATCACCCTCCACTCCGGATGCCGCTTGCGCCACTTCTCAAAGAGGTTCGCCGTGATAAAGCTGGTGGCCCGGACCGCCGGTCGTTTGTCCTTTAACTCCGCCAAAGCGGTTTCAGTCAGTTCCGTCGAAGCGCCCGTGTCGAATAATAGATCGACCGCCTCGCCATCGACGGAGACCTGGATGCGGGGGAAATGTGTTGCCCGCTTGCCGGAGGAGTCCGCCTTAAATCCGAGCCTGACGCGATGCTCATCCTTGCCCTCGGGTAAATCGCCGTCGGCGCGAAGCAGCAGGCGTTTGTTCGGGTAATCGAACGTCCAGACGCGGTCGGCAAACCACTGCTGGCCGAGCATCCCTGACCATTCCTGGCTGAGCGGATCGCGCCGGGCTGACGCTAACACGAATAGATGTCCGCGATTTCCGAGCGGGGCCGGAATAGACGCGCCTTCCGAGAACTCCGGCAGTTTTACCATCTCAAGGGTTTGGCCCCCCTCCTGCATTTTGAGAATGGGAATCTTTAACTGTTCGACCGCGTCAGAGAATATGAACAGTCCGCCGCCCGTATCTGTAAAAAAGCTTAGCCTCTTTCGGTCGAGCGTGACGGGCTCCACAAAAAAGCGATGCTCGTCATACCGGACCGGGAGGGGGAGAGGTTTGCCCGCGCTCTGGGCGAGCGCCTGCGGGAAAGAAGTTATTAGTATAAGCATTACTACCGGGAAAAGAGTGCCGCTATGTCTTTCGAAAACGAGTAGACGCATTCAGGTGCGCTCCTTTCTATGAAATGCGGCCCATTAAATACCTCTGGCCACTCGAATGCATATAACGCTTTCAATAAGAGAGGAGTTTCCCTTATAAATGTGCTGTGGAGTACATCCTGGAGATATAAGCATGCGATTACGTCTGTCTGCTCTGATACTGATGGTGGCATGGGCGGGGGCGACCCCCTCCACGCACGCGCAGGGCCTCCGCGAACGTGACGTGCGTAAAGAACTGCAAGCGAAATACGCGAAGGTGGTCGAGGCTTACAGGAACAGAGACATCAAGGCATTCATGGAGAACAAAACGCCTGACTTCACGGCCAAATCTCTTAACGGCCGGGTCGCCACCAGAGAGCAGGTGGAGAGCGGCGTTAAGCAGCGTATGGAGCGGATCATAAGGTTAAACTACCTGAGGATTAAGATAGAGCGACTGACCGTGACGGGGGATGAGGCCGTCGCAATTACGACGCAGGAATTCTCAAGAGTGGTAGCGGATGGGCAGGGGCGGGAGCGCACGGTGGTGAGTAAAGGCACGACTCACCGCGACAGGTGGGTGAAGGCCGAGAGCAGGTGGATGCTAAAGAGCGTGGAGGAGTTGGTGCAGGGTAAG
>DASQDI010000061.1:0-73479 GCA_035634255.1 Blastocatellia bacterium
CTTGATGGTGAGCACTATCATGCGCGCGCTATCGGGCACCCCGTTTACAATCCAGGATACGAGAGTAGATGCGGATAGAAACGGTATCATCTTCGACCCCCTCCCGGCCGGTAACTTCAGGACGACCAGAACGTTCCCCAACGGGGAGACGTTGACGTTCGAGCACGAGAATGAGGGCGGGCGCAATGGGGCGGTTCTTCCGGGCTTCTTCTCTCTCGACCTGCGCCTGGCCTATAAGTACAACTTCACCGAAAGCATTCAGGCCGGGTTCACCTTCGAGGCCTTCAACGTCACAAATCGGACGAACTTTGATGAAGCGGTGTTACCTGCCGCTTTCTCAAACTTCACGGCCGGGACGAACCCTAACTTCCTGGTACAGACGGGAGCCAAGCCCGCCCGTACGCTACAACTTGGGTTCCGCGTGTCATTCTAATGCCGGATAGTTTTCTTCTAAAAGGCGCACGGCGAGAATGCCGGTGCGCCTTTTAGAAGAGATGCATTGATCGATGCTTGTGCGCCATATGCGCGCTTCCCTCACAGCCTCCAGTGACCTACACCGGCCTGCCGGGAGTCTCTCAATATACGCAGCCTTGAAGTATATTCTTTGTCGATCCCGGCCTCAGACTGCCGAAGCTATGATTGTTTATAGTTTAAGGAGTTGATTAGCAGGTGTATTATCGGCTTAGAATATGCCTGTCCGTTTATATTATGTTTAACGTGCAGAATTGACCTGGATACTACTATGAGAATATGCAGCAAAGAAGCTTCGTACTGAGAGGTTAGTTTTATGAGAAGACTTGGGATAGTTGGGCTCCTTCTACTGGCACTCGGCCTTCCTAACCGCTTCACTATTGTACCGGCACCTGACAAATCTTTTCCGTCAGCCGAAAGCAATACTCTGGCCCTCATAGGGGCTAGAATTTATCCTTCCCCTTCAGCAAAACCCATTAATAACGGTACCGTGTTAGTACGCGACGGTAAGATCATCGCCGTCGGTGAGAAAGCACAGATCAAGGTTCACCCTGACATGATGAAAATCGACTGCGCAGGGTTAACTCTAGCCGCCGGCTTCTGGAATAGTCACGTCCATTTTACTGAGCTTAAATGGGAGAATGCCGCCTCCCTGTCATCCGCGCAACTCACTCAACAACTCCAGGATATGTTTACGAGATACGGATTTACCACCGTATTTGATACAGGCTCCTATTGGGAGATCACGAAGGCCATACGGCAACGGATAGAGTCAGGAGAGGTTAAGGGGCCAAGAATTTTTTCAACCGGCGAGATCCTGTTCCCGAAGGGCGGTACTCCCCCTCCCGATTTACTGAAGGCGTCTGGCACCATTGCCAGACAAATGCCGGAGATTGAAAACAAACAACAGGCAATCGAGCTAGTACGGCAAAAACTCCGGAGTGGCGTCGATGGAGTCAAAATATACGCGCAGACTTTCTGGGACCCCGATCTGAAGATGCCGCTCGAAGTAATCAAAGCCATAACGGCTGAGGCGCACCGCCATGGGAAGTTCGTCTTCGTTCACCCATCTAACAGCTATGGCCTTGAAGCAGCGATTGATAGCGGCGTAGATATCCTCGTACATACGACACCACAAACAAGTCGGTGGGACGACGCTCTGATTGCGAGGATGAAACGGGCCAACATTGCATTGATACCAACTTTAACGTTGTGGCGTATAGAAGGGGAAAGGGGAGGCGCGCCTACAGAAGCCGTGCAGAGATTTCTGGGTGGAGGGATAAATCAGCTGCGAGCCTATTTTCAAGCTGGGGGTAAAATACTTTTTGGAACTGACATAGGATACATCCCGGATTACGACCCGACTGAGGAGTATCAGCAAATGGGGAAAGCCGGTATGCGCTTCCAAGACATTCTGGCCTCGTTGACTACGACGCCTGCTGAACGCTTCGGCGGGCCTAACAGGACGGGAAGAATCGCGCCGGGAATGGATGCAGACATAGTTTTGCTGGCCGCCGATCCAGCAAATGATATTAAAGCTCTTTCGGAAGTCAGATACACAATTCGTAAGGGGAGGATCATCTACCAGGCAAAGTGATACAGACGTTCTTTGCGTTTTAACAATTGGTTGAATAATGCTCGCTTCTTATGTTGATATGTCTCTCGCGCGCCGGAAATTTATTCCAATCGGTGAGAAGTCCTGATTAAATCAGCTCGCGTGCTACGTTCCGCAACCGCCGCTCGACATCTTCCATCGCCAGACATTGAAGGCGATTCGAGATGCGACCGCGCCCGGCCCGGCAGTGAACGTTCCGGTCATTTCCTAAACGAGACGCGAATGAATGCGGGCGGCCTTGCCGCCATACAAGTCACATAACGGAGGATTACCAGTAATGGCTGATGAAACCATCGACATCGCTATCGTCGGAGGCGGGGTTTCGGGGGTCTATAGCGCCTGGCGGCTAAAAAGAGCGTACCCGAAGCAAAAGATCGTCGTCTTCGAAGGGAGTAATCACATAGGTGGGCGGCTGCTCTCAGTAACGCCGCCCGACATTCCAAACATGGTCGCGGAGCTTGGCGGGATGCGCATCCTCCCGGCCGTGCAACCGTTGATCAGGCAGCTTATCGACGTATTGAATCATGAGCTTCCGCCGAATAAGAAGATTGAGTTATACGATTTTCCGGTAGATAAGCCGCAAAACATAGCTTATCTGCGCGGCGTATATCTGCGGCTCTCGGACTTCACCACCAGGCCTGAAAAGATTCCCTATCACCTGTCATTCCTGGAGCGTGGCGAGACCGCCGGCAGCATTATAATCAACGCTATTGAGCAGATAGTGCCGGGGATCACAGATCCGGGGCTTGACGAGTACCAGCGCAGGCAGCTGGCGCAGAAAGCGAGTTTCGACGAAGTGCCGCTTTATAAGCAGGGCTTTTGGAACGTACTGCTTCGCGTCATCAGTTGCGAGGGGTACCTGTTAGGCGTAGATGCTGGAGGTTACAACTCTACGCTGACCAACTGGAATGCCGCCGATGCGATCCCGTGGTATCTCTCCGATTTCGGCGTCGATCCGAAATACAAGGGCTTCAAGAAAGGGTTTCAGCAAGTGCCGCTGACGCTAGCGAATCTCTTCAAAGCTGATAAAGGCATCATTCGGCTCAACCACAGGCTTGAAGGCTTCAGATGGACTAATCGCGGAGTCGAGTTGCAAGTGAGGGGCAAGAGAATCAGCGCAAAGACGCTGATTCTAGCCATGCCACGTCGCTCACTCGACCTGCTCGCGCCGAAGAGCCCGCTTCAAGACATTAAAAACCTGATCGCGAGCGTCACGCCGCGCCCCCTCTTCAAGCTCTTCACGACCTACACCAGCCCATGGTGGCTCGCCGCAGGGCGCACGGTTGATGGCGAATTCGTCCCCGTGGAAGCGGGGCGCTCGGTCACTGATATGCCTGTGCGGCAGACATACTACTGGCCGAAGGACGACGGCGAGCCAGCGACAGACGGTCCGTCTATGTTGATGGCAAGCTATGACGATGGGACGAACGTAGGCTTCTGGGATGGGCTGCGCGCCCGCCGTCGGGAGGCTTGGGGAAAGGGCTTGGAAGTCCCGGAACTGGAGGACCCGTTCCTCGGCAAAGGCATGAATAAAAACCCAAAACTTCCATGGTGGCGGTACAAAGCCTCGAAACGTATGGTGAAAGAGGTGGCGCGCCAACTCGCTGTGATCCACGGTCTCACGTACACGCCTGAAGTGCAGAACGCGGCGTTCCGCGACTGGGGCGACGATCCGTTCGGGGGCGGTTGGAATAGTTGGAACATAGGCGTGCAGAGTTGGGACGTAAAAAAACGGATCATCCAACCGTTCGACGAGCGCTCGCTCTACATCTGCGGCGAAGCCTACTCGGATGCCCAAGGATGGGTCGAAGGCGCACTACAGACGGCGGACATGATGCTAGCAAAGATGGAAGTTCCCTCGATGTAGCGACAATTGGTTGTCTCACCTCACGTTTGATCGGGCCCGAACTGTGAGGTGAGACCCCATTTCGTCCGTTTTTACTTTTCGGGAAAGTTACATAACCTTCTTGATCTTCAAAGAACACGGGAGCAAACTTGTCCTGGACGCTTCCGGCATTTCACCCGAGGTGTAAAAGATTGTGCCTCCGAAGATACTAATCGTAGAAGACAACTTCGATAGCCGCGAAATGTTAACAACCCTCCTCTCTAGCGAAGGCTATACGGTTATCACCGCCGAAGACGGTCAGGACGGGCTGGCGAGACTGGAAAGCGACCCGCCCGATTTAATCATCACCGACATTGAAATGCCGAACCTCGACGGCATCGACCTGATAAAGAGGCTGCGACAGCGGCCCGACTGGAAGCAAGTCCCTATAGTCGTCGTCTCTGCTTACGGGAGCGGGAACCTCGTGCAGGCTATGGACGCGGGGGCTAACGCGGCGATGCGAAAGCCTATACCCATATTTAACTTGTTCACTATGATTCAGCGCCTCTTAAGCGCCATAGCCATACTCATGCACGTCTGTTATTAAGAAGGTATTGTCGCTCCCTCGGTCAGCCTTTTTACTTCCACCAACAGGTCATCGACATAGGGTTTGATCACGTAAGCTTGCGCGCCCGCGTCCAGCGCCTCAGTTATATCCGACTCTTGGCCCAACCCGGAGTAAAAAATGATCGGAGTCGTTTCGTCGAAGGCGCGTATCATTCTGCAAAGCTCCGTGCCTGCCCCCTCGGGGTACCAGTTGTCCAGTATGATGAGGTCAAAGCTATCGGCCTTGATTATAGTGATGCTGTCGCCCGGCGTGCTGGCGGTCTTCACCTCGTACCCGGCCCCGCCCAGAAAAGCCTTAAGCATCTCACAACTGTCCTGATCATCTTCTACGCACAGAATCCGTGTAGATGACATCCGTATATTTTTCGCCTTTCGGAGCTATGGAATCCACTGCCGTCTTTTAGTATTTAAAGAGCATAGTGATACCGGGCGATTATAGCAAATAGGCTAAAGTTATAAATGCTCACCCGAGTTTAACTCCGCGTTAAGCGTTGACACACATAGGCGTATGGTTCACACTGTGCGGGACGCTGTGGGATGTTCCTGCCCCGCATAAGGAATGAGGGATGGAGAATAAGATCCTCATAGTCGAAGACCATCCAGATTCTCGTGATTTGCTGGCCATCCTGTTAAGGCAGAGAGGCCACACCGTCTACACGGCCGAGGACGGCCGGGAGGGGCTGAAGTTCATCTCGCTGGACACGCCGGACTTAATTATCACCGACCTTAATATGCCTAATCTCGACGGCATTGAGATGATAAAGATTCTGAGGGGACAGCCCGAGTGCCAGGGACTGCCCGTGATCGTCGTGACCGCGCACGGCGGCGAAAAGAGGAGCAAGGCGATTGAGGCGGGGGCGAACGAGGCCATGGATAAGCCTATAGACTGCGAGGCGCTCTTTAGGACGATTGACAGGCTGCTGATCGGTGGCCTGTAGCTTTGAGATTAGCGGCGGGGGATGTCAATGATGAACGGCCCACGGATGGCGTAGCTGATCGCACCACCCTTGCCGCACGCAAGTTCTACGTTGACACGAAATTACACTGTTTGTAAGCTTAGCACTTGCTACCGGATGGGTGACTCAGTTTCACTTACAATAAAAGGAGGCATTCCAATGGAGCCCACTGATCGGACCGCAGTTAAAGAACTTGACATACCTCTGAATAGGGACGTCTTTTTACGAAGTTTGATACGGGCTTTATCAGGCACCTTACAAGACGTCGTCGGTCTGGAAGAGGCTTCGGGCTTCGTTAGTCTGGTGGGACAAGAGATAGGCTCCGAAATAAACAACGAATATAAAACGGCTCTCGCAGTCCAAAGTCTTAACCGTGAGCAAGTGACCGACGTGCTGGTTGATTTAAAGCGTCGGATACAGGGCGATTTTTATGTCATCGACGAGGACGACGACAAGATCGTTTTCGGGAACCGCTTATGCCCGTTCGCGGACAAGGTGCTTGATCGCCCCGCGCTTTGTATGATGACTTCAAACGTCTTCGGCTCTATAGCTGCCGAGAACCTGGGCTACGCTAAGGTCCAATTGCAGGAGACAATCGCTAACGGCTCTCCTCAATGCAGAGTCGTCGTTTTCTTAAAGCCGACCGCAGAATCCGAGCTGGCGAAGGGGATAGAGTACTTCAAGGGAGAGTGAAAGGGTTGACTCCTGAGCAATTCCGCGAATTTGCTAAGTTGCTGCCCGAGCCTTTACTCCTCCTGTCCGGTGAAGGACGGATACTTGCTTCTAATAGTTCAGCCACCGACCTCTTCGGCCTAAGGGATGAGGAGCTCATAGGTAAGCCCCTCTCTGAATTCGCGGTCGATCCGCCGGAAAAACTCTTCCAGTATTTGAGAGCCTGCTCAAGAACCAGTCAGAGGATTATTAACACGTTAAATTTGCGGACTGCTGATCAAAAGGTGTCGCGGATGCGCAGCGAAGGGTCCGTGGTCAAACCCTGGTCAAATGAATCCCCCTCCCACATCTTCCTGCGACTCAGACCGTCAGACTCCGAAAGCAACAGCTTCCTTGCGCTGAATAAAAAAATAGATCAGCTGGCCAGAGAGATCCGTCAGCGTAGGCTCGTTGAGCGGGAGCGGGAAGAGATGCTAGCTCGCGAGCAAGAAGCCCGGCGGGAGGCCGAGCTGGCCAGCCGCGCGAAGGATGATTTTCTGGCCACTCTTTCACATGAGCTGCGTACTCCGCTCAATGCGATACTGGGCTGGGCGAGCATGCTCCGGACCCGCAAGGTCAATGATGAGCTCGCCCTCCAGGCGGCAGAAACTATAGAGCGCAATGCCAAATCACAGGCGAAGCTGATTGAAGACATGCTGGACGTTTCCCGCATCATCACCGGGCAACTGCGGCTCGACGTCCGCCCGGTCGATCTCACATCAGTCATACAGGCCGCGGTCGATGTGGTGCGACCGACAGTCGAGGTAAAGGGCATACGGCTGCAAGTAGTGCTCGACCCGAATGCCGGACCCATCGCAGGCGATCCTAACCGCTTACAGCAGATCGTTTGGAATTTACTTTCTAACGCCGTCAAGTTCACGCCCAAGAGGGGGCGGATACAAGTACGGCTGGAACGCATTAACTCGCACGTTCAACTCACGGTGAGTGACACGGGTCAGGGTATAAGCCCTGACTTTCTGCCGCTTGTATTTGATCGTTTCAAGCAGGCAGACAGCACGCTATCGAGGGCACACGGCGGCCTCGGGTTAGGGCTTGCGATAGTCCGCCATTTGGTTGAGCAGCATGGCGGCACAGTACGAGCCGAGAGTTCAGGGGAAGGGCAAGGCGCAACTTTTAAGGTGCAGTTGCCCGTTATCATAGCGCACGGGGCCGTAGGGACCGTCAGCAAGGCTCTGGAATGGGGAGGGCTCGACCTCGAGGAAAGTCCTGTGTTCGACTGCCCGCCAACACTGAGGGGCCTTAGGCTGCTGGTGATCGAAGACGACCCGGATGCTCGCGAGTTGGTCAGCACTATCCTTAAGCAGTGCGAAGCCGAAGTGAAAGCAGTCGGGTCTGCTTCCGAAGCATTCGAGGTGCTCGAAGAGTGGGGGCCGGACTTATTGGTTTCGGATATAGAGATGCCTGAGGAGGACGGATACTCGCTTATCCGCAGAATAAGATCATCCAACATTAAGAAAGCACGCATACCGGCGGTCGCCCTGACCGCGCACGCACGAACCGAGGACCGTGTCCGGGCACTCTCGGTAGGGTTTCAGTCACACGTCACAAAACCGGTTGACCCGGCTGAATTAATCGCTGTCATTGCTAGCCTCACGAAGCACAGAGAGTAGAAGCCGGGTGATTTATTTGCCGGAGTCATTTCGGAAATTCATTTACACAGAATCCAACTCAGGCTCTTTTTCCCCATATAGGGCATTTACCTGCTCCCATTTCTTGGTATAATCCCACCATTATCAGGTTGTGAAGTATTTTAATCTACCGGGGTGGGAAATGAAGAGCAGTACCAATAAACTGCATGGCTTGCTGTCGGAAGTAGAACTGCGATCAGCCGCCTTAAACTTAGTAGCAACCGGCTATACCCTCACAGATACGGCCCGAGTGCTTGGCTTGTCCTTTTCTACCGTCGCCTATTGGGTAAGGGAGCCTTCCGGCAATTGGGGTACGTCGGAGACCTCATCGAAGAGATTGCCTCCGAACGAGACTTTTATTGAGTCGGTGCCTGTAGAGGTGTAGGAGCGGCCCATGCTCTACGCGAGTGATAGATCAGGGCTCTCTCTTTAAGGCAATCGAGAAGCTGCTGCCCGCCTTCCTGCACCTTTAAATTCGCGGCGGAGGCCTGATACTTCTTCAGATAAAGAAGCGCTGCCCGACTCACCGGCAGCTACACGCCCCTTCCAATATGTTCCTGTCTATTATCGTAAACGTTCGCTTGAGTGAAAACACCTGGATTGAACCAGTAGCCCTTTTTGTGCTCCCATCGATCTTCACTAACACCCTGCGGTCGGCCGTGTTGTGTTGGAGTGTTATGACGGAACCTTTAACGGTTATTGTCCCCCTCCCGACGACTACTACCTCTGTGCCGCAGATGTTGAATTGGTAATCACCGGTGACTGAGTTGACCCTCAATAAACTGCCGTTACTCTCATCCTGTAGGCACACGTCGAAGGCTGTAACCACAGTCACCGTGAAGCTGCAACTCGCTGTGTCGCCCGAAGAGTCTGCGGCGGTGCAGGTGACCGTCGTAGTGCCCACGGGGAAGATCGACCCCGAAGCGGGGGAGCAGATCACCGTCGCGCCCGCGGAGCCGCCGGAACTCGTGACGGTGAAGTTGACCACCGCGCAAGGCGTAGCGGGGCAGAGATTCTCCACGGCCATGACCGTGACCGCGGGCGGGCAGTCGATGCTGATGGGCGGCGTGTTTAAACAGCCCGCAGGGGGGAACGCGGCGACGCCGGGCGCCGGGGACGAGCCCACAGGCAAAGCAGAACCCGCCGCAGGCATCAGTGCTCCATTGCTGCCGATGCCGAAGACGCTGAGAGTGCCATTCGTGTTGTTCACGTATAGAAATCTTCCGGCCTGGTCTGTCGCCATTTGCAGAGGCTCGCTGCCTCCTGGATTATCGAATGGCGACCCAATTACCTCGGCGAGTGTTCCATCCGGGGCGACGCTAAACACGGTTATGGTGTTGCTGAGCTGGTTGCTCACGAACAAGAATCGGTCGTCCGGGCTAAGCACGACGACATTGGAATTGAGGCCCCCGCCCGTCATAGCGCCCAAGAATACAAGGCTCCCATCTGGCTGGATGCCGTAGACACCCAGGCTGCTAGAGCCTAAAACCCCTTCCCCGGCAAAAAGCAGACTATTCGTACAGTTTATGTCTATGCCGGCGATAGACCCTGCAGCTGGCGCAGGGAAAGGCGAGCCGGGCACGGGCGTGAGCACGCCGTTAGCTCCTAAGCTGAAGACCGCAAGCCTGTCATTGCCGACAAGGGCGACGGCCAAGAGCCTTCCGTCAGGGCTGACCTCAATGTCGTTTGGAGTCAACCCGCCGGCCGGGAAGGGAGAGCCGGGCACGGGCGTGAGCGACCCATTCGACCCGATGCTAAATACTGTGAGGTTGTTTGAGTCTGAATTTGCCACTATTAAGAACCTTCCGTCAGGGGTGCATTCAACGGACCCGCCATTCGTGTCCGTTGCTCCGCCGGTAGGGAATGGCGAGCCGGGGATCAGAGCGAGGATGCCTGTGTTCGGGTCGATGTCGAACCCCGTAACGTCGCTGCTGGCAGGGTTGACAACATACAGTCGGTTTCCCGCCGCGCAGGTGCTCGCCCGGTCGGCGGCGAAAGAGCCGCCGCCACGACCAGACCCGCCCGTAGGGAAGGTGCCGATTAGGCTTAGAGTGCCGGTCGGCGACACCGCGAAGGCGCTGACCGTATTAGGGCCGGCCGTGTTGTTGTTCACATAGACGAAGTTCTGCGCACGGGCACTCTCCGTGAAAATGGTCATAAGGGAGCAACTAATAAGCAGGCACCGCAATATGGCTGGCTTCATTCCTTCACCTGTTCCTTGTTCATGTCTGACCCAACTGAGGCGTAGAAGATAACAACGATTCTGGAGTTCCCTCCACGGTTATTGCCTGAGCAGTAAAGGAGGTGGGTGTCCGGAGATTAAAAGAGCGAGTCAGCCATTGTAACAGGGGGAGATAAAGGCACAAAGTGATTGTGCCTTGGTAGGTCTCAAGGACTAACGTAAAAGCTGGCGCAACGACTCGCAAGTTCCCCTCGGATACTGATGAGGGTGATGTGACTCATAAGTTCCCCTCTGACAGTGACGAGGCAGGTATTTAGAGAATGGCATGCAAATTGCTAAAAGTTAAGAGTCCCCACTTACATCATAGTGGATAAAATTACGAACAAAGGGAGCCGGGCAACCGGCTTGGGAGAATTTATGAGAAAAATGAGTATATTTTTAGGCTTGGTATGTTTGCTTGCAGTTGTATCTCTTTCCGCTCGCGGCCAAAGCGGGCAGGAAGTTTGTCTCGTAAATGAAACAGACGGCAGTAAACTTGTTCTATTCCTTAACACGGGCGCTTTCAAGTACGTCGGCAGCGATGGGTTTGCCACGTCGGGAACCGGGCAGGTGAAGACGAACGGCTGCGTGGCGTCGCTTAACGGCGCTACCGCCGATGCAACCGTGGTGGCGGACGTGAACCTATGCGACCGCGCAGGGAAGGCCAGTATACAGGTGACGAGCCCCCAGTTCGCCGGCCAGCGAACCGTTATCGACTCGAATCTAGGTGATAACGGCTGCGTCTCCGCGGCCCCTCCCGACGGGGGTGGTACGGTTGAGGAACCGTCCGCATCCGGTGAATGGGTCACCTTGCAGGATGCCGACAGCTTCCTCGTCTTTCATACCCTGACTGGCGCTTACAAGTACACCAACTGCGGGGACGGGACGGTCTTTAGCGGGACCGGCCAGATAAAGAGGAATGGCTGCGAAGTCGCGCTGGAAGACATAAGCACCAGTTCCAGGGTTGTCGCTTCCGTTAACGTTTGCGAGCACACGGGCAAAGCGTCGGTGGAAGTCTTCCAGACGGTTAAATCGACCACTACCCCGACGATGAGCGACGTTATTTCCGATACCAACATGCAGGACAATACCGGCGCGTGCTCCGCTAAGTAGAAGACAGATTAACACCAGAAGTTAAAAGGCTGGGGCGATTGCTCCAGCCTTTTTCAACGGATTCGTTCATTATTTAGAGATCGGTTGAGCCATCGTAGCCGAATGACCACACCCTAAGAGGGGAGAGCTTGAGGGAGAGGAACTCGCCGCTGCTTGGGCACGCGGCGAGTAATCTCTGGTAGATTTTTCTTAATGCGAACACCTCAGATGGATCGTTAGACGGCCTCCTCCGTCTCCCAGATGTTCGGGTAGTTGGTCACGAACCCTTCTTCGTTCACACTCAATTCTGCTACAAACCTCCCTCCACCGCTCTCATACCGGTAGCTCGTTTCATCTATTCTCCGGTACACCTGCTCTAGCGGCTCAAGTCTGAAACTCGGGAACCGAAGCCATGCTGCTCGCACCTCCGCCTCCTGCCCCACGGCCAGTCCCAGCCGGCGAATCGGCAGCAGGTTGGTCGATGGGCTGAAGTTCAAGTCCAAGTCAATGCACCCTGCAACGTCCGGATAATCCTTCTCGTTCAGCCGCCAACTCTGATCAGGGCTGACGGCAAGCCGGATTTCTATCAAGCTATTTCCGACCCAACCGGCAACTTTTGCGGACAGGGTGTGCCAGCGCGAATCGCATACGATCTGGTAATCGAGCCGACACGGTTGCTGATTATGGGAGAAGACGGCGGTTCCTTGTAGATGCCAAGATTGAGTTTGAAAGAAAAGGAGCGAGGACTCATGGCCTGGGTGATCGAGCCTTCGCCAGAGTATGGAATGGTTTGTCAGATTCTTCTTCATGACAGGTAATTATTTTAGCGAGGAGTCCCCTGCCCGTCTAACGACAGGCACATTGGGCGTACGAAGGCTGTTTAATTTTCGCCCGTTCAGTCGCGTCTCGGCTCGTAGTTAAGAACAACAATCCCGCAGTCAAATGCTCTGGATTTTACTAATGTCAGATTTTGTTTGTCCTCAAGTTCTTTGAAAATTGCCATCCCGTTACCAATCGCAGTCGGATTAACGAATAAATGAAACTCGTCGATCAGCCCGTGTTTGATTAGAGCCGATACAAAGGTCGCACCGCCATAAGCGATGATGTCTTTACCGTCTTTTTTTTTCAGGCGGGCGATTTCGTCAACAAGGTTGCCTTTTGCTAAAACGGTATTGTCCCATCCTGACTCGTCTAGCGTTTTGGTAAAAACGACTTTGGGTGTGTCCGTAAATTTCTTACCGGATGTAAATGCCGGGTCATCCGGATTTGCGGCCACGGTAGACCAGTAAGGGATGAACCCTTCGGCAAGTTTTCGCCCGAGGATAATGCAGTCAACAGGTTCAGTTACGTCGTTGACATATTGTTTTAACTCATCGTCCCAATCCCACACCATAAAGTCCATTTCGCCATTTGGCCCCGCAATGTACCCGTCAACGGCCATCTGTACTTGAAGTTTTAATTTTCTCATCGCCCTGTTTTCCTTCGTTATGAAATTGTCTCGCCTTTGCTAATCTGCTCCAGCGAAGCCGCCTGACGTCCCGTATCGGCGGGCGCGTGCTGAGGCGCTGGATAGCCCGATCAAGCTGACCGCACGCGCTCCGTTGCACACGATTATTAGATTCTGGCCTAGTCAAAGTCCTTGTCAACATCCTTAACGGACCCCGACTAGATCACGGGCGCCCGCGCTGGGGCTACAAGCGCTGATAGGAAGCTCGACCCCCTTTTGGAGTAAATCGAGTTGAGCTAGTCGTCACGGGGCAGCTAAAATCTCCCCGGTAATCCGGGCGTCGCTATGGCCCACAAAAAGTGGGTTTCGCTTTGGATTTGCCGGCGGAGATAGAGCAAACAATAAGCATTGCGCCGAATGAGTCTATGCCTTGGGATAAATAATGGCCAAGCGCATTTCTATATTCTCAGGTAGATCCTCGTGCCCGTGAGATTGCCGGTAGATACTTACCTGACCTGAAGCGACCGATGTACCGTCTCTAGCAGGGAGGCTTACGTCATGAAAGTCCAGGCCAGATTAGTTCTTTTCATTCTCTTGCCCTCTCTTATTTTCGTCTTTCCCGCCTGCGAGCGGTTCAGAAAGCCGGAGATGCCGGAGGTTGATACGATTGACCGCCGTTCGAACCTGCCGATGGTCGAGCCGATCCAGCGCGACCTCGCAAGTATTAAGGAGCGCGGCACGCTGACCGTTCTGGCCCCTTACAACTCCACGACCTATTTTCTTTACCGTGGCGAACCGCTCGGCTATGAGTTCGAGTTGCTGCGCTCATTTGCCGAAGCGCAGGGCGTCGCGCTGAAAGTCATCGTCGTCACGGACCCGAAAAGCCTCTTCCCTTTGCTCAATAGCGGCGATGGCGACATCATCGCCGCGAGGCTGGTTCCCACCGACGAGGGCAAGCAGCATGTCTCTTTCACCAATGCTCTGTACCACACCGAGCCGGCGCTCGTGCAGCAGGAAAGGCCCGCGACGGCCACAGACCCGGTAAGAGAGAAGGCCCTCCAACCCGGCCCCCACGAAGAGTTGCCGGAGATTGAAATTCAAGCGCGGCTCATCACGAGGCCGTCCCAACTTGCAAACAAGACGGTCCATCTACCCGAACAATCTCCCTATGACCAGACGATCATCGAACTGTCCGATAGCATCTCAGGCGACATTCATGTCATAGAGATGGGCGGTGCGATCCAGGACGAGGCGCTGGCCCAGAAGGTCGCTAAGGGGGAGATTGATTTCACCGTCATGCAAGGGAACCTCGCCGAGTTGAAAGAGTCTGAGTTCACGAACCTGAAGGTTCGCCCTATCGTCGGGCGGTCGCACAGCGTCGCGTGGGCAGTCAGGAAGAACGCACCCGAGCTGATGAACGCGCTCAATGGCTGGGTCGAAGAGAAACAAAACGGGTCGCTATTCGACCGGCTCTATCAGAAATATTTTAAAGATCGGAGGAGTTACAAGGAGCGCGTTGACAGCAAGTACCTCACTTCCAGGACCGGCAAACTCTGTGAGTACGACGAGCTGCTGAAACAGCATGCGCCCGAACTGAACTGGGACTGGCGCCTGCTGGCCTCGCAAGCGTTTCAGGAATCACGCTTCAAACCTGAAGCGCGCTCCTGGGCGGGAGCGACGGGGCTGCTTCAACTGATGCCCCGCACGGCGGAAGAGTACGGGGTCAAAAACTCGCGCGACCCGGAGGAGAACGTGCAAGGAGCCGTCCGATTCCTCCAGTGGCTGACGGAGCGCTGGTCCAAGCGCATCCCGGACGAAGTCGAACGGCTGAAATTCATTCTGGCTTCGTACAACTGCGGCGCGGGGCATGTCGAGGATGCGCAGCGCCTGACGGAGAAGTACGGAGGGAACCCGGAAGTATGGGAAGATGTCTCCTACTGGCTGCTGCAAAAGTCGACGCAGCAATACTCCACCGATCCGGTCGTAAAGTTCGGTTTCTGTAGAGGGCTCGAACCTGTCAACTATGTCAGGTTGATACTCGAACGCTACGATCACTACAGGCAGTTTGTCGCCAACTAAAGAATTGACCCAGCCTCTTGCACAAATAAGGTACTGGATATGGCGCTCGGTTTAGCCTTTTGAACATACTTTAGAGGGAGAACATATAACGTCTCGCATCACTCGGACCATGTGCAGTACTGAAAGAAACTATATGAAATTCGCCTCGCGGCCTCCGCTGCCTGCGGCTGTTAGGCGTCGCCCCTTACTCAATCACCCGAGAAAAAAAAAGGGCAATCTCCCCCCCTCCGACATCCCTCTCATCATACAGCCGTGTATCTAGCCCGCACCACTCGAACCCTACCCGTTCGTAAAACCGGACCGCCCCATAGTTGATCGTCTGCGTTTCTACCCACAAGCATCGAGCCTTGCGGCGGCGGGCCTCACTTAACGCCGACTCCACCATTGCGCGTCCCGCGCCAAGCCCGCGAGATGATGGCGCGAGGTACAAGTGTTCCAGGTTCGCCCGCCGATTCCACTCCCCGATTCTCATCGCGGCTAGCCCCACAACTACTCCACTGTCCTCGGCTATCTGCGCCCAATCCAACGTCGGAAGTGTATCGAGGTCGTCTGCCAGCCGGTATGACTTACTCACGGGCGGCGAGACCACGACGTCTTCGAGATTGAACGACCGATCCGTTCGCTGAAGGCGATACACGCGGTCAGTTGTAAAGGAGGTGTCGAGAGTCGCTAGGGATGCCCGGTCATCCGGCCAGCGCAATGGGCGAAATCCGATCATGAGTGATCCCTCTCGCTTTGGGTTAGGCATCGGTTTCCCGACCCACTATTTCCAGACGGGGATTTTCACGTAGCTGTCGTTTCCCCATTTTACCTGCAATGGGGCCTTCGCATCATTGATGTCCTCGTCGCTTACGTCCTTGCCGGTGCCATAGTTAATCTGAGCGAAAGGGTTCTTGTTGATGTTCAATGTAACAAGCAGACGGCTGCCTTTGCTGAGTCTTCGACTCACCATTCGGGTTTTATTAAAGGGGATTGATTCCACCTTGCCGGGCGTGAGCAAGTTCCTGACGGCCATATCTTTCGCATAACTTGCGCGCCCCATAAAGTAAGACAGATGAAACAACTCGCCATTCGGCATTACCTCATACAACACCAAGCCGATATCCATGTCCTTTTTGTTGATCGTGGCTTTGATCTCGCCCAGGAACGTGCCGGAGATTTCGACCGGCTCATCGAATGGCTCGCTGATGAAAGCAAACCCGTTGGAAAGATCGAGTTTCTTGCCCACGATGGGGTCGGGATAGTAGTCATTGTTGACGGTTTTTCTGTCCGCAAAATCCACCTCCTGATAAAGGAATCCCGGCTTGGATGGCCTTTCCAAGGATAATTGATAATAGTCGCCCGCTCTCACGTCCGTCAGATACAAGGTCAGCACTTCATTAGTCATTCTTTCCAGCGACGGAGCATGTCTCCATGTGTTAGTGCCCATCACCTGATAGTTTATTTTGTCCTTCAGCAGCTCAGGCTTCTTGCCGCCGCGCAATACATAGTCCATCCACTGAAAAGTGATTTCCGGCGTACTGATCTGCGCCACCGGGTCAATGGTGTACCCTCTCAGGGTCGCGTCTTTGCGCGCTCTCTGCGCCCCGAAGTGATCGTAGGGGCCGATCAGCAAATAATGGTTGGCATTCTTGTTGTATTTGTAGTGCTCCTTCAGATAGTGCAAGGCGGATTGCTGACCGTCATCGTAATACCCCGTGATGGTCAAGACGGGAATGTTGATCCTGGCGAATTCGTTCTTGTAGGGAACCATATCCTGCCAGTACTTGTCATAGCTCGGATGCTGCAGCCATCGCTGGAGCCACTTGTTTGGCATGCCGTCAATAGCATCTATCTGGCGGTAGGATTTTCCGCTCGCATACCATTTGTCGTTGAGGCTAGCCCATCGTTCGCGATCTAAGTAGGTTTCATTATCGAGAGTTTTGTTATTGGTGGTGTAAAACGCCCAGGCATAATTGACGAACAAAAAAATGTTGTTCTCCATGGGTAGACCATCGCCCGGATTGTTGGCCACATAGGGGACGATGGTTTTGAGCGCCGGGTGCAGTTTCTTTGTCGCCGCCCACTGCGCAAACCCACTGTAACTCCCGCCATACATGCCCACGCGCCCGTCGCTCCAGGGCCGTTTACTTATCCAATCGATCACCGCGCGGGCATCCTCGCCGTCGCGCTCGTAGGGCACGGGCGTATCAGGGCTGCGCCCCTTGCCTCGTGTGTACGCCGCCACGCCAGCGTAACCGCGAGCCGCCATCTTTCTCGCCTCGTAGAAGTACTGCTCGTCGTCGGCATAGATGGTGAAGACAAGAAGGGCCGGAAGGGGTGCCTTTGCCGATTTGGGCCGCACGATCATCGCGGCGATGTGGGCCCCGTCCGGGGTCTTAATGAGGATCTCTTTGTCGGCAATGTAGCGTTCGGCATCGTCCTCGGCAATGAGGATGTTGGTCAGGGGCGTCCAGGCTTGAAAGTCCTGGTAGAAGTGATACAGCCTGATCAAAGCCAGTGCATCGGGCAGAGCGATCTTGTCCTTGCCTTTTTGTTTTTCCACAGCCGCGCGAAGGTCGGCGCGTGCGCGGTTCAGGTCACCAACAAACCAATACAATGCCTCGCTGGCGGTCTTGTCGTCCAGGCGGTCGAATACTTCACGGAACTCCTGCCTGAACGCTTCGTCCAAAGACAGCCCCGCTGTAGCCTGCTTCGCCCTGGCCTTCGTGAGTATCTCGAATGGCAGGAGCACCAGAGCGGAAGCCGGGTCTGTGGCCTGCCGCATCTCGGTCAGGGTTCGAAGTGTCGCGACTGCTTCCGGGTACTGACCAGCGACGACTTGCAGACGGAACAGAGTGTTGAGGTACCGACTGCGATCAGGCTCCTGATAGTTCGCAACCGCTTGCTTCGCAACCCCCGGCATGACACGGGCGAGCGATGCCTCGTCTTTCACAGCATCCCGCGGCAGGTCTAACTCTTGAGCCAAAGCACTGGTGCTAAGGGCAGCACATAAAAGTATAAGACAGAATAACCTTCGCATTTAGACTTTCCCTTCCTTACCGAAGATCATGCCAAAGAACAGGCCCATGAGAAAGTATAGTTTATCTCACAGGCTGTTGGCTGCGCTGGGCGACCTTGTCGCGGGTCGCCTTGGCGCGAGACTCAATTCTTCCGCCAGTATCTTCATAAAGGCACTATTTGCTGTAAGTAATACAATCCCGTCTCATACAACTATATAAGTAGCCCGGTTTCGGGAGCGGTCTTCGCTTGAAAAGTGCTGTCAATGACTTATATCCGAGAGAATTTTACCGTACACCTCTCCAGAGGGCATTAGGTATATTCTTTGCATTGACGAGAACGTACTCCCCTAGAGGCTATAGAGCCTATTCAGTTAATCGTTCGCATACTGACAAAATAGGAGGCAACATTATGTCAGCTAGTAGGGATGAACAAATGCTAAGCAGTGGCGGAGGCAAAGGCGGCTCGGGCGGAGGCGGAGGCGGAGGCGGAGGCAGTAAAGGCGGCTCCGGTGGGGGTGGCGGCAGTAAAGGCGGCTCCGGTGGAGGGGGCGGTAAGGGCGGCTCCGGTGGGGGTGGCGGCAAGAGCGGCGGCGGCTCTTCTAAGGGAGGTTCCGGCGGGGGCGGCAAGGGCGGCTCGGGCGGCCGCTGACCGCACACCGGTCCGGACACGAAAGTACGATAACAATCAGGCACAGGGGCTATAGTACGACCGACCGGCTATAGCCCTTAGTGTTTAAGCTGAAGTCGCTCTCTGCACGCTTAGCCGAGATGATCAGGTGATATTGCCATTAAAAGGATTCCAGATCGAGCATGGGCATACAACACGATTTCTTAGTCAGGCCGGGCAGCCGCCCGCGCCTGAAGAACTACGACTCGGCCTTCACCGGGGACTTCACAGATGAAGGCGCGGCGGTGGAGAAAATCGAGGCTGACTGCGGCGAGTTAGCGAGCCTGCAGGACAAACTGATGGCCGGGGAGAGGCACGCGCTGCTAATCATCCTCCAGGCGATAGACGGTTCGGGCAAGGATGGCACCATCAAGCACGTAGCGTCGACTCTCGACCCGCAGGGATGTACGGCGGTCAACTTCAAGAAGCCGTCCGACGTAGAGAACAGGCACGACTACCTGTGGC
Source organism: Blastocatellia bacterium (assembly GCA_035634255.1). GTDB lineage: Bacteria > Acidobacteriota > Blastocatellia > UBA7656 > UBA7656 > DATLMR01. Next base: position 18,828 of record DASQDI010000061.1, read on the forward strand.
GCTTCCACCGGCAGGTGCCGGAGCGCGGGCGGATCACCTTCTTCAACCGCTCCTATTACGAAGAGGTCATCTCGCCGCGTGTACACCCGGAGCGGTTGGGCGAGCAGAATCTGCCCACGCATAGCAGGGCCAAAGACATTTGGAAGCGGAGGATGGGAGAGATCAACAACTTCGAGCAATACCTGACGGATAACGGGGTGGCCGTCCTGAAATTCTTCCTACACCTTTCGAAGGAGAAGCAAGCCGAGCGGCTGCTGGAGCGCACTGTGGAACCGCCCAAAAAGTGGAAGTTCTCCGCCGCAGACTTGGACAACCGCGAACTGTGGGGCGAGCACGTCAAGGCTCATGAAGAGATGCTCGCGCGCACCAGCACTAAAGCGGCACCTTGGTACATCATCCCGGCAGACCACCGCTGGTTCTCGGCGCTCGCCGTCGCCGACCTGATGGTTCGGAAGCTCCGGTCGCTCAAGCTCCATTACCCCGCCGTCAGAGGCGAGGATAAAAAGGAGATGGATAAGGCCCGGAGACGGCTCGAAGGCGAGTTGCGCCGCCTCGGGTCGTCAGGTGAGGCGTAGTAGCTGATCAATACCTTGCAGTACCCGCGCAGCGCCGACGCATACTTGCGCTCGTAGCGAGTCGCTTGCACGAAATTGCGGAATTGGCTAGTGGCTTGACGATGCGTGTCGATTAGTTCACAGGGGCCAGCCTTTATTCTAAGAACCAATCTACCGCCTCCCGCGAGATCTCAGCAGGGATCGTGTGCGGGCCGTCGAACTCCCTATACCTCACGTCGTACCCGGCCTTCCTTACCTGCGGTACGATCCGCCTACTGCAACCGTCTATAGGCAGCACCCGGTCTCGCGTCCCGTGAGAGATGAATAGCCGCGGCGAGCCTTGCCTCCTTGTCGGGGCCATGAAACCCGGCGAGAAAGCCATCACATGTGTGGAAAGGTCGCCGTTGATGATCCCCAGTGAAAGCGCGTATGACGCCCCATCCGAGAACCCTCCGAACCCGACCCGCCTCGCGTCAATCCAGTACCGATCAAACGTCTGCTCTAACGCCCGATCAATGAAGGTGACGTCCGGGCCATAGTTACTGGCTATGACATCCCAGGTCTGGCCCCGAGACTCTGGCGCGAGGAGGATGAGGTCCGAAGAGTCGGCAAAGTCCCGCAGGAGCGACAGGCCTTGGCGGGCGTTACCGCCTGCCCCGTGAAGCATCACCGCCAATGGTGCGGGCCTGTCTCTCCGATATCCGGGCGGGACGTAAATAAGCCCGTCGCGCCCGGCGTCAAGATTTAACCTCTGCTCTCCGGCGGGCGACGTGGTATCGACCTGCCTCGGTCGCGCCAGCAAAACTCCCGCGCGCGTCTGCTTACCGTATTGCCCTTGCACTTTATCTGTTCGCACCTCTATCTCCCCCATTGATCATTCTATTCTAGGGCCAGGGCCGCCTTCGTTGTAAAGGTGGCTTTCGACAACGTGGCGACACAGGTAGGCGATCAGTGAGGGCAAGCACGCAAGCAGACTGTAGGAGAGTGGCTGTAGCTGCTGAACCCTTTCAAGGCCGGGAGCCACCTCCCATCAAGGCGGCTCCAGTTCGTATACCCCAATAGCACGCGGGGCCCCCTCTTCCCCCACGCTCCACTTCGTCAGCGTGACCCGCCAGCCGCCCTCTTCCATCGCTTCCAGCAGGCTCAGGCTCGCCTCTCGGAACGGGTCCGAAAGCAGCACCCGACCACCCCGAACAAGGTTAGACTCGAAGATCCGGCGCAGGTGTGGGTGCAGTTGCTCTCCGTAGAGGATGTCCGATCCAATTATCCACTCATATCGCCCTGCGTCATCCCACGTCTCCCACTCCGCCAGACGGTAGTCGATCATCTCTGCCCCGTTCAGAACGCCGTTGCGCTTACAGACCGACATCGCCAGTTCGTTGCGGTCGGTCTGCACAACCCGCCCTCCGAGCGATGCGGCTACGATCCCAGGCAACCCCGTGCCGGAGCCTAGCTCCAATACACGCTTGCCGTCGAAGGCATCCTCGCGGGAAGCCAGGTCGTGGGCTAGGGCTATCGCCGCGGGCCAGAGGGCCACCCCGTATGGGAGGCGGTTCGTGTCCTCGCTCAGGTAGTCCGACTCGTCCGCGTAGCTAAGGACAGCGGCGACGTGCAGGATGATCCACTCTCGTCCGGCCAGGCGCAGGCGGTACTCGTTGAGCGGGAAATCCCCGGCCGAGGTGCGTAGCAACCTTTGGGGGTCAGTGGGCGATTGCATCACGAAGGCGCTCCGGTTGAATAAGGTGGGGTAAACCGATCCCACGCAACGACTCGCTTCTCGATGATGCACTCTACGGCCCGCCCGATCAAGCAATCAGCTATTTGCAGGTCTTATATTTTTAAGCGCCGTACTGCTCTGTTTTTACAGGTCAAACCAACACACCGATTTCAATTCTCCCGTCAGTCTATATCCCTTCCCTGCCCCGCCTTCCGGGCTGGCCTTGCGGTGATGGCTTTCTATTCAATGGCAGTCGCGGCCCATGATGAGTGAGGCGCGACGTTCACCCGTCCACATCGCGCCTCATGTTTTCAGAAGTTATATTTCAGCGCCAGTTGAACCTTGCGCGAGGCGCTGACGAACGAGTTCCGCAACAGCCCGAAGTCCGGATTGGTGATGACGGCGCTGTTAGGCAATCCGTAAGACGGCGTGTTGGTCGCGTTAGTCATCTCCAACCGGAACTCCAGGTCGTGCCCTTCGATGATCCGCGTGCGCTTGCCGATCATCAGGTCGAGGTTGATGCGCCTCGGCCCGCGAAAAGCATTCCTGCCGGTGTTGCCCATCTCGCCCGCCGCCGGGACAGTGAACTGCTCGATCTGCCCCTCGCTGAAGAAGAAGGGGATGCCGTTTTCGGGGTTGATGCGCACCTCGCCCATATGTGGGTCGCAGCCGTTACAATTCGCCAGAGACTGCACGACATTACTCACGGTGTTCGACCCAGAGTAGATCGTAAAGGGGCGGCCCGATTGCCGCCGGAACACGCCCGCCACTTCCCAGCCGCCCAGCACGCGATCAACCGCCGGGTGCCAGCTCCCCCCCCAGCGGCGGTTGCGCCCTATGGGGATTTCGGCGACAAAGCCTCCCTGTAGGACGTGCCTACTGTCGAAGTCTGAATAGGCATAATTCAAACTCCGGTCGCGCAAGTCGAATGGCGTGCTCGACGCCGATTGCACGCTTCCTGTGCTGACGCGGGTGAAGGCCGGGTCGAACGAACGGGTGTCGCGCGACGCCGAGAGCGTGTAACTGAACTGGAGACTCAGCCCATTCCGGTAACGCCGCTGCACCTGCAATTCCAGGGCGTTATAGTTCGAGTAGTCGTTGCTGTCGAGCACGAACAGCGAACCGAACTGCGGGTACGGCTTGAAGAAAGACGGGCTGAAACCGGCCAGCACGTAGGCGGGCACGCCGCCCTGCAGGCGCGCCGCGAAATCGGCCGCGACCGCCGCCGCCGAGTTCAACGACAGCGCCGACGTGAAAAGGCGGCGCACCATCTGCGAGCCGGACTCATTGGCGCGGCGGCGCGTGTCCCTCGACAGCAGGTCGTTAATCAACGGGCTTTCGCCCCCCGCCTGCACGACCTTAAAGGCGTCGAGGAAGCCATTGTTGAAGATGTCTACCTGGTTGACGTCGTAACCGCCAAACAGCCCGACGCCGCGGTTGCCGATGTAGTTGACCTGTACGACGCTGTCAAAGCCGATCTCGCGCTGGAAGCTGACGCCCCACTGGTGCGTCTTCGGGGTGCGCCACGAAGAATCGAGCACCGTCAGCGCGGCATTCGAGAAAGCCGCGGGCTGGCGGAACTGCTCCGGGGTGATGCCGGGCGGGGGCGCGACCGTCGGCAGGCCGTCGCGCAGGCGGCCGCCGCCCTGGCCGAAGGTGTCGTTGAGAACGGCCAAAGTCGCGCCGGGCGCGCTCTGGAAGATTGTCGAAGAGATGACGATGGTGTTGATGCGGTCATAAGCCACACGGTAGTTGGCGCGTATCGAAGTCTTGCCCGACCCGAACGGGTCCCAGGCCAGCCCCACCGACGGCGCGATGTTGTTCCAGTCATCGTCGTAGAGTTCGCCATCCACGAATTCGATGGCGTCGTCCGGCTCCGCGCCCAGCGTGATGCGCTGATTGGGGACGAGCACTTCACGGCCGCCACCGCCGCGCGGCGACAGCTTGACCTCCCAGCGCAGCCCCAGGTCGAGCGTGAGGTTCGGGCGCACCTTCCATGTGTCCTGGGCGTAAAAATCGTACTCGCCGTAGCGCGCATCATATTCGAAGGGGGTGCCGCCCGGCGCGTAATCGGTCTGGCTGGCGGCGACGAACCCCTGGCTGATGCGGCCCACGCGCCCGAGCAGGTTGTTGATCGTGGCTTGCAGACGCGGGCGGTCGAAGGCCGTGTTCATGTTGCCGGGTATCCCGAACGTCGCGGGGTCTACGGTATTGATGGCGGTCGAGAAGTTGATGGACGGCTGTATGTTCACCCCGGCCACCGAGCCGCGCGTGTCGACGTGCTGCTGGTAGCGGAAGTTCAGCCCCCCCTTGAAGGTGTGCGGGCCGGTTATGTAGGCGGCGTTGTCGACGACCTGGTAGGTGGTCAGCCGCCGCAGGTTGCCGAACTCGTTGTTAAACGGGTCGGTGACGGTGTTGAGGATGAAGCCCGGGCGCTCCAGGAATTCCGGGTCCGGGTTGAGGAAGTTGAACGTGAAGCGGTTTAGTCCCCCCACCAGCTCGTTGGTGAAACGCTCTGTCGGACTCCAGCGCCAGTTGACCGCCAGGTTGCGCGGGCTGCGGGCGGTGTCTACGATGCTCGGCAGGCCGGGGAACCGGGGCTCGCCTCCGTTGACCCGGTCGGCGAAGGTGTCCTGACGGCCCCACGCATAGCGCCCGTAGACGGTGTGCCGCTCGTTGAAGGCGTGGTCAATCTTGACGACCAGATCTTCCTGCCTCTCGTTCTCGATGGGCGTGAAGGCGAAGCCCGCGGTGTTGAGGCCGTCGCCTACGGTGAAGTCATTGGGCAGAGGCGTCAACGACAGGAGGGCCTGGATCGTCGGATCTAGCCCCCTCCCCTCGGGGTCGGAGGCGGCAATGTTATACGTGCCGATATTTATCCCCGGCAGGACGTTGCCGCTGAAGTCGACCGTCGGCGGGGCGGCCGGGTCGGCGCTCCCCGCCGGCGCATTCCTGCCGCCGATGACGTAACGGAAGATGCCATTGCGCGCCTGTTCCGTGTATACGGTGCGCGTGACGATGCGGCTGATGCGGGCGCGCAGCACTTGCAGGTTGGTGAAGAAGAACGTCTTGTTTTTGATGATCGGGCCGCCGAGGCTGAAGCCGGGGATGTGCTGCACGAACTGGTCGCGCGGCAGCGGCCTGGTCTGGCTGATATTTTCGACTTCGTTGGCGTTGAGGCCGGGCGTGCGGTAGAACCAGAAGGCGGTGCCGTGAAACTCGTTCGTCCCGGAGCGCGTGATCATCGCCACCTGCGCGCCGCTGTTGCGCCCGTATTCGGCGGTGAAATTGCTGGTGATGACGCGGAATTCCGATATCGAGTCCGGGTTGGTGCGGATCGGCGTGAAGTTCGACCCGCCGGCGCTGGTCTCGTTTATGTCGATGCCATCGAGGGTGAAATTCCACGCCCGGTCGCGCGTGCCGTGGACGTGGATGCCGCCGCCGGTATTCGTGCCGGTCACGACTCCCGGCTGGAAGAGTACGAGATCGAGCGGGTTGCGCCCGCGCGCCCCGACAATCGGCAGCGCCTCAATCGTGCGCTGTTCGAGGGTGTTGCCGAAGTTTCCGGAACTGCTGGTCTGCACCAGTTCGGCGGCGGCGTGCACCTCGACCGTCTCGCTGACCTGGCCTATTTCCAGTTCGACGTTGACGGTCATCGGCTGGCCGATAGAAAGCTGGTTGCCTGCAGAGACGAATTTCTTAAAGCCTGACTTTTCCACGGTGACGGTATACGTCCCCACCTGAACGGAGTCGAAGACGTAAGTGCCTGTGGAAGTGGTGTCGGTGGTGTAGGAAATCTGTGTCGCTTCGTTGGTTAAGGTAACAGTGGCTCCAGGGATGATCGCGCCGCCCGAATCGAGGACTGTACCTGTGACGCGCGAAGTCGTTCCCTGTCCCAAAACCGGCCCGACCGGGAGCAGCATCAGGGCGGTCAGGAAAATGCGAAGGTAAGAACTGGGCTTTCTCAAGGTGTCTCCTCCTGACTTGACTCACTCAAATAATTGGGGAATGTGCCGGTCGCAGATTGCGGATTGAGAGGTGACAATACTCCGCAATTAATAAACCGGGTGCGCCTTACTTATTTCGCAAACACCGCGAGGCCCACCCGACGGGTCGATGCAAGGTCTGAAGATGTTTCCTCTTCATTAAGCGCCGCGCGGCTTGCAATCAAATGAACGCTATCGTGAATCTTCAAACGGACCGGTGTAAAACTAGGCAAGAGTACCTGAATCGAATCCTTCTGAACACATCTGGCAACTTTTATTCTGGGAATCCGCCGCTATTATAAGCACGAAAAGAAAAGTTGTTCAACGAAATTGTTTTTATAGAAACGATAATTGATCGCGCTTCAAAAATGATGCTCGCGAAAACTCGTGATCTTCGCCGCTGCCTATTCCTTTTCCATCGCCGCCTCCCCCTCACGAAGAACTCTCCTTGCCCTCCGCTGTTGCCATCTACCTCACAGCGCAAAGCGTACCTCGCGTCCCGGCGCAGGTCCGTCACTTTCGGAGAGGTCGGCTCCATGTACACGAACAGACGACTGTTCGCGATGAAGGGGGAGATGGGGTGGACGGGCGGTGAGCCACCAGGCCATGACCAGGCGCTCATTGGACTCAATCCCAAGCGACCGGCAGGTGTTATCCGGGCAGGACGACGGCAGCGACGGGCCGCACGTTAGCGCATGGGCCCCGCGGCTCCGTCGGGTTTTCTTCGACTCTTATCTCTTTTCAGGCGACTACAAACAGGTATATTTTACTCGACTCGACTTCTTTAATGGCTCCCCCCCTAACTTTCTAATAAACTCTTCCGCTGCCCTCACTCGTATCGCAGAGCGACCATCGGATCTACCTTTGTTGCCTTCCGCGCAGGTAGGTAGCCTGACACCAGACCCGTCACCACCAACACGGCCACAGAAACCGAAACCGTCACCAGATCAAAGCTCGTCACCCCGAACAGCATGCTTGCGATAAGGCGGGCCGCTATGAAGGCCAGAGGCACACCGACCGCTACGCCTATCAAGACCTGCCACATCGCCTCGTGCAGCACCAGCCAGAAGATGTCGCGGCGTTGCGCGCCCAGCGCCATGCGGATCCCGATTTCATTCGTCCGCCTCAATACCCCGTGCGACATCACTCCGTACAGCCCGACACAGGCCAGCACCAGGGCCAGCACCCCGAAAGAGCTGACCAGTTGCGCCATAAGCCGCTCCTGGCCTAAGGCGCTGTCGAATTGCTTGCTGAGAGATGTCACATTAGCAATCGGCAATTTAGAGTCCACCTGGGCTATGACCGACCGCACCTCGGGCGCTAGCGCTAACGGGTCGACGCTCGTGCGAATTTCCAGGTTGCAGGAGTATGCTGACCCGTCCTGTTGTTGGAGGATCGGTCGGTATACGGCGCGCTCAGGCTTCTCTCTGGCGCTGCCATATTTCGCGTTCCCTATCACGCCTACCACTTCTATTTCGTTAGCAGGATTAAATTCACTGCCGAAGGTGAACCGCTGCCCGATTGGATTCTGGTCTTTAAAGAAGTAATCGCTGAACGCTTCGTTCACAACGGCCACCCTGCGGGACCCCGGGGTGTCCTGCGGCCCGATCTCTCGCCCGAGGATCAAGGGTAATCCCAGAGTCTCGGCGTAGCTCGGCCCGACCAAAATATTGCTCACCACCAGGTCCTCGCCGGGGTCGGAGGTATAACCCAGCACGGATACGTTGCTGGTCCTCGAACTGCCGCTCATCGGGCTGTAGGTGGCCAGGGTAGCCGACTGGACTCCCGGCAATGCGCTCACCCGATCCAGAAGCTGCTGGTAAAGCCCGCTGAGCTCCGCCGCCTTGTAGCCGGCCAGGCGGGAATCAATATCCATCAGCAAAACATTTTCCCGATTGAACCCGATATCTTCCCGCTGCAACTCCAGCAGGCTCCGCGCGAACAGACCGGCCCCTACTAGGAGCACTAGCGAAAGCGCTATCTGCGATATTACGAGAGTGGACGCCACCGCGAAGCGCCTTCGGCCCCCTCCGCCCCCCGCCGACTTTTCTTTAAGCCCGGACGATAGGTCGATTCTGCTGGCCCGGATGGCGGGCGCGAGCCCGAATATAATCCCCGACAACAAGGAGATTCCCGCGGTGAAGCCGAGTACTGTGATGTCGGGGCTGATGTCCAGCGGCGAGGTGGGAGCCACCAGCCTGATGAGCGTAGTCGCACCCCACTGTGCGAGCAACACCCCGAGCAATCCCCCCAGAGCGGCCAGCATCAGACTTTCCGTAAGTAATTGCCTGACGAGTCTTGAGCGGGTAGCGCCCATCGACAATCGGATCAGTATCTCTCTTCTTCTGGAAACGGACTTGGAGAGTAAGAGATTCCCGACGTTGGCGCAGGCAATTAGCAGGATCAGCGCGACGACCCCCATAAGCATTTGCAAGGGCTCTGAGTAGTTAGAGCGGAGTCCGGAAATCCCGCGCCCCCCATAGGCAAGATCAACGTAAGCAGTCCGGGTCGTCCTCTGACGGTCTTCCGAAATTTGAGACCCTGCCTGCTCAAGCAGGAACTGCTGGAGTGCCAGGTTCACGCCCGCCCGCGCCTGTTGAATATCGACCCCCGGTTTCAGTCGCCCCATGATATTCAGCCAATAGCAATCCGATCTCGTCAGGTATGACTCCTGCAGCTCGATCTGGGGCTGAAAGGCAAGGGGCAGCCAGAAGTCGGGGCTGCGCCGGACGCGCACTCCGAAAAACTCCTGCGGCATCACCCCCACTATGGTAAAAGACGTGCCGTTCAGCATGACGGGTTTATTAACTACAGAGGGATCACCTCCGCACATGTTCTTCCAGTACCCATAGCTGATCACGGCGGCCGGGCTGGCCACGGGCCGGTCGTCTTCCGGGGTGAGCGTCCTGCCCAGGAGCGCATTCACGCCAAGGGTCGCAAAAAAGTTGCCGGAAACTAAATGGCCTTGCGCCCGCTGGGCGGCCTCGCCGGATTGACTCCCTTCGAGCTGGACGTTCAGCCGCGCCTCGCCGCTCCGGAAGGCGCACAACTCCTGAAACAGGTCACTGTTATTGTGAAAATACTCATAACTCGGGTATGAAAAAAGGCGCCACTGTTCCGCGGGCGGGTCCCCGATTGACGTGCCTTCGCTGGCCGAGTCGGAAAAGAGGACGAGTTGCTCGGGGGACTTGACCGGCAGCGGTTTGATGATCACGGCGTTGAGAAGAGTGAAGATCGCCGTGTTGGCCCCGATTCCGAGCGACAGTATGATCACGATTAAAACTGTCTGCCCGAAGTTCTTGCGCAGCATCCGTATGGCGAATCGGAGATCCTGCCACAGGATTTCCAGATGATGTCTCATCATGACCTCCCGCACTATCTCTTTGATCTGACCCTGGCCGCCCACCTGGACCAAGGCTTCAATCCGGCCCGCGGCCGCATCCGACGACTGGTTAAACGCTGCCTGATTGAAGCGGATCGCTAAAATTTAATCTGTAATCGCCGACCCTGCCATGCCCAGGAAAATACTGCTCTCATTACCGAATCGGTGCTCAGGAAATATTACGATCCCTCATGCCTTCATGTCTGCCTTTGCCTTAATCTCCGTCGCGTAGTCAGGCGTTACCGGAGGTATTTGTTGAAAAATTCGAGGGTGCGCGTCCATGCCAGTTTGGCGGCGGCTTCATCATAACGGGGAGTCGTGTCGTTGTGGAAGCCGTGCTGTTTGCCCTCGTACATGTGCAGCGTATACACCTTCTTGTTGGCCTTGAGCGCCGCCTCATAGTCCGCGATGCCCGCGTTGACGCGCTCGTCGTTGCCCGCGTAATGCAGCAACAGTGGCGCAGAAATCTTGGGCACATCGTCTACGCCCGCCTGGCGGCCGTAGAACGCGACTCCCGCATTCAGGTCGGCGCCCAGCCGCACGGCCAGTTGATTCACCATACCGCCGCCGAAACAGAACCCGACCGCGCCCAGCTTGCCGGTTGAATCGGGGCGCGCTTTGAGCCACTTGGCCGCCGCGATGAAATCTTCGGTCATCTTCTTCCCATCCACCGTGCGAAAGGCGGCGGCTCCTTTCTCATCGCTGCCCGGATAGCCGCCGACCGAAGTCAATCCATCGGGCGCGAAGGCGATGAAATTGGCGAGGGCGAGGCGGCGCGCTACGTCCTCGATATAGGGATTGAGTCCGCGGTTTTCATGGATGACGAGCACGACGGGCAGCTTTTTCCCTTCCGCCGGGCGTGCCAGATAACCTTTGATCGAACCGTTGCCTGCCGGGGATTGCACGACTTCGTAGCCAACTTTGATGCGTTTGTCATCCGGCGGCACCTGCTGTGCCCAGGCGTAGTTGGGGCTCAGGCCCTCGAAGATCGCCGCGACGGTCAGGCCGCCGACCGCAAACTTGACGGCGCGGTCGAGGAAGGTGCGGCGGTCGATGTCGCCGTGCTGGTATTCGTGAAACAGGTCTAACAACTCCTGCGGATAATCGGATGCTTTCTTTCGTTCCATTCTTTCTCCTTGGATGAGATTGGGGCGGATTAGGAGGTGACTCTCCTACCCCGCTGCTGAGCACGGAAGGCCGCTGAACCCGCGACCAACCGGCTAAGATTTCTGATCTTCATAAATTTTCATGGCACTCAGGAAAAAGGGTTCTTTGCCTGAATCCGTTCATCGTCGCGTCGGCGCAAGTACTGGCGCAGGGGTTTCCATAGGGGAAATAACAGCGCCAGACACAAGCATAACACCAACACACCCGCCCAAGGCCACGGCCCGCGTCTATCCGCGCGGTTGACGTGAAAGCTCAGACGCATCTCACGTTGGAGCGGGTCACGTTCCTGGCCGCTGATCTTGATTTCGCTTTCTGCCGGAACCAGCGCGTTGACCAGGTAGACGCCGAGTTCGGGCAGGTGGTTGTTGCGGAAAGAGAGTTGATGCCCGCCCGCCGCGCCCAAATCCGCTTCCGCCGTGAGACCGAGGCGAATCGCGCCGACGCCTTCGCTCATCTCGCGCCGCGACGGGAACTCGGCTACAGTCAGCGCGAGCGGCGTGTGCAGTCCGTCCACTTCGAGCGTTATGTCCTGTAGCACGCGCCTCGCATAAGCCTGCTCTTCCGCCGGCGAAATTTGCCCGTCGCCATTAACGTCAATCAGCCGGAAGACGCGGCCGGCCACTTCCACGCCGGGGGTCATACGCAACTCGACGCTCGCGCCGCCGGGCGCGAGCGCAATCCGCGCGGCCTGTACGTACTCATCGAGCACGTGCGCCGCCGCCGTCGCTCGAAAGGCGAACGCGCAGAGACAACACGCGAGCAGCCGCTTCATCGCTTCACCAGTCTTTCGCCGTAATCGTTGGTCGGATCGCGGTAAATGGTGTGGATGTGATTTGTGTCGAGGCCGCTGCCGCCGCGCAACCGCTGCGGCGAGTATTCGATCAGCAGCGTCGGGCCTTGGATGCGGAAGTAGGCGGCGCTGCCATTGGTCGTCGGCCCGCTCCACGCAAACCACGTTTCCGGCAGGTTGGCTTTGATTTCGGCCATCTTCGCCGCCGCCGCTTCGCCGTTGAGGATACCCACCCATTCGTGCGCCAGGTCGAGCAGCATCTGTTGCTGCGCGGCGTTCAAAGCCGAAGCCTTGATGCCTTCGGGTTGAATCGTCTTGCCGTCTTCGCCCGGGCCGAGCACGAGGTCGTTCATCTGGTAGTTCAGTATCGCCTGCTTCTGCTGCGCCGCGTCGAGCGAATTGATCAGGGCGAATGACTTGTCATTTTCGCGGCCCAGCGGACGCACTGTCTCGCCGTTGAGTTTGTAAATCGCGGGCTGCGCGGCGGGCAGGCTCGGCGTGAGGACATTGCTCTTGCCGACTATCGTCACGTTGATGGCCAGATGATGGCCGCCGAATTGAATCAGCCAGGGTTCGGTGAGCGAAGGCGTGCCGAGAAAGGCCAGATAGTATTCGTCGCGTCCAAAGTTCGGCCCGCCCGCCCTCCCGCCGCGGCCACTTTCGGAAGTCTTCAGCACTTCATCGCCTTCCATAATTTCCTTCACTTTTTGCAGCCCTTGCCTGCTCAACGTGGTGGCCAGCAGTTTCAGCGCGGCTTCGCGCTGCGCGGCACTCAGATCACCCCAGCGCAACCCGTTGCGCGGATACATCCCTGCCGGGAAATTCGACCATCTGGTTTTCTGTTCGCCGTTGAAAGCGAGACTGACTTTGGCGCGCCTGGCATCATCGAGCGTCGCTAAAAAGGCTTTGGCCGCCGCGACGGTCTTACCGGTGACGTCGCCCTCTTTCGCCGGTTCGACGCGCAGCGCAGGCGCGGGCGTCGTATCGATTTTTTGCGGCTGATGTTTCGCCGCCGGCAGCAACATCCAACCGGCGGAGAGCAGCGCTAATAAATAAAGCCCGGCGCTGACACTTTCTCGTTTCATTGAAAACTCCCTTTAGAAATCAAGGCGCGCCCCCGGTGAAAAAGTGGTCATTCAGCCCTGCGGCAGGCGAATGATGGTGCGGCACCTCCGCGCCTAACCGGCCTGCGATGTACGCCACTGTGCCGCCCTCCGGTCCATTTCTTTGATGAAACCATCCTTGCCGTCCATATACCCGTCCGGGCTCTGTGGGTGTTCCTCCGCCAACTGTCTCTTTAGCTCACTGTATCTTTGTGCGTCTCCGGGGTGGGCAATCATGTAGTCGCGGAACGCTAAGTGACGCTCTACCTGCGCCGAGCTGGCCTCGAACGCATGAATGTTATGAGTCCTTAGGCCGTCCTGGTTATCCTTACGGAAGTACCGGCGGCCGGGGATGCCGTACTCACCCATCACTTCATAACCGAGTGACTCCATCGCTGAACTCTGCCCATCTACTTCAGCGATGTCTCTGACCTCGACTAACAGATCGATGACGGGCTTCGCGTATATGTTCGGGATGGCCGTGCTGCCGATGTGGTGGATGGCTACAACATTCTCGCCTAGAGCAACGGCGACATGCTTCGCTTCCGCCGCAAATGCATCTCGCCACTGAGGGTCATGGGGGACAACTTCTACTTTACTCATGAATTAAGCACCTCACGAGCAGCTTGTAAACTACCACTCCGACCGGTGACCCGAGCAGCCTGCGCAGGCCGTCGTTAGGCGCTGCCCGTTTGAAGCGAAACGCCTTCGTCTAATCTGTAACCGCCGCCCCGGCCATAGCCATAAAGATGTTGCTCTCATTTCCGAATGCGAACAGGTGCTCCAGGAATATTCTGATCATCCCTTTCGCCGGATCAATCCAGATAATCGAGCCGAAGGCCCCGTTGTGCCCGAAGCTTCCGGCCGAAGTCAGAGGGAAATCGCTCATCGGATCGCCGCTCAATCCCCAGCCCAATCCCTGATGCGCAGGCTTTTGGGTGAGCGCGGATTTTATATTGAGCGTGTGGTTCTCCGTCATTATCTCCACGGATATTCTCGAAAGAATTCGCCTGCCCTTAAAGGTTCCGCCATCGAGCATCATCTGGCAAAGGGCAGCCAGGTCTGAAGCCGTTGAATACATCCCGAACTCCGGCCCCGGATATTTAGCATTCTTATTATAAGCCCCGACCTCTTCCCACTTCACCAATTTACCGTCCCGCATCCGGTAGACCGAGGCGACTCGGTCCCACTTCCCGGCGGGAATAAAGAAAAAACTGTCTTTCATACCGAGCGGGTCAAAGATGCGTTCCTTTATGAATTGCTCATAAGGTCTGCCTGAGACCACTTCAATGATACGTCCCAGGATCGCGAAACCGCTACTGCTATACCTGAACCGGGTGCCGGGCGCAAACTCCGGTTCCTGCTTCGACAGCAGGGCCACAACATCAGTTAAAGTCCGATTCCGTTTCACTGTGATGTCTTCGATCTCCTGGGGGCGGGAGGCGGGTATCCCGGCGGTATGCGTCAGCAGGTGGTGAATCGTAATCGGCTCCGGCGCGCCCTGCGTTTCGCGCGCTGCCGTTTTGAATTCGGGGAGGTATTTTTTTACGGGGTCATTGAGCGCGAGTTTGCCTTCCTCCATTAAAATCATAATCCCGATTGCGGTCACGGGTTTCGTTACTGATCTGATGTCGAAGATAGTATCGGCCCGCATCGGCTTTTTACTCTCCAGGTCCTGATAGCCGACAGCTTCAAGGCTAAGGACTTTGCCGCCTCTCGCCACCAGCATCACAGCCCCGGCGATTGTTCCCTGCTCGACGAAGGATTTCATCCGTATAGGGATTCTTGCTAATCGTTCTGATTCCAGCCCGGCCTTGGATACTTGCTGACTCAGGCTACTCTCCGGAGGCAGAAATAAAATCAGCACGGCGAGCGCCCCGACAGAGAGGCTCTTATATGAGAATACCTTTAACATGTTCTGATTTTCTCCGCCCGGATGGATAACGCCTAGCGCCCCAGATCACGCGGCCCGCAGGTGACGCCCGGTGAAACATACGAAGCCGGATTGCGGCTTCGGTTCAAGCGGCTGTTACTCTGTGCAAATACCCACTCTATCAGTCCGGGTTCGCTGAACACTTCATCCCAGATAACATGCCCCGCCCCTTTGTATTCTGTGTATTTCGCCTTCCCGCCAGCTTCTCTAATCGCGGCGATCATGTTTCGTGAACGCTCCACACTCACCGCTTCATCCTTCTCGCCATGGAATGCCCAGATTGGCGTACCGATTAACTTTGCCGCGTCGGACTCATTGCCTCCGCCGCAGATGGGTATTGCCGCCGCGAACATATCCGGGTACTGCGAGATTAGCGACCAGGTACCGAACCCGCCCATTGATTGGCCCGCCACATAAAGTCTTCGCTCGTCCAGGCTGAATTTGCTTCCTAAGTCTTGCAACAGCTCCAAGACCAATTGCAATTGCTCGGTCGGCCTTGCCGTATCGAGAGTAGCCCATAGTTTCGTGCCAGGGCATTGCGGAGCGACGACGAAACAGGGGTTCTTCCTTTGATTCCTGGGTGATGTCCAGACATGAGAGCCGACAGTATTGCCGCCGGATATTTGCTTAAGGTTATCGGTGCCGCGACCAGCCCCGCCATGCAGCCAGAGGACGAGCGGGTATTTCTTCCGAGTATCGTAGCTTTGAGGAAGAAAGAGACGATACGGCAACTTATCGCCGCGAGAATTCTGATAATTTTTTGGCAGGAAGAGAGTTCTTTGCTGGCCGAAGATCAGCCTGGGCGACAACGCCGCAGCAAAGGCGAAACAGAACTCTCGCCTGTTAATCATGGTCATCGGTTTCTCCATAACGACAGCCATCTGACACTCCGCATCAGCGGGCGACGGCGATGGCTGTATCACTATTTAACCAGCCTGTTGTACTTCTTTAGAATCTCTCTTAAGCGATCATGCGGTATTGCATAAACTGTATTCCCGTTTATGCCCTTCATAGTTTCTGCCGCGACCATCGCGTTGACGATGGCCTCCTCGGTCGCATTTACAGCCGCGCGAAAGAGCGGGTTTATTCTTTCATTAGGCAGCATGTTTATCTGAGCAGTACCAGAGGTCTTGCTAACTTCCGGGTTAGCAGTTGAAAATGCGATGAAAATATCTCCTGACGAGTTCTCACCTCTTCCGCCCATAACCCCGACGGCAAGTGATACTCGCTTTACTAACCGCTTTAACTGGTGAGGGAGTAAAGGCGCGTCCGTTGCCACGACCACTATAATCGATCCTTGTCCATCATCGCGCTTGCCGCGCTCCGGCAGCAGGTCGGTGATCTCCTTGCCTACAGGCACTCCTGCCACCGTTAATGTGTCGCGGGCGCCATAATTGGCTTGAACCAGCGCCCCTACTGTGTAGCCCCCCTGCTCGGAGGTCAGCAGTCTCGAAGACGTGCCGGTTCCACCCTTGAACTGGTGTGTAATCATGCCGGTGCCGCCCCCTACATTGCCCTCGGCAATCGGCCCGGATTTCGCAGCCTCCAACGCCTGGAAAGCATGCTCCTTCTTCACATGAAATCCATCAATATCATTCAGGAATCCGTCGTATGTTTCGGCAACGACGGGCAGGCTAAGGTCGCCCGAATAACTCTCGGGCGAGCTACGCTTGGCGTACCACTCGATTATGGCGTCTCTGACTACCCCGACGCTGTGCGTATTAGTGATCAGGATGGGAGTGCCCAGGCTCCCCGATTCTTCCACCCAGGCAGTGCCAGTCATCTCGCCATTCCCATTCAGGGTATGCCATGCGGCAAAAACGCGACCTCGGAAGCTCTTACCCTGTGGGAGAACCGCGGTCACGCCGGTGCGCACCGGCCCCTTGCCTATTATAAGTTTCCCCTCACCCTGTATAAGTGTTACGTACCCGACCTCAACGCCTTTCACATCCGTAATGGCGTTGAAATCACCCGGCTTGCCTTCAAACGGGATGCCTAAATCGCGTGCGCGCGGATGAGTCTGCGCCGTGCCGGTTTGAGGCGTGAGTAGTAGGGCGAAAGCTAAAAGCAATAGCCCGGCCAAACTGTAGGGGGTTGCTCTCATCAGTGGTTTCCTCTCTAAGGTCCGATTCCGCACATAACGCCCCGCATCAGCGAGGCCGCGAGAGGCACTGGCAGAAGCATACGAACCTCACCTCGCGCCCTCCGCTACATGCGTTTGTTAGGCTGGCTTTCTCTTAAAGCAGGCAAATTTCTGATTTTACAGGTTTCTATGTCATTAGAGTCATTGTGCTAGTGTCCCATCATCAAATGCAGTTGTTTCCGGGCTTTGTTCCTGAATTTGCAAGCGTGATTCTGTACCAATATATACTTCATCCTTAATAGCGCTATCTATTGGAGCAGGCTCTGCAATTTGAATCTTCTCAGCAGGCTGGGGTGCGCGTTCTAAGTAATACTTTCGAAAGTATTCTTCGAAACGTTTATCGCGCCGCATTTCAAGAAATATAGGCCATTCTTTCCAGCCCTGTTCATCTAGATCTGCTCCATCTGTAGCATCGAGAATAGCGAAGAAGTCGTCCGCGTTATCTAAAAGCGAAGCTTGTGCTAATGCAAATGCAGGTTTAAACGCAGACGTATCGAAGCTTCGTACAGCTTCTTGGCATTCTGACCATCGACCTAATCGTTTTAAGGAAAGCCAATAATTCATATTGCAAACGACCCTAGTAATTAGATTAAACTGAGCCTGTCTTGAACCCCACTCGGATAAATTCAAGACTACTTCCCATCGCGACTCCATCATAGAGTCATAGATTATATCAACCAGCAAATTTGCTTGTTCTTTCCCCTCGCCTTTTCGGAGTTTGGCCCAAGATTCTACAGCTAATAAAAGGCCGGTTACCTCGAACAAGGTTAAAGCTCGTATGATATAATCATCGTTCATTTTAACAATTTGACCTATAGTACATTCGCCAAAATACTCACGACATATTTCGGACTTCACATTCTTAAGGTAACGGCGAGAAATGCGGCCTCCAGCATGGACAATAATATGACGACGCTGAATGCATTCATTAAACCGATCCCAATCAGGTGAGAGCTTAGCCATATCCACTTTTAGTCGTGTTTGGAAAAACTTATTCCATTCATCAGCAGAGCCTCTTAATAATTCATCAACGCGATCTGAGATAATATAATCTACCGCCTCTTCAATGGTATTGAATGAAAGAAGGTCGGCAATCGTTAAATTCTTCTCTTGTGTCCCAATTGCTGCCGGAGCACTACGATAGAATTGATGTGCTATATCTGATATCAGCACTTCGAATTGACCTACTAACCCAGTCAGAATACCTCGATGAAGTATGTCGAAATGTTGTTCCGGGGAGACTCGGCTATGGAGTGTTTTCAAAATGCGCTTTAAAGCTAAAAAAGGCTTCACCGATATAACAAAGTCCGTGTTTGTTTCATCGTTTGTTTCATTGGTCTTACTTTCTTGGCCAGAGCCTTCCTTATCTGGTTTTTCATTGGAAGAATCAACCTTTTTGTAAATGGTTGCCGCCGTAACCAACCCACGCAATAATTCTCCACGCTCAGTTTCTGTGGCAGTTTGTGCAAATGTTTCAAGGATACTGTCGATTTGAGTCTGAAAGGTTTGGTCCTGTTTCGCTGGCAAATCTATCAGTGCTGAACTCATAAGACGTAAGAATTGCTGATACGAAATGATCGAATATTGATAGCTACGAATCAGCGTGACGAACGGGTTGGTATTACTTGGCTTGTTATATTGGCTTGTCATAATAATAATCTGTCAATTGCTCCTTTCTTAAATCCTTCTTGTAATTATTCATAAAGAGCAAGGGGTGGCAACCTAACGCACCGCATCAGCGAGGCCGCGCCGTGCCTTGTACGAACAGGACAAGCTCGATTCGCGGCCCCCGTTGAATGTGGTTGTTAGACCGCGTCTTGATTCACGCGAGTTTCGCCTGTCCTTTTATCGCCCACCTCTCTGCGCCGCTTCATATAGCCGCGCATTGCAGATATGCGCTCCTCTGCGTCAGGCATCCTCATCACAACCTTCTCGACCTGGGCTAAATAAAGGTACGGCGGCGCTCCCGGCATAGCCCTGAATTCGGCAATAAACGGCTCCAGTTTGGCGTAAACAGCCACATGCTCCGTATTCATGTCATTGAACATCTGCTCATCAATCGCCCCGTGGTTGACCAGTGCTGCGGCCATGTCCCAGTAAGACACCACCATCCGAAAGTCTGCGCTGTGTTCACCCATCAGCGTTCCTAAAACGTCTTTACTGCTCTCAGGGTGGAAGTCGGCTATAAACCACTCGCGCGCTTTACGCATGGTCTCTTCACGCCTGATCTCGTAGAGGCGGAGGATCAGATTAGCTCCATCTTGCTTTTCGCTCATTAGGTATCTCCTTTCGATGGGCAAACCTTAAAGTATTCGACTGAAAATGCGCAAGCGGTCTAACTTCCCGATCGACCGGGCCGCGATGAAAGCCTCGGAGGAACGATTCGAGCCTGCCTTTGGCGCGCTTAGAGAAGTCGACGCTTGATAGATAAAAAGCTTTGTGATATTAGATACTTCACCGTCCGGTGGGCTACCTACCTGATGAGATGAAAAAGCATTAGAAATTCAAGGTACTTGTTTTTGCTGTAGAGAGGTAACCGTGGCGCTTCGGCGTTAAAGATGCCTAAAGCAGGCGGCTGTGGCTTGCTTGAATACCAACTTGATCTATACATAGGAGAATATAGGTGGACGAAAAAACTCAGGAGCAGAGTCAAATAATACCTCGCCCAGGCGACAGGTTGCCCAAGGATGCTTCCCCCTACACTATTGCGGCCAATAAAAAGGTGTCGCAAGAGCTGAACTTCTCGAACACACAAGATTACACCGACGCGCAGCGCGGCTTCATCGCCACGCTGACCGCCGACGGCCAGCTGACCAATGAGCCCGTGGATCAGGTCAAGATCAGGAATGACAAGCCCGGAGCCCCCCCGGTGCCGGTTTGGAACATGGGCGAGTATGCGTTTTTATCAGGGACGCAACCGCAACAGGCGCCCTACACGGTCAATCCGAGTTTATGGCGTCAAGCGCAAATAAACATGAGCAATGGGCTGTTTCAGGTGACGAAGCGCACCTGCGAATTGAACGGCAGCCAGGTGACGAAGGGCATATATCAGGTGCGCGCCTTCGACCTCTCGAACATGACTATCGTCGAAACGGATACGGGCATTATCGTCATCGACCCGCTCATTTCGTCAGAAACCGCTAAGGCGGCGTTGAATCTTTACTACCAGGCCCTCAACCTGACGCCGGAGCAAGCGCCGGTAGTCGCAGTCATCTACACCCATAGCCACATCGACCATTACGGCGGCGTGAAAGGGGTGGTGAGCGACGAGGATGTCCAGCTGGGGAAGGTCAAAATCTACGCGCCCGAGGGCTTCCTCGATCACGCGGTCAGCGAAAACGTTTATGCCGGTAACGCGATGGGCCGCCGCGCTTCTTATATGTATGGGGCGTTACTGCACAAGGGCGATAAGGGCCAGGTAGATGGCGGCCTGGGGAAAACCACCTCGCTCGGCCAAAGCGGCCTGATTCCGCCCTCGAAGGACTGCGTGATTACGAAGAGCCTCGAAGAGCGCGTTATCGACGGGGTTCATATCACCTTCCAGCTGGCGCAGGACACGGAAGCGCCGTCGGAAATGCTGTTTCATTTCCCGCAGTTCAAGGCGCTGTGCGCCGCGGAAGACATGACCCATAACCTGCACAACCTGTACTCGCTGCGCGGCGCGCAGGTTCGTAACGCGGCGGCCTGGTGGAAAGTTATCAACGAGGCCATAAAGCTTTTCGCCAAAGACATCGACGTACTTTTTGCCCAGCACCACTGGCCGATGTGGGATGATACTTCTGACATATTGTACTTCCTCAAAAAGCAGCGCGACCTCTACAAATACATCCATGACCAGTCGCTGCGCTTGCTGAACCACGGGCGCACTATGATCGAGCTGTCGGAGATGCTCTCCCTGCCGGAGAGTCTCTCCTATGAATGGTATAACCGTGGTTACTACGGCACCGTCAATCATGACTCGAAGGCAGTTTATCAGCGATACCTGGGATGGTACGACGCCAACCCCGCCACCCTGCACTCGCTGCCTCCGGTTCAAGCGTCAAGGAAGTACGTGGAATACATGGGCGGCGCTCGGGCCGTGCTCGACAAGGCGCAAAAGGCATTCGCCGAGGGCGACTACCGCTGGGTGGCGGAAGTAGTCAACCATGTGATCTTCGCCGCTCCCGACAGTTCCAGTACTCACCCGCCGGACCCTGTCACGCTTGAGGCGAAACTCCTGCAGGCGGATGCTCTGGAGCAAATGGGTTATCAGGCCGAGTCCGGACCCTGGCGCAATGTTTATTTGATGGGAGCCCACGAGCTGCGGCATGGGGTGTCTCCACTTCTCCGCTCGAAACCACTCAGCGCGGACGTGATGAGCGCTATGACGCTCGATCAATACTTTGATTACATGGGCCTGCGATTCGACGCCCCGAAGGCGGAGGCGAGGCAGGTTCAGCCCACCACGATAAACTGGATCGTTACGAGCGATACTGACCCCGCCGAGTTTTACGCTCTGGAGTTGCTGGACTATACGCTGCCCTATACCAGGTATTACGCGCAACATGAGATGCCTCCCGCGGAGGTCACGCTGACGCTCACGCGTGATACTCTCAATCAAATTTCGACCGTCCCCGACATGAGTCAGGCATTTAATAATGCGGTCGCGGCGGGCGCCATCCAGGTGCAGGGTGATCCCACGTTAGTGACAAATATATTAGACCTGCTCGATATCTTCCCGGCGAATTTCAACATAGTCACCCCCAGACAGGAGCAGGATTCGGTGGAGGGGTTAGAGTCGAACAAGGCGGGAGGCGGGGGAAGCTGAGGTAGGTGAGTAAGAACATTCAGGAAGGCTCTGGGTCCGACAGCAGGGTCTTCCTGAAATAAAGCATAGCTATTCGCATCAGTGGGCCGCGCTCCCCACCCCTTTATTCATCGCTGCGTCGCCGGGCTTTCGCGCTATTCGGAACTCGCTTCGCGCGCTCCGGCCGAACCGATCGTCAGCTGGCGAATGCCTGCGCGATACAGCAAAGTGGGTCAGGTAGACGCGCTGAGATCCGGCATCGTCGATTCCATGGTCGCAACGCGCAGCGGAGCGATCTTGAAGAGCACGCGCACGTCGCCCTCCCGGTGGAACGGGTACTTGTCGACGCCCATGTAGAGCCGAGCCAACTCATCTATGTGCTCGTCGGCGCCTTCCTCGGTTTCGTCAACCACCGTGCCGCGCACTTCCAGCCAGCGGGTGTCGTCGTCGGGATCGATTGCCAGGATAGTCACCGCCGGTCGGCGCGACATGTTGCGGTATTTCTGGCGGCCCTTTTCCGTGTTGACCAGGATGTGCGTGCCGTCGAAGCTGCACCACACGGGCTGAACCTGCGGCGAGCCATCACCCATTAAAGTCGCCAGGGACACCACGATGGGGCGGTCAAGCAGGTCGCGGTACTTGTCAGGAATCTGATTCATATGGGTAGCCCTCTGGAAAATACCGAGAAAAATTTTTGGGCATCATACCACAAAGGCTGATTGCGCCACCAGGCATCTAACGCCGGAGTTGATGGCGCGCGAACAGCGTTGGGAGTACGGCTCAAGACTCGTTTCGCGTGCTCCCGTCTGATGATCGGTTAGACCAGCCGGAATACGAGCCGCGCCATCGCCTCGACGCCTTCACCCATTCGCAATCTGCAATAATATCAGGAAAGCCGAGCTTACCCTTGACATTCTAGGGGAAGCGATTTACTCTGGTGGCCCGTCAGGGGAAGAGCTTATGGCTAAACACAAGGCTGACCTGCTTCAGGGCACGCTCGACATGCTGATCCTCAAGGCGCTGTCCGTCGGCCCCATGCATGGCTTTGGCGTGGGGCAGCGCATCGCGCAAATGGCGGAGAACCTGCTCACCGTAGAAGAAGGCTCGCTCTACCCTGCGCTGTACCGCCTGGAAGAGCATGGCTGGATCACATCCGAGTGGGGCACGTCGGAGAACAACCGCCGCGCGCGATTCTATAAACTCACCGCCGCCGGTCGTAAACAACTGCGCGTCGAAGAAGAGACCTGGCAGCGCCTTGTGCTCGCCATCAGCAAAGTGATGCAGACGGCGTAAGGAGCGATCCTATGGCCCGGCTCTCATGGTTTATACGCAGGCTCCGCGGGCTAAGGCGCGCGGAAGCGATCCACGACGAGATAGACGAGGAGATGCGCTTTCATATCGATATGCGCGCGGGGGAGAACCTCCGTCTCGGCATGCCACCGGACGAGGCGCGCAGGGCCGCTTTGAAGAGCTTCGGCAACGTCGGCCGTGTCAAGGAGATCGCTTACGATATTCGCGGAGGGGGCGTAATGGAGACTCTGTTGCAGGACTTGCGCTACGGCGCGCGCATGCTGCTCAAGAACCCCGGATTCACTCTCATCGCAGTACTCACTCTGGCGCTGGGTATCGGGGCCAATACCGCGATTTTTAGCGTAGTGTATGGAGTGCTCTTGAAAGCATTGCCGTACCCTGAACCCGACCGACTCGTGGCCATACATGGGAGCTCGAATAAAACGCCCCGGATGGCGGTCGCCTACCCTGACTACCTTGACTGGCGCGCCCGGCAGTCGACGTTCACCGACCTCTCCGCACGGATGCCTGCCGGGGGAGTGCTGACAGGTAGTGAGCCGGAGCGCGTAACCGGCCGGTTAGTGTCCGCGAGCTTTTTTCGCACTCTGGGCGTGCAGCCCCATGTCGGACGCACCTTCACCGAAGCCGAAGACCGCCCCGGCGCTGAGCGCGTCATGGTGCTGAGCTATTCCCTATGGCAGCGCCGCTCCGGAGGTGACGAGGGGTTGATTGGCAACGCTATTGAGTACAACGGCGAAAGCTGGACCGTCGTCGGCGTCATGCCGGCCGGGTTCGATTTCTATGGCCAGAGCAATCTTAATAATGAGTTCTTCATACCCTTAGGCCAACTCGCAAATCAGGAATACATGCGAGACCGCAAGTCGCATACGGTCATGGTTACCGGGAGATTGAAACCGGGTGTGACCATTGAGCAGGCGCGCGCTGAGATCCAGTCTTTAGCTCTGCAACTCGGAGAGCAATACCCCACGTCCAATTACGGTAAGAGCGCGGTGGTACGATCATTCTCTGACGATTACGTTGGTGAAGTGCGTCCCGCGCTTTTGATGATATCTGTGGCCGTGGCCCTGGTGCTGCTCATCGCCTGCGCCAACGTTACCAACTTGATGCTCGCGCGCGCGGCAGGGCGGCGGAAGGAGATCGCGTTAAGGGTGGCGCTCGGGGCGGGGCGCGGCCGAGTCATCCGTCAATTGTTGACCGAAGCCGTGCTGCTTTCGACGGCGGGCGCCTTAATAGGTATTTTGCTCGCTGCCTGGGGGAACGACCTGCTTGTCAGGTATTACCCGGACGGTTTGCCCCGGCTTGAAGAGATCGGCATCGATTTGCCTGTCCTGGGATTTACGACGCTGATAACTGTAATGGCTGTGATCCTGTTCGGGCTCGCGCCGGCCTTGCGAGCATCGAAGGTCAATCTCCACGAAGTACTTAAGGAAGGCGGGCGTCGCAGCTCAGGCGTTATGGGCGGGCGTCTGCGCAACGCCCTGGTGATCGCAGAAGTGGCCCTGTCAGTGATGCTCCTGCTTGGAGCCGGCCTGCTGCTCAAGAGCTTCAGGCAAGTCATGCAGGTCGAAAGCGGATTTGATTCGCGTAACGTGCTAACAATGCGGCTGCGCCTGCCCGACGCGAAGTACCGCGAAGCGTCACAGTCGGTGGCTTTCCTTCAGGATTTAATGCGCCGCGTGACAGCATTGCCTGGCGTCCAAAATGTGAGCGTAGCCACTGGCTTCCCTCTCGGGCGAGGCAGCGAAAACGGCTATTGGGTAGAAGGGGAGCCCGAGCCCCAACAGCATGAGCAGTGGGCTTCCTCTGTGACCCAATCGGTGAGCGAAGGCTACTTTGAAACCTTAGGAATCGCGCTGCTCTCTGGCCGTAACTTCACCGCGCTGGATACGGCGGACTCACCGCCCGTGGTGGTCGTAGACGAAGGCTTTGTCCGCCGTCATTGCCCGGACGGCAGGCTCGAAAGCGCCCTCGGTAAGCGGCTGCGTTTCGGCGGCCCCAGCGAACCCTGGCGCGAAGTCGTCGGCGTGGTTCGGCACGTCCGGCACTACGGGTTGGAGGAAGAGGGCCGCGCCGGAATTTACCGGCCCTGGCTGCAGATCAACCCGAAGTGGTTTGCGGACTTCACGCGGGCGATGGACCTGATCGTGAAGACTTCAGTCGACCCCGAAGGCTTTATCGGTCCGATCAGGAAAGAAGTACAGGCAATCGACAAGGACCAGCCGCTCGCCAACGTGGCAACTCTGGAAGAGATTCTGTCCCGCTCGGTTGCGCCGCGAAGGTTCAGTTTGCACCTGCTGGAGTTGTTTGCGCTGATCGCGTTACTGCTGGGCGCTGTGGGTCTTTATGGTGTGATCGCTTACTCAGTTTCGGAACGAACTCACGAGATCGGCATACGCATGGCGCTGGGGGCGAGGCGGGTAGATATGCTGCGGATGGTCATCGGGCAGGGCCTCAAGCTGGCTGCGGTCGGGATAGGGATAGGGCTGATCGGGGCCATCGCTCTGACGCGGTCGATCAAGAGTCTGCTGTTCGGAGTAAGTGCGACTGATCCAGCCATCTTCGCGGCCGTAGTGATCCTGTTGCTGAGTGTGGCGCTGGCGGCCTGTTATGTTCCGGCAAGGAGGGCGACCAAAGTAGATCCGATGGTTGCGTTGCGGTATGAGTGATCAACAATCCCTGCGACACTTCAATACATGAGATTCTTTCATAGAGTCTTGTGGAGCATCGCACCTGCCGGGCCATTAGCCTCCTGATTGATGGCCGGGCATGGGCCGCCTGCCTTGTTGATCTGAGTTTCTGACGGCCGAAACTTATTTTACTCAGGGGGTGTTATTAATCGCTTTACAGTATCGGAAGCACCCAGAGTGCCAGGGTGCTTTGTGCGCGAGAATATATGCAGGCATATGTGAGTGTTTTCCTTCCAAGATGCGCCTTTAAGTAATGGGGTGCTTCTCCACAGCCCGTCGTCTCAGCGACAACCTACTCTCCGAAGGCTCTCGGGAGGATGATTTATGAAATGCATTTCCGTAGTTTCCAGATTCTTCTTATTGATCGGGATTCTTGTTCTGATTCAAGTGCAAGCTCGTGCAGATTCCTGCGAAATTGATTTGCAGAACAATTCTCATAACTGCCAGAACATAGCTGCTATCAGCTTTATCTCCGGCCCGAACAATAAACAAGTTGTTTTCTCCATCAGTCTTGATCCCGATGGCTCTGGCTTCAGGGAAGCTATCTTTGACGTTGAGTATAAACAAAAAGGAACCGGCTGGACTGTAAATATCGGCGACTCTATTTCTAACAACGGATTTGCGGGGGATTTCTCAGATCAAAGCAATGATGCGGAGCTTCAGATTTTAGACGGGCTTCTGTCCGTCTACGGGTCTGATTTTATTCCGCCCGACGTGAGGCTACTGCTGACTTATTCACCTGTGGTCGAAAAGAAGCGGTCCAGCATAAGGCTACGGATAAAGAACCAGTCCCTAACCTGGCAATATAATGGGCAGCAGGGAGGAGTCAGTTCGCCTTATCTGTATGCCCTGAATGGGCAGAGTGATGATGAGGGGACGGTCAACTATAATACCTACGCGGCATTTAACAGGACAATTTCCTCTTCAGGGCGCGAGGGCTCAGGAGTAAAACGGATCAAGATAGAGTTAAAATAGCGAGGATTGTAACTACAGAAACAAAGCTCGGGCATGTAGGTACAACCGGCAATGCGCGCGGCACGCCGCCCCATCTTCATTATTCAAACTTCAGCGCCACCAGCGGATCAACCTTAGTCGCCTTCCGCGTCGGCAGCCAGCAGGCCAGTAGTGCCACCGCCGTCAACAAGAGCGCGATTATGGCAAACGTCAGCGGGTCGGTTGCGCTCACTTCGAACAGTAGGTTCTCCATCAGACCCGTCAGGCAGACCGCCCCCACCATACCCAGACCTATGCCCACCAGCGCCAGCTTTGCTCCCTGCATCATTACCAGCTTCACCACGTCGTGCGTTTGCGCCCCCAGCGCCATCCGAATGCCGATTTCTCGCGTGCGCCGCATCACCGAGTACGATATCACCCCATAAATCCCTACCCCGGCCAGCAGCGCCGCAGTCGCTGATAGCAGGTTCAGCAGCAGTGTGTTGAATCGGGGCCGCGCCAGGGCCGTCGAGACAACTTCCTCCATCGTCTTCACGCTAGTGACAGCTTGGTCAGGGTCGAGCGCGGTAACTTCGCCTCGCACCATAGCGATAATCGACGACGGGTCGGAGGCAGCGCGAACCGTCACACACGTCACCGGGTACGGGAATTGCCGGTACGGCACGTACACGTTCCAGCCTGCTTCTTTAATTTCCCGCAGGCGGGCGTCCCCTGCGATTCCGACAATCGTGCACCACCCCTGCCCACCAAGATTGATCCGCTTGCCGAGCGGGTCAACTCCCGGCGCGACGATGCGGCGCGACAAAGCCTCGCTGATGATAACAACCTGCGGTGCATCCGCGTCGTCCTGCTCGGTGAACTCCCGCCCTGCTTTGAGCGGAATCCCGATAGATCGGAGGTAGTGTGGCGTGATCGATTCGCAGTTCAGCACCTCATTTCGCATTACCTCGTCCGGCGGTTGCCCCTCGGCCGCATACCGCACGTACCACCCTATGGGTGCCTCCAGGGGGCGGATCAGCGCCGCCCCCGCCGAAATTATTCCGGGCTGTGCTTCAACGCGTTCGAGCAACTGCTGAATATAATCTCTGGTGCTCTCAACGTCGGGGTATTTCTCACCATGCAATTGGAGTTGTAACGTCACTACGTTACGCGGATCGAACCCGAGGTCGACCTGTTGCAGATTCAGGAAGCTGCGCGAGATGAGTCCGGCCCCGATGAGCAGCATCAAAGTAACGGCTACCTGCCCGACTACCAGCGCGCCTCGCAAGCGATTCCCCCGTGGTTCTCCGCCGACCCTGCTGCTGTCGGCGGCCAGTGCTTCGTTGAGGTTGACTTTTGAAGTGATGAGAGCCGGGGCCAGCCCGCAGATAAAGGCCGATAGGAACGTCAGGCCGAATGTAAAAAACAGCACCCGCCCATTCATCCGTACCGCCTCGATGCGCGGGATGTCGGCGGGCGCAAGTCCCGGGAGCATACCTATCAACAAGTAAGCCAGGAGGGTTCCCAGCCCGCCTCCGGCGACCGCAAGTACAAGGCTTTCGCTCATCAACTGCCGCGCGATTCGGTCCCGGCTGGCACCAAGCGCTGCCCGCACCGCGATCTCTTTGCGCCGCGAAGTCGCGCGAGCCAGCATCAGATTGGCGATATTGGCGCAGGCGATCAGCAGCAGCAATGCCGTCGCGGCTAGCAGCAGATAGAGCGCGGGCCGCGCGTCGCCGAAGATGTGCCTGGCCAGCGGCTTGACGACAGACCGCTCGGCGCTCGCTTTCATCTCGGGGTGTTCGGCTGCGACCCTTCTGATGATGGTGTCAAGTTCGGCCTGGGCTTGCTCCAACGTCACCGCTGGCTTTAGCCGCCCGACAGCTTGCAGAAAGCCTATCCGATTTTCGACCAAGGCCTTCCCGCTCGTGGCCGACAGCGGCACCCAGATGTCGACGCCTTTCGGAAACTCAAAGTCCGCGGGCATAACCCCGATGACAGTCATGCCTATATCGTTGAGCCTGATTGCCGGCCCGGACGGATTGGGATTCACCGCCGCTTCCAGCGCCGCCTGCTTCCCCCCATCGTTGAGCGTGATCATCTGCCCGATCAGATCGGGGTCGCCGCCGAAGCGGCCCTGCCACAGTTGATGGCTTATGACCACCACGCCAGCTTCGCCCGGACGGTCTTCATCCGGGGTGAAGGCTCGCCCCAGGGCGGGGTTGACCCCGAGCGTCGGGAAGAAGTCCGCCGAGACTCTGGCGCTATTGACCTCGGCCGCTTCGCCCCGCCCGGTCAGCATGTAGCTAAAGCCATAAACCGTAGTCGTCATCGCCGCGAGGTTTTCAAAGACCTGGCTTTGACTCCGCCAGTCGTTAAACTCCGGGATAGATATTTCGATGAATGCATGACTCGACGTTTCATCGGTCTTCCATGCAACGGCCAGTCGCTCCTGCCGCATAAACGGCAGAGGGCGCAAAAGCACCGTCTGCACCACGCTGAAAATGGCGGTGTTCGCGCCGATGCCCAGAGCCAGCGTCATGACGGCGACTAAGGTGAAGCCAGGCTGCTTCAAAGACAGTCGCGCACCGTGGCGCAGGTCTTGCCACAAAGTCTCTAACATACCGCCTCCCCGAACTTCATAGGCCAGATCCCTCAGCCTGCCCGGATTCCCGAAGCTTCTGAGTGCAGCCCGTTGTGCCTCCTCCGGCCTCATGCCCCGCTCGATATTAGCCTCAGCCTCCATCTCAACATGGAAGCGCATCTCCTCTTCAATCTCTCCGATGACTTCTTCACGGCGTACAAAGGCGCGAAGGCGCGCGGTGAGAATATTGAGCCACTCCATCGGCCTGCCCCTTACGTCGCCTGCCTCACCTTCGCGATGGCAAGGGCGAGCATGTCCCAGCTCGCCTCCTCGACGGCCAGCTGCCTGCGGCCCGCCCTGGTCAGCGTGTAGAACTTGGCCTTACGGCCGGTCTCGTTCGTCCCCCACTTGGAGCTTATCCATCCGCGCTGCTCGATCCGGTAAAGGGCCGGGTAGAGCGAGCCTTGCTCGACGGTCAGCATCCCTTCCGACATCTGCCCGATGCGCTGAATGATGCCGTAGCCATGCAGCGACCCTAAGCCGAGGGCCTTGAGGACCAGCATGTCGAGAGTGCCCTGCAGGAGATCAGCCTTCGTCTGTGACACGTTCCACCTCCGAGAATATTCGCGCGTCGAAGAGTGATGCCTAGAATGTCAAAGTACAGTATGCCGGGGGTCCCGGAATGTCAATGCTCGGGATCTCAGGTGCCATATTTCTCCAGAGGGAGGGCTGCAGCCGAGGGGCTCAGGCTGTAGCAGGGCAAATCCTGAAAGATGGGCCGAGGGCTTGATCTTCTAAGACACCCTATGTAGGATGCTTGCTAGATAGAATTCTTACTACGTAGAGTTTTATCCACTAATCCTTACTGAGGAGTTTGCGATGGGCAAAGGGTTTCTCACTTACTCGACGGCCGTCATCCTGCGAGCCATAGCCAACGGCTACCTGTATGGGTTCGACATCATTGACATTACGGGCCTAGCGGGCGGGACGGTATACCCGGCCCTGCGGCGGCTGGAAGAAGCCGGCTATCTCGCCTCAAAGTGGGAAGAGCAGACTATCGCGCAGGCCGCTCCGCGCCCTCCGCGCAAGTATTACGAGTTGACGCGAGCCGGGCAGGAGACGTTAGCGGAGGCCGTAAAGCGTTACCGGCTGTTGGAGCAGTCACAGTCGAAAAAAGAGCGTGATCCGAAACCGTCACGCGCGTGAGGTCACAATCGTGTCCCTACTCTCCCGCCACAAACGGCTCTTCACCAGCCCGCACCTCCGGCTGATCGCGCTCTTCGGCGTGATCGTGCCGCGCCGCCTGCGCCCCGACTGGCGGCAGGAGTGGGAGGCCGAGTTGCGCCACCGCGAGCAGGTCCTGGCCGAGTGGGGTCGGCTTGACTGGCGCAACAGACTCGACCTGCTGCGGCGCAGCACGAGCGCATTTTGGGATGCGCTGCTCTTACAACCACGAAGACTGGAGGACGAGATGTTTCAAGATTTGCGTTTTGGCTTACGAATGTTGCTGAAAAATCCCGGCTTCACTTTCGTGGCGGTGCTCACGCTGGCGCTGGGTATCGGCGCGAATACCGCGATCTTTAGCCTCATCGATGTGGTGCTGCTTAAATCGCTCCCGGTGAGGGAGCCCGAAAATTTAGTCCTCTTCGGCAACGGTGAAGGAATAGGGATGACCAATAGCTTCCCGAACGAGAGTTGGCACCTCTTCTCCTACCCTTTTTACCAAGAAGTGCGGCAGCGCAACGAGGTCTTTTCAGAGGTGGCGGCGCTCCTGAGCCTGCCATGGGGCGTACATGGCACGGTCACCGCAGATGGAGTGAGCGGCGAAGCCGAACAGATTGATGTGCAACTCGTCTCCGGCACTTATTTCTCCGTGTTGGGCCTGAATGCCGGTCTGGGACGCACCTTCACCGAAGCAGATGATCTAAATCCGGGCGGGCACCCGGTCGCTGTCGTGAGCCACGCCTGGTGGCAACGTAGACTGGGCGGCGACCCGGCAGCGGTCGGCAAAACCGTCAGGATTGACCAGACCGTCTACACCATCGTCGGTGTCGCTCCCAAAGAGTTCTTCGGTACGACGGTCGGCCAGGCGCCGGACATCTGGGTGCCGCTGGCTATGGAGGCGCAGGTGCCGCCCGCTCACTGGAACGGGCGGAATGACAAGTCATTTCAATCCCTCTATCTTATCGCCCGGCTGAAAAACGGCGTGAGTATTCAACAAGCGAGCGCAGCCGTGAATCTGCTCTTCAAACAGTCACTGCAAGAGCAGGCGGGGGCGCAGCCTTCGGCCGAGCGATTGCAGGACATTCAGCGGGCGAGCATTGAGTTGACGCCTGCGGGCAAAGGGCTTTCAGAACTCCGCCGGCAGTTCTCGCTCTCACTGCGAATCCTTATGGCCGTTGTAGGGGTCGTGCTGCTGATAGCCTGCGCCAATGTGGCCAGCCTGTTGCTGGCGCGCGCCGCAGCGCGGCAAAAAGAGTTTGCCGTGCGTCTGGCGGTAGGCGCGGGCCGCATGCGCCTCACCCGTCAGTTGCTCACCGAAAGCTTACTACTAGCGAGCCTGGGGGGTATTGCCGGAGTCGTGCTGGCGTGGTGGGGCAGCCGCCTGCTCGTGCTGATGGCCTCCGCCGGTTCGGAGTCACTGCCCCTCGACGTAACCCCGAATGCCCGCATACTAGGCTTTACGCTGCTCGCGTCTTTGCTCTCGGCCGTGATTTTTGGAACCGTCCCGGCCTTGCGCGCAACCAGAGTCGAGCCGAACCCTTCGCTCAAAGGCTGTAAGGGCGCGGCGCAGGCCACGTCACAGAGTCCGCTCGGCAAGGCGCTCGTGGTAGCGCAGGTCGCGCTCTCGCTGCTGCTGCTGGTCGGGGCGGGCCTGTTTGTGCGCACGCTGATCAATCTGCAGAACGTGCCCACCGGATTCGATCAACAGAATGCCATGCTGTTTCGGGTTGGTACTGCCGCGACTGGTTACAAAGACGCGCAACTCGCCCCCCTGCTGCGCGAGGTGGAAGAGAAGGTGAAGGCCGTGCCGGGCGTAGAGGCGGCTTCCTTTTCATTCTTCATCTTCAATCAAGGCGGGTGGTCGAGCCCGGTGTTCACCCGCGACCAAACCCTTACGGAAGGGCAGAGCCGGGTCGTCAGGCAAAACGTCGTCGGCCAGGACTATTTCACCACGATGGGGATCCCGTTGATACTAGGTCGCGGCTTTGGCCCGCAGGACACTGACAAATCTCAAAGGGTCGCGGTCATCAGTGAAATGATGGCGCAACGGTTCTTTCCGAATAGCTCCCCGCTCGGCAGGCGCTTCGGCACGAGCGGCCCCGAATCCCGCGAGCAGATCGAAATCATCGGCGTCGTGAAGGACGCCAACTACGAAGGTCTGACCGAGCCGTTGCGGCCGATGACCTATTACCCGCATGCGCAGCGCCCCCGGCCTCTCGACAACCTTGTCGTGCGTTTCTCCGGCGCGCCCGATGCGGTCATCCCACAGGTTCGGCAAGCAATCAAGCAGGCCAATCCCAACCTGCCTATTGATGAAGTCGTAAGCCTGTCCGAACACATAGGCCGTTCGCTCGTCCAGCAGAAACTCGTGGCCCGGCTCGCCTCCTTCTTCGGACTGCTCGCGTTGCTGCTCGCGTGTGTCGGGCTGTACGGCGTCTTGTCCTACGCCGTCGCGCGGCGCACCAATGAGATCGGCATCCGCATGGCGCTCGGTGCGCGAAGCAGGGACGTTCTCTGGCTGATGTTGCGTGAGGCATTGACGCTGGTGCTGATCGGGGTGGTCATCGGGTTGCTGGCGTCGTTGGCGGCTACACAAACGGCCTCAGCCCTGCTCTTCGGATTGAAGCCACACGACCCGCTGACGATCACGCTGGCCACGTTGCTTCTAATGAGCGTCGCAGCTTTAGCGGGGTATCTACCGGCGCGCAGAGCGGCGCGGGTTGACCCGATGGTAGCTTTGCGCCGGGAGTGAGCTAGATGAATGATCCTGCATGAGGCGGGCGGATCGCCATTTACGCAAAACTCTTTATAGATTCCTGCCTGGATTTGCTTGAGCATACGGCAAAGCCCAGCTTGACAGAGGCTTGATGCGCCCGCCCTGGGGAGACGATTCAGACTATTGCTGCCTCGACGCTCAGTGTTGTATTCTCAGATCGATTTTCTGAAACTGAGGTGGTTCGGACCTTCTCAAGTCCGGCTCCCCGACAGGGCTCTCTGAATCAATTAACGCGCGGGATCAACCGTGCGCAATAAGCTGCCATCAACTTGCTCGTTTAGCTTCATCAACCTTTCTCACTAGCAATATAAGGCAGCTACTTCCAGGCGCTGAATGGACAAAAACTTCATATCCGTTTTTCGCTCGATCCCCCTCTGGCCGAACGATCTTATTCCTCTGGACGAGATCATCAACCGCCTCGCTTCGGCGTTGGGCATCAATACCACGGGCCTCGATCCGCTGCTATTCATCGGAGGCATCCTGGGCTTCCGCGATATCAAGATTCATCGCTTTGACGGAGTGACTACAGTTACGGGGGAGGTGGTTATCGCGACCGAACTCGTCCTGGCACCGTTTCAATCTTACGTCGGACTTGTGATCGGCGATCCGACGGGCACCGACACCGCCTTTCCTTTCTCACTCCGCATAAAAGACGAGCCGCCGATCAAGAACAACGACGAAGTCTTTGAGTTTGACGAGAACGCCCTCGACCCGCAGCTGGCCGCTTTTCAACCGGTCGAGAAAAACCCCGAAGCCGGTTTTTTTGATGTCGACTCGTGGCGGGTAAGCCTGCGAGACATCCCTGCGAAGATCAGAGTGCTCAAGGGCGTAACGCGCGTCGAGCCTCTCGACCCCAATCAGCCGGCCCTCGGCTTTCGGGAACTGCCCAACGAACACGTCGATGCCGGGATACTCCTCTCGCTGGATTTCGACGCCGACGGGACCCTCGAACTCTGGCCTCCGGACCCCGCTTTCACCGGCGCCGAGGGCGATCCCGTCGGCGCATTGGATATTGACCTGGGCTGGTTCCACATAAACGAAAGCCCTCTTTACTGCGTCGCGGAGGGGGTAGGTTACCACCGTGCGAACACCCGGTTCCCTGACGGCTTCGAAGAGCCAGCCGGACTCGACGAGTCATGGTCAGGCTTCGTCGCGCAGGATATAGGCGGGTTCTGGTGGAAGAAGCCCGCCAATCCCGAAGAAGAGACTCACATCTACGGAATCACGTTCAGGGACCTGCTGATCGGCAACGAGGTGTTCGCGATTCGCGGGAGTTTCGAGCATGCAGGCGGCCCCGGCGATCCGTTCAACTCGACCGTGCCCGTGCCGGAGGAGGAGATCCCTGAGAGCCGTTGGAGCCTGCGTCGCATCGAGGTCTGGGTGGCTGAAGGGGCGGGTGACATCCTGCAATTCGGCGGTCAAATCACAGCGGCCGCCATCCTGGGATTCTTCAAGAATCAACCTCTCAAGTTCGAAGCCAGTGCTGGCCGCATCCTGAAAGATATCGAAGTCGAGGGCCCCACTGGGCCGGTCACACTAACACTCCCGGTCGTCCAACTGACGGGAGGCCTGGCTCCGGTTCAGAATCACACACAACCGACGCCGGACGGCCGCCTGCGGGTGCCGATGTTTGAGGGATTTAACTTCCAAATCAACCGCGCCCGTTTTGAATTGATCTTTCCCGGAGGAACTGTTCCCGGAGTCGATATTCCCACCAGGGTCCAGTTGCAGGTCGATCTCGGTTTTGAGATCGGTGATGACCCGGAGGCCGAAGGCGATGAGCCGGTATTCGAAGCTGAAGTGCCCGGCCTCGGGTTTGCCTACCCGTCGCCATCAGGGCAGTTGGGCGATTTCAAAATACTCGCGGAAGGGATCTGGTTTGAGACCACGGTGACCGGCCTCGCGCTGGGCATACATGGGTACGAGTTTTCGATCAGTCGCGTCGGCTTTGGCTTCGGCGCCGGCGATACTGACGCCTACTGGCTGTCCTTCGACGCACACTTGCAATTCCCCGACTCGTTGGGCCGTGCAGAAGTTTACGGAATGCGGCTCGGCTGGGATAATGACGGCGCACTCTTCACAATCGAGGGGGTCGGGGTTGAAGTAAAGAAACCCGGCTTCGAGCTGGTGGGAATCCTTAAGTTTCTTGACGGTTCCTCAAGTTTTGTTCCCGTCGGCGAAGAGCCGATCACCATCCAGCCCGGAAGTATTGCCGGATTTGTTCGCCTCGCCTTCCCCGCCGCAGGTAGTCCCTTCGCGTTCGAGGTTGGCCTGATGCACGGCAAGTACATGGTGAACGCGACCGGCGACATCAACAGCTTTTGGATGCTGATGGCGGAACTGGTATTCCCCGGCGGCCTGCCATTGGGCCTCGCGGATCTCGCCTTTTACGGATTGGCGATAGCGGTGGGGAACAACGTCACGCCCCGAAAAGCAGCGACGACCAGTTGGTTCGATTGGTATTCGAAAGAGTTGCCGAAATACAGCGTCATTGCTCCGACCAAATGGACCGCCGCCCATGACCGGTTCGCGTTTGGTCTCGGGCTGGTCTGGGGTTCATCGGTTCGTAGCGGCTACCCGCACAACGAACGGCTGTTGGGCGTGTACAACTCTTCGGGAGGCCAGGGCAGTACGTGGCTCTTCGAAGGGAAGATTCGTTTCCTCAAGGAGGTTACCAAACCCGGCGATCCGCAAATCGCGATCCTCCTCGTTATTGCTCCCGATCAGGTGCTTTTCCGCGCCGAGTTTCACTTCTCGTTCCCGGCGGAGGGAGGTGCCGCCGCAGGGTTAGTGATGACGGCGCGCGGCATGATTGAGGTCCTTAGCGACCGCACCGGCGCCGGCCGCCACCACGTTTACCTCGGACGCAATCAACCTTACTCCGAACGCATCAACTCTAAAGTACTGCTCGGCTTCTTCACGTCGCGCGCATTCTACATGTTGGATTGGGCCGACCTGGCGCTGTCCAGCGTAACGCTGCCGCCGCTCGCAATGGCCTTCGGCTTCGCTCAGGGGTGGAGCCTGGACAAGAAGTTTGGGCCGCTGCGCTTTTACCTCGAAGCGAATATTGAGATTGAGGTCGGGTTCTCGTTCGTCTCTGCCGTTTATGGATTCCTGCGTATTTATGGCGGGATCGGCTTGCGACTGTGGGGCTTCGGCTTCGGCCTCAGCATCGATGCCGCCTTCACGCTTTTCGTCTCCGACGGCTGGAAACTCACCGGGACAGTGAAGGTCAAGTTGAACCTGCCCTGGCCGATCCCGGACTACAAGAAAACGATTGAGCTCGACTTCGGACCGGGCGCGGCGCCGCCGGCCCTGCTTAGCTCCCCGTTGCGACAGCTGGCCTTGTCATCACCTTCGTTTGACGGTAACGCGCCGCTTCATGAGTGGAGCGAGAACAATGTGCCGGGCGTGCCGGCCGACTTCAACGCGGAGCGGAGCGAGATGGCAGTCGACGGAGCAATCGTGCTTGCCTTCCGCGTTCCGGCAGGCAAGCGAGTGCCGTGGATCAGTGGGGTGGATACTCAACCCGTGGACGGTTCCGGCGAATGGAAGTTCCGCTACACGGTCGAGGATGTCATCCTGCGCCGGCGTCGCCCCGGAGCCGCCGCATTCGAGCCGGTGCCTGATTCGTTCAAGAGCGGGTTCTGGGAGATTAACAGCACCGCGCCCGCAACCAGCTCTGCCCCTACGACCGGTGGCGCGCCCCTGTCACAAGTGATCAGTATCTGGGGCGAAACGCCCGGCGAACAGTTGCGCAATCTCGGCAGCCTTGAGCGATCAGGCTCGATCACCTGGATCGATGGTTTCATCGATTTGTACAGCACGTGGCCTTGTGGGCCTGATGCGGTCATGGATCCCACATGCGTGCATTTCGACCTCACCAGTTTTCGAGTCCTCGACGACTCTTACACGCGCGTAACGCTTTTGCCTGACGGCACACCGATCCGGTCGCGTTCCGTCTTAAAGCCGGAGGCATTTCCAATCGAGTCGGGCAGCTTCGTCGTGCTGGATGAGGTGGTTCCGAATCCTAGACCAGACCTCTGGGATAAACAAGAAAAAGTGTTGGCGCTCCCTTACCTTTACACGGCCGCCGACCGGCAGAAAGTCGGCTTTTTGCCATTCTCGTCGGCGCTGGACGTTGACCTGCCGCCGGCGACCTTCGTTCAAGTCACACTGTTGAGCGTTTTCCGCGAGGAACTGTTCACGGTGCAGGGCCTGCACGACAACCAGGTCGTCGTCAGCGCCACGGCGGCGGGCTTCGGTTTGCACGAGATCACACTGAACCAGCCGGAAGGCGCGAAAGCAATCGACCGCGTGCGCATCTCCTCGCTCACGCGCGCCGCCGGACAAAACGCTGATAATTCTCAGGTCTCAGTCCTGGCGTCGGTCTGTTACCGCACGGCGGAACAAAGCGAATTGCAACAACATATCCTTGAGCAACGCGAGAGCCTCGATCAGTTGATCGAGATCCTGCAAGTGCCTCCGGGCTTACCGGGCCAGAACGCCGATCACTTCCACCTGCACCCGCAAGGGACCGTCTATGAAGTTACGCCGGTGGTCACTTGCGAGCGCAAGGGGCCGGAGACCAGCTGGGAGGTCGTGCACGATCACCTGGCCCTGGCAGCGGTGAGGGTCACTGTCGGACCGCCTCCGACAGACCTGGCGCCCTATCTCGCTGAAACCATCCCGGCGCGCGAACAGGACCCGGTTTATCTGGGTGACGACATGCAACTCCGCTTCAATCGCTCGTATGGGCCGGAGATGTATACGGTCAGCGGCTTTGATTTTCGCGTGGAGGTTTTGGACGCGCAGAGACAGCCGGTGCCGATCTCCATGGAATGGACCTTCTCCGAGGAGCCGGCACTGAGCCCCGCGCAGGAATTATTCCTGGAGGCCCTGCTTTCGTCGCCCTGTGTCACCGCCGATATCACCGCCGTCCGAAAGAAACTCGTGCTGACGTTGCGACCCATACTCTCGCCCCGGACTTATTACTACATGGTCATTCGAAGTTCGGCCCACCCGGATCGAAGTTTGTACGAAGCACCGTTTACGACTTCTCGTTACCAATCGTTCGACGAGCAGTTTGCCGAGCTTGAGGCCAATCATGTTCATGAACTGCTGCCCGGGCCGACGAACGACACGCTGCTCGAATCTTTGCTCGCCAAACTCCCCGCCGCCACTCGTGAAGAGGAACACCTGCTGTTCGAAAGTATTTGGGAAGGCGCACTTGGTTTCGGCTTTCGCGAGCGCTCGGAACGAGGCGAGCTGGTGGTTTTCTATCAGCACGGCGACTCCGGCCCCGGCGCTCCGCGCCTGATCATGATCGATTCCCCGGAGCCCCTGATGGTGGACGGGCGCACTCAAATGGCGGTCGACGGTCCCGCCGGCGTGTCACCGCTCGCGGTGCGCAACTTTGACGGTTCGCGCACGCTGTTGTTCGTACTCGCCGCGGATACAGCCGCCGACTTGCCAACGGGCGACTACGTTATCACGACCAGATACCGGCGTGAAGTCGAGGGGCTCCCGACTCAGCGAATTAACGGAGACAGTTCTCCCTCAACCGTGAGCATCACCCTCTCCGTCGCTGCCGAAGCACAAATCCTTCTGGAGGTGCTGTGATGCCATTTCAATCAAAACGCATCTCGCTCACGGCGTTGGGGATCGACGGCAGTGTGCCGGGGATGGAGAAAGGGAACCACCTGAGGATCGGTTTCGATCCGCGGATGGGCTTTCCGCCTTGCGGCTTTGTGCTGTACCGGCGCGCCCATCAAACCGGGCCAACTCGCGAGCTGAATTTCGACCGCCTGTTCAGCGAAAAGATAAGCGCGCCTTTCCGGCATGGCTACTTGCAGGATAACCTCGCCGTTTTCCATTCTGACGCGCCGCCGGAGCGAGGCGCGCAAGGCGGAGTGTATTTTAGAAATCCGATCCTGGGAATTTCATTCCGCAGCTCACCGTTCATGCCTGACTCCGACCCCAAGGTCTGTGAGGTTCGCTTGAAAGTGAGGTGGGAAGAAGGGGTAGTCACTGTCCGGGCTTTTGACGACCGGTACGACAACAATGGGTTCAGAAAGGTTCTGGTAGCACATCAGCAACAAAGCGCCGGTATCGAGGACAGTTTTGAACTGCGCGCCGATCTGATCAGCCTCGTTGAGATTCAAGCCCCCGAGGGTGCGGAACTCATCTCATTCGAATACACATTAATCAGTGAGCGAGGGTGGAGCCGAATGATCCTGCCCGCGGAAGAGCCGTGGGGGAGCTTCAAAGACATACCCTTGTTGTTGCCCACGCCGGAGTTTGTGAGCGCAACGAGTTCGGGCTATCCGACCTGCCCGGAGCTTGAGTTCCCGCAGGAAGCTTCCGTAATCGAAAAGGACCTGCCGGTGACCAGGCTGAAAACCGGTTTCGTCGCGCGCGAAAGTGACGACGACGTTCACGGCGAATACGACGACATCGCTAAGTGCCTGGACGTTTATCTCGGCCCTGACCGCGAGCGTTTCAAGGAACTCCTAGAATCCCTGCGGGCCATCCAGGCGGTGCCGCCGGCGCAACAACTCGAACTGACCATAACAAACCCAGGCGATGACGATGAATCATCGACCTTCGCCCCATTGCCTATGATTTTGACCGGCGCGGTTGACTATGCCTTCGCACGTCTGATCGGCCTTGCCGCGATTGATACGGAACAGCCTCCGGCCGGTGTCAAGTCACTCGACTACATGGTGGAGGCGCAGTGGGCGCCCGAAGTAAGGCATTTCTGGATTACGCATGACGTGTTTCCCGGCCGCGATGGGTTACTGGCCGAGCCACAGGCACCCGAGGCGACTCCCGTTTTGGATGTGACTCGGCCGGGAAGTGTGAAGACAAACGTGCAACTGGATTGGCAGGCCCCGAGCGGTTTAGCGCTTCTGGATCGTGCGAACCAGTACGCAGGCTACCACGTATTCCGGCGTCAGGGCGAGGATGTCAGAGATCGAGTGCGGCTGACAGAGTCTAAAGATGAGTTGACAGGCATCCTGACGCCTGATCTTTTACTACTGGGCGAAATCCAGGGCGATGAGCCTACGCCCCCGCCGCCTGCGGAAGCCGGTCACTATCTTGATCGGCCTCCGGCTTACGAAAGTTTTCAGTACGGACTGCAAGCTCAGGATCTTTTCGGGCGTCGCAGCAAGATCACCTGGACGGAAAAAATAGAGGTCCCGGTACTCGTCGACCCGCCACCGGTCAGTGATCTCTTTTCCTTTTACCTGGACACGGAAGATCCCGGCCAGGCGGAACTCGACGCGCACGCGGCGGAGATTCTGAATGCAACCGGCCAGTCGGGCTTCGCGGGGACGGCGTTGCTGATCTCATTCCGTTACCCTAAAGCGAGCATCGATGCCATCTCCGGCGATGTTGCTTCGTTCAACATTTCATACCGGCACGGCAGACCGAATGAGTTGGTCGGCACTCTTTCCACGCCCGTGATCGTTGGGCCCATCCCAACCCAGGCGACAGCTCCGGTCGTGGCTGACACCGAGTTGGCCACGGTCACTCCGGTTCCAATCGGGATCAACGGCTTCGGCGGCGAGCGTTCTCGGGGAACGCTGGCCAGTCACGGCGAGTACTTCGCGGTCGAGTCCGCCACTCGCCTAGGGACCAACCTCGTGCGGTTGCGAGTGAGGGCGCGGCGAGACTACCTGCCGCAGATAGGGGAGGCATCGCTCAGCATAGGGCGCGGCGGGCCCGGCGTAACACCTCACCCGCTCTTCGTTTCTCCGAGAGAGCCGGCCACGTGGACGGGTTTTGATTTGCGTCACCCTCAGGGGGCCGGCGATCAGCGTCCGGTCCGTTTGTCGGCGACCAATAATTCGGTCCTATCGCCCCTGCCGGTTGCAGTGACCGGCAGCCAGTTAGTTGTGTCTCGGACGGTTGAACCGCCGGCCAATCTGCCGGAGGGTGAGGCGGGAGTTCCGAGCGACTGGGTGTACAGGATAGTCGTGAAGGATATCGAGTTGCCGCTGCCTACGGGTCTCACGGAATATCCCGGCGCCGTCACTGTGCAAGTGGTCAGCGGAGCCAACCGTCGGAGCGAATTGCCAGCGCCGGCGTACGTGCTGCGTCGCGCGTATGGGGCACCGCCTCCTTTGACGGAACTGGCGACTTCCGAGTTTGTAACTGCCGGTCGCCCTGACTTCGAGGGGCGCATCGGCGTCGTACTCGGCTGGCCTAAGATACCGGGAGTTCATCAATTCAACGTTTACCGGGTGGAGGTCCCCAAACTCCTGCGCGCGCGCGGTGAGGACTTGCAACTCGCGGAAAACCTTTTTGAGAACGGAACCAATCGCGCCCAGGTCAAACTGTTGGGCGGCCAGATCGCCAGTATCCCCTCGTTCACACTCGTAACGCCGGTCGCGATTGCGCCCGAAACCGACCCCGAAGCTCCCACTCGTCACCGATGGATAGACCGCATTGCCGCCCCGCGCGATCAGAGTTACGTTTACCGCATCCAACCCCTTAGCGCGCTCGGTGAAGAAGCGCCCTGGCCCCCGGACTCCGCGGCGGACAACGAGAATCGCAGTCGGTGCATTCTGGTCCTGCAAAAGAATCGCGATTTACTGTTGCCGCCTGCCATTTACGAACTGGAGCCCCTCGACCGCAGCATAGGCGTCGTCGTGCGTGACCCCCGTTCAGCCTCCGTTAATGGCCTGCGTATCTACAAAACGGATCAGCCGTCACAGGTCGCCGACGTGCGCTCGATGACGCTGATTCACGGCACGATACCCTTCACGCACCAAAGGATCGAAACGCTGCCGGCGGGAAACGGCACCCCGGCGCGCCTGAGATTTGTCGACGGAAAAGTTCAGGTGGGTGTCCAGTATTTTTACCGGGTTATTTTCGCGGACGAGTTCGGAAACCTCTCGCAAGCGAGCGAACCGATGGCCGCAACGCCTCGTTCCTTCGCGCCGCCCCAGCCGCCGACCCTTTCCGCCGAACGGACCGCGACCGGCACAGTCAATCTTTCGTGGCAGGCTGATCACGACGAAGGTCAGGTGAAGGTGCAACGAAAACGCTCGGGCGAAGGGCAATGGCTCGACGTCACGCCGGACTGGCTCTCACCGACGGGTACCGCCGTGGACGCCGACGCCGCCGGAATTGTGGCCCATCGCCTTCTCCTGCGTGATGCCAAAGGACGTGTTGTCTATTCCGAACTGATAATTACCGAGGCCTAACTACATGGGAATATGGAGCTGGTTCGCCAACCGAATCGATCATTTCATTCACGATCCGACGGACAACGTTAACAATGGCCTGATCGCTAACCCGTTTCTCGTGAAGCAAACTCCGGTCGCGGATCACTATAAAATCGGCGGCGAGTTCGGGGAGGTTGAGGGGACTGCTCAGCGCACGAGCATCGAGTTTTGGGCCGCGCATGATCAGGGATTGGTTCACGTCGGGCTTGAGACTCCCGACGAGAATCAACCCTCGTACGCCCTGGCGGCAATTACCAATGGCCTGCTTCGCCTGGTTCCGCAGGGCCAGACATTTGTGGTCCCACGAACCGACCGGCACCCTAGCGGCAAGATA
This sequence comes from Blastocatellia bacterium, assembly GCA_035634255.1. Lineage (GTDB taxonomy): Bacteria > Acidobacteriota > Blastocatellia > UBA7656 > UBA7656 > DATLMR01. Next base: position 61,474 of record DASQDI010000061.1, read on the forward strand.
GAAGTAAGCGGCCCGGCTTACATTTTGGAAAGCCTGGACACGGCCGTAGATTCGTTCCGCGCGAAACTCAACGGAGACATTTGGATTGAAGGCGGGCTCGCGCCGCCGAACCGGCCCATGCCCGCCGTTATCGTCTATGAAAACGTAGAAATATCCAACGACCTCGACGAGTTGATCAAGACCTGGTACCGGCTTGAGAAGAAGCTGCCGTTCTGGACGGAAACACGAGTCAATGAACTGGTCGCGTCATGGAAACTCGGAGGATCGACCGCGTACGTGAAAGCCGGCTATCCCATCGGTCAGCCCGCCGCGACCCTGCCCGCCGGGGTGGTGCGCCCGGCCGGCGTCCCTGCGGAGGCCCGCTACGTCGCGATCACAGTCTATGACGAGTTCGGCGTTCCGATTGATCTGGGCTGGCTGTTGCGGCATGCGGACACCCACGCGGAGAATGAAATCTTTGACAACCTCGTCGTCCCCAATGTTGAGATATTTCGGAAGGACCCGGTGCGCGCGAAGTTAACGCGACGCGACGTCATCGACCTCCGCGACGAGTACGGACTTCCCTACCGCAACCGGTCGTTCAGGAGATTTAACGAGGCCGACTTTCCTCCATTGACTTCCGTCTTCGACAAAGACGAGGCAGACCTGGTTCTCGCCACCGAACCGGACACCACGGGGCCCGAGGGAATCTGGCTCGGCCCGGAAGTGAGCGCAGGGAATGCGGTCGTGATCCAGGGGGTCGGGTTGAAGGACCACCTGCTCGCGTTTTTACCGAGCTGCTCGTCTTCTTCCGTGGCGATCAAGCTGCGAGGTTATCCGGGAGATTACCACCGCATCATCGCTCTGCCTTTAAACAAATGGTTTCCCGAACAGCCGAATGCGCGACCCGAGCACGCGCTCAAGCGGTTCCACCTCGGCTGCCGCGTAACGCCCTTAATCGATGGCCAATCGATGTTGGCAGCCGCTGCCGATGCTTTGCGCGCAACCTACGAGCGCGGCGAATCCGACCCGCCAAGCCCGGTAAACCTGCGCCCGCCTGAAGACCGGGCCGACTCCTGCGTCTGGCTGTGTAACTGGCAAATCTCTCCGGCAACTTACCCTTACGGAGGCTCCGCGGCTCTGTACGAAGCTCTAGATCCGGTAACGCATCCTGAGCTTGCGCAACAGCTTGAGCAAGGCCTGCACCCATACCCGCCGGGCAGCCTTGGCTTTTACTTGCAGAGTGCTATCGCCGCGGGAGTGGATGTTCGGCTGATGCCCTGGTACGCAATCTTCGGACAGACTGTGCGAGATCAGAATATTGAAATCGCCCGGAGTATTAACCGCTTCTACGACCTTAACGGCTATCACACGCCGAACGGTCCGGGTTCCGACGCTCAGCGCGCGCCTCACACCGCTGCCGGGCCTGATCGGAGTCGCGGCTTTGCCTTCGTTGACGACGTTACGCGCAGCGAAGGTTCCCACCCTCAAAAAGTCAGCTTCATCCGAAATCGCTACGGCGACTTCGCTTTCGTCGGTGGTATCGACATGCTGCCGAGCCGCTGGGACACGAACATGCACCTGTCCCCTGAAGAGCGCAAGGCGAAGATATCGGCGGTGGCGGAAGAGATTGCAGGCTGGCATGACGTGCATGCCATGCTGGAAGGCCCCGTTGTGCTGGACGTGGCGAAGAACTTTTTCCAGCGCTGGAACGCATTCGTTGCCGACCCGCCCGACGACCTGGAAGAATACCCGGTAGACCTCTCGGGGATCACCCCGATTCAGGCGCTTCCGAATGTTCCGGATGAAGGGGTGCCTGACTGGCCCGGACCTGACTCAGAACTTGCGTTCGACGCTCCCATCGATGCTCACGTAACACTCGACCGCGGGGGCGAAGGACGCCGAACTCGGCGCGCGACGCAAGTGTGCGCTATCGTCAGGACCATCCCGCCATTCATCGACGCTTACAATACTTTCGTGAAAGCACGGCCGGTACCCGATGACGGAGAGCCCATCGGAGAGCTCGGTTGCAGGGCGTCGTACATGCAGGCCCTGCAAAACGCGCGTCACTACATTTATCTGGAGGATCAATATTTCGTCGAACCCGAGTTCGTTAACCTGCTGATCGCACGGTTGACCGATCCCGATCCCGGACAACGCCTGCGCAGACTGTTCGTGGTGGTCCCGCATGTTCTCGCCGACCAGGACGTTGTGGACGCGATCTATCACCACTTCCGCAGGCAACACCTGCTACTTATCCGGCAGGCCGTGCGAAACAGGCTTGCCGCGGACCGAAGCATAGATCCCGCGACCGTGCCGCAGGAGGATATTGACAAGATCTTCACCCTAGCGCACCTCCAGCACCCGAGCGGGTCGGAGATCTACCTGCACGCGAAACACATGATCGTGGATGACATATGGATGGTCATCTCTTCGTCAAACTTCTCGCGCCGCGGGATGACTTACGAGACGGAAATGGGCGTGACTATCTCAGACGCCGAGGTGGAGGATGGGGTACGCAAGTCGGTGAGGGACCACCGCATTCGTTTATGGGCGGAACATCTCAGGTTGGACCGCTCGCAGTGGTATCGGCTTCTGGACCCAATCGCGGGCGCGGAACTCCTGCGGCGGGCGGTTGACAACCCAAACTTGCCGCTCATCCCGTTCGAAATGGAGAACGATCAGATCGAATTCAGCTACCCGGCCGAGAACCACTCGGCCGACCATGAGCTGGTTTATAAATTCCTCGCCGACCCGGATGGCCGGCTCGCCACCGATCCCATTAACGTGGAACTGGCGCGTCAGGCTCTTGCATTACTCATGAGCTAACCCTACCGCCTCACGAATCGCGTCAGGGTTGCACGCTGATTGTGTTGCCATCGCCGCCTGGCCTGGCAGTACCCTATAAGAGAATCTCCTTGAGTCCGTAAAGCCGCTCCGAAACTATCCCTCGCTTCCCGCACTCCGCCACCAGCTTGTTCGACTCAACTATGGGGCGGGACGCTTCGGTGTAGCGAATTGATGTCAGGTACGTCAGCCACGGTTCCTGGCCCATCGCGTACACGTAAACCTGTTTCGGGTTGAATGCCCTTATTATATCGACCGCCTTGTCGAAGTCTGACCCATCGAACCTCCTCGATTGATCCATCTTCCTGGCTAATGGCTGGGTCAGCAGAGGCCCGTACAGCCAGGACATCGGCGCTCCGTCACACTCCATACCCAGAAACGCCACATCAAGGTCGCCGGTGATTTCATGGACGTGGTCGTAAATGCCGGCCAGGAGGTTGTTCGAGTCGGCGACACACAACACAGATTTACCTTTGAGCAGTACGAGGTACGAACTCTTCGTCCTTATGTTTAAGTCCGCGTGCTCGCCGAAGAAAGGCAGGCTGGTGATGGCCCCGTCGGGGAGGCCGATGGTTTCCATCTCGTCGACTTCTCTCACGTTCCTGAAGCCTATATTCTGCAAAGCCAGCTTCAAAGAGGGGTCCGCCAGCGCCCCGCTGTTACTCCTCGGCACGATCACGTTCCCGGTTTTATGCCTCAGCTGTAGCAGCGTTTCGAGCATGCAGTGATCCTGGTGATTGTGAGTTATCAAAACGTAGTCAATCGTCTCCGGGAGGTCGGCAAAGGTATAGCGTGCAATTCCGCCGTCTATTTTGTAGCTTACTACGGGGTCTAACAGGATGCTGGTCGAGTCCGACTCGATCAATACGCAGGCGTGCCCGAAATAACGGATTCTCAGGTCGTCGCCCGTATAATTGGCGCGGGCGGGCGGGGCTTCATTCGTGAAAAAGGATGAGAACAACTCCTGATCTTCCTCCCGAATGTTCAAGGCATCCCGCATATAGCCGGGCGATTGGGGGGCACTCTTAGCCCTGAATAACTCGTCGAGCCTCTCGTCGCCGAAAGGGGTGTTCAGGTTCAGGTGCTGCTCGTCATCCAACCTGGGGGTGCTGAAAACAAAAGGACGGGCATCTTTATCAACCAGCGACAGCGAGACGCCCTGCGCCGCCCGCTTATAATATGGGCTGTTGTAAAGTAACCCTTCTATGAACCGGATGGAGGCGTTGTTATTCAAGTCGTAAACCAGCTCGACGTAGCCTCTCAAAGCGTCGGGGATCTTTTTGTACAACGGCTCAAGCGAATACCCTTCGGCCTCATCGCTCAGGACCCCGTCCAGAGTCCTGACAGCTTCGGCCAGTTCCAGCATGTTCGCCTGCTCCTTAATCGTGGTCTCCATCAGGGACCTGATCTCGTCGACTCTGCTCGCGGGGTAGTTTATGAACGGGCCGCCTATCATCGCCGGAGTTTTGAGGGCCGAGACGTGCACCTGCGGGTTGGAGACGAACGACCTCATGATCGTCAGGTGCGAGTTGGCGATGTACATCGCCGCCGTAGCGGGCGCTACCAGGTAGGACCAGGCGTACCACCGGTTGATCAGAGGCTCGGCCAGTACGTTCTGCCTGAGATATAGTTTTTCACCCATCATAACCTCGTGTCCGAAAAGCGCCGCAGGTTCAGGCTAAAGCCCATAGTATCGAACCTTGGGCCACGTTAAGATCGCTCACTCACTGTGGTCTCGTCGATGCAGGACTTCAGCCGTTCGGCCATGGACCGGACTTGGGGCTCATGAATCATCGTGAAATGATTTCCCGGAACCTCCAGCACCTCCACGCCATTTTCATTCAACTCGTCCCATCCCATTGCCGGCTCCTGAGGGCCGTCGGAGATGCGCTCGCCTGCCTTCATCAGGGCAATTCGGCAGACGGTCCTTCCCGGTGAATAGTTGCTCACGGCCGTCAGGTTCGCTTTAAACACCTCGAACAGGCGGCGGGCCTGAGAAAGAGTGATGTCCGCGGGCATCAGGTCCGCCTTCCTTGCCTCTTCGATGACGTATGCCAGCCGTTCGTCCGGGCCGAGGCTCCGGAAGTGATCGAATGAAATGTCGATTCGCTCAAGTGGAAGGCCCAGATGCCGACCGAAGCTCGCCATGACCGTCGCGTCATCTTCCTCCATCAGGTCCTCCTGCCGGCCGGGCGCTCGCGCGTCCATCAGGGCCAGAAGGGCAACCTGTTCGCCCCACGATTCGAGTTGACGGGCCATCTCGTAAGCGACAACGCCACCCGCAGACCAGCCCCCTAAAAAGTAAGGGCCTTCCGGTTGCACCGTTCGCATCGCTTCAACATAAATGGAGGCCATCTCCTCAACCCGCTCGCACGGGGTCTGTTCTCCGCTCAGGCCCCGCGCCTGAAACGCATAAAACGGTTGATCGGGCCCCAGGCGACGCGCCAGCTCGACGTAGCATAAGACGTTTCCGCCTACCGGATGCACGCAGAAGAAAGCGGGGTTAGGCCCGCCGGGCTGAATCGCCACGAGCGGCGACCAGGTAGACGGCTCCGCCTGCTGCCGCAGAATGCAGGCCAGATGCTCGACGGTGGCCCCTTTAAACAAGGCCGACAGCGGAAGCTCTTTGCCGAAGCATTGCCGAATCCGGGCCATGAGGCGGACGGCCAGAAGGGAGTGGCCGCCTGATTCGAAAAAGTTGTCGCGAACTCCCACGCGATCAACCCCCATCACCTCCGCCCAGATACGCGCCACCTGGAATTCTATGAGGTCTCTCGGGGTGACGAACTCCGACCCGGCACCGGAGACGGCCTGCCCCAGGGCGAGCAGCGCGCGGCGGTCAACCTTGCCGTTCGGCGTCAGCGGCAGAGAATGGAGCGTCACAAAAGATGACGGCACCATGTAATCCGGCAGCCTGTTTCTCAAGTAGCTGCGCAGCTCGCTGGCCTCCGGCGCAGGCTCCTGCTCGGGCACTATGTAAGCCACAAGGAGCTTGTCGTCGGACTTGCCTTCCCTCACCACGACGACCGATTCCCGCACCCCCGCATGAGCGTTGATGACGGATTCGACCTCGCCCAATTCTATGCGGAACCCGCGTACCTTCACCTGACCGTCCACGCGACTGATGAATTCGATATTACCGTCCTGCAAATAGCGGACAACGTCACCCGTCTTATACATTCGCGCCCCCGGCTCATCGCCGAACGGATCGGGGATGAACTTTTCGGCGGTCTGGTCGGGGCGGTCCAGGTAGCCTCGGGCGAGACCGACCCCCGCCAGATGCAACTCTCCGGGTATGCCGATGGGCGCGGGCTGAAGGTATGAGTCCAGTATGTAAATGCGCACGTTTGCCAGAGGGCGGCCGATGGGCACTATTCCCTGCCCTCCACCCGGCTCGCACAGCCGCAAGGTTGCATTGACGGAGGCCTCCGTGGGGCCATAGAGATTGTAGAGTTCGGCGTCCAGGCGGGCGAAGAAGCGGTCTTTGATTTCGCCCTGCAGAGGCTCGCCTCCGGCAACAACCTGCCTAAGGTGCCTGCACTCGTCGATCCCTGGTTCATCGAGCAAGACTCGAAGCAGGGAAGGCACGAAGTGAGCGACGGTGACCTTCTGCTCGGCCATCAGCCTGACCAGATAACCGGGGTCGCCCGTGCCGCCCGGCCGGGCAACGACCAATCTTGCTCCGGCTACGAGCGGCGCGAAGATCTCCAACACCGAAACGTCGAAGCTGAAAGAGGTCGCTTGCAGCATGCCGTCCGACTCGTCCATAGGGTGAGCCTGCCGGCCACACTGTAAGCGGTTGCATATGCCATGATGTTCGATCATGACGCCTTTCGGCCGGCCGGTGGACCCGGACGTGTAGATCACGTAAGCAAGGTTTTGCGACATCACTTCGCCGGCCGGATTCTCGGCTTCCTGCTTCGCGATCTCTTCCCACTCATTGTCCAGACACACGACTTTCGCGCCGTCACGCGCAAGCTCCGGCGCGACCCCGCGTTTCGTTAGCAGTACTGACACCCGCGCATCTTCAATGATGAAGGCCAGCCGCTCTCTCGGGTAATCAGGGTCGAGCGGCACGTAAGCCCCGCCCGCTTTGAGAATGCCGAGTATGGCCACGACCATCTCTATAGAACGTTCCAGACAGATCCCAACAAGCGATTCAGGCCCTACGCCCATCTCTTGCAGGTAACGCGCCAACTGATTCGCCCGCCGGTTGAGCTCGGCATAAGTCAGTCGTTGCTGCTCGAAGACGACGGCGGTCGCGTCCGGCGTGCGCTCTGCCTGCGCTTCGAATAACTCGTGTATGCGCCCCTCAGGGCCGTAATCGACCGAGGTGTCGTTCCAATCGAAAAGCGACTTCCGGCGCTCCGCCTCAGCCAGCAGCGGCAGCGTCGAGACCGGCTGCTCCGGGTTGGCAACGATGCCTTCCAGTAAATTACGGAAGTGGCCCAGCATCCGGGTTATAGTCGTGGTATCGAATAAGTCCGTGTTGTATTCGAGCGCGATGGACAGCTCCTGCGAATCTATGACCGACAAAGTCAGGTCAAACTTCGCGATTCCGAGATCGGGCTCGAAAGAATCCAGCGTCAAACCGCGCAGGTTCATGACCTCTTGCGGTTCGCTCTGTAACGCGAACATGACCTGAAACAACGGCGTGTAGCTCAAACTCCGCGCGGGCTGTAGTTCGAGCACCAGCTTTTCGAATGGCACGTCCTGATGCGCGAATGCTTCCAGGACCACTTCCTTCTCCCGCCTCATCACCTCCTTAAAGCTGTGCTCCCCTTTTATCTCGCTCCTCATCACCAGAGTGTTGACGAAGAACCCTATCAGCCCCTCTATCTCCGCCCTGTTCCTTCCGGCTATGGGCGTCCCCACCGCGATGTCCCGCTGGCCGCTCAGCCGGTACAGCAGCACCTTGAATGCCGCCAGCATCAGCATGAACAGCCGCACGCCTTCCTGCCTGCCGAGTTGCCTGAGCGAAGCGGTCAAAGAGTGCCCTAGTTCCAGCGACTGGCTCTCCCCCCGATAGGTCTGGATCGCGGGGCGCGGCCGGTCGGTCGGCAGTTCCAGCACCGGGGGAGCGCCTCCCAATTTTTGTTTCCAGTAGGAGAGCTGCCGGTCGAGGACTTCACCTTGCAGCCACTCTCTCTGCCACACCGAATAATCCGCGTATTGAATAGGCAGCTCAGGCAGAGGCGAGTCTTCACCTCTCAGGAAGGCCTCGTACAATACCGCCATCTCGCGAACGAGCACCCCCATCGACCACCCATCACTGATGATGTGATGCATCACGAGGATCAGCACATGCTCCTGCCCGCCGAGCCGCAGCAGGCTCATTCTCAGCATCGGCCCCCGCGTGAGGTCAAAGCCGTGTTGTGATTCTTCACTGACGAGCCGCCGCGCCTCCGAGTCTCGCTCGGGTCCGGGTAACTCGCTCAGGTCAATCAGAGGGAGCGCAGGCTGCCCCGCGGGAGAGATGACCTGTACCGGCAGTCCGTCAACCATCGGGAAATGGGTTCTCAGGATTTCATGCCGGCCGACGATCTCGTCGAACGTCTGCCCCAGCGCCCGAATGCTTAACCGCCCGGTCATACGCACCGCCACCGGGACGTTGTAGAAGGGGCTGCCCGGCTCAAGCTGGTTGAGGAACCACAACCGCTCCTGGGCGAAGGATAGGGGGAAGGGTTTTGATTCCCTCGCCTTTTTCCGAAGTAATCGCTCAAGCAGCGCGCGCTTCTCGTCAGGTGACAGGCTGGCGGTGAGTTTCGAAGTCTGGCTCATTCCTTATCCTGCGCTTTGGCTAACATATCATCCAGGAGCGCATCCACCTGCTCGTTCGAAAGCCGGTCCAGGTTCGCCAGTATCCGCTCCGCGTCAGAGTCGCCCGCGACCGGCCGTATCGGCGTGATCGCTTTAGGGCTCGGGCCCGCGGGCCGGCTTTCATCCCCCTCCCGCTCGTAGCCGAGGGACTCAGCCAATTCCAGTGTTACGTCTCCGAGGAAATCATCCGGGTAATATTTCCTCCAACTCTCCGCGGCCGCGGGATCGATGCCCGAGTGCTGATGAAACTTTATGTCGCCCAGCATCCGCGACACCGTGTGTATGCCGTTCGTCATCTTCTTTTCTTTGTCCTCGTAGGGCTGCATCATGCCGAAGTCGAACTCGATGCCAAGGAAGCGGCATATCCCGCGCATGACCGCTTCCGGCTCATTCACCAGTTCTTCGAACCTGATCCGGTGCTGGCGCTCCTCCGACACGCGACTCAGAAAGCGCAGGATGTTCTGGTGACTCACTACCCAGACCAGTTCAGCCACTTCTCGCGCCGAGAATGGGTGTTTGAACCTGGGGAATATCTGGTCCAGCTTGGCCTCTTCGTACGAGCGGATCATCCCCTGAGGGCTGCGGAGCAGGTGTATGAACAGAGCGCCGTTGAAGTCTGTCTCCGCCCGGTTCAACACCTCCAAATCCATAGCGTAGGATGGCGTCTTATCGACCAGCATTCTCTCCCCGAGCCACTCTTCGATCAGCCCGTAAAACTGCCGCGTCGTTAGCTTCCGCCCTTCGCACTCTTCCATAATCCCTTTGGCCTCTTCCGCGTCGCAGCCCTTAATCTCCATGACCGCTCGGATCGCCCCTTCGAGCCAGAAGCTGTTCCTCCCCGAAAACGCCGCCCTGCGTTCTTCAAGCGTGTTGAAGGAGAGCAGTTCGAGTTCCGGCGGGGCGAACAGCAGCGGGTGTCCTCCCAGCATTACTCTCAGCAGAGTCGAGCCCGAGCGCGGCGACGAGAGGATGAAAATCGCCGGGGGGATCTTCGGTGCCGTCTCCGGGTCACGCCGAGCGCGCGGCGGTAATGGCCTTATCAACCGACGGAACTCGTCCACCTTACCCGAATCTATCTTCCCGACGACCGCGGGAGCTCTTTCGTGTTGCGGCTCATTCCCCATGAGCCTCGAGACGGCGGCCGGACAATCTTTATTGAGATAGTCGGCGAAAGCGGCGATGTTGGGGGCATCAAAAATTGAGACCACCTGAAGCATCTCGCCCAACTCCTGTTGGAGCTTATTGACTAGGACGGCGGCCTTGAGCGATTCGCCGCCTATGTCAAAGAAGTCATCGTAAATCCCCACTTCCTCTATGCCGAGCACCTCCCGCCACCTGTCCGCAAGGAAGCGCTCCAGTTCATTGCGGGGCGCCACGAAATCTCTCTCCAGTTGAGGCCGTGACTGGCCGGGCACCGGCAAGGCTCTGCGGTCAACCTTCCCGTTCTCAGTTAAAGGCAGCGCGTCGAGCGTGACGAACGCCTGCGGGATCATATAGTCGGGCAGGCGCTCTTTCAGGTATGCCCGCATCTCGCTGATGTTCGGGGCCTGATCGGGCTTACAGACCAGATAGGCGACCAGGCGATTTTCGCCGGGCGTGTCCTCGCGGGCGATCACCAGAGCATCCTGAAGGGCCGGGTGCCGGCTCAAGGCCGCCTCGATCTCTCCTAACTCTATGCGGAACCCGCGGACTTTCACCTGATCATCCACGCGGCTCAGGAATTCGATGCTGCCATCCGCCGAGTAGCGGACCAGATCGCCGGTCCTGTAAAGACGCGCGCCCGGCCGGTCGCTGAAGGGGTTGGGTATGAATGCCTGGGCCGTCGTCTCCGGCTGGAGCAGATAGCCGCGCGCCAAACTTGAGCCGCCGATGTACAACTCGCCCGGAACGCCATCGGGGACGAGTTGCAGGTCGGAATCGAGCAGGTAGACCTGCGTGTTATCAATCGGGCGGCCTATGGATGGGGCCGCTTCTTCGTGAGGCCTGACCGGCACCCGACCCGATGTCGCGACGACCGTGTTTTCGGTCGGGCCGTAATTGTTCACCAGATCGAACGGCAAGGTCTTTGATGGGTGACGGTGAAGTTTGTCCCCGCCGGTCAGCAAAGCCCGCAACGATGTTTCCTCAGACCAGTCCAGCGATAACAGGCTCTCGGCCAGCGGAGTCGGCAGGAAGCTGATAGTGATCCCCTCCGAGACGAGCCAGTCTCGAAGGCGCGTAGGCGAGCTGCGAATCTCATCGCTCGGGAAGTGGACGCTCGCCCCGGCCGCGAGGTAAGGCCACACCTCCCAGACCGAAGCGTCGAACGCTACCCCGGCCACCTGCGTAGCCCTGTCGGCTGGCGTAACCGCAAAATCACGTTTATGCCAATAGACCAGATTAAGCAACGCCCCGTGGGTAATCTGTACCCCCTTAGGCTTGCCCGTGGACCCGGACGTGAAGATCACATATGCCAGGTTTTCCGGGTCTACATCGCTGGCGGGGTTTTCCCCGCTGTGAAGCTCTATGGTCTCCCAATCCGAATCCACGAAGACGGTCCGCCCCCAATGAGCGGGCAGTCGATCTTCCATATCTTCCTGAGTGAGCAGCACCGGCATCGTACTCTCTTCCATCATCAGAGCCAGACGCCTCTTGGGGTAATCAGGGTCGAGCGGCACGAACGCCCCGCCAGCCTTTAAAATCCCGAGCGTCGCGACGACCATATCAATCGAGCCCTTCATACAGACTCCGACCAGCGTCTCCGGCCCGACTCCCAGACTGCGAAGGTAGTTCGCCATTTGATTCGCCCGCCGATTCAACTCGGCATAGGATAACTGCTTCGCTTCGCAGGCCAGCGCGACGGCCTCGGGAGAGTAGCTCGCCCGGCGCTCAAAAAGTTGATGGACGCAATCGTGCCGGGGATAAGGTGAGCTCGTGTCGTTGCGCTCGACGAGTAATTGGCGCACCTCGGCCTCCGTCAGCATGGGCAATGCCGATATGGGCCGTCGCGGGTCGGCGACGGCCGCCTCGATCAGCCTTTGGAAATGCGTCAGCATCCGCTTGATCGTGGACTCGTCAAACAGGTCCGTGCTGTAACGCAGGTCTATGAAGAGGCGGCTGTCGTCTTCCGTGATGACCAGGACCAGATCGAATTTCGACGTTTCCACCTCCCCGCCCAATGAGGTGAGAGATAATTCCGACAGCCTTATCTCCGACTGGCGCGCCGCATTCAGAAAATTGAACGCTACCTGAAACAGAGGCGAGTAGCTGAGGCTCCGCTCGGGCCGCACCTGCTCGACCACACGCTCGAACGGCACCTCCTGGTTCCCGAACGCGCCCAGCACAACCTCCCTCTCCCTCCTCATCACCTCCTCGAAGCTC
>DASQDI010000062.1:0-44985 GCA_035634255.1 Blastocatellia bacterium
GCCCCGCGGCCCCGGTCAACTCCGAGTATCTAGCCCCGGATCACTTGTCGAAGCCGCGGTCACGCAGCTTCACCAGTTCTTCGACCGAGAGGTTGGTGAACCCGCGCGATTTCACCTTGTTGATGAACTCCGACGTGACCCCGTGATCGCGCATGCGGACCAACTGCTCGACCGTCACGTCGGTATAGCCATGAGCCTTCACCTCTTTGATGTAGTCGGGCGTGACCCCGTGGTCGCGCATCCTCACGAGCTTCTCTAAAGGCAGGCGGCCGTAGCCCTCGGCCTCCACTTCTTTGATGAATTCGGGCGTGACGCCGTGATCCCTGGTCCTGACGAGCATCTCGGCGGGCGTGTCCTTGTAGCCGGCGGCGTTCAACTCCCTGATGAACTCTATGCTCACCCCGTGGTCCACCATCCTGGTCAGCTGGTCGACCGATTGGAGGGTGTAGCCGAGCGCCTTCAACTCCCTGACGTACTCGATGGTGACCCCGTGAGTGCCCATGCGCACTATCTGGCCGAGCGTCGCCTGCGCGTACCCCTGCGCTTTAAGCTCGTCCAAGAACGCGAGCGTCATGCCGCTCATGGCCATCTGAAACATCTGGCGCTCGGTGGGCTCGTCGTAGCCCCGGCCCCTGAGTTCGGAGGCGAAGGAGGGGTTAGCCGCGAACGTGAAGTGGCCGGACCCGCGCCCGTCTTTGAACCACCCCTCGCAGTTCAACACGCCCGCGTCCCGCACGATCTGGAACCGCACCTGCGAGCCCGCCGACATCATCTGCGCCTGGCTGAGCCCCTGCAAATGCTCCGGCGCGAGGTTGAACCCCATCGTGTTTTTGCCATAGCCCCGGCCCTCGTCCCCGTAGGTCAGGGTCAGATAGAGAGCGGGCTTGTCGCGCCGGCCCTCAATCGTCCACTGGCCTTCGTACCCGCCTTGCGCGCTCGCGCCGACGAGCGGGAAGCACCCGAGAGCCGCCGCCGCCAGATGTAGCACGATTACGAATGCGCCTGCCCTGTGAGCGGCCGCGGCCCGCGAGCCCGTCCGCGCTGTTGATCTCTCCGCGTGCATGTTTCACCTCCTGAGGTTACGCCTTACAGTTCCTTGTCAAAGCCGTGAATTCTCAGCCTTACCAGCTCGTCGACGGACAGGTCTTTGAATCCCCTGTCCTTCATCTTCTGGATGAACTCAGGGCTCACGCCGTGAATCCGCATCGCGACGAGCTGATTGACGGGCACCCTGTCGTAGCCGAGTTGCTTCAGTTCCCTGATAAAGTTCGGGCTCACTCCGTGAATCCGCATGGAGATGAGCTGGTCAATCGGCGGCTGGTTGTACCCTTCGGCTTGCAGCTCGCGGATGAATTCCGGGGTCGCTCCATGAATCCGCATCGCGACGAGCTGATCGACCGGAGGGTGATCGTACCCGGCGGCCCTCAATTCGGAGATGAACTGCGGCGTCGCCCCGTGAATCTTCATCGCGACCAGCTTGTCGACCGGCAGGCGCTCATACCCGAGCGCGGCAAGCTCGCGGATGAAGACCCGGCTCACGTCCAGCACGGCCAGGGTGAATAGCTTCTCGTCCGACAGGGTGCCGTAGCCGAGGCCCTGCATCTCGCTCGCGAAGCCGCGGTCGGGCGCGAACGTGAAGTGGCCGGACCCGCGCCCGTCTTTGAACCACCCCTCGCAGTTCAACACGCCCGCGTCCCGCACGATCTGGAACTGGGCGGCCGCGCCGCTCCCGGCCATCTGCGCCTGAGTCAGCCCCCTGAAGTGTTCGAGCCTCACGCTGTCCGACGAATTGAAGTTGCCGCGCCCGTTCCGGCTGCGCTGTATCGTCAGGTGAACCGAATCCGGCCTGCGTTCTTTCCCGCGATCAGGCTCGATTATCCACTGGCCCGTGATCGCTTCCTGCGCCGACGTTGAAGAGAGCGAGCCGTAGCAGAGCGCGGACACGAGGGCCACGACGACCGCCCTCATAAAATAACGCGGCGCGGCCGCCGAGACGGGATAGAGCGGCGAAGAGTGAAGATAATTCTTAAAGTTCATATCGGCCTCCTGTAGAGACAGACCTTCCCCCTAAAGGTTCAAGCCCTCTACTTGCTAAGACAATTTTCGGCGGCAGCGCGTGCCGCTGTTATTTGTTCCGGGACCCCGGAATGAGGTTCATTCGTCGCAGTTCGATAAGCTGGTCTATCGTGACATCGCTGAATCCCCGGCCCCTGACCAGCTCGACGAAGGCGGGCGTCACTGCGTTAAATTTCATCTGCAAAAGTTGGTCGAAGGTTGGCCTGTAGCCGAAAGAGCGCATGGCCTCTATAAATTTCGGCGTGACCCCGTGTATGCGCGCGCTCGTGAGCTGGTCCGCCGACAGGTCAGAGTACCCGAGCGAACCCAACTCCTTGATGAATCCCTCACTCACGCCGTGAACCCTGAACGCGATGAGCTGCGCTTCCGAAAGGTCCTCGCGCAAGTGCCCCCTGATCGCCTGAATGAATGCCGGGGAGACTCCATGCACCCTGAAAGCCGTCAGGTCTTTGGCGGAAACGCGGTCGTAGCCGAGCTCTTTAATAGCCCGGATGTAATCGGCGCTTACCCCGTGAACTCTGAACGCCGTCAGGGTTTCGGCGGGAAGGTTATCGTAGCCGAGAGTCTTCAGCTCGGAGACGAACTGTGGACTCACTCCGTGAACCCTGAACGCGACGAGCTGTTCGGGGGTGAGGGTCGACAGGCCCTCCGCATTGAGCTTCTCGATGAGCCCGGTCGTGACGCCGTGAACCTTGAACGCGACGAGCTGGCTGACGGACAGCTTCATATTCAAAAGTGAATTGGCTTCGGCGGCGAAGGCCGGCGTGATGTTATGGACATCGAGCGCGGTCAGCTCATCAACGGAGAGGTTCGCATAGCCGATATCTCTCATCGAGCCCGTGAAATCCTGCGGGCCGCCCGAACCGCCGGACTGCCCGTCGCCTGAGATAGGCTCTGCCTCCGTCGCAATCGGCTGCCCGGCGTCAGGCTCTTCTGCTTCAGAGTCGTACTCGGGCTCGGCCTGCGGCGGTGCGCCTTTAGCTCTTTGAGCCGGTTCCTGGTCCGCACCCTCACCCGCCGGCGTTTTGCCGACCGAGGGGCCGGACTGCGCTGCGGGCGTCGTCGCGACCGGGCCGC
The DNA here is from genome assembly GCA_035634255.1 of Blastocatellia bacterium. Classification (GTDB taxonomy): domain Bacteria; phylum Acidobacteriota; class Blastocatellia; order UBA7656; family UBA7656; genus DATLMR01. The sequence goes on from DASQDI010000062.1 coordinate 3,154, forward strand.
TGGCTTCGGCCTTCTGGCTTTTGGATAGCAGCAAAGCATGCGCGCCCGCTAGTAAAAAAAGAATCGTCGCGACTGCTACCGCACCGGTTACCCCTGACTCGAAGCGATGCGCCCGCGCGGGGCGGCCGATTAAACGCTGAATGCGGCGCAGCAGAGAGCCGCCGCTCGCCGCGACCGCGAGGCGGGGCGGGGCGATTCTGAGCTGCTCAAGCTCGGCCAGAGCGCGCGCGTAAAGAAGCACGTTGCCGCAGGCCGCGACCGCGAGGTCGTCGCAGCAATGCTCGCGCTCTTCCCTTATTTCTGCCGAAACCCACCAGACCGCCGGGTGGTAAAAGAGCAGGGTCTCTACCGCGGTCTGTAGCAGGTTGATCAAGTAGTCGTACCGGCGGACGTGCGCCAGCTCGTGCGCGATGAGCGCCTCGATCTGCGCGGCGCTCAAGCCGGTGACCGCGCTCGCGGGCAGGAGTATGACGGGGCGGAGCCAGCCGATGACCGTGGGCACTTCCACGACGAGCGACTCGCACAGGCGGACGTGCCTCGACACCCCGAGCCTCTCGGCGAGGTCGCGAATCTTCCCCTGCCACTGCTCAAGCGCGGGGCCGGTTTCGCGCCGCCTGAGCCTGTGCGCCACCACCAGCCCGCCCGCGAATCTCAGCGAGAAGAAGAGTACTCCGGCAAACCACAGGGCGAGCAGCCACGGCAGGTACAGAGCGAGTCGCTCACTAGCCCATTGCTTTAAGGAGGTCGATTGCGTCGAGGCCGGCGAGCCGGAGGCACGTTGAGGCGCGCCCGCTATCATCGGCTCAGCCTGAGCACCCGCGGGCGACGCTTCTACAAAGACATGCGCGCCCGCCGGCGAACGGCTCATTTCGAACAGAGAGATCACCGGCGCGGCGAGCATCAGCCCGAGCGCGGAGCAGGCCGCCGCGTACCGAATGTTGGCCGCGCGCTTTCGCAACAGGACTTTTGCGAGGGCATAAAGAGCGGCTATCGCCGCGCCCTGCCAGATGAAATGCACCAGCGCCCAGCCGAGGGCCTGGATCATCGTACTCGTGAGTAAAGTCTCGATAGCGCTCATTGTTCTCCCTGCTCGAACTCCTCAAGCATTCTTCTGATCTTCGCAAGCTCCTGCTCGGACGACCTCCTGTTGGCGGTAAGCGCATGCATGACGAGTCCCGTGGCCGAGCCTTCAAACACTCTTTCGAGCAGGTCGGTCACGAGCTGCTGCTGAGTCTGCTCGCGGGCGAGCCGGGCTTCGTAAACGTGCGCGCGCTGGCGCTCGTCCCTCCTGACCAGCCCCTTGTCGGTCATGATCTGCAGCATCTTCAACACGGTCGTGTAGCCCGTCGGCTTCGCGGCATTCAGAGTCTCCTGAACCTCGCGCACGGTGCTCGGCCCCCTCTGCCATAGCACCCTGAGAATGTCCAGTTCTGTGTCGGTCGGCCGCGCCAGACTCGTCTTCGCCATATCTTTCCGCTTCTTTCCTAATTTCACGCCCCGATACTACTACGAAGGATTTCGTAGAGTCAACGAAAATCTTCGTAGTTCCGGCGGGCGCGGGGAGAAGCCCCACGGAATTGACGAAGGCCAAAGAGGCCAAGGCGCTCGATGGGGCGTAGCCTTCCCGAGCTTTCCAAATCGTTCGATGAATTTCCGTCAACAGGTTTGAGGCGGGAATTATTAGTAAAGACTCAGGCGTTGCGCTTGCGTTCTTTCAGGATTGCTTCTAACTCAGCGATGGCCTCAAGGTCTTTGGGGCGACCCGCCGCGCGCTTGACATGAATGAAGCGTTCCAGGCCGAGACAGAAACATTCGACGCCAAAGAGCTCCACCTGAACCGAATATGGCAATAGATCATCGTAGCCGCCGCCGATGATCTCTCCCAATAAATCAACCGCCCCGAGCCCGGTCATCAGGACAAAGTTCAGGCCGTTCCAGATTGTCCGCTCATCCCAGCTGAAGGGGAGGCCGGGAGGCGCGCCACGCGGGTAAGGCGCGTATTCAGATAGAGCGGTCACGAGCCGGGCGATGTTCTCCTGAGGAGCGCCGGTAAACTATATCCAAGTCCTGAGTCAGCCTGGCAGAGCCGTGAGCCGTGGCAGCGGCGCCGCCCACGATAATGAACTCCACCCGGCCGTGAGCCAGCGCGCGCAGCAGTCCGCGAAAGTCGGTCATCGGGGCGGCTCCCGGCGGGCGCGCCGCAACTCTTCGGCAAACTCCTGTAGCCGCATCAGGTTTTCGAACCGCTGCTCGACCGACAGCCGCAGGTTCTCGCGGATCAGAGTTCGATCCACATCCCTTTTATAAACCTCGATGACCGGGTCGGGCTCGAAAGGCTGGTCTTGCTGGCTCGCCGCATCTTCAGTCATGTGTCACCAGGCCTATGATCTTTTTGAATCGATTCACGCTTCAATCGACTTATGGTAGAGCGAGTATACCACAGGCCCTCCGATTCTTAGACCGAGCCGCTCAGGTAGAATTCAAATGTGTGCGCGCCGCCCGCGTCACGAGTTGACACAAATTTCCTGCTTCCAGTAGGCTATGTTCCCCATGCTCGATAAGATGGCAAGCCTGGCGCGCGATATGGCCCGACAGCCGGGCTTCGCGTTCGAGGATTACGGCCGTCTGTTTTCGGGGCTGGACCGCGCGAACGTCGCACGAATGTTCGAGCAGATTCTGCGCGAGATTCTCGAAGCGACCGCCGACAGGGAACAGCCTTATGACGATCAGGCCCATCTCGTGAGCGACGGCGATTTTAATCTGACGCTCAGGATTGTGGGACGGCCCGCCGAGATACTGGATCACATCACGGCCAGCGAATTCGACATGCTCGCCGTCAACCTGACGGGCGACCCGGTGGCCCTCCCGGTCTACCGGACGACCATCGACGCGGGCTCGGCGCATGAGCGGCCGGGCCCTTTGATCGGGCCGGAGCGGGTCACCGTCGGGCCGTACGGGTGGCGCAAGTTTTCGGCTTACGCCGAGACCGCCGACCTCGCCGGCGCGGACCGCGAGGCCCCCTTTCTCGTCCTGCATTCCCGAGCGCGGGGAACGACGACCTGGGTCTTCAGCCGCTCGACCCGCGCGCCGGTCGGGATGACCGACAATTACCTGCAAAGTTCGCGCGTCCGGATCGCGGCGCGGGTCATGGGCGAGCTTAAGGGTGGCGCGGAGGTGGTCGACACCCTCGAAGGGCTGGCGCGCTCCGAATACATGCACTTCGTGCGGTGGGAGGCCGCCGAAAGCGTGTACAAGATTGACCCCTCGCGCGGGGCGGCGCTCCTGCGCGGCCATCTCGTCAACGACGCGCACCCCTCGATCCGCAAGGCGGCGAGGGCCACGCTTGAGAACATTGACGCGGCGTCGGGCGCGAAGCATTAGGAGGCGTATGGCCCTCACGATCACATCGCAAACGCCTGACTCCATCTCCCTCGACGAGTATATCGACTTCTGCGACTCCCGGCCCGACCTCCACGACCCTGAGCAGGCGATTGCGACCGCCGACAAGCTCAAAGCGCTCGCCAACAACAAGAGCTTTCTGGTCTCCTACCTCAACGAGGAGATGAAGGAGATCGGCCGCTTTCAGGAGCGGAACGACTTCAAGCCGCCGACGTTCATCCTGCACCGGGGGTCGGGCTACACCGTCCGGGCCGTCGTGTGGCTGCCGGCCGACGAAGTTGACAACCCGGAGATATTCTCGTACTACGAGACGCACGACCACAACTTCGACTTCCTGACCTGCGGGTACCACGGATCGGGCTACCGCACGGTCATCTATCAATACGAGCATGATCGCGTGCTCGGCTATCCGGGGGAGAAGGTCGCTCTGGAATTTCTGGAAGATACGACTCTGCCGGAAGGGAAGCTGATGTATTACTTCTCCAGCCGCGACGTGCACACGCAGCTTCCGCCCGAGGAGCTTTCGATCTCTCTGAACCTGGTCCTGCCGCGCAGGAGGCGGCCGCGCGCCGCGCAGTACGAGTTTGATCTTGCCACGGGGTCGGTGCAGTCACACTTCTCCGACATGCATATGCGCCGGCTGATCTTTTCGGCGGTAAAGCAGGTGGGAGACGACAACAGTCTGGACATCCTCCTGACCATAGCGCGGCAACATGCGAACCATCGCACGCGCGCGCTCGCGTGGGAGACGATGATAAGCCGCAAGCCTGATGAGGCCGAATCGTTTCTGAGCGCGGCGATGGATGATGCCAGCCCGTACGTCAAAGAGATGGCGCGCCGCGCATGCGGTGATAAGCCCGATTCTTTCAAACCCGGTAATCAGTGACGGCGGCCCTCGGTCCGGGCCGGCGCGAGTGTGCGCATCAGTCGGCTTCTCATCACTCGTCCTCGCATCATTCGGCCTCGCGCCAGCCGGCTTCGATCTCATCCATGAGCCGCTGCTCGAACGCGGCCATCCGCTCGTGCAGACGCCGCCTGTAGTCCTCCTCGCCGCTCGCGCCCGCCCCTTCAGCGTCGCCGGCCATCCATTTCAAACGCAGGTAATCAATGAAGTCGTCCGCTTCATTCGCGTGCGGGAAAGGTTCGGCAGGCGTCGGCACTTCAAGGAACCCGCACAGAGGCCCCCAGCCTTCTTTCACGTCGAACACGAGCAGGCGGTCAGGGCTCACGGTCCGTTTGACCTCCTCGATGTGGCGCTCGTAGACTCTGATGGCGTAAGCCTTCTCCTCGAAGCGGCCGTGCATGACCCCGTTCCAAAAAACGTCATCGACCATTCGGGCAAACGCCTCGGTCTGAGGGACGCGGATTTTGCTGAGGGCGTAGACGGTCTCGTTGACGCTCGCGTACCACGCCTCCGAGTCGCGGACGCCGAGGATGACGCGCGCGCCGGGGTAGACCGCGAGGAGTTCGCGGTAGAAGACGGCGGACGGGATGTCGACCGTCGCGCGATAGCCCGCGAAGAGAGACTGCCAGTCGACCGGCCCGCCGCGCGCGGCCTCGGTCCACGCGCGGGTGTGGTCCTCGCCCCGGCGGCGGGCGAGCACTTCGCGCATGTGGTAACAGGGGCCAAATCCAAGTCTTTCGAGCGCCTTCTTGAGCGACATCGTCCCCGTGCGCGGGAACCCGGCACCGATCACATCCATCCCGATCTTTCCCCGAATTGAAAATTCTTATTCGTTGTAGTATAACCGACGAATCCAAAAAGGGCCGGTTCGGACGCGCCGGCTAAAAGCTAATTAAAAATTTGTTGCCGGGAAGCTCTTACGCGACGTTAAGGCTTCCGGCACCCACCCCACCACGTCGCTGAAAGGAATTTATCGAATGCAAGCAAAGAAACAGCGCAACAAAAGTCCCTTCGTCAAATTGGATGAACAGGTCAGCCTCGCCAGTTCGAGTGAGCGTGTAGTCAAGACGACCCAGGTCGGCCGCGTCATCGGTTTCGGTTGCAACCAGGACGAACAGGATGCCCTTGAGGCTCTGAAGAACTTCTCCAAACAGGCGCGCGAGAATCCGCAGACCGCCTCCGACCCTGCCTTCAGGCAGAAACTCCACGAGCACGTCCAGAAGCTTGAGGACGCCATCGCCTCGTCTCACGGCAATCAGTCGGGCCAGTAAGAATACTGACTGAAAGCGGGGCGCAGGGGCCGGGTCGAGGAAGAGTTTGTCCTCCCGCCGCGCGCCCTCGCCCCGCGCATCAGGGATGTCATGCCATCTTTATTCAAGGCCGGATTCATGGACGGGGGCGCGGTATGGTGACGGCTCCAGCCCACGCGATCATCACCGGCGCGAGCCGGGGAATCGGGCGAGCCATCGCGCTGGAGCTGGCCGCGTCGGGCGCGCACCTCGCCCTCCTCGCGCGCCGCGAGGAGCCCCTGCGGACCGTCGCCGGAGAGGTGGCGGGGCTCGGCGGGAGCGCCTGGGTGTTCCCCTGCGACCTCACGGAGACATCGAAGCTCCCGCAGGTCGTCGAAGACATCGCGGGCCGGCTCGGCCGCATCGACGCGCTCATCAATAACGCGGGCGCTTTCGACTTCACGCCGGCGGGGGAGGCGGACCTCAACCGCTGGGATCATGTCCTCGACCTCAACCTGCGGGCGGTCATCCACCTGACCCGGCACGTTCTTCCTTACCTCGAACGCAACCCATCTTCATCGATCATCAACATCGCTTCGGTCGCGGGGAAGGACTACCTCGCGAAGGGCGGGATATACGCGGCGAGCAAGTTCGGCCTGTTCGGCTTTTCCGGGTCGCTTTTCGAGGACGTGCGCGAACGCGGCGTCAAGGTCTGCACCATCGCCCCCGGCCAGGTGGCCGCGAGGATCGACGGCGCACCGCCCGAGCGCTCCGTCGACATACCGCCGCAGGACATCGCGAAGGTGGTCGCCTTCATACTCGCATTCCCTTCGACGAGCTGCCCTACTGAGGTCGTGCTGCGGGCGCAGCACCGGAAGTGACCGGCCCGAGGTCCCCGTACAGCAACCCCTTCTCCAGACGGTCCCGCCACAGGTCCGACTCCCTGACGCCCGGTATCGACGAGAAGTAACGCGCCTGCGGGAAGTCGGAGCAGATCGTCCGGTAGAGCGCGCGGAAGAGGCTGTCGAGGGCCTCGAATTTAGCGAACGGGTCGAGCGCGCGGTCGGTGTAAATCGCAAGTATCCGGTCGAAAGCCTCGGCGCGCCCCGCGTCAACGGCCGCCCCGTCGACGAACTTCGTGGCGAGCCCCTGCACGACGTAGTTGCTGTGGAAGAGGCCGCCCCCGAGCAGCCTGAGGTAACGGTTGCGCCTCAGTTTTACGTTGAACGACATGGAGTCGTCGACGTATTCGACGTGGTGCCAGAAGGCGGCCGGAATCAGGAGCGCCTCGCCGGGGTGCAGCACCGAGTCGTACGCGCCCGCGTAGCGGATGAAAGCGTCTTTGTCTTCGGGGCTGAAGTTGTAGAGCAGGTACTCGCTGAAGTTCATCACCGGGCGCAGCTTTTGCGACTCGCGCGGCGGGACGAGGACCACGCGCTTGCGGCCGAAGACCTGATAGAGCAGGGCCGCGTGGTAGTCGCAATCGTAGTGCAGGTTCGACCTGTTCCCCGCGTTCCCGACGAAGAGGCGCGAGGCTGTCCGGTCCCCCTGCTCCGCGTTTATCTCTTCGTATTCGCCGAGCGCGAACAGAGACAGGACCGCGGCGGGCGTGGCTTCTTCAAGGCAGAGCAGAGGCGTGTCCGCGTGCCGCCGCTTGAACTCCATGTACTCGGCGAGCGTCATCTCCGTCTGTCTCGCCCGCGGGCCGGCGCGGTACGCCTCGAAATCGTTGAAGCTGTACTCCGGCCTGATCGCCAGCGACAGGTCGCCCAGACGGCGCATGGCGTCATCCGCGCTCGCGATCTCGCGGATCGGCTGGTCGCTGAATAACCCGGTGATGATGACCGGCTCCTGATCAAGGATGAAGCGTTCGAGGCCGGCGCGGGACGCATGTTCGATTCGCCTGATGTTGTCTAAAGTCTTAAGTTTCACCGGAAGTAGTCGTTAAACACATAAACCAGCGGTGAGCCGTTACACTTGAGCCACCGCGCATTCGCCCCACGATGTCGCGCATCTATCAAGGTTTTAAGGGCGAGCAGTATATCACAATCGACGCGCCGGCCCTTCGGAGATACCCATAAAGAGTTATAAAAAGATTCCGAGTTATGGGGATTCGCCCCGTCATCGCAGCCGTTACTCTACATTGAGGCAGTGTCGAACGACGCGCCGATATCAGGGAGGTCCGGACTGCGAAGACTATTTTCCACCTATCCGGTAGGCTGGCCGGGCGCGGGGCTGCTGCTGTTGCGGGCGGCGGCGGGGGTAACTATGGTCTTTCGGGGCGGGGCCTACCTTGCCGACGCGAGCAGCGCGACACCGGGGACATCACCGGGGACATGGTCGGCCGGGGTGCTAGCGGTCGTCAGCGGCGCGTCACTTCTGGTCGGGTTTGTGACCCCTCTGGCGAGCTTTCTTGTTTTCCTGATCGGCATAGCTATGGCGCTTTCCCGGTTCGCCGGGCCGGGGCATAACTCGGTCGAGTCCGTCCCTTGTACCGTCTACCTGATCATCATGGCCGCGGCTATCGTCCTGCTCGGGCCGGGGGCGTTCTCGCTCGACGCCCGCCTGTTTGGACGCCGCGAGATAATCATCCCTCCCGCCTCCCGCCCGTCGAAATCCTGACCGACCCGGCCTCATCTCTGAACCCCGGAAAGTAAAGAAGCTAAGGCTGGTAAGTAATTTGCTTAGGAACGTGCGCCGGGACCGCTCTGCATCGGTCCCGGCGTAGCGCGTCAGCGTAAAGTATTCTCTTATCTGGTCTCTGAACGATCCTGGGTAGGGCAGCTTATAAGCTGCCCGTGTATTTTTTTCAAATGCCCATGTATTTTTCCGTACAGGGGTCACTCTATTGATCGGTAGTGCCAGCGCTCATAACTACTTCTACGGGTTCTTTCAAAATAGGAGGCTAGTGATGAAAGGTTCGCCAGGGCGATTGCTGCTTCTGTTCCTCATCTCGTGTCTTGCCTGCACATTCTTCCAACCCGATCTCACGCGGACACGCACCACCGTCAGCGCGGCATCAAACAGGATCGATGACGCATCCACTTTAGCGAAGCTGCCCCTCGACTTCATCGAGAACCGGGGGCAGTGGGATTCGTCCGTGAAGTTCATCGCTAGCAAAGGCCCGGTCAGCGCGCGCTTCGCGCAGGACGCGATAAATCTCTGGCTCGGGAAGGACCGGCAGGCTTCCCTCAGTCTCACCTTCGAAGGCGCTTCGCGCGGCGCGGTGATCGAGGGCGAAAGTGAACGCGGCGGCTACTATAATTTTTTCACCGGCAACGACCCGGCAAGGTGGCGCTCTCGCGTCGCGGCGTACGGCAGCCTCCTCTACCGCGGGCTCTACGGCGGCGTGGACATGCGCGTTAGAGAAGAGTCGGGCAGGATCGAATACGACCTGATACTCGCTCCGGGGGCGAGCCTCGATGAGGTCGTGGTCCGCGCGGACGGGGCTTCGCGGCTTGAGGTCGCGGGCGACGGATCGCTGATTCTTGAGACTGCCGCGGGGCCGCTTCGACAGACGCCTCCCAGGACGTGGGAGGAACTGCCCAACGGCGAGCGGCGGTCGGTCGAGTGCCGCTTCCGGAAGATAGACGAGCGGCGCTACGGGTTCGACGCGGAGCGGCATGATCGCAGCCTGCCGCTCGTGATCGATCCGGGCCTTGAGTGGTCGACCTACCTGGGCGGAGGCGATTGGGACGAGGTCCACGACCTGGCGCCCGCGGGGGACGGCTCGGGGGACGCCATCGTGGTGGGGGCGACGCTCTCCCCCGACTTCAGCGGACGCAACAACCCGGTGGCCGGTTTCGTCGTGCGCTTCAGCGCGACGGGCCAGCTCGTCTACAAGACCATCCTGAGCGGCTCGGAGCGGGAGTGGATTCACGGCCTCGCGGTAAACGCCCAGGGCGAGCCTGTAGTCGTCGGCGAAAGCTGGTCCCTCGACTACCCGACGACTCCGGGGGCCTATGACACGACGCACGGCGTCGGCCCTGATGGGCGTCCCGGATCGGATGCGTTCGTTACACGCCTGAGCGCCGGGGGCGACCGGCTGATCTTCTCGACCTTCATCGGCACGAACGAGTACGACATAGCCTACACGGTCGCGCTCACGCCGACGGGCGCGGTGGTCCTGGCGGGGGAGACGGGTTCGCCCGTCTGGCCGACCACGGCCGGAGCGTTCGACCGGACTCATAACTGCTGCACCGCTTTCGGCGCGGGCGTCTTTTCGATCACGGACGCATTCGTGGCGAGGCTGAGCGCGAACGGGAGCGCCCTCGAATACTCGACCTACTTCGGCGGGAATGGCGACGAGGTGCCTCTGGACATAGTCGTGGACGCGCAGGGCTTCGTCACCTTCACCGGCCTGACGTACGCATCGCCCGACCCCGGCGCGCCGCGGCTGCCGACGACCCCCGGAGCGCTTCAGCCCAATCCGCTCAGCGGTTCGTCGAGCGCCGACGCATTCTTAACGAGGATGAGGCTCGACGGGAACGGCCCGGCGGACCTCAGGTATTCGACCTTCCTCGGCGGCAACGAGACCGACGAGGGGCTGGCAATCGCGCTCGACCCTCTGAACCCGAGCGACGTGATCGTGGGCGGGGTCACCTTCTCGACCGCCAGCCCCGTGAGGCTTCCGACCACGGCGGGCACCTTGAGGCCGAGCTCCACGAGCGTTGACGGCTACGTCATGCGGTTCCGCTTCCCCGCGGGCGGCGGGGGCAGCCTCGTGTGGTCAACCCTGTTCGGCGGCTTCGAGTACGAGGAGGTCGCCGACCTCTCCGTGAACGGCGCGGGAGACATCGTCATCGTTGGGGAGACGAGATCATTCGACCTTCCGACCACGCAGGGGGCTTTCGACAGGTCGGTCGCCATCTCGTCGGGCGTCTTCTTCTTCGACACCTACGCCGCCCGGATCAGCTCTGACGGGGCGCGTTTGCTATACGGGACCTACCTTGGAGGCAGCTTCGACGAGCGACACCCGAAACTCGCGCTCGTCGGGCCGAATTCGGCGGTTGTCTCCGGCTGGACCCTTTCGGGCGACTTCCCAATAATCCCCGGAGCCCACGATGGCATCCTGAATAACAATGGCGCGGGGGGCGTGGCCGGAGGCCCGTTCGGCACGCCCTTCGACGGGTTCGTCGCGAAGCTGACGCTGCTGCCGGACGGCGATGGCGATGACGCGGTCGCGACGCCGGCCATACTCGCGCCGGCCAACAACTCGTCTTTCCCGACCAACACGGCGATCACTCTCGACTGGAGCGACATTGCCGACCCGTCGGGGATCGACGGCTATCACGTCCAGCTCAACCGCAGGCCGGATTTCGTCTGCTGCAATGACTGGCAGGAGGTATGGATTCCGAGGTCGGAGCTGGTGACTTCCATCAGGTTCGACGGTCCATACTACTGGCGAGTACAGGCCGCCGACCGCTCGGGCAATCTGAGCGCATGGTCTGAGGTGCGCACTTTCAACGCGGGGGCCGGGGTCTCTTTACTCGTCGTCGATCCTTCCAGCGTTCAGGGGGGCAGTTCCGCTCAGGCGACGGTGGGGCTCTCCTCGCCCGCGCCCTCGGGCGGCGCGAGCGTGGCCATTCGCAGCAGCAACACGGCGGCCGCCACCGTCCCATCGAGCGTCACCATCTCGCAAGGCAATACCCTGAGAACGTTCACGGTGACGACCAGACCGGTCTCCGCCCCGACCTCCGTGGTCATCACGGCCACGTACAGAAACGTCAGCATGGAGGCGACCCTCACGGTGATGCCCGCGACCCCGGCGCCGGGCGCGCCCGCCCTGCTCAACCCCGCCAGCGGCGCGCAACTGCCGCTTAATCAGAGCGTGACTTTTTCGTGGAGCCCTGTTTCCGGCGCGACGACGTACGAGATTCAAATTGACGACTCAAGTACTTTCAGCGCCCCCCTGGTCGCGTCACAGGCCGGGCTCGCGCAGACGCAGTTTACGCGAACGTTCACGAGCGCGCGGCGGTACTGGTGGCGCGTGCGCGGTCGCAACGCGGGCGGCACGAACGGGGCATGGTCTTCCGCTCGCGCGTTCGACATCGTGAACAACCCGGCACCTCCGCCTCCGTCCGCCCCGGCTCTGTCCACCCTGACGCTCAACCCGACGACGCTCGTGGGCGGGGCCAATTCGCAGGGCAGCGTCGCGCTCACGGCGGCGGCCCCCGCGGGCGGCGCGGTAGTAACTCTGTCCAGCAGTAACACGGCGGCCGCCACCGTCCCGGCGAGCATCACGGTCTCCGCCGGGGCCTCGGGCGCGGCCTTCACCGTGACGACGAGGTCCGTGTCTTCATCGACGCCCGTGACGATCTCCGCCACTTATGGCGGCGTGACAAGGACCGCGACCCTGACGGTGAACGCGCAATCGCCGCCGCCGCCCCCGGCGACGGATACGGTCGCGATTCAGCGCGCCGAGTATGGGAGCGGGCAGTTAAGAGTCGAGGCGACGAGCACCAATTCGAGCGCAGTGTTGCGGTGCTACGTGACCTCGACCGGCGCGTTGATCGGCACGTTGCGCAACGAAGGCGGGGGCCGCTATCGCGCGGACCTCAGTTGGTCTACGAACCCGCAGAGCATCACCGTGCGCAGCAGTCTCGGGGGCTCCGCGACAAGGACCGTCACGAACAAATGACCCGGCTCGCCTGAGCGGCACGGCCGAGCATCCCGCGGGGCGCTCGGCCGTGCCGCTCATAATATTGACCCGGCGAATCCCGCCGAGCCCGCGACACCATCGGCATCCGGCCTCCCTTCACCCGCGAGCCTCCGCGTCTGGACGCGAGCCGCGGCGCTCAGCTATAGTGCTCTGACTGCACTGCACCGAAAGCTGAGGCATCCTGTGGCGCACAAATCGCAAGTCTTTCGCGGCCCTCAGGCCCACGAGTCCGGCGGCGGCCCGGCGACCACATCAGCGCTCTTTCGGCCGAATTCAAAGATCGATTCGGAACGCCTCACCCGGAGAAGCGCCCTCCCGATGACCATCCCAAGCCCGTGAGGTGGATAAATGAGCGAGCAAGCACACATCCGCGTCTTCAGCGTCGACGACCACCCTCTCCTGCGCGAGGGCATTGCCGCAATCATCAACAGTCAGCCCGATATGCTGCTGACGGCTCAGGCGTCGGACGGCCGCGAGGCCATTCAACTCTTCCGCCAGCACCGGCCCGATGTCACTCTGATGGACCTCAGACTCCCGGACATGAGCGGCATCGACGCCCTGATCGCGATACGGGCGGAGTTCCCCGAAGCCCGCGTCATCATGCTGACGACGTTCGAGGGGGACGTGGAGATCCAGCGCGCGCTTGAGGCGGGCGCACGCGGCTACCTGCTCAAGAACATGGCCCCCGCCAATCTGGTGGAGGTGATAAGGCAGGTCTACGCGGGGAGGAAGAGGATTCCCGCCGAGGTGGCGGCGCACCTGGCCGAGCACCTGGGCGAGGACGCCCTGACCGAGCGGGAGGTGGACGTGCTCCGCCACATAGCCGGCGGGAACCGCAACCGCGACATCGCGGACCGCCTCTTCATCTCCGAAGAGACGGTCAAGGTTCACGTCAAGCACATAATGGAGAAGCTGGGCGCGAGTGACCGCACGCAGGCCGTCGCCATCGCCCTGCGGCGCGGAATCATCCAGTTGTGAAAGGAGTTGCGCCATTGAGCGAAGAAGTGAAGAAGCCGTCCGGCAATTCTACGGGTCGGCAGCAACCCGGCGGCCCCGACGCCTCCGTTGAGACGATCATCGTTACGCGCACGCGCGACCTCGCCGGAGGCTTCAAGGTGCGGCGCGTGCTCCCCTCGGCGCGGCGGCGGATGGTCGGCCCTTTCATCTTCCTCGACCAGATGGGGCCGGAAGTGTTGCGAGCCGGCGCCGGGCTCGACGTGGCCCCGCACCCGCACATCGGGCTCGCCACCGTCACCTACCTGTTCGAAGGCGAGCTGCTCCACCGCGACAGCCTCGGTATCGTGCAGACGATCCGCCCCGGAGAGGTCAACTGGATGTCCGCGGGCCGGGGCATCGCGCACTCGGAGCGCACCCCGCAAGGCATGCGGCGGGCGGGCTCGAAGCTGTTCGGCGTACAGTCGTGGGTCGCGCTGCCTCAGAGGTACGAAGAGGCGGACCCCGGCTTCGCGCACCACGCGGCGGGCGAGTTGCCGGTCGTCGAAGGCGAGGGCAAGCGCGTGCGCCTCATCGCCGGGTCGCTCTACGGCGAGCGCTCGCCCGTGCGCACTCTGTCGGAGATGTTCTACGCGGATGTCTCCCTTGAGGGCGGCGCTCTGCTCCCGCTGCCCGCGGAGTACGAGGAGCGGGCGGCCTACATAATCGAAGGCTCGGTCGACCTCATGCCGGGCGGCGAAAGCTTCGGCGAGGGGCAGCTCCTCGTCTTCAGGCCGGGCGCTCACACGTCCCTGCGCGCCGGGCAGTCGTCCCGCGCGCGGGTGATGCTGCTCGGGGGCGAGCCGATGGACGGGCCGCGCCACATCTGGTGGAACTTCGTCTCAAGCTCGAAGGAGCACATCGAACAGGCGAAGGAGGACTGGAAGGCGGGCCGGTTCGCGCCCGTGCCCGGCGAGACGGAGTCGATCCCTTTGCCGGAGTCCGGGCCGGCCGTCGTGCGGTACCCGTAGGCCCTCTATTGCTTCTGAATCTTCCGGCCGGGAGGGAACCCGGCCGGAAGAAGGGGGCCCGTCGCCGATGCCCGCCGACAACCCTTCCCCTTCCCCCGGCTCCGCTCTGAGAGGAGCGGCGATCAACGTATGATGGCGCGCTAGCTGACCTCTCCTCCCCCTCCGGCCGCGAGGCCCACGCCGACCAGTGCCATAATGGTCTGCTTCAAGGTCTGCTGCGCCCACCGAACGTGCTCGTCTTCCTGACCTTCGACCTCGGACACCGCATGCTCGATGGCCCGCCTCGCGGGCGAGTCGGTCATCTGACTCGCGAGAGTCTTCAGCAGTTCCCAGTTCGCATGGCATTTCTGCTCCGCGAGGAAGACGGCCTCCAGAGTCGTAAGCTCCATCGTCATGGTGTCGACGGAGCCGGCCAGAAGGATCGCCTCCATCAACTTCGAGTCGCAGAATTCCGTCATGCGCGCCTGAGGGCTGACGTACATCGGGTCGCCCCCGAGCTGCGTCGTAAGCTCCGCGAGGATGCGAACGTGCTCGGCGGTCTGCGCGCCGAACTCCTCGTACTTCGCCCTCCACTCTTCGATCTGCGTCATCCCGGCGGCGGTGCGGTAAAGGTGCAGGCCGCAGCGCTCGTGGGCGGAGAAGGCGCTCACGAGGTTCGCCAGGAAGATGCTGTTGCCCCTGACATCGTCGGCGAAGGTCATCAACTCCGCGCCGATCATCTGGCAGGACGGCTCGGCGACGGTCATGCCCAGAGGCATCGTCGTCGCGCCCGCTTCCTTCGTCACTATCATCGGGTCCATCGTATCCTCCTTCATCGTTTCTGAGTCGCGGCCTGTTCCATCTGCTTGACCGGGTGCGGCCCTTCGGTCTCGTGGCGGTAATCGCCGCCCTGCGCGCGGACGTGCTCTTTGATCACGTCTTCGCTCGGGACGAGGCCGCCGCCGTTGACCTGCTGCTGGTAGCTGAAATAAAGGGCGTCCTTCGGCAGCTGGTCGAGCGGGACGAACTGCGTGCCGACGGTGCGCAGGTCTATCTGGCTGGCGAGCACCTCGCGCACGTACCCCTTGTTCTCCTGAAAGCGGGTCGGCTCGGGCAAAGACTGCGGCAGTATCTCTTCCGCCTCGACGCCCTCATAGCGGTGCATCATCTCGCAGGCGAGGCGCAGCTGTTCGATCTCCTGGCCGAGGTGAAGCTCCCAGATGGCCTTGATCCGGGGGTCGCTCTCTTCGGTCATGAAAGAGTAGTACATGTAGCACTCGTTGTACTGGTGGAAGACTTCCTGCTGGAACCACGTTTCGAGCGGGTCGAGCAGCGACTCGTACTGCGTGACGTGCTGCTCTTCGATCATGGCGATCTCCTGGTAAAGCGACCGCGCGATTGGCTCGATGTAACGGTTGCCGATGTTCATATAGAAGTTCATCGTCTGCTGCTCCGCCGCCGTGATGGTCATCACGTGGCAGCGCGACAGGGGGTCCACCGTGTGCTTCTCGTAGTGCCCGCGAATCTCGTCGTATGGGTGGCGGTGCTCGTCCACGGTGGGGCGGCCCGGCATGATCTCGGTCAGCCCTTTCGTTATGCGGTCAGCCTTCTTGCCTTCGATCAGGTCGAGCAGGTTGGCGTAACGGTAGAGGTGGTCGAAATCTTCGAGCAGGGCGAAATCGAGCGTCTGCTTCAGGTAAGGGTCGGGCTCGTTCCGCGCGAGAAAAGCGGTGAGATCGACGGCGACCTGCTCGTACGCGATGGTGTGTTCGAGCGTGGTCTCGTCGCCCGGGACCAGCCCGCTGACGGCCTTCTGCTGCTGCTGCTCGACGCGCCGCGTCATCGCCAGCATCCGCTTGATGTCGGGGTTATCGGTGTGGCGCGCGAACTGGTGCGAGAACATGATGGACTCGACTTCGATGCCGTTCATCGCGATGACCCGGCAGCGCGTGTACGGGTCGACCTCGTCCTTGTCGTAAGGCTGCACGCTCAGCTCCGACCAGTTGCGCAGCTGCTTGTCGATAGGAATGCCTTTTTCTGTAAGCGGGTTAAACGCCATAACTCTCTCCTTCTTCATGAATCGTTCGAATAAATGTTCTGCCTGTCTACGGGAGTTTGAGAGGGCAACGATCATTCCGTTGCGGGGGAGCGGCGCGCAAAAAGCGATTAAGGCCGCGAACCCTAAGCAAACCCTCCGCAGCCCGCTCCACGCCGCCGGAAGCAAACGCGCCCGATTCTGAAATCCATCAGCTTTGAATCAGCGGGCATCAATTCTGGGACAATCAGGGGGCGGTTTTGGAGGTCGGCACGGGAGGTGCCCGGCATTTCAATCGATGCCGATCAAGCAAGGCCGCCCGTTTCGGCTCCCGCGCGGCACGCCTCTTGCCTTGATTGACTGAGTGTTCCGACGCCGATTATGCATAGTTCGGGGGGCGAGGGGCGGCTCTGAGGCATGGCGAAATTAAAGGACAGGGTACAAAACGCTTTGCAGGAGGTCCGGATTCTGATCCTCGGCTCTCAGGTGCTCCTGGGCTTTCAATTCCGGTCCATCTTCGAGCCGGGCTTCGAGAAGCTGCCCGTCCACTCGCAATACCTGAAGCTCGTGGGCCTGGGCCTCATGACGCTCGCCTTAGGGTTGCTCGTCTGGCCGGGGGCTTATCACCGGATAGTGAACGGGGGCGAAGACACTGAGGACCTGCACCGCTTCACGGGCGGAGTCATGGGCGTCGCCATGCTGCCGTTCGCCCTCGGGCTCGGGCTCGACTTCTTCATCGCCGTGGAGAGGGTGTCGGGGACCGGCTTCGGAATCATCTGCGGCGTCCTCACGCTTCTGGTCGCGCTCTTTTTCTGGTACGGCCTGGGATTCTTTCGCAGGGCGCAGCGCGAGCCGAAGGTAAAGGAGAGGCAGGCTATGGAGAAGGAGAACGAATCGGGCGGCACGAAGACCAAGGACAAAATAAAGCATGCGTTGACCGAGGCCAGGGTAATTCTCCCCGGCGCGCAGGCCCTTCTCGGGTTCCAGTTCGCCACCATATTGATGGAGGCATTCGAGAAGCTGCCCGCGTCATCAAAGTACGTTCACCTCTCCAGCCTCGCTTTAATCGCTTCGACCATCGTGCTCCTGATGACCCCGGCCGCCTATCACCGCATAGTGGAGCGGGGCGAAGAGACGGAGCACTTCCACCGCTTCGCGAGCCGCATCATCGTTGCCGCGATGGTGCCGCTGGCCCTGGGCATCTCCGCCGACATCTTCGTCGTGGTCCGCAAGGTGACCGAGTCCACGGCCTTCGCGGTGACGGCCTCCGCCCTGATGTCGGTTCTGTTTTTCGGGCTCTGGTTCGGCTACACGACGTACCGGAGGGGCGAGCGCGCGAAGGGCGGCCGCGGCGTGCTCAATCAGAAGGCCGCCTGATATTTCGGCCACGGGAGGGATTAACGGTGAGCGCGAAGAGCGACTTCACGCCCGAAGAGTGGGGCGTACTAGTGAGAGCGCCGCTGCTGGTGAGCTACGCGATAGCCGGGGCCGCCCCGAGCGGCCGGGCGGGGTACACGCAGGAGATGAAGGCCGTGGCCGACTCCATAGTCGACGCGAGCGAGCAGGTCCCCTCGGGGTCTCTGGTGCATTCGGTCGTGAGCGAGATAAAGGCAGGCGCGACGGACGACCTGCGCGGGCCGACGGAGACGGTCTCGGCCGGGGAGGTCCGAGGCAGGGCCCTTGAGACCTGCCGGCGCGCGGCTTCGATCCTGCGGCTGAAAGCGGGCGCGCAGGACAGCCGGGCTTACAAGGACTGGCTCCTTGAGGTGGGCGGCAGGGTGGCCGTCGCGTCGAAAGAGGGAGGCTTCCTCGGCATCGGCTCTACGCGCGTGAGCGAGAGCGAGGAGGCGACCCTCTCGGAGATAGCGGCCGCCCTTGAGGCGGCCGGCTAGCGGGAGGGGTGGAGTGATTTCGTCATCCCGACTCGGTCCGGCCTCAGGGGAGCGCCTTAAGTAATCCCTGCACCTGTAGCCATTCGCCGAACCGGGCGCGGCCCCCGGGTAGAGGCGGATGACTTTCTGGGCGTCGGCCGAGCCGCACAGAAGCAGGAGTAACCCTATCCCCATCGTCGCTTTTAATTTCATGCCGTCTCCTTTCGTCAGCGCCGACGCGCCGGGGCGTGATCCGACCTCTCTTCATTCGACCTCTATTCACGCCCCGCCCGCGCGGGGCTAGAGAGGCGGTTAGACTGCGAGAACTATTTTCGGCCCCCTCCTTAAAGGTGAGCGAGGACTTGTTAGGATTTGCCCATTTCCTGTAATGTAGCTCTGCCTTCTTCACGGTGGGGAGGGACGCCGGGTGTGCAAGATGGGGGCGGGCTCCGCATTCCGAATCTGAATAAGGTTTAGATTTAATCAGTCCGAGTGGGGGTGCAAGGTGAGAAAGAGTGGCTCCGCTATTCTGCTCTGCGCAATTTTCCTGCTCCCCGCCCTGCCGGCGGGGGCTCAGGCCGTCCGTCAGCTTACCATCGAGCCCGAGACGAAGGCCCGCCTCATTCTACAGTCGCACATAAACTCCAAGCTGAACGAGCCCGGAGACCCGATCTCCGCGATACTGGACGCGCCGGTCTACGTGAACGGGGAGATGGTGCTGCCGGGCGGGGCGGAATTCGTCGGGAGGGTCACGGAGGTCAAGCCCGCCGGCCGCGGCCAGAAGAACGGCAGCATCTCGGTGATATTCGAGCACGTCCGCGTCGCCTCGCGGGAGGTGCCGGTCTTCGTCGAGATCACCTCGATTGACGATTTCACCACCAACGAAAAGATGAAGGCCGATGAGGAAGGCGAAGTCAAAGGCAGCCGCAGCGGGAGGAGGACCGCCGAAAACGTCGGGCGCGGCGGCACCATCGGCGGGGCCGGAGGGCTGGCGACCGTACTCCTCGGAGGGGGGCGGGCGGCCGGGGGAGGCGTGGTGGCGGGCGGCATGCTCGGCGGCCTGCTGCTCACCAAAGGCGGCGACGTGCGGATCGCCCCCGGCGCGGTCGTGCGAATAAAGTTCGACAAGCCTCTCACCCTGCCCGTGGTGGAGCCCTCGGGCGCGCCGTCCCGGCCCGTCAATCAATGAGATGAGAAGAGGCAGATGGCCTCTTGAGCCCCGTAAGGACGACGTGCCGGAAGATCATCACCTGCGCGTCGTCCTTACGGGGCTCGGCTGCGTCTCCGGAGGCAGAGATGACGACGATAGTGCTCGCAGATGATCATCACCTCGTCCGCCAGGGGCTCCGGGCCCTGCTGGAAACGGAGCCCGACTTCGAGGTGGTCGGCGAGGCGGGCGACGGCCTCGAAGCGCTCCAGATGGTAGAGCAGTTGAAACCGAACGTGCTGGTGCTCGACCTGATGATGCCCGGCCTCAACGGGCTTGAGGTGACGCGCCAGATCAACAAGCACCCTTCGCCCACGAAGATCGTCATCCTCTCGATGTACGCCAACGAAGCGTACGTGCTGGAAGCCCTGGGCAATGGCGCGCACGCCTACGTCATGAAAGACGCGAGCTCGGCCGAGCTCGCGCTCGCCGTCCGCGAAGTGGCCGTCGGCCGCCGTTACCTGAGCCCCCCGCTTTCCGACCGCGCCATCGAGGCCTATCAGGAGAGGGCCAGAGCCTCCGCCCTCGACAAGTACGAGACCCTCACGACCCGCGAGCGCGAGGTGCTGCAACTCACTGCCGAAGGCCGCACGAGTCACGAGATCGCGGCCCGTCTAGGCATCAGCTCGCGCACGGCGGAGACCCACCGCTCGAACCTCATGCACAAGCTCGACCTGCACACGCAGGCCGACCTCATCCGCTACGCCCTGCGCCGGGGCATCATACCCATGGAAGAATGACGCGCCCGCCTCGCCTCGGTTAAAGCCTCACTCAAAACCTCGACCAAAAATACGGGGCTTTCCGCCGGTAATTACGTAGATGTACGAATAGACACGCCCTCTACGGGCGCGGGATAATGAAGACTTCCCTCAAGAGAGAAAGTGCGGAAAGTGGACCGGCTGAGCCATATAAAAATGCCTTCAGAATGAGCTGGCTCGAAGCCTTTGTGAAGACTCCCCGCTGATGCTAGGTCCCCTCTTGCGCGAGCAGCGGTCGGCCTGCCAGCAGCAACCCGCGACACAGAATCGTCAGGCAGGAGGAACCATAATGGCGGCAGAAACTGCTCCATACGGTAGGGTGACTCAGCGGCCTCCGGCTGTCAAAGAGGTACACATACTGTGGATAACGGCCGGCCTGAGTTGTGACGGCGACTCCGTTTCGATCACCGCGGCGACTCAGCCCAGCATAGAAGACGTGATCCTCGGGGCCATACCCGGCCTCCCGAAAGTACACCTGCACAACCCCGTCCTGGCCTACGAGAACGGCGGCGAATTTCTGGAATACTGGTTCAAAGCGGAGAGGGGCGAGCTGGAGCCGTTCGTGCTGGTGGTGGAGGGCTCGATCCCTAACGAAAGCATCAAGGCCGAAGGCTACTGGGCCGCGCTCGGCTACGATGACAGGACGGGCCAGCCCATCACGACGAACGAGTGGATCGACCGCCTGGCCCCGAAAGCTCTGGCCGCCGTGGCCATCGGCACCTGCGCCACCTACGGGGGCATCCACGCCATGGCCGGGAACCCCACGGGCGCGATGGGCCTCGCCGACTACCTGGGCTGGGAGTGGAGGTCGAAGGCCGGCCTGCCGATTGTGAACGTCCCCGGCTGCCCCGTGCAGCCGGACAATTTCATGGAGACTCTGCTCTACCTGCTCTACCAGGTGGCGGGGCTCGCCCCGATGATCCCGCTCGACGAGCAGCTCAGGCCCACGTGGCTGTTCGGCAAGACCGTCCACGAGGGGTGCGACCGCGCGGGCTATTACGAGCAGGGCGACTTCGCGACGGAGTACGGCTCGCCCAAGTGCATCGTGAAGCTGGGCTGCTGGGGGCCGGTGGTCAACTGCAACGTGCCCAAGCGCGGCTGGATGGCCGGGATCGGCGGCTGCCCGAACGTCGGGGGCATCTGCATCGGCTGCACGATGCCGGGCTTCCCGGACAAGTTCATGCCGTTCATGGACGAGCCGCCCGGCGCGCGCATCTCCTCGGGCATGATCGGCCTCTACGGCAGGGCGATCAGCGCCCTGCGCGGCATAACAAACTCGACCCTGAACAAAGAACCGAAGTGGCGGCACCCCGGCCGTGAGCTCACGACCGGCTACCGGCCGAGGAATTACTAAGGAAAGGAGCAGAGCCCATGACGACCATGGCCAAACCCGAGGGGAAGGCTCCGTCTGCGACGAAGAACCTGGTGGAGATGAACTGGGACCCGATCACCCGCATAGTCGGCAGCCTCGGCATCTACACCAAAATCGATTTCGAGAACAGGCAGGTCGCCGAGTGCTACAGCACCTCGTCCATCTTCCGCGGCTACAGCATCTTCATGAAGGGCAAAGACCCGCGCGACGCGCACTTCATCACGAGCCGCATCTGCGGCATCTGCGGGGACAACCACGCGACCTGCGCCACCTACGCGCAGAACATGGCCTTCAACGTGAGGCCGCCCGCCATCGGCGAGTGGATCGTCAACCTCGGCGAAGCGGCGGAGTACATGTTCGACCACAACATCTTTCAGGACAACCTGGTCGGCGTGGACTTCTGTGAGCAGATGGTCAAGGAGACCAACCCCGGCGTCTGGGAGAAGGCGACTAAGACCGACGCGCCGAATGCCGCGGCGCACGGCTACCGCAAGATCTCCGACATCATGACCGCGCTCAACCCGTTCACGGGCGAGTTCTACCGCGAGACCCTACAGGTCAGCCGCTACACGCGCGAGATGTTCTGCCTGATGGAGGGCCGCCACGTACACCCCTCGACCCTCTACCCCGGAGGGGTAGGCACGGTGCCGACCATACAACTCTTCACCGACTACCTCGTCCGCCTGATGAGGTACTGCGAGTTCATGAAGAAGGTGGTGCCCCTGCACGACGACCTCTTCGACTTCTTCTACGACGCGCTGCCCGGTTACGAGGAGGTCGGGCGGCGGAGGGTCCTGCTCGGGTGCTGGGGCTCGTTCAACGACCCCGACGTTTGCGACTACAGGTACGAGAACATGGACGAGTGGGGCAACGCCATGTTCGTCACCCCCGGAGTCATCGTGGACGGGGAGCTCGTCACCACGGACCTGGTGAAGATCAACCTCGGCATCCGCATACTGCTGGGCCACTCCTACTACGACGACTGGGAGAACTCCGAGACGTTCGTCCACAACGACCCCCTGGGGAACCCCGTGGACAAGCGGCACCCGTGGAACCAGACGACGATCCCGAAGCCGCAGAAGCGAGACTTCGACGACAAGTACACGTGGGTCATGTGCCCCCGCTGGTACGACGAGCGGACGGGCGACTACCTCGCGCTCGACACCGGGGGCGGCCCCATAGCGCGATTCTGGGCGACGGCCCTCGCGGGCAAGGTCGACAACGGGTACGTGAAGGCGACCGGCCACAGCGTCAAGATATACCTGCCGCAGACGGCGACCAAGCCCGAAGTCGAGTTCGAGTGGAAGATTCCGAAATGGAGCAACGCCATCGAACGGGACCGCGCGCGCACCTACTTCCAGGCGTACGCGGCGGCCTCGGCCCTCCACTTCATCGAGAAGGCCATGGCCGAGCTGCACGCGGGCCACACGAAGACGTGGTGCGAGTTCACGGTGCCGGACGAGGCCATCGGCTGCGGCTTCCACGAGGCCGTGCGCGGAGTGCTCTCGCACCACGTCGTCATACGCGATGGCAAGATCGCCAACTACCACCCCTACCCGCCGACCCCGTGGAACGCGAACCCGCGCGACGTGTATGGCACGCCCGGCCCTTACGAAGACGCCGTGCAGAACACGCCCATATTCGAAGAGAATGGGCCGGACAAGTTCAAAGGCATAGACATCATGCGCGCCGTGCGGAGCTTCGACCCCTGCCTGCCCTGCGGAGTTCACATGTATCTGGGTGACGGCAAGCTGCTGGAGACTCGCCACTCTCCCATGTTCGGCATGTTCGGGAAATAGAAAGGCGGCGGAGCACCCTCTGGGTCGGGCCCCCGAGCGACCGGTCGAGGAGATAACCTCGGCCGTCACTCACCGCTCGGGGGACCCGCGAGGCGGGTCGCGCCTCTCACCACACTTATGCACGAAGAGAACGAATTTCATCAGCGCATTCGGAAGATCGAGGGGCTGGTCCGCAGGATCGAGTCGATCCGGGACGAGAGCGAGCGGGCCAGCGCCCTTGAGCTTTTGCAGACGGTCATGGACCTCCACGGCGCGGGCCTGGAGCGGATGATGAGCGTCGCTTTCGACGCGGGGGAAGAGGGCCGGCGGATCATCGACGGCTTCGCCTCCGACGACCTCGTCTCCAGCCTGCTCCTGCTCTACGGGCTCCACCCGCTCGACCTCGAATCAAGGGTGCTCGCGGCCCTCGATAAAGTGCGGCCCATGCTGCGCTCGCACGGAGGGAGCGTCGAGGTGCTCGGCGTCGACGGCGGGGAGGTGAGGCTGCGGCTCGAAGGGAGGTGCGGAGGCTGCGGCTCATCGGCGGAGGCGGTCCGGCAGTCGGTCGAGGAAGCCGTCTATGACGCGGCCCCCGACATGTCCGGGCTTCGGATCGAAGGCGCGGTGGAGCACTTCAAGGTATCCGGCCTCGTGCAGTTAAAGAGGGCGGAGACTAAAGACGGCCCTCCGCGGCCCGTGGCCCAAAGGGTCGGGTCGCAGGAAGGCGGCCTCGCGTCGATGGCCACGGACCGGGGTTGACGCTCGGCCCCCCGCCGGCGGGGTCGCGGCGGGGAGGGCGGCTCTTTCGGATGAGGGAATAAGGAGGACAAATCAATGGCAGAAGGTAAAGGCTCGACCAGCCCGTCGCACGACGCGGGCACGAGGAAGGGCGAGAACATCAAAGACAGCGAAGGTAAAGAGTCGGGCCGGCATGGAACCGGGAAGACCGGCGCGGACCGCCCGAGCGGCGAATCCACGGCCAGAGACTCGACGCGGATCAACCCCGACAACGAAAACCCGATAGACGAGAATAGCCCGAACATGCCCCCGGCATGACGGGCGCGTGAAAGGCCGCGAGACTTCTACCGAGTATGAGACCGACGGATTCACCCGAGCGCGGCAGCCCATTCTCCACCCTCCGCCAGTTCATTCGGCAAAGAGCGCCCGTGGAGATTTGCGAGTTGTGCAGCGCCCAACTGCCCCCGGAGCACCGGCACCTGATCGAGCCGGCGGGCCGGAAGATGGTCTGCGCCTGCGACGCCTGCGCGATACTTTTCAGCGACCGGGCCGACATGAAATACCGGCGCGTCCCCCGGCGCATCCGCTCCCTGCCGGACTTCCGCCTGACGGACGCGCAGTGGGAGAGCCTGATGATCCCGATCCAACTCGCCTTCTTCTTCAACAGCACCCCGGACGGGCGAGTCCTCGCGCTCTACCCGAGCCCCGCCGGCCCGACCGAGTCCCTGCTCGGCCTTGAGGCATGGGGCGAGATCGTGAAAGAGAACCCGGCCCTGAAAGAGATGGAGCCGGATGTCGAAGCCCTCCTGGTGAACCGCGTGAGCGGGGGCCGCGGGCGGCCCGAGCCGGAATATTACCTCGTGCCGGTCGACGAGTGCTACAGGCTCGTCGGCCTCATCCGCGCGCACTGGCGCGGCCTGTCCGGGGGGGCGGAGGTGTGGGAAGAGATACGGCGATTCTTCGCGGACCTGAAGCGGAGGTCCGGCCCGGACCGAGAGGCTTCCCGTGCCTGACTTGAACTTCGAGGTCGAGAAGGCCGAGGCCCTCCCATTCGCGGCGGTGCCCGTGCTCGTCTTCAGACTGCGCGTCACCAACCGCGTCGAGTCGGAGCCCGTGCACAACGTGATGATGCGGTGCCAGATTCAGATCGAGGTGACGCGCCGCCGCTACGGCCCTCAGGACCAGAAGAGATTGCTCGACCTTTTCGGGGAGCCGGAGCGGTGGGGCGAGACCCTGAGGAATATGCTGTGGACCCACGCGAGCGCGGTGGTCCCGCCCTTCACCGGCAGCACGCTGGTCGACCTTCAGGTGCCATGCACGTTCGATTTCAACGTGGCCGCGACCAAGTATTTCGCGGGGCTCGACGACGGGGACGTGCCCCTGAACCTGCTCTTCAGCGGCACCATCTTTTACGAGTCGGGGGAGGGGGCCTTGCAGGTCGCGCAGGTCCCATGGGACCGAGAGGCCCGCTACAGGCTGCCCGTGCAGGTCTGGAAAGAGATGATGGACATCTACTACCCCAACACCGCGTGGCTCTGCCTGCGAAAGGATATTTTCGACCGGCTGTACGGGTACAAAGTGAGCAAGGGCATCCCGACGTGGGAGCAGGCGCTTGAGAGCCTCCTTCCCGAAGCGGAAGGGGGCGGGAAAGCAACCGAAGGCGCGCAGCCATTCGAAGGGAAGGTGCGTTGATGAATCTCGGGCTCGTGGAAAAGATCGCCAACGCCGTGCTGTACGAGGGGTACATTCTCTACCCTTATCGGGCCTCGGCCGTGAAGAACCAACAGCGTTGGAACTTCGGGGCGCTCTACCCGCGGGCCTTCAGCATGGCTCAGGGCCAGCCCGCCGAGGGCGTCGATGCCTGCGCGATGCGGACCGAGTGTCTGGTGATCGCAGGTCCGGGCGCGACGCTCGATGTCAGAGTAAGGTTCCTGCATCTGGTCGCCCGCGAGGTCTGCGAGATGATCGGCCCGTCGCGGGGGCTAAGAGAAGCCGGGCCGCTAGAAAGCGATTTGCGGGAAGGCGAGCATTATCGCGCGGTGGCGATGCTTGAGGTCGGCGGGCGGATATTCCAGACGTGGCAGGAGGCCGTCGAGCGGGACATAGTTATACCGAAGGTCGAGCTTACAGAGCTGATGGGGCGCGCGTCGGAACGGGCCTTCGCTTTTCCCGATAGCAAAGAGGTGGAGCCGCTCCGCGACCCCGGAGGCGGGCTCGCGGGCGTGATAGTTCGCAGGCAGCGGGCGATTGAAGGCTCGGTCGAAATATCGGCCGAACGGGCGGGCGATCAGGTCTTCAAGGTCTCTGTTCACGTATCGAACCCGACGCCTGTTTCGGGCGAAAGCCTGCGAAGCCGCGACGAGGCCCTGATGCGCTCGCTCGTTTCGACACACACCATCCTGAGCGTCCGGGGCGGCGAGTTCGTCTCCCTGCTCGAACCGCCCGAAGCACTGCGCGGGCTCGCGGGCTCCTGCCGCAACTCGGGGACGTGGCCGGTCCTGGTCGGGGAAGCGGGCGAGCGCGACTGCGTGCTCTCATCCCCGATAATACTTTACGACTACCCGCAGATCGCCCCGGAGAGCGCGGGTGAGCTTTTCGATTCGACGGAGATCGATGAGATCCTGACCCTGCGAATCCTGACCCTGACCGACGAGGAGAAGCGCGAGATGCGTGGGGTCGATGAGCGCGCGCGTCGGCTACTTGAGAGGACCGAGTCGCTCCCGCCGGAGCAACTGATGAGGCTTCACGGGACCATGCGCAGCCCGCGGGCCTCGGGCGAGGACGAGCGATGAACGAATGGGAATGGCAGCTTCTTGAAGAGAGACCTTCGCCGGAAGCCGTGACCGTGGGCGGGGTCGAGCTGAGGCGCGGCGACCGGGTCCGCCTGCGGCCGCGAAGCGGCGGAGACATCTTCGACCTCGCCCTGGCCGGGCGCGTCGCCCTGATCGAATCGATTGAGCAGGACTACGAAAACAGGGTCCACTTCGCGGTCGTCGTGGAGGACGATCCGGGGCGCGACATGGGCGAGCTCCGGCTGCCGGGCCACCGCTTCTTCTTCCACCCCGAAGAAGTGGAGCCGCTCGCGCCCGGCGGCGCGGGAGGGGAAAACTCATGACCCGGCCGCGAATTCTCATCGCCTGCATAGGCAACATATTCCTCGGGGACGACGGCTTCGGGTGCGAAGTGGCTAGGCGTCTGGCCGCGCGCCGGCTCCCGGAAGAGGCGACGCTGGTCGATTTCGGCATTCGCGGCTTCGACCTGGCCTACGCCCTGCTCGATGGGCACGAGGTGACCATCTTCGTCGACGCGACGCCGAGGGGCGGGGAGCCCGGCACGCTCTACACCATCGAGCCCGACCTCCGGGAACTCTCCGAGCTCGACCCGCAGGAGATGATGGTCGAGACGCACGGGATGAACCCGATGAAGGTGCTCTGCATGGTCAAGTCGATGGGCGGGGAGTTCAAGCGAATCCTTCTCGTAGGGTGCGAGCCGGGGACGCTCGGCCCGGAGGAAGGGCAGCTCGGGTTGAGCGCGCCGGTCGAGGCCGCCGTGGACGAGGCGGTCAGCCTGGTCGAATCGCTCGTGTTAAGGATTCTCGACGAGAGCAGTGAGGCCGCTGTGAGTAATAATCTGACCTAGAGGTTAACGCGTAATGTATCTTCGCAAAAAGAAGGAATCATCCGGCATCGCCTGGAAGATAATCACGGGCGCGGCGGTGGCCGCCATCGCCGCCGGGCTGATCATCAGCCTCCCCGACATAAAGCGCTACGTAAAGATCAGCATGATGTGAGCCTTCGGCGCTCGACTTTCGGGGGCAGGGTGATGTGGCCGGGTAAGATGAAGATGTGTGCAGGCGGGCCCGGACTTTACGGGCGGCGAAAGGAGACTTTATGCATGAGATGGCGCTTGCCGAAGGCATCCTCGCCGTAGTGCTCGACGCGGCGGAAGGTCAGAAGGTGCGGCGGGTTTGCTTGCGGGTCGGGAGGCTGCAAATGGTCGTGCCCGACAGCCTTCAATTCTCCTTCCAGCTTATCTCCGAAGGCACGCCCGCGGCTGAGGCGGCGGTCGAGATGCAGGAGGTGCCCGTGCGCCTGCTCTGCAAAGGGTGCGGGAAGGAGACGGAAGCGGACCGCCCGCCGTTCAACTGCTCGCTCTGCGGCGCGTTCGATGTGGAGGTGGCGTCGGGCGACGAGATGATAGTCGACGCGGTGGAGCTTGAGAATGGGGTCACGATTCGGAGGCGCGAGGTCCCGGCCGACGAGATACTCGAAGAGCACCTCAGGGATCACGCCGCGCACGGCTCCGGTCACTCTCACTGACGCGGGGCGGAAGTCCGACATGAGCGGAGATGAAACTGTCACGTACCGCACGGACCCCAGGCGCAGCCGGTTCACCGTGCGGGCATTCGCAGGCGGGATGCTCTCCATGCTCGCGCACAGCCCGACGTTCGCCGTCCGCGAGTTCGAGGGCGAAGCGGAGCTCGCGCCGGGCGGCGCGCTTGAGAATGCCTCGCTCCGCCTGAGGGCCGGGGCCGACTCGCTTGAGCTGACCGACAACATGAGCGAGAAGGACCGCAGGGAGATCGCGCGGACGATGCGCGAAGACGTGCTCGAAACGGGCCGTTATCCAGACATCGTTTTCGAGGCCACCGGCATATCCGCCGACAAAATAACCGAAGGCTGGTACCGGGCAAATATAACGGGCGACCTGACCCTGCACGGGGTCACCAACCGGTGCTCTTTCGGCGCGCAGGTGTGGCTCACCCCGGAGACCCTCCGCGCGCAGGGCGAGTTCGCGCTGCGGCAGACCGATTACAACATCAGGCTGGTCAGCGCGGCGGGCGGTACGATAAAGGTGAAGGACGAGCTGAGGTTCTCGTTCGACATCATGTGTAATAAGGAAGGCGGTTGAGGCGCGATGTCAACGCGGGTCCACATAACGGTGCGCGGCATGGTGCAGGGCGTGGGCTTCCGCCCTTTCGTCTTCTCGCAGGCCCGCCGCCGCGCGCTCAGGGGCCGCGTGCTCAACAACACGTCGGGCGTGCTCATAGACGTTGAGGGCGAGTCGAGTTCGATTGAAGAGTTCATCCGCGAGATCGAGTCGAACCCGCCCCCGCTCTCGGTGATCGAATCGGTCGAGCGGAGCCGCGCGCTCGCCCCCGCGCACTACGTCGACTTTCGGATCGTCGAAAGCGACGGGTCCGGGGAGAAGTTCGTGCCCATCTCCCCGGACGTGTCGGTCTGCGACGACTGCCTCGGCGAGATGTTTGACCCGAAGGACCGGCGCTACCGCTACCCCTTCATCAACTGCACGAACTGCGGGCCGCGCTTCACCATAATCGAAGGCGTCCCGTATGACCGCGCGTCGACCACGATGCGGGACTTCCCGATTTGCGCCGCATGCCGCGAAGAGTACGAAGACCCGCTCGACCGCCGCTTCCACGCCGAGCCGACGGCATGCCCCGACTGCGGGCCGCGACTGCGCCTCGCCGACCCCGGAGGGCGCGAAGCATGCGGGGGGGAAGAGGCCGTCCGGCGCGCCCGGCTCCTGCTGCTCGGGGGGAAGATAGTGGCCGTCAAAGGCGTCGGGGGCTTCCATCTGGCATGCGACGCATTGAACGAAGGGGCGGTAGAAGAGTTGAGGCGGAGGAAATACAGGGAAGATAAGCCGTTCGCTATGATGGCGGCCTCGGTCGATCTCGTGCGGAGGCACTGCGTCGTCTCGCGCGCGGAAGAGGAGCTGTTACTGTCCGAGCGCCGCCCCATCGTGCTGCTCGAAAAGAGGCGCGATTCCATCATCCCCCGAGCGATGGCCCCCTCCGCGACATCTCTCGGCTTCATGCTGCCTTACTCGCCCCTGCACCACCTGCTGCTGGAAGGGCTCGGCCGCCCGATTGTTCTGACCAGCGGCAACGTTTCGGACGAGCCGATCTGCTACGAAGATTCTGACGCGACCCGCAGGCTGGGTGGGATCGCCGATTACTTCCTGCTCCACGACCGGCGCATTCAGGTCCGCGCGGACGACTCGGTCACGCGCGCTTTCGGCGACCGGGAGGTGGTCGTCCGCCGCTCGCGCGGCTACGCGCCCGCCCCGATCACGGTCAGGCGCGGGGCGGGCCGCGAGGTGCTGGCCTGCGGGGCCGAGCTTAAGAACACTTTCTGCCTCACGCGCGGCCATTACGCCTTC
Organism: Blastocatellia bacterium; assembly: GCA_035634255.1. Lineage (GTDB taxonomy): Bacteria > Acidobacteriota > Blastocatellia > UBA7656 > UBA7656 > DATLMR01. The sequence continues at coordinate 33,235 of DASQDI010000062.1, forward strand.
GTTAGCCATCACGTAGGCGACCTGGAAAACCTTGAGACGCTCGCGTCGTTCAGGCAGGGCATCGAGCATTACAAGCGCCTCTTCAACCTCCGCCCGGAAGTCGTGGCGCACGACCTGCACCCCGACTACATCTCGACGAAGTACGCGCTCGCGCTCGACGGGGTGGAGAAGATCGGCGTCCAGCACCACCACGCGCACATCGCGAGCTGCATGGCCGACAACGGGATCGAGGGCGAGGCCATCGGGGTCGCGATGGACGGCCTCGGATTCGGCTCTGACGGCCGGTTCTGGGGCGGCGAGTTCTTCGTCGCGGACTTCCTCGACGCCGAGCGCGTCGCCCACCTCGATTACGTGCCGATGCCCGGAGGCGCGAAGGCCATCCGCGAGCCGTGGAGGATGGCTTCGGTCTACCTGCATCGCGCGCTCGGGGACGGGTTCGTCGACCTCGACATCCCCTTCGCCCGCGGCCTCGACCGGGGCAGGTGGGCTGCGATCCGCCGCATGTCGGAGGGCGGCACCAACAGCCCCCTGACTTCGAGCATGGGGAGGCTCTTCGACGCCCTGTCGGGCCTGCTGGCTTTGAGGGGCGAGGTCAATTACGAGGGCCAGGCCGCCGTCGAGCTTGAGGCGATAGCCGACCGGGATTGCGCGGGAGAGTACGAGTTCGGATTTGCCGGGGACGGGAGTATTATCAAAGCGGAGCCGGTGATCCGGAGCGCCGTCGATGACCTGCTCGGGGGCGTTCCGCCCCAGGTCGTTTCGGCGAAGTTCCACCTCGGGGTGGCGGGGCTGATCCGCTCGCTCGCGATCAGGCTCAGGGACGGGCGGCGGCTCAACCGCGTCGTCCTGTCCGGGGGAGTGTTTCAGAACATGTTTCTTCTGAGCAGGGCTTGCCGGATGCTCAGGCAGGATGGCTTCGAGGTCTTCACGCAAAGTCGCGTGCCGTGCAACGACGGAGGCATCTCGCTCGGTCAGGCGGCGGTCGCGTCGGCGCGTCTCGCGTCGGGGAGGGTGTGATATGTGCCTGGCGATTCCCGCGAAGATCGTCGAGATAGTCGACGAAGAGAACCAGATAGCCAAGGTCGAGGTGGGCGGGGTGAAGCGCAACATAAACATCGGCATGCTCGAAAGGGGCGAGGTGAGTGTCGGCGATTACGTCCTGATCCACGTCGGGTTCGCCATGAGCAAGGTCGACGAGAGGGAGGCCGAAGAGACGCTCCGGCTCCTCCGGGACCTCGACTCGCTCGACGAAGAGCTTGCCCAGTTCAAGAGTTCCATTCAGTAGCGGTGGCCTATGTCGAAAACGTCCGACGATTTCTCGCGCGCCTTTTACCCCTTTCTCCACAAAGCCGAGCGCCGGCCCGAGGGGATTATGGAGGACCTGCGCTTCTCCCTGATGGAGAAGGCGAGGGAGAGCGCCCAGGTCAAGACCCGTTTCTTCGAGGAGAACAGCGACGAGATCCTCCAGGCCTCCTTGCGGCTCGCGAAGGCTTTCCAGCGGGGCGGCAAGATGCTCGTGTGCGGGAACGGGGGGTCGTCGACCGACGCCCAGCACGTGGCCGTCGAGTTCATGCACCCGGTCACGGTGGGCCGGAAGGCCCTGCCCGCGGTCTGCCTCGCCAACGACATGGCGATGGTTACGGCGGTGGCTAACGACGTGGGGTTCGCGGACGTCTTCGCGAGGCAGATCATCGCGCTCGGCCGCGAGGGGGACGTGCTGCTCGCGATCTCGACGAGCGGGAACTCCGACAACCTGATCCACGCCTTCGAGACCGCGCGCCGGATGAAGCTCGGCACTATAGGCTTCGCCGGGGACGAGGGCGGCCACATGGCCCGGATGAAGGGGGAGGGGCTGCTGGACTTCTGCCTGACCGTACCCACGTCCAGCATACACCGCATACAGGAGACTCATGTGACCCTCTACCACATCGTGTGGGACATGGTTCACGCATTTCTGGAGCACGGGGCTCCGGCCGAAGAGTGACGCGGAGAGAGTGAGGGGAGTGTCGCGATGAAATTCATAGACGAGTACAGGCAGGCCGACATGGCGCGAAGGCTCTCGGACCAGATCGCCCGGATGACCGGGGAGCCGCTCAAGCTGATGGAGGTGTGCGGGGGCCACACGCACACGATCTTCAAGTATGGCATCGAGGACCTGCTCCCGCCCAACATCGAGATGATTCACGGGCCGGGATGCCCGGTCTGCGTCATCCCGCTCGGCCGCACCGACGACTCCATCTCGTTAGCCCTGCGGCCGAACGTCATCTTCACGACCTTCGGGGACATGATGCGGGTGCCGGGCTCGAAGACCAACCTGATAGCGGCGAAGGCCGCGGGGGCCGACGTCCGCATGGTCTACTCGCCGCTCGACGCGCTCAAGGTGGCGAAGAAGAATCCCGGCCGCGACGTGGTGTTCCTCGCGCTCGGGTTCGAGACCACGGCCCCCTCGACGGCGATGACCGTGTTGCAGGCGGCCAAAGACGGGGTGGAGAACTTCTCGGTCTTCTGCAATCACATAATGATAATCCCCGCGCTCAAAGCGATGCTCGACTCGCCCGACCTCAAGCTCGACGGCTTCGTCGGGCCGGGCCACGTCAGCACGGTCATCGGCACGCGCTGCTACGAATTCGTCCCCGAGGAGTACGGCAAGCCTCTGGTGGTCTCCGGGTTCGAGCCGCTCGACATCCTGCAGTCGGTCTACATGATCGTGAAGCAGATAACCGAGGGGCGCGCGGAGGTCGAGAATCAGTACGCGCGGGTGGTGCCGCGCGACGGCAACCGGAAGGCGCTCGAAGCCATCTTCGAGGTCTTCGAGCCCCGCGAGTATTTCGAGTGGCGCGGGCTGGGCTCGATACCTCGGAGCGGCATGAAGATGCGCCCGGAATACTCGCGGTTCGACGCGGAGCTTAAGTTCGCGGTGCCGGGGCTCAGGATCGCGGACCCGAAGGCGTGCCAGTGCGGGGAGATACTGAAGGGCGTGAAGAAGCCGTGGGAGTGCAAGGTCTTCGGCACGGCCTGCACGCCGGAGACGCCCATCGGCTCCTGCATGGTCTCGTCGGAAGGCGCGTGCGCCGCCTATTACAACTTCGGCCGCCTGTCCAAGGTCGCCGAGCGTTCGGGGATGGCTTCATAATCATGGCGAAAGAGTTCACCTCCTCGCCCCTGTTCGAGCGGGTCGAGCGGGCGAGGCGCAGGAAGACGCGGGTAAAAGACAGCCACATCACGCTCGCGCATGGCAGCGGGGGCAGGGCCATGCACGATCTGGTGGAAGGGGTGTTCATCGAGTACCTGAAGAACCCCCTGCTGGAGATGATGGAAGACCAGGCCGTCTTCGAGGTGGGCGCGGAGGGCCGCGGCCCCGCGAAGCTCGCCTTCACGACGGACTCTTTCGTCGTCGACCCGATCTTCTTCCCCGGAGGCGACATCGGCCGCCTCGCCGTCAACGGCACGGTGAACGACCTGGCGATGAGCGGCGCGCGGCCTCTCTACCTTTCCGCCGGGTTCATAATCGAGGAGGGGTTCGCCATCGAGGACCTGAAGCGGATACTCGGCTCGATGCGCGCGGCGGCCGATGAAGCGCGGGTGCAGATAGTCACGGGCGACACGAAGGTCGTGCAGAAAGGGAGCGCCGACAGGATATTCATCAACACGTCGGGCATCGGGATCATAGAGTCGCCGGCGCGGATTTCGGCGGCGCGCGCCCGCGCCGGGGACAAAGTTATAGTCAGCGGCACCATCGGCGACCACGGCACGACGATCATGATCGCCCGAGGCGAGCTTGAGCTTGAGACCGACATCGAGAGCGACTGCGCCCCGCTCAACTCTCTGGTCGAAGCGATGCTTGAGGAATCCGGCAGGCTGTCGCTGACGGACGCGATCCACTGCATGCGCGACCCCACGCGCGGCGGCGTCGCGACTACGCTGAACGAGATAGCCCTGGCGTCGGAGGTGTACATAGAGATTTATGAAGACCGAATCCCGGTCCGCGAAGAGGTCCACGGCGCGTGCGAGATCCTCGGCCTCGACCCGCTCTACGTCGCCAACGAAGGGAAGCTGATCGCGGTGGTGGCGGACGAGGCGGCCGAGCCCCTGCTCGGGCGGATGAGAGAGCACCCCCTCGGCCGGGACGCGCGCGTCATAGGCGAGGTGAAGGCCGAGCCGGAAGGGATAGTCGCGATGGTCACGGGATTCGGCGGCACCCGGATTGTTGACATGCTCGCCGGGGAGCAGTTGCCCCGAATCTGCTGAAGGGGCGAACGGGCGTCGCCCCTGGCTCTATCCAATCCTCCCCCGGTCTGCTTTCAATTTGCAATTTGAAATAGATTGCGGCATTAATAGATTCGTCCGGACGCTTGGGCACATCTCGACGAACTCTGGGGCATCAAGAATGGCGATCATTGGCGGAGCCGCCGGTTACCGAATCCTCAAACATTTCTGGCCGAAGGGCGAGACCGGTTATCTGGACGGGAGCGCTTACCAAAGCAAAAGCAAACTGGAAGTCCTGCTCGGGGATGACGTTTGGAGCAAGGTCTCGGACAAAGTGGTCATCGACTTCGGCTGCGGCTCCGGGGCGGAGGCCGTCGAGATGGCTCAGAGGGGGGCCCGGCGCGTCATCGGGGTCGACACGATGGAGCCGCTCCTGAAGGTAGCCCGAGGCGCGGCCGAAGCCGCGGGGGTGGCCGACCGCTGTCTCTTCGCGCCCGCGACGGACGAAAAGGCCGACGTGATACTCTCCATGGACGCCTTCGAGCACTTCGAAGAGCCGGAGGAAATCCTGTCGCACATGCGCGGCCTGATCAAAGAGGACGGGCGCGCGCTGATCTGCTTCGGGCCGACGTGGTACCACCCTCTGGGCGGCCACATATTCTCCGTGTTCCCGTGGGCGCACTTCGTCTTCACCGAGCGCGCCTTCATCCGCTGGTTCCGGGACTTCAACCCCGACAACCACACCAGCTTCCGTTCGGTCGGCCTGAACAGGATGACCGTGAGCCGCTTCGAAAACATTTTAAAGCGTAGCTGCTGGCGGGCGGAGAGGTTTGAAGCCGTGCCGATCCGCAGGCTCCGGCGGATCTCGAACAGGTGGACCCGCGAGTTCACGACGGCAATCGTGAGGTGCGAGCTGGTCCCGAAGCGGTGATGAGTCGCGCCTGACCGCGCCCGGCGTCGCGGCCGGTGGCGTCGGGTCTCACCGCCCGTCGACCTTATTCGCGCTCGAAAGCGTCAACTGCCACCGCCCGCCGCGCCTCTCGTAGATGTCAATGGCCGAGTAGGTTCCGCTGTAGCCCGCCTTCCTCGACCGGGCCTTTATGCGAAGCGTCGCCTCGGCCGTCGCGACGTCCCCCTTCACGCGCACGTCGATCTCAGCGATGTCGATTGATTCGAATTTGAAATCGCCCGTGCCGAGGTCGTCGAGCCACTCCCTCTTGTTAAGGTTGACGCCGTCGGGGTCGGTGAAGACGAAGTCGGCCGCGAGAATCGAGTCCAGCGACCCGGTGTCGCCCCTGAGTGAAGCGTCGATGAATTTGTATTCGAGCTCCAGCACGTCCTTACGGTCGCTCGTGGTTTGATCCGGCATAACGCAGGCCCCCGCCATCTTCATTTGATCTTAGGCATGAAAGCGCCCCCGAACACATCCAGCCTGTAATCCTCCTCGCTCACTTTATACTTCTCGTACATCTTCTTCACGAACTCGTCGGACCTGTCGAGGTATTCCCTGGAATCTTTATACACGCCCAACAACTCGTCCCTGTTTACGGAGCCCTCGGACTCTATGCGGGACATCGCCGCCACGGCTTTCGAGAACAGCTCGTCCTCCTGCATGAGGAGTTGCTGGCCCTGCTGATAGTCGTTTATCGAAAGGTGTACGACGCCTTTCCCGCCGCAGGAGGCCAGCGGCAGGCAGGCGATCAGGCAGGCGGTAATTACGAGTGTTCTTCGCATGTCTCTCCCTCCGACTATCGCGTCAGGTAAGCTCGGGGACCGCTCGGCCCCCGCCGCCCGCCCTACTTCGGGCCGCCGATGGACGATTTTACGGTCGCGTACACAACGTCGGTCGCGGCCGCCACCTGCTCTATGTTCTCTTTCATCTCGCGCACGTCGAGCACTCTTATGCTCAGGTCCGTCCGCACGAACAGGTCTCCGTCTTTGTCTATCCCTATTTTCACGCGGTCCAGGTCGCCGTTTAGCTGAAGCAATTTCTGTATCACGCCCGGCGTGAGCCTCAGGCTGTCCTTCTCGGCGACTATCGTGAAGAGCACGAGCACGTCTTCATGGGTGGAGGCGATCACGTTGAATTTGGGCATGGACTTTCCCTGGAAGTCTATGGCCCAGACGTTGTCCGCCGCCTTCGAATAGGGGTAGCCGGTCTCTTCGAGCAGGACGGCGACTCTGGCCGAGGGCTTGTTGTTCTGAGCCTGAGCCACGGCCGCCGGGCCGGGAAAACAGAGCGCGAGGGCAGCCAGAAGCAGGGTCGCAGTTGTGAGGTTCTTTTTCATGAGTCCGCATTGTAGCCGCTAAAGGCTTCATAGTCTAACGCCAGCTTGACATTAAACTGCCCATTGCTCGACAATCGCAACGCGGTAGTCGCCATTGCCGCGATCATCCAGCGCCGCGACCCTCGTAAAATCTCGTGCCGGTTCAGATCAAGCCGGGAGGCTTGAGCCATGAAAGAAAGCAATCCGTTTTTCACCCGAAGACAATTCCTGAGCAGCGCCGGCGTGTCGGCCTTCGGGATCGCCGCTCTCGTCACGCCCATCGGCTTCGCCGAACAACTGGTCCAGACTCCCCGGCAGACGGAGGGGCCTTTCTACCCGACCAGGATGCCGCTCGACACGGACAACGACCTGCTGATCATCAACGACTCCATCACCCCGGCGGTCGGGACCGTCACCTACCTGAGCGGGCGCGTACTCGACAGGCGCGGCGACCCGATCAGGAACGCGGTCGTGGAGATATGGCAGGTGGACAACAACGCCTCTTACCTGCACCCCGGAAGCGCCAACCGGGACAGGTGGGACGCGAACTTCCAGGGGTTCGGCCGCTTCCTGACCGGCTCGACCGGCGAGTACGCTTTCCGCACCATCAAGCCGGTCCCCTACCCCGGACGCCAGGCCCCGCACATCCACGTCGCCGTAAAAGTGAAGGGCCGGGAGAAATTCACCACGCAGTGCTACGTCAGGGGGGAGCCGGGTAACGCGCGCGATTTCGTGCTGAACGCGATCCGCGACGCGCGGGCCCGCGACTCCGTCATCGTCGATTTCACCCCGATCAAAGAGTCCCGCATCAATGAGCTGGCGGCGCGCTTCGACATAGTGATGGGCTTCACGCCTGAAGCCTGAGCCATCGGAGAAGCTCCCCCCGGCCCTCGCCCGGCCTCGCCCTCGGGTTTTAAAAGAGGCTCTCTCTTGCCCGGCGGCAGCCGCGTCCCTATAATGATGAAACCGTAATTCAGGCCCGTGAGATTACAAACCCGATTCGGAGTCTTCAAACATGTTCTTTGAGTACGTCTGTCTTTTCCTCATGACCGCGCCCGTCTCCGGCCACGCGCCGGGAGCAGGCGGCCCCGCAGAGCAGGCAGAGGCCACCGCGCATCGAGCGGCCTCCGCGCGCGTCAACGTTCCTAGCATGCCGCAGGGCGAACGAGCCCCGAGCCCGGCGCGAAACTTCGAAGTCCAGAAGGTCGCCGAGGGCGTCTACGCCGTCATCCGCAAAGACCTGCCGGGCCTGATGGTCGACGCCAACAGCGTCTTCATCATCAACGAAGAGGACGTGGTGGTGGTCGATACCAGCGGCGCTCCCTCAACCACGAAAGAGGTGTTGGCCGCGCTGCGGAAGCTGACGAACAAGCCCGTGAAGTACGTCATCAACACTCACTGGCACGACGACCACATCATCGGCGACCCCGTCTATCAGGAGGCGTTCCCCGGAGTCGAGTTCATCGCTCACGCGCGGATGCGCGAGTACCTGCCGAATCAGGGGGCCGTAAACCGGAAGAACTTTCTTCAGGGAGCGCCCGGAGCCTTAGAGTCTCTCAAAGACTCTCTGGCGAAGAACAAGAGCATCACCGGCGCGGACATAACGGAGGAAGAGCGCGAAAGCTACGCGAGCGACATAAGGCTGGCGGAGCTGGCTCTGGCGGAAGCCCCCGGCACACGCCTGACTCTTCCCACGATCACGCTGGAAGACCGCCTGACCCTGCACAGGGGCGGCCGCGTCATCGACATCCTGCACCTGGGGAGCGGCCACACGGCGGGAGACATCGTGGTCCACCTGCCGCGCGAGGGCGTCGTCGTCACCGGAGACCTCGTGGTATGGCCCGTCCCCCTGGTCGGGGGCGATCAGTCGCAGGTGGGGACGTGGAGCGAGACGCTCGAAAAGCTGCTCGCGCTCAAGCCGTCCGTCATCGTACCCGGCCACGGCCCCATCATGCGTGACGATTCGTACGTAAAGCTCGTGGCGGGCCTGTTCGCCTCCGTGAAGCGGCAGGTCGAAGCGGCGGTCGCACGGGGCGAAACGCTTGCGCAGGCGCGGAAGAGCGTGAGCCTTGACGAGTACCGCAGGCAATTCGCGGGCGATTCGGCGGTCAGGAAAGTCTTGTTCGACGTCTACGTGGCCCAGCCGGCCGTGGCCGCCGCGTTCCGCGAGGCGTCTTCGAAGCGGTGAAATGAAACTTTGCTTTTGGAAACGAAGTATCTGGTGGAGTGAAGGGAGAACAGAAGTGAAAACACGGGCTGCTTCCGTCGCACTCGCGCTGCTCGGCGTCATCAACATGCCGGCGATCCTGCCCGCGGGTGTTTCCGAGTCCTTCGGGACGCCTTCGGTCCGGCGGGAGTTTATCGCACAGGCCGCGGGCTGGCTCGCAGGCCAGCCCGCGAAGAAGAATTTCTCCGACCCCCGGCTCGACGCGATGGTCACCCTCAGAGAGAAAGGGGGCACGCTGTTCGACAACGTGGCGGAGGTGCTGCGGAAGAAGTATTACGACGAGCGGTTCAGAAAAGAGGAGTTGCCGAAGCTGGTGTCCGGGTACAGAGAGAAGGCGGCCCGCGCGACGACTCTGCAAGAGCAGAGGGAGGTGGTGCAGGAGTTTCTCAGCCACATCCCCGCATCGCACTGCGGGCTCCTCTCGCGGCAGACGTTCCGCTACGTGATGTACGACCTGCAGGGCCGCCCCTACCCGACCTTCGGGTTTCAGGTCATAGATATAAAGGGGAAGTTCTACACCTTCTGGCTGCTTGAGGGAGGGCCCGCCCTGCGCGCGGGCCTGCTCGCGTGGGACCGGATCGTCTCGATAGACGGCGTTCCCGTGGAGCAATCGGCCCGGCTCGACTGGCGCTCGGACGACGCTTACATTCAGGATGATCGCGACCCTCCGGTCCATTACCTGAAGGCGGAAAAGGGCGAGACGATCCGCCTCAAAGTCGAGCGCAAGCCCGGCAAGTTTGTGACCCTGTCCGTGGCCTCCGAAGACTACTCCGCCTTCGCGGCGGCGAAAGCGAGCGCGCAGATCTACCCGTCGGAGGGCCGCAGCTTCGGATATCTGCACTTCTGGTACGTTCACATGACGGGCGTGCCCGAGCTTCTGAAGGAGAAGCTTGAGGGCGAATTCAGCAATTGCGACGGGATCATAATCGACCTGCGCGGGAGGGGCGGGAACGGGCTCGCGGTAGCAAAGATCGTGGAAATTCTGCGCGCCGAGAGGGAGAAGAGGAACCGGCCCATCGTCGCTCTCGTGGACAGGCAGTCGAGGAGCGCGAAGGACGTGCTGGCGTATGAATTCAAGAAGAACCGGATCGCGAGGCTGGTCGGTGAGCGGAGCGCCGGGGCTGTCATCCCCGCCACGTTCGCCGATGTCGGACACGACACGATGCTCATGTTCCCGAGCTTCAAGCTGACCGTCTACACGGACCTGCTGGAGTTCAAGCCGGTGTCGCCCGACCTTTTCGTCGAAAGGTCCGGCCCCCTCAGCGCCGGGAAAGATACCATTCTGGAGGCGGGCCTCGCCGAAGCCCTGAGGCTCGCGAAGGCTTCCGCGAAACAGGCGGGCGCGAACTAGAGCCTGACTCCTTCAGGCGTCACTCATCCGGGAGCCGGGACGGGTCATCCGCCGCAGTCTCGTCAGCCTCGTCGTCGCCTTCGACGTTCGTCGTGATGTGATGGTCGGTGCCGAGCGTCCATGCGGGAGGGTCGCTTGCGGGGAACGTCTCCTTCAAAGCCTCGTCGATTTTGTCCTCAATTATTTTATCCTCGCCCGGCCGGGTGTTATCGAGCCCCATTTGATCCTACCTCCCCTTGTATCCACCTGACTCAATGCTAGCACCGTGACGCCGGCCGGGGAAGGCGGGTTCGGGGACCCGCCCCCGGAAATCTGTAAGTTAAGAGTTTTCAAAAGGCCAATAAATATTTATTATGTCCGCGTGGACACTTGTATAAAATGCGGTAATGCTTGGGGTACCCGTGTGCTCTTGACCCGCTTCGAGCATTCACCTCATACTATGCAATGCCTTTGAGGCGAAATAATTCTACAGCGTAAAGATTGATTCCTTCATAGATAAGAACCAGGGGATAGCCTTGCTGTCCTGGCCGGGCTTCGTGCGTTACGACGATCTGACCCGGACGACACAGGCCAGCAGGCGGGGCGTTGTCTTTGCATCATCCGAAGTTCGTAAAGGAGAACTAAATGTCAAGCGAGGCACGGAACACGGACATATTAGATAATAAGCAATTGCTGAAAGTTCTGATGGCAGTGAAGAAGGGGGATTTCTCTGTTCGCATGCCTGACGAACAGACCGGCGTGGCCGGGAAGATAGCAGACACCCTCAACGACATTATCGAAATGAATGAGAGGATGGCGCAAGAGCTTCACCGCATAAGCTCGGTCGTCGGGAAAGAAGGCAAGATCGCTCAGCGCGCCTCCATCGGGCACGTCAGCGGGTCATGGGCCACGGAGATCGAATCACTGAACAGCGTGATTTCCGACCTTGCCCAGCCCACGACTGAAGTGTCTCGCGTAATCGGAGCCGTCGCGAAAGGCGACCTGTCGCAGACGATGGCTCTTGAAATAGACGGGCGGCCCCTCAAAGGCGAGTTCTTAAAAACGGCCAAGATCGTCAACACGATGGTGGACCGACTCGGGTCGTTCGCTTCCGAGGTGACGCGCGTGGCCCGCGAGGTCGGCACGGAAGGTAAGCTCGGCGGGCAGGCCGAAGTTAAAGGCGTATCCGGCACGTGGAAAGACCTCACCGACAACGTGAACCTGATGGCCGGCAACCTGACGGGTCAAGTCCGCAACATCGCTGAAGTCACGACCGCCGTCGCGAACGGCGACCTGTCGAAGAAGATCACGGTGGACGTTAAGGGCGAGATCCTTGAGCTGAAGAACACCATCAACACGATGGTCGACCAGCTCGGGTCGTTCGCTTCCGAGGTGACGCGCGTGGCCCGCGAGGTGGGCACGGAAGGTAAGCTCGGCGGGCAGGCGCAGGTCAAGGGCGTCGCCGGCACGTGGAAAGACCTCACCGACAACGTGAACTTCATGGCTGGCAACCTGACCGCTCAGGTGCGTAACATCGCGGATGTAACGACCGCCGTGGCCAACGGTGACCTGTCGAAGAAGATCACCGTAGACGTTAGGGGCGAGATCCTCGAACTGAAGAACACCATCAACACGATGGTCGACCAGCTCGGGTCGTTCGCTTCCGAGGTGACGCGCGTGGCCCGCGAGGTGGGCACGGAAGGTAAGCTCGGCGGGCAGGC
>DASQDI010000063.1:0-83172 GCA_035634255.1 Blastocatellia bacterium
AGCGTGCGGGGCGCATCCTCTCAGGATCAAATCAGCCTACCTCTCAATACCTTCAGTCTTAGAAGTTTTAACAAAACCCAGGCTCTTCACTAGGCTTATAGCTGAGCCTTTGTTTAGGGATTCCCTTCAAATTACTCAAAGAGCAGACCTCTCCCCTTTTCATTGGGAGTTGGATTTTGCTGAAGCTTTCTTTGATGAGAATGGCAGGCGTACTAATCCTGGGTTTGACGCAATAATAGGCAATCCCCCATACGATGTACTCTCAGAGGCAGAGACAGGCCGAGATTTATCAACCTTACGAGCTTTCATTGATTATGAGCCAATTTATGAGCCGTCACTGCGAGGCAAAAATAATCTTTATAAGCTCTTCATTTGTCGCTCCCTTCACTTATTGGCAGAAGGGGGGCATATGGGACTTATTACGCCTATGGCAGTACTAGGTGATGATCAAGCCGCTGATATTCGCAAACAGATTCTCGATATAGGCTACTTTACTGGCATAGAGGCATTCCCACAAAAAGATAATCCTAATAGAAGAGTCTTCCCAGAAGCCAAACTATCTACGGCTGTATTTCTCTTAGTTAAAAGTAAAGCAAATGATGCCGATTCACGAAGGTTTATATCCCGCGTTCATCCAGGCCGAGAAATTGAGCCTGGCTCTCCTAGCTTAGAATTATCAACGTCTGAAATCCCGCTATATGATCCGGTTAATTTCACTGTGGTAAGTTGCTCGCAAACAGATTGGGACTTAGCCACAAGAATAATGGATACTGGTCGGTTAGTTAGGCTTAGACAATATACAAAGTTTTTTCAAGGAGAAGTAAACGAGACGAACGAAAGGACCAGAGGAAATCTGTTAGATGGCCCTGAAGGAAAGCTGGTAACACGCGGCGCAAGTATTTGTTTGTACATGCTGCGACCTGCTTCACAAGGAGATGATTTATGGCTTAATGTTGAAAAGTTTCTTCGGGGCAAAGACGAAGAAACAAAAGCCTTTCATCACAGATATGACCGAATAGGTTTACAAGAAAGTTGTCCCCAGAACAATTTCAGGCGAGTTATTGCTGCCTTTATACCCGCTGGTGAGTATTGCAATCATAAAGTGAACTATTTGCCAGAGCATACATCACAACACCCATTAAAGTTTGTGTTAGGATTGCTCAATAGCAAATTAACGGATTGGTATTTTCGATTAGGAAGCACAAACGCCGCTGTTAGCCATTATCAGCTATATAATCTGCCCTGTCCGGTCTTCGCTGTAGGTATTGAATCATCGGATCAAGGGTTACAAAAGATGGCGCTAAGAGAGTTGAGGAATGGAGATATTAATAGCGTCTTTGAAGTCCTTCAACCCGCACTGATTAATCCACCTTTTAGCCAAGCGATTCGCGCTGTAATAATCGAGGCTGTTAACCGCATCATTTCCATTGAAGAAAACCGTGGAGATATTCCACGCGCGGCACGCTCAGCACTCGATCCGAAGGCTCAACCCTACCAGGATTTAATTGATCAATTGTTCTATGCAATGGCAGGCTTAACAGAAGAGGAATCATCACAACTTGAAATGCGATTAGCACAGATGCTCTAAACCAATATAAATTCTCCAGCCCAATCTAAAAGACCTTCAAATTATTTCACCTTAATCTATCCGCTCTATATGGTAAGCGCCAGCTATTGATTGTGGCCCTGAATGTGGCCCAAAATGATTTTAGCCGCATTGAAGCGGCTGTAAATCATTGATTCTTTGGTGGCCAGGGACGGAATCGAACCGCCGACACGCGGATTTTCAGTCCGCTGCTCTACCAGCTGAGCTACCTGGCCACTCCTGTGGGTTATCAAGTCCTGAAGTCAAGACTGTGAATCTTAAACAATCGGTCGAGGAACTGTCAACCGGGCCGTTCGAGATTCTCCCCTCTATCCCTACCCTTTTCCGCGGACGTAGTAGAGGTAGAAAAAGAACCACCCTACGAAGACGGCCCCGCATACGAGGGCCACGACCAGGAACAGGATGTTCCCCCGATTGACGTACAGATAAACGTTAAAGCCCCCGAGCAGGGCGAACAGGGCCCAGTATTTCAGGAAGATGCTCAATCCGGCATTCGGCCCGGTATTCCGGTCTTTAGTCATCCACGATCCCTCGATGCTTTATGACAGGCTTTGTTGACAGTCGCGGCGGACAGTCTGTAGTATCTCGCCCTTAACAGACTCAGGCAAGGGGACCGGTTAAATAATGTCGATGTGGCAAGCCATCCTGCTCGGCCTAGTGCAGGGGCTCACGGAATTCATACCGATAAGCAGCACGGCACACTTAACAATCGCGGGGAAGCTCCTCGGGGTGATCGACCCCCAGAGGCCCGACGAGTGGACCGCCTTCATTGCCGTCATTCAGCTCGGCACTCTTCTGGCCGTGCTCGTCTACTTCAGGGCGGACATATTGCAGATCACCCGCGCATTCATCCTCGCAAACCTCGCCCTCGTCGGGCGCCGCCCCGTAGAGGCGGAGACGCGGTACCAGTCCAGGCTCGGGTGGTTCGTGATCCTGGGCACGGTTCCTGTGGGAATCATCGGCCTGCTCTTTAAAGACACAATCGAGGGGTCTCTGACGAAGAACCTCTGGGTGATCGCCTTCAGCCTGATCGGGCTAGCTATAGTCCTCACGGTCGCGGAGGTGACGGGCGCGCAGCGAAGGGGTATGAAGCAGCTGACGGCCTGGGACGCCCTCGTGGTCGGGGTCGCACAGACATTCGCCCTCATCCCCGGCTCGTCGCGCTCCGGCAGCACGATCACGGGAGGCTTGTTCATGGGGCTGACCCGCGAAACCGCGGCCCGCTTCTCTTTCCTCTTATCGATCCCGGCCATCGCGGCGAGCGGCCTGCTCGAACTCCCGACAGCTTTAAAGTCCGTTCAGACGGATTGGGGGACGCTCGCGGTCGCGACTCTCGTAGCCGCCATTTCGGGCTACCTGTCAATCGAGTTCCTGCTGAGGTACCTTCAGAAGCACACGACTTTCATCTTCGTGGGTTACAGAGTGGTGCTCGGGCTCGTGATAATCGCGCTCCTGATCGCCGGCAGGATCGCAGCTAATTAGAGCCGGGTGAGCCCCGGCGGGAAGTCAGCGGTTCGACCAGAACCTGAGGCGGTGCAGGAAGGCGAACAACCGCAGCGTGAGTGGAGACTTCGGGCTGACCATCTTGATCTGCTCGCCCGCGCGCTCGACAAGCTTCACCTGCCCGATCACTCTGTGCAGCGGAACGGGGATGTCGTTTTGCGATGAGGCATCCCCGCGAGTCACGACGGTGCGGTCCGAGGACGACTTCTCTATGCGAATGACCCGGTGGATGACGGCCGTGTCGTAACGTGTCTGGTAAAGGATCACGTCTCCGGGCCTGACCGAGTTTTCAGTGACAGGCTCGATGGTGATGACATCGCCATCCTCTATCGCCGGCCGCATGCTGCTGCCGCTCATTCGGATCTCGACAGGGATACTCCTGGAGAGCATTTGACGGGCCTGCTCAAGGAAATCGGGCGTCTCTAAATTAACCTCGCGCCCTCGCTCCGCCTTTATACTATCGTAGGCGCGCATGTCTAATTCTCCCCCAGTCCGGTCATACTGATGTGATGATTCCCGCTACGTCGACCTCCTCCGACACCTGAGACCGTAGCGGCTATTGCCAATGATAACCTAAGAGGGCAACGCCGGAAAGTCCAAATCACAAATCGCCGCGGGCCGGCCTCGCCTCTCGAACCTGAACGCGACTGAAGCTCCACCTTGTGTAAAATCTTCCTGGTGTTCGGTGAGGATTTTTCAACTGCCCGGCGCTTCTCCGGTCTTTCTGAATAATGCCGACTTCCCGTCTTTCGCGGTCATCTTCAATGTTTCGGCGTCGGCGGACAGGTCTATCGTGTGCCTGATCTCTTTCGCCGGATTCTGCACCACGTTGTCTGAAGATACGATGGACAGCACGAGTTGTTTGCCGCCCTCGACACGGTACTTCCCCGTGTCCGCATGGTCGACGCGGCCGCGGATCATCGACCTTCTGGCGTAAGTGCCGTCGGGGTGAAATATGAACTCGATCTTGTTATCGGGGGGCCACATCTTCACCACGCCTTTATCCTCGACCTCGCTGATCGTGTAGACGCCCGAAAGTACGACCGGCGCGACCGCGGGGCCCTTCGATTCGGCACCCGCCGGCTGAGCGGGGGTGCCCGCGGGGGCTGCGCCACCGGCGGGGGGCGGAGGCAGAGCGCTTTCGGTCGAACTCGCCGTCCTACCGCACGCGCCGAACGCCGCCGGGAGCAGGATCATCACAAAAAGTATTAAAAGATTCTTCATCAGAGTTCTTAACGATTCGCCCTCTCGATTCGACTTGAATGATTAAAACAAATCAGGCTGCCGGAGCGCAACCGGCGGCGTTCGCACGGCCCGCCCGCGTCGCCCTATTGCCGGTTCGAAGCCTTCTCCTGAGAGGTCCCGGAGGCGCGGGACTTCTCTCGGGCGCGTATGGTCTCGACGGCTTTGACGGCCGCGCTCCTCACGTCGGAACTGGGGTCCGAGTCCGCGAGCTTCTCAAGCTGCTGTAACGCGCGGGCGTCCCCGACCTCTCCCAATCCCATCGCGGCTAGCTGCCGCACCTCTTCGTTCTGGTCCGAGAGCGCGGACGAAAGGGCCTCGACCGAGCGGGTGTCCCTGAAACGGCCCAGCGCGCCGATGGCCTTCTTTCGCAGGGTGACGGACCCGCCCCGCATCGTCATGATGATCGGCTCTATCGCCGCAGGGTCGCCGATTCGCCCGAGCGCGTGGATCGCCTCGCCCCGCGCGCCGGAGGCGTCCGTCCTTATGAGGTCGATCAGGGGCGCGACCGCCTCCTTCGATTCCGTCTCCCCCAGAGCTTCCGCCGCCATTTTGCGGACGTTCGGCTTCGGGTCCCTGAGCGCGGAGATGAGGCTCGGCACGGCGATGGGGCCGAGCCTCGCGAGGGACGAGCGCGCCTGCTCGCGCAGAGTGCTGTTCTCGTCGCGCAACAGAGCCATCAACTCGGGGACGGCCCGCGCGCTGCCCGACTCTCCGAGAGCCTTCACGGCCGCCGACCTTACGCCGGGGCTCGAATCGCCCAGGGCCGCGACCAGCCGCTCTATGGACTTGCCCGAATCGATCCCCCCGAGCGCCTCAATGGCCGCTTCCCTCGCGGATGGGGCGGAGGAGTTGGACATCTCGATCAGATGAACGAGAGCGGGCTCGCCCATCCGCCCGAGCGCGAGCGCGGCCTGATGCCGGACGAAATAACGCTCGTCCTTCAGCATAGAGATGAGGGGCGGTATGGCCTGCCTGTCCCCGATGATTCCGAGCACCTGCGCTATGCTCGCGCGGATCTCGGGCGAAGCGGACTTCCCCTGAAGCAGGCCGAGCAAGGGCTCGACCGCGGGGGTGCCGATGCGCCACAGGATTCGGGCCGCCCTGTCTCTCTCGACTTCGCGGTCTGAGCCCATAAGCCCGACCAGAGGGGTCACGGCCTTCGGCCCGACCGCCTTCAACGCTTCGGTCGCGTAGAACCTCACGACCGGGTCCTTATCTTTAAGCGCCGACGCGAGGGGCGAGATAGCCTCATCCATGAAGCCTTCGGAAGACACTCGAAAGAGCACGCGCGCCGCCCGCGCGCGGACTCGCCAGTCCGGGTCTGAAAGCGAATCGACCAGCACGCGGGTCGCGCGCGGGTCCCGCATCCTCGCGAGCGATTCGGCGGCGGCGAGGCTCACGCGCGGATCCCTGTCCGCGAGCAGCCCCGTGAGCGGGGCGACGGCGCGGGCGTCCTTAAGGCGGCCGAGCGAGGTGGTCGCCTCGACCCTCACCTCCGCGCTCTGGTCCCCCAGAGCCCTGATGAGCGGGTCGATGGAGCGAGGGTCCGCGACGATTCCCAGAGTGCGCGCCGACTCAGCCCTCACGCGGTAGTCCGCGTCTTTCAGGGCCGAGATGGCCAGGGGGACCGCGCGCATGTCTCCCAGCCTGGCGAACATCGCGAGCGCAGAGGCGCGGGCCTGCCAGTTGGGGTTGGACAGGTCGGACGACAACCGCTCGACCGAAATCCCGAGGGCCGCGAGCGACCTAATGGCGGCCTCGCGCACGGCCGGGCTCTCGTCTCTGGCCGCCGCGAAGAGCGCGCCCGATGCCGCGGGGTCCGCGATCAGTCCGAGAGAGTTTATCGCGGAGACTTTCAAATCCTTCTCGCCCGACGCCGAAGCCGTGATCAGAGCGTCCACCGCGCGACGGTCCTTCATCGCCCCAAGGGACTCGGCCGCTTTGACCCGCAGCTCGGGCTCGGCATTCGACCCGAGGACTTCGAGGAGCGGCGTGACGGCCTTCTGGTCCCCGAGACGGCTCAGGCGGTCGGCCGCGCGAATGCGCGAAGAGAGGTCCGGGGCTTTCAACTGCTCGATGAGGTTATCGGCGGTGATGTTCATCGCCGATAGGGCCTGCAAGGCGTTCGGGCTGAGCTTGCCGTCCGCCGTCTTCGCATCCAGCAGCAGGTCCGCCGTCCGCTCCCTGTCGAAGGAGGCCAGGGCGTCGTTGATCGCGCCGATGACGAGGGGCGACTTTTCGGTTTTGAGCAGGGCGATCAGAGCGGCCGCGTCGGCCCCCTGATCCGTGCCCGGCCCATGACTTTTCCAACCGGCGACGGAGGCGACGGCGGAAGCCCGGACCTGCGGGTCCGGGTCGTCCAGCAAGCCGATCAAGAGCCGGTGCGCGGGCTCGCCCTTAAACTTCACAAGAGACCGGGCCA
This sequence comes from Blastocatellia bacterium, assembly GCA_035634255.1. GTDB lineage: Bacteria > Acidobacteriota > Blastocatellia > UBA7656 > UBA7656 > DATLMR01. Next base: position 6,777 of record DASQDI010000063.1, read on the forward strand.
GCAGTAGCCGGGTCTGGAACGACTCTTCGAGCAGCGCGGGAGCGCCGGTCTTTCCGGCGTTCTCTTGCGCACCCTTCGCAAGCTCGGTCAGAGCGGGAATCGATTCGGGGTCAGCGAAATCGAGCAGGGCCTTGAGCGACTCAAGGCGAACGTCGCGGTAGTCACTCTTAAGCGCGGAGGTGATCAGGCCGAGCCGCTCGCGATTGCCTAGGCGGTAGAGGGCGGCGGCTATCTCCCACCGGCCCTCGCCCTCGCCGTCGAAGGCTGACGCTACGAGGGGCGCGGCCCGCCTGTCTCCGATCTTGCCGAGAGCGGAGGCGGCCGCGCGGCGGACGGAAGGGTCTTCGTCCTTCAAAAGAGTCGCTAGAGGATCGACGGCGGAATCACTCCCGATCTCGCCCAGCGCCCCGGCAGACGCGCGCCTCACGGCCTCTTCCTCGTCCCCGAGGGATCGAATGAGAAGCCCGACCGCCGGGGCATGCTTTAATTTCCCGAGGCCGGCGGCCGCCTGCGCGCGCGCGTAAGGGTCCGGGCTCTCAAGGAGCGACAAAAGGGCCGCGCCCGTCTCTGGCGCGCCGAGCTCGCCCAACGCCTGCACGGAAGAATCCCTGACGTACCAGTTCGAGTCCTGCACCAACGGCAGGAGCCGGGGGACGGCCGCCCTGTCGCCCAGCTTCCCGAGCGCGCGCGCCGCCTCCCCGCGCACGTACCAGCTCTCGTCGGAGAGCGCCTGGCTGATCTTGCCGAGCGCGTCGGCCTCCCTTGAATCGACGAGCCGCGCTATCTCCCGTACCCTGGCGGCCTGTTGAGATTCCTGCCCGGATTTACCCCCGCCCGTTTGTGAAGGGAAAGCCGGCGCCGAGGCTGAGAGAGAGAGCGAGGCCGCGAGAACGAGCGCGGCGACTGTATGAATCCTTTTACCCATTTTGTGTCGTGCAGCGAAGCCCTTCTACCTTCCTCTAATTGCACGGGAATTCTACAGCAGGTCGCTTTCGTTTAGGAAGACTCGGCGGGAGGCCGGGCGAAATTTAGGCGGGGCGCGGGGCGCGTGCGCGGCTCGGGCTGAGGTTGGAAATGCCCGCGGTCTCCATCCAGGGGGCCGCGGGCATTTGAATTATAGTTATTAAGCCGGTGATTATTATGCCGCCAGCCTGTCTCCGGGATGACCCGCCTTCTCGCTGAAGACGCTGTATCTGGACAGGGTCCGCTCGACGGCCGATGAAGCCTGAGGCACGTTGATCTTCAGGAACCGGATCAGGTGTCCGACCTCCGTCGGGGTCAGGTCCTCGGGGCTCCTTCCGGGGATGCCGAGCGGGATCAGGTACGCGCGCATGTTGAGGTTGGCGCGCCTCATCTCCGTCTCAAGCGCCTGAATGAAGTCCTCCCGTTCCGTCATATTCATCGTGACCAGCCCGTCCCGGACTACGGCCTTCAGGTCATTCGGGTCAAGCGCCGTCAGGCTCGATTTCGAAACTTGATTTCGCGTTTGTATATTCTTTGCCATTTCCTTCCACCCTTTTTCTCTACAAGCCTTTTTGGCTTTGTTTATTCATCCTTAGAAATTCTGATGCCGCCCATCGCCCGGTGAGTGACGCGCGACAACTAACCCCTCAAACGCAAGTCCCCATTGTTTGTTTCAAGAACTTCGACGGCCAGCTACCTTGCATCAGAACGTGACCGTCACAGGCCTTTCAATTTCTCATACCGCATTTGTGCAACTAATATGCCAACGGGTTGCCTGACGCCTCTCCGCAACGTCTGCGGCTTCTGAACCCGCATGCCACGGCTTCGAAGCTTTCGACCCCAACGACCCGTTGCCTTTTCCCATACGAGCCACTTGTCCTGAATGGATTCAATCACCTGCCCGGATGCGTCGATTTCCGTTCAGTCTGCGGGGGGCCGGAACCTGCCGAATTCTCCCCGCCGGACGCCCGCTCTCCCGAATCTCATCCCCGATTTCCGGCGAGGACTATGATGTCTCACGCCTATACAAACGAGAGACATACTTGAATGGAAGCCCACCCCGACCGCGCGGCGCGCCCGCTCTAAATCGAGCCTGAAGCCGACTTGCTTCGCTCCAAGCGAAGAACGCGCATCTGGAACGGAGCTTGCAGATGTTTTTTTCATTGAAAGCATTACCCACCCAACGATGCTTGCCAATTACAACCTGAGGGGCCAAAGGCACCGGCTGAGTCCGGTGCCAATTTTTCTTCCGGCCCGGCCGCCCAGATTCGCTTTCGAGCCGGCCTATCCCTCATGGTATAATTCTCTTTCTTAATTCACACCTAAAGAGAAAGGATGCACCACTAATAACTATGGCTGACGAACGTACTGAGCGGAATCGCGCCATCGACATGGCGATTGCAGGTATTGAAAAGCAGTTCGGCAAAGGGTCGATCATGCGCCTGGGCGAAAAGAAGGTCATAGATATCCCCGCGATATCTACCTCCTGCCTCAGCCTGGACGCGGCGATTGGCATCGGCGGGGTTCCGCGCGGCCGAATTGTCGAGATTTACGGACCGGAATCGGGCGGTAAAACAACGCTCGCCTTGCACATCACAGCCCAGGCCCAGAAGGCCGGGGGCGTGGCCGCATACATCGACGCCGAGCACGCGATGGATGCGCAGTACGCGCAAAAGCTCGGGGTAAACGTGAATGACCTCTTCATCTCCCAGCCCGACTCCGGCGAACAGGCGCTCGAAATCTGCGAGGCCCTGGTCAGGTCGAACGGGGTGGACGTGCTGGTGATCGACTCCGTGGCGGCGCTGGTCCCGAGGGCCGAGCTCGACGGCGACATGGGAGACTCTCTGCCGGGCCTACAGGCGCGCCTCATGTCGCAGGCGCTCAGGAAGCTCACGGCCGTCGTGTCGCGCTCGAACACCTGCCTGATCTTCATTAACCAGATCCGCGAGAAGATCGGGGTCATGTTCGGCAACCCCGAGACCACGACCGGGGGCCGGGCCCTCAAGTTTTATTCATCCCTGAGGCTTGAGATTCGCCGGACCAGCGCCATCAAGGACGCGGAGTCGGTGGTCGGCAACCGGACCAAGGTCAAGGTCGTAAAGAATAAAGTCGCGCCGCCTTTCAAGGAAGCCGAGTTCGACATCATGTACGGCGAAGGTATTTCCAAGGAAGGCGACCTGCTCGACCTCGCCGTCGAGAACAAGATAGTGGACAAGAGCGGCGCGTGGTTCAGCTTCAAAGGTGAGCGGCTCGGCCAGGGCCGGGAGAACGTGAAGAACCTCCTCAAGACTGACCGCGATGTCGCTTCGAGGATCGAGGCCGAAGTCCGCACGGCCCTCGGCCTGCCGGGGGGCAGGGTCGAAGAGCCCTCGGAGACCGAGCCGGCGGCCCCGTCGTCTTCCAGGCGCGCGGCCCCCAAAGAGTAACTTCTCCGCTTTTACTTTCCTTTAACTTTATGAGCCCGGCTCCGGCCGGGCTCAGTTTTCCTTTCCGCCTTCCAGAAGCCTTAAAGCAAAATTGATCCCACATCTTGTGCTAAAATCCATTGCACACTCAACATTTGGGTTGACCCGGCTCTAAAAATTCTGGTACTATCCGGCCCGAATCGCCAGGATGCCCCTTAACCTTCGAGGTGCTTCAAGAATGAAATGTCACGAATGCGGGCATGATTACCCAAGCACGATAACACGTTGTACACGATGCGGTCATACGACGCCAAAAAGAGGGCAGAGGGCGTCTCAGTCCAGGTTGATCGAGTTCCCCAGAAAGACGCGCGCGAGCGTCGAGAGCCCCGTGCAGGAAGCCGCCCTGCCTGCATGGAGGGTCGAGCTGAACGAAAAGGTCCGCCAGGCGAGGGCGCGCCGGCAAGTCGATGGGCCGGCCGCTGACCTTGAGTTCGATCAATTACCGCCGCCGCCACAGGCGGAGATTCGCGACGCGCAGCCGCTCCCTCAGCCTGTAGAGGGCGGCCCCAGAAACCGAAAGTTTTCTCCCAGAGATTCATCATCTTTTACTTCATCCGGCAATCGTTCCCTCCGCCTCGGCAACGCGGCAGAAACCGCCTCGGACATCGAGCCGTCCGGCAAAGCAGTTTCCAGAGACAGCAGCGAAATAGTCGAGGCGGCTCTAACCCGAGCCCGCCGCGCGAGCGAGACGGCCAGCCGCGCCGCCCTCCCGCGCATCGAGCCCGCGCGAGGGTCGGTGCCGGTCGACAGGCAGGCCACGGCCAGAGCCCTCGAACCGACGGTAGAACCGCCCCCCAGAACCACACCTCCGCCCGTGCCCCGGTTGAAGGACGAGCCCGCGCCCAGAGCGGCCAGGGCCGTGCCTTCCGCCGCGCCCTCGATGCCCACGGCATCAATGCCCGCGCCTTCGATGCCCACCGCCAGGGTCGCGGAGCCCGTGCGGACCGCTCCCGTCGAGATTTCTCACCCCTTAATAGATGACACGGACGCGACTTTCTCTTCCGTCGGGCCTCTGGACGAGATCGAGCCGGTCGATTACCTGGCCGCGGAGATCAGGAAAGTCGATCAGGCGCTCAACGCCGAGTTCGCGAAGAACGAGAGCCCTTCCCTCTTCATTCACGCGGTGATCTGGACCGTCGATCTGCTGGTGATAACCCTGAGCTGCGCGCCCTTCGTCGGCCTCGTGGAGATCGCGGACGGCAGTTTTGCCAGCACCGGCACCGTGACCGCTTCGGCCATCATCTGCCTGATGGTCTCGCTCTTCTACTTTTCGATCACGCACCTGCTCGGCGGGAAGACGTTCGGGATGATGCTGAGCAATACCCGGATCGTCGATGCGTACACGTTCGAGCCTCCCTCCGGGCAGAAGGCCCTCGTGAGGGCCGCGGGCTCGATCTTCTCCGTGGCAACGCTCGGGATAGTTCTGGCCCTGTTCAACAAGAAGCACAGGGGCTTGCAGGATCTTATTTCAGGCACGCAGGTAGTGCGAGACTTCTGAGACTCCGTTGGCGGGCAGTCGTCTACGTCGGCCTTCTTCATTCTAAGTAACCCCTGAAAGAGCGATTGATTCCGGAATCAATCGCTCTAATTTCACTGCCGACCTTTCTTTCAGTAATATAACCGGATGGAGAATTTCTACCTGTCCGCCGTCGTGCGCGAGGTCGCTCCCGAGTTGGAGAACAGGTCTCTGTCCAGGATCATCCTGCACGGCTCGGACCTGTTCCTCGATTTCCGATTGCCGGGGGAGCGCAGCCTGCTCGCAAGTCTCGACCCTTCCGGCCCCGCGCTCTACCTCTCCCGCCGGAACCCCAGAGACAATTCGGCGGACCCTTCGGCGACCAACCTTTTCTTTCTTCAGGTGCGGAAAAAGATAACGGGGGCGAGACTGATCGGGGTCTCGAAAGATCGCGCGGACCGGGTCGTAAGAATCGAGTTCGAGCGGTTCGATGTCTCCGGCGAGCGCCTCAAAGCCGCCCTGATATTCGCCCTCACGGGCCGGTCCACGAATGCTTACCTCACAGGCCCGGCGGGAACCATCGAGGCGAGATTCGCGGACCGCGGCCGGTATGAAGTCGGGGATTTATTCCCGGCCCCGGCGGAGGGCGCGGAAGACGAGCGCCCATCGTTGATGCTCGAAGCGGGGGCGGGCGACGACGAGATAATCAAGCTCGAAATCATCAAACTCTTCTTCGGCCCGTCGTCCAGTTTCGGGCCTATGCTCGAAAAGGAGTTTCTCGCGCGCTGTCGCTCGGGCGGCGCGGCCTCGGCCTTCAATTCCCTTCTCGACGACCTATTCTCAAAGACCCCGGTGCCTCTGATCTACTCGGCAATCCCTCTCGAAGATTTCGGGAGGCGGTCGGTCAATCTGAGAAGCGACCTCATCAACTCGCACTTCGAGCTGACGGTCGCGGAGGGGATGCGCCGCCATGAATTCGAGACCCTGTCGGATGCCTCGGACGAGTACTACGGGGCGCGCGCGAGGGCGAAGGAGTTTCAGGACCGGCTGAACGGGGTCAGGAGATCGCTCGCCGACGAGATCAAAAAGCGCAGGTCTATCATCAAAGCCATCGAAGCCGACCGGCGCAGGTTCGAAGACCCGGAGAGGCTCAAAAGATTCGGAGACCTCCTGCTTGCCAACCTCGCGACCGCCCGTCTGGAGGGCTCGGCGGCGCGGGTCGTCGATTATTACGACCCCGAGCAGCCCGAGATCGAAATCGAGCTTGGCGAGGGCAACTCCCTGCAACAGGCCGCCACGGCCTATTTCAGCCGGTACCAGAAGGCGCGCCGCGCCCTCCTGGCAATCGAATCGAGGGAGGGGGAGGTCCGGCAAACCCTCGACCCGCTCGAAGCTCTGTCGGCACAGCTCGAAGCCGACCCGACGGCGGAGACGGCCTCCGAAGTCACGGGCAAGGCAGACGAAGTCCTGGGCAGGAAGAGCCGCACGCAACCGGACCCGGTAAAGAAGCCGCGCAGGGGCGAGAAGAAAGAGTCGGGCCGCCGGTTCATGTCGACGGACGGCTACGAGATCATCGTCGGGCGCAATGACAACGATAACGACCACCTGACTTTCCGCGTGGCCCGGCCGCAGGACATATGGATGCACGCGGCGGACTACCCCGGCTCTCACGTGGTAGTGAGAAACCCGAGGCGCGAAACCGTCCCGCACAGATCGATCAGGGAAGCCGCCTCGCTCGCGCTCTTCTTCTCTCGCGCGCGGGGAGAAGCCAGAGCCAACGTGCATTATACGGAGAGGAAGTTTGTCTCAAAGCCTCCGAAGGCAAAACCTGGGCTGGTCCGGCTCTCGTCTTTTAAGACTATCCTAGTCGAGCCCCGGTGCGAGCTGAAGAGGATCGAGTAGCCCGGCTTCAAGCATCGGTCCGGCATGCGTTAATCCAGTACCCCGTCGCGCCTGAGCTTCGACGCTATCTCGGAGGCTATCTGCTCGGGCGGCTCGCCGCCGGCATCGAATGAGTAATGGGCGAGGGCGTAGGAGTGCCGCCTCTGTTCGTAAAGCGCTTTGATCGAATCGGCGTCGCGCAGCAGAGGTCGTGAGCCGTCGTACGCGATCCGCGAGAGGCACAGGTCGAGAGGGCAATCGAGCCACACGGCCTTGCCGGTCAGGTTGATCCGCTCGCGATTCTCCGCGAACGTGTAAGTACCCCCGCCGAGGGCGACGACCGTTCGCGTGAGGCCGCGCAGGGAGGCGACCGCCTCGCGCTCGATCCTTCTGAATCCGTCCTCGCCGTGGTCCGCGAAGATGTCGGCGATCCGTTTTCCGGCTCGCTCGACGATCAACTCGTCGATGTCGATAAAATCGTAACCCGACAGGCCGGCGAGGAGGCGCCCCACCGTCGTCTTCCCCGACCCCATGAAGCCTGTGAGAAAAATCAGTTGCCCGGTCACGATCTCATCTCTCGACTGCGCCTTCGCCGGTTAACGATGAGAGGAGTGAGTAGAACTCCGGGAAAGAGACCGAGGCGCAGTCGGCGTCGAGTATTTCCGTGGAGCCGCCGGCGAGCAGGCCGGCGACCGAGAAGGCCATCGCTATCCGGTGGTCGCCTTTCGTTTCAATCGTCGCCCCCCTGAGACTCTGCGGCCCTTCCATCGCGAAGCCATCGTCGAACTCTTCGACCTCCCCCCCGAGCGCGCGGACCGCATCGACCGCAGTCCTGATCCGGTCGCTCTCCTTTACGCGAAGCTCGCGGGCGTCTCTGATTTCAAAACGCCCCTCGATTTGAGTCCCGATCACCGCGAGGACGGGGACCTCGTCGATTATGTTCGCGATAATGCTTCCCGAGAGGGTTGTGCCCCCGGGTTCGGCTCTGAGCGCGGCCGACTCGACTCGCAGGTCGCCCGCCACCTCTCCGTGCATGGTTCTCATGTTCTGTATAGTTACCCTCGCCCCGAGGCCGTTCAAAACGTCGATGAAGGCCGTGCGCGACGGGTTCAGGCAGACGCGGCGAATCACGAGGTCGGATCCGGGCAGGAGGGTCGCGGCGGCTATGAAGAAGGCCGCGGAAGAGATGTCCCCCGGCACGCGGTAATCGACCGGGCGCAACTCCGCCCCGCCTTCGATGCTCAGTCGAGGCCCGCCCTCCGATTCGGAAGAGACCAGCCGCGCGCCGAACTCCCGGAGCATCAGTTCCGAGTGATTCCGCGAGGTGAAGGGCTCGACAAAGGTCGTGATTCCGTCGGCGTACAGGCCCGCCAGCAGCACGCACGTCTTGACCTGCGCGCTCGCGACCGGGCTCGCGTAATCGATGGCCTTCAAGGGCCGCCCCTGAATCTCCAGGGGGGCGAAGCGGCCTTCCCTGGCTGAGATGATAGAGCCCATCTTAGTCAGCGGCTCGATGATTCTGCCCATCGGCCTCCGGCGCAGGCTGTCGTCCCCGTCGATGCGGGAAGTGAACCTCTGGGCCGCGAGCAGGCCGCTCATCATCCTCATGGTTGAGCCGGAATTGCCCGCGTCGAGCGCCGGCGGGATCGACGCGGGGCCGTACCCGTAAAGCCCGCGCCCGTGGATCAGGAGCGCGCCCGGGTGCTCCTCGACGGAGACCCCGAGCCGCCGGACGCATTCGACCGTGGACCAGCAATCGGCGCTGCTGGCGAACCCTTCGACGCGGGAGGTACCCGCCGCGACCGACGCAATCATCGCCACCCTGTGCGAGATAGATTTGTCTCCGGGGACGTTGATCGCGCCCCTCAGAGAGCCGTGCCCGTTGATTCGTATTGATCTTGACATCGCAACTTCGGGCATGTTACACAATGTCACGCCTTGTGACTACCTGGCTTTTGATTTTGCACAATGTATCAAGGCACTGCAGGTTAGGAGGAATGGGCATCCCGCTTGCCGATGACTGAGACCATCGAGCTTTCAATAGACAGCAAGCTTGAGTTCGTAGACATGGTCGGCTCCGTGACCAGAAGCCTTACGGCCAAGATGGGCTTCACCGAAGATGACGCAAGCTGGATAGAGCTTGCCATCCACGAGGCGGTGATAAACGCGATCACGCACGGGAACCGGCATGCCGAAGACAAGCAGGTCGATATAAAATTCATCGTCGACGGGGACAAGCTCACCATCTACGTCAGGGATCGCGGGGAGGGGTTCGACCCCTCGATGACACCCGACCCTCTCGAACCTGAGAACCTTTTGAACCCGAATGGGCGTGGGATATTTTACATGCGGACATTTATGGACTCGGTAGATTACTCGATTCACCCGGAGGGGGGCAGCGTCGTCTGCCTCACCAAGAAGATGCACTCATCCACGGAGCAAGAATAAAGTACTTAAGGATAAAGGAGAAGTAGGATGGCTCAGCTTAATATCAAAGAACGCTCTGCAGGCGATGTCACGGTACTCGATCTGTCAGGCAGGATCACTATAGGCGACGGCAGCGTCCAGCTCAGAGAGGCGGTGCGGAAACTTCTTGAGGAGGGCAAGAAGAAGATTTTACTTAACCTCGGCGATGTCTCTTACGTCGACAGCTCCGGTATCGGAGAGCTGGTCAGCTCCTATACCACCACGAACAATAACGGCGGCGAGCTGAAGCTTCTCAACCTCACGAAGAAGATTCAGGACCTGCTGATGATAACGAAACTCCTGACGGTCTTTGAAACCCACGACAACGAAGCGGACGCGATTGCAAGCTATGGTAAAAAATCCGACTCGTCGAAGAGTGAGGGTTAAGCCGGGAGCCACGCCCGGCGAAGGGTAAGGCCGCGAGGACCGCAAGAATTCCCTGTTGAAGTAACGAGGGCGCAATCAGCTACTTCGGGTAGCAGGTCGCGCCCTCCTTCATCTTTATTAGAAAAGGCTTTCCGAATGAGACTCAAGCTCCTTGCGCTGGCATCCATCTTCGCGCTCGCGTGCCCGTTCTTTTCCGGCACGGCGCTGGCGCGGGGGCGGCAGGAACAGGCCGCGAAGACCTGGGCCGTGGTGATAGGCGTGTCCAAGTACTCGAAGTTGCCGGGGGGCCAGCAGCTTCAGTTCGCGGACGGCGACGCGATGGCCTTCGCGGAGAGCTTGAAAAAGGGGGGGGCGAGCCCCTCGAACATCCGGCTTCTGGTCGGCCCCGACGCGACGATTGCTTCGATCAAATCCGCAATAGGCAACTGGCTCGCCCGGTCCGCCTCCGAACAGGACACGGTATACATATTCTTTTCCGGGCACGGGCTGGCCGAGCGGGATTTCAGGGAGGCGTACCTGCTCGCGTACGACTCTGACACGGCGAACCCTTACGGGACCGCCCTGTCGATCAGCGACGTGAGGAAAGCGCTCGAAGGCCGCGTGCGCGCCCGAAGAGTGCTTTTGATAGCGGACCCGATCCGGCGCGACCTCTTCCCCGACGACGAGAGGGCCGCGGGCACGGCGGTCTTTACTCAGGCATTCGAGCAGCTTGCCTCCGCCAGAGAAGGCATATCCGCCATTCTCGGGAGCGGGCCGGGAGAGTTCGCTCGCGAAGGGAGGGCATGGGGCGGACAGGGCATCTTCACAAAGGTCCTCATCGACGCCCTGTCCGGGAGCGCCGACGCGAATCAGGACTCTCTTGTAAGCGCGGGCGAAGCCTTCGACCATGTGTCCGCCAGAGTCGCGCAGGAGACATCGGATAAGCAGCATCCGTGGAGAGCGGGCGCTTTGCCCTCCGACACCGTGCTGGCCAGAGCCGCGCGCGCGCCCGCGCCCGCCCAGTCCGCTCAGCCGGCGACAAAGATCGCAGTCGCTGAAGTGAAACCCGCAGACTCTTCAAACACCAAGCCGCCCGCCCTCTCCGAGTCCCCGACCGTCGCAGACTCCAAACCCAAGGCGGACCCTAAGCCAGAGACGGCCGCGCCCGCCAGCACGCCGAAGCCCATCACCAATCGGCCCGCGCCCGAAAAGGCTCTGGCAAATACTCAGAAGCGGCCTGAGCCGGAAGCCCCTCGGCAAGCGCCTGCGGGAAATCCTTCGAAAGAACAGGCAGGAGTTAATGCCGCCCCCGCGAGGCCATCACAGAATGAAGCGGCTTCAAGCTCCACGTCAGAGGCGGCAACTCAGGTAGCACAGAATAAAGAGGCGCGGAATAAAGATGATCTGATCGCCAAGGCCAACCCTGAGCCCGCGAAACCGGAAGCGTCAATTCCCTCTCCGCCTCCCCCGAAGCCGGCTCCCTCGCCGCCCGTCACTTCCGCGGTGGCCCCGGCTCCGGTCAGGAGTCGCGTCGAGCCCGTGACCGCGAGCCTCCCGAAAATGGAGGCGACCGCCGCCCCATCCCCCCTCTCATTACAGGTCGAGGCGGCCATCTCTTCCAACAGGCTGATCGAGCCGAGGGGCGGCAGCGCGTGGGAGCTTTACCAGAAGCTCGCGCAGGAACAGCCCGGCTCTTCTGAGGCGGGGAGGCTTAAGCCGATGCTTGCGGCTGCTCTGCATGAATCGGGCCGCGCAATAGTCGCGGGCGACATCACGGCCGACAACATCTCCGAGAAGGTGGATGAGTTCAAGCGAGCCGGGCAGATGTTTTCGCGGGCGCGCGCCCTTTCGCCCGGCGACCCGACCTTAGCCGACCTTGAAAAGCTGAGCGCGGCACAGGCGCTCCTGGCCCTGCAATTCTTCGAAGAAGCCGAGCGGTCTCTGTCGCAGGTTCAGGGCGAGCGTTCCGCCTTCCTCGAAAACACCCTCGGCCTGATATATTTCGGAAGGCTGGACTCGTTCAGGGCTGAGCGCGCATTCAAGCGCGCGGCCGAATTGAAGCCCGATTGGGCCACGCCTCTCATCAATCTCGCGATGGTTTACCGGCACGAGAAGAACGACGCCGCACTCGAAACGCTTGAGCGGGCCGCGTCGCTTGACTCGCAGAACGCCGCGACACTTCAGGCCCTCGGGGACGAATACTTCGGTAGGGAGAAGTGGCAGCAGGCCATCGACGCCTTCAGGAAAGCAGCTGAGATCAGGCCGGAAGACGACACGCTCCACACGAAACTCGGCCACGCGCTCTACAGCCTCGGCCAGAGGGATGAAGCCAACCGCGCCTACCAGAAAGCTCAGGAGATCAGGAACAGGAAGAAATGAGCGGCAGGGGTCAGGGGCAAGGGCTGGAACGGAAGCCACGGCTACCGTTAATGATTTGAGACCCACTTTACGAATTACTTTCGAGTGAATAGAAATCTCGGGCAGCAGCCCTGGCCTCCGGCCCCTGACCGCTGACCCCTGACTCACTTCCTCTCGGGTATGGGGGAAGCGAGATCGACGAGGAAAAGTTCCGGCTCTTTCTCCCAGTCCGCCCCGAAGAGTACCTGTTCGTTGTTCCTGAATGCCGGGGAAAAGGTGCTGCCTCCCTTGACGGTCAGCTGCCGAATCTCCCCCGACGCCACGTTGTAAAGGAAGAGTTGCCTGCCCGTCTCCGTCGGAGACGTGTAGGCGATCAAAGACCCCGAGGGCGAGAGGGCCGGGTTGGACTTGGGTGCGTCGGGGTCGGGCAGAGGCTTGATCTGGCCCGTTTTCATATCCAGTATGAAAATGCCGTCCTGCTGCTCGGGTTCTTCCTGCCCCCAGATCACGATTATGTTCGCCGCGGAATTCGGGATGTACCGGTGGATGCGGGCGAAGGTCCTCCCGGAGAGGCTTGCGACCGGCTTGCCGTCCAACCCATATTGCCAGAGCGAATGGCGTCCTGAGTCTTCATCTATCTTTACGAGAAGCACGCCCTTGCCATCGGGCGAAATGCCCGGCTGTATCGACGAGCACTCGTCCTCGGTGAAATACTCGGACTTGCCGCCGCCGACCGGAACGGCGGCGATGTGCAGGACGCCGAAGGCCGCGTCAGGCAGCGGGCTCTCGTCCGTTGTGTAAAGAACCCGCTTCCCGTCGGGGGTGAAGACGGGGTCCTTGTCGTTGAAATTATTCTCCGTGAGCTGGCGCTTGCGGCTCGTCTTCAAGTCAATCGTGTAGATGTCCGCGAAGTTTGAGCTGCCCGCGAACCCGGAGAAGGCTATCAGCCATCCGTCGGGCGACCAGGACGGGCTGGCCGCGCCCCATTTGAAATCGGTGAGGGGAGGGAGGATCGAGAAGCTCGCCAGGTTGATCAGGTACAGGTTCGGCGCTTGCTCGGGCCTGCTCGCGAGCAGAACGGCGTGCTTGCCGTCGGGCGCGGTGTCCTCTATCGCGTATAAACCCATGCCCTGCGTGACCTTCTTTATGGTGAAGGGCTCTACCTTCTTTTTATTATCCTTCTTCTTCTCGTCACCGGCGGAGGCGTCGGAGGGCGCGCCCGGCATGGACATTTGTAATACCAGAGCGAGTGAGATGAAACAGGTCATGTAAAGTAGTCGCTTGAGATTCAACAAGGCCGTTCTGCCCCTTTCGAATGGACTCGGATCGATTGCCCCGCGTCGCCGCAATGCTAGCATGCCGGATTAACTCTAACAAATTTACGGCCGACCCCGCACCGGCAGGGCCGACTCTTATTGAACGCGAGCGGAGCGCGGGCTTGCCCTGAAGCGGCCCCCGAAGCCCGAAAAACGGGCGCGACGTGGGGGCGGAAGCGCGCGATGGGCGGTGAATATATTCGGCAAAAAGATCGACTCCGATAAAAGATGTCCGAGTTAAGAAAATTACTCTTGCGATCCCCAGCTAGAAAGGTTACAACACTCGCGTTCAACTGTCCCCCACTCCGGTTATTGGCCTCCCAACGCACAAGAGGTTTTATGTCAGCAGCCGCATTCCTGTGGGAGAAGGTCCGTAAGATCAATCAGCTTCCCGGAGCGCACGCCGCCTACAAGGCCGCGACGCGCGTGTTGTACCGTAATGGCGCGACCGTGACAATCAAGCGCGGGCCCGGCGCGGGGCTCCTCTGGCGTCACTACGACGACTACCAGACCTGGATGGCCATGGGCCTGTACGAGCCGCACGTGGCGAATCTTATCGTCTCGCTCATCTCGCCCGGAGACGTTTTCTATGACATAGGCGCGAACGCCGGCTACTACTCCCTCATCGCTTCGAAGGCCGTGGGGCCCGCCGGGAGAGTGATAGCCTTCGACCCGGTCCCGAAAAACGCCGAGACCGTGAAAGAGCAGATAGCCCTGAACGGCTTCAAGGAGAGGTGCCAGGTCGAACGCCTCGCGGTCTCAGGCACGCCCGGCTCCTTCAGCTTTGTGATAGACGAAGTGAATGCGAACTCCCACCTGAGCGAACACAACGTCCCTCACCTTAAAAATAATGGGCAGATGATCAAAGTCGCGGCCGTGACGCTCGACCTGTTCGTAAAAAACAACCCTCGCCCGGCTCTGATCAAGATGGACATCGAGGGCGCGGAGGTCGACGCGCTGAAGGGCGCGCGCGAGCTGCTGAGCGGCGCGTCCGCGCCGACCTGCTTGATCTCGACTCACAGCGACGAGCTCGAGCGCGGGGTGAAAGAGATTCTCGCGGGACACGGCTACACCTTCAGGAACCTCGAAGGGTTCGAGCAGATGGTGTACGGGGTCAAAGGTTAAGGGCGCGTCCCATCCGCCGGTCGATAATTCCGCCGCCCGTATGCTTCCTAAGCGCTTCGGGCGATCCCCGCCAGCACACCTTGCCCGCCCGGCGCGGCGGGCGGGGGGCCATAATATAAATGGCCTTATTTTCAAGCGAGCTTGACAGCCGCCTGCCCGGTCCTTAGCATTCCCCGAACGATCAGGCTCTCGATTTTTCGCGTACATTTCTGGCACTAATCGCTGAGAGATGTGGGTTCACAGGGGATTTTAGGGCATGAGCAGATTGATGTTCGTCTACCTTAGCGGTTCGGAAAAAGGTAAGACGAGAATATTCACTCAAAAATCGGTGTCGATAGGCGCGTCGGAGTCGAGCGACTTTACGATAGTGCCGGAAGAAGGGGGAGTCCTTCCCGACGGCGTCATCGCCGATGTCTACGACGACGACGGGGTATTCCACCTGTCCCCGCGCGACGGCATGGACCACCTCGAAATCCGCATAAACGGCGAGGAGTTGCCCCCGGACCGCACGTCCGCCGGCTACCCGCTCAACGACGGGGACACGATTCACATCGGGCACGGCCTTTCGAGCGCGAGCGTACTTTTTCAGGTGATGCCCGAAAATTTCTCTTCGGCCTCCATCGCGCGCCGGTCCCAGAAAGAAGTCAACCACGTTCAGGGGCAGCCTGTTCACCCCCTGACGGCGACCCTGTTCGTCAAAGAGCTGTCGGCCAGCCTGTGGGCCGAAATCCCGCGGAAGGCCAAGCTCTTCGCGGTCTTCTCCGCCCTCTTCCTCGCCACCGTTTTCGCGGCCCTGCTCTACTTCACCATCCTCTTCCTGCACAGGACGAGCAGCGAGATCAGCAACCTGCGCACGCAGACGCAGGCGGAGCAGTCGCGCAGGCAGGGGGACCAGGAGATAATTCAGAAGCAGCAGGAGGAGATCAACCGCCTCCGCGAGGTGAGCGAGCAGAACCGTGTCTTCACGCAGAAGATCGCCGAACTGTACAGCCCCGGCGTCTGCCTCGTAGTCGGCAGCTACACGTTCGTCGAGCGCGGGACCGGGCGCGTGCTCAGGTACGAGACGGTGGATGATGCCAACGAGGAGCCGATAGACCGCAACGGCAACCTGCTCGCTTCGGTCGATGGCCTCGGCCCCCCCGTGCAGATCGACTACACGGGCACGGGCTTCCTGATAGAAGAAGGCGTAATAGCGACCAACAAGCACGTGATGAAGCCCTGGGAGAGCGACCAGCGCGCGCAGATCATAATGCAACAGGGCAACGGGTTCCGGCCGAGGTTCGAGGTCTTTCAGGTCTTCTTCCCCTCGATCCAAACGCCCTTCCCTCTGAAAGAGCTGAGCGCATCGGACCGCTTCGACGTGGCGCTCTGCAAATTCGATCAGGGGGACGCGGCCCTGCCGGTGCTCCCTCTGAGCACGGACGACCCCCGCTCGATCATCGGGCAGCCCATCGTCCTGCTCGGCTACCCGACGGGAGTCGATGGGCTGATTCAGCGGGTCGACGAGAGCGAACAGCGCGAGATACTGAAGCAGGCGGGCCAATCGGCGGAAGGCGTGGCCGCCGCCCTCGCAAAGCGCGGGCTCATCCGCCCTCTGACGACCACGGGCACGATCAGCGACGCGCTCCCTGGGCGGATCGTTCACAGCGCCCAGACCACCGAAGGCGGGTCGGGCAGCCCGATGATTGACCGCGACGGAACCGTCATAGCGATCAACTCGGCGATACTAACGACCCTGGACGGCAGCCAGAGCTTCGGGGGCTCGAATTTCGGAGTGCCTATCAGGGCGGCTCACGAACTGCTCCGGGCCTATCACAACAAAGACAAGAGCGAAGTGAAAGCCCCCTGAGGGGCTTGGGAGCGCGGGCGCGCCACCGCATCGCCCGAAGGGCGAACGGGGTCAAAGTAACCGCACCAGTTTTAATCTCGGGGTGCTGAGAGTGAAGGCCGTGTGCCCGCGACCCGGCTTACGCGCGGGGGTCGTGAGAAGCTATCTCAACGCTGTTGAACTGCAAAAGCTCCTCCTCTTTCGTCGGGGGCGGCACCACGTCGAAGACGATGTTGTCGCACTTGCCCTGGCCTCTGTAGAACGAGGTCTTGTAGCCGCGGCCGTTGGTGAACTGTATCTGCTGAACCCCCCATTTCCCGAGGGCCGCGTTCTCGGGGATCTGTACGGAAATCTCGAAGACCTTCCTTGAGTACATCTCGGCTTCGGGCACAACGGTCTCCCCGACCGCGAGCTTGATCTTGTTCGAGCTGGCCATTGAGAATTGATAGCACTGGACGAATATCTTGCGAATGCCCGAGGGGTCGTGCGCGCTCACTCTCAGCACGAGCTTATCACCCGCGATGACCTGAACATCCTCTTGAACATTCTCTTGTAGGCTGACAGACATATGAATCTCCTCTTATGATTACCGGTTCGCGCGTGAGGATGTATTTTAAAGCGGAGCGGGTAACTGTCGGCTGTTGTCCAGCTCTGTATCGCGACGATAATAACCGCCGTTCAAAAAGGCGTCAAGACTTATCCTAAACCCGCCCGGCGCCGAAGGGGACTCGCGCCGGGAAGTTACCACCGTTTAATGCGAATCCCCCCCCGCGAACTTTTCGTTATCACTGCTGGCCGTAGGGCTTCAGCTTCCCTTCCCTCGCCTCGTTGTAAGCGCCGTTCGGGACCACCCCCAGGGCCAGAGCCTTCTCGTACTCCTGGATCGCGTCGGCCCGGAACTCCTGAAAATCGAGGATGCGCCCGATCAGCACGTGGCTCCATTGAATCAGCCACAGCTCGGAGTCTTTCGAGGCCGCGTCAATCGCCTTGCGGTAGAGCTTCAACGCCTCTTTGAACCTGTCGTGCTGCGCCTGGATCTTCGAGTCCTCGTCGGCCTTCGGGTCGGCCTCGACCTCCGAGGGCATCTGGTTGACGATCCTGGCCATGCCGTAGATGGCCCTCGCGTTGTTGGGCTCTTCGGCGAGCACCCTTTCCAGTACCGCCTTCGCCTCGGAGTACCTCTTCTCCCGGATCAGGTCGTCGGACAGGACGACACGCTCGGCGAATCCCGCGGAGCCCGCGGCGGGCGCGTTCACGGCCCTGGCAGAGTTCGCCTTCCGGGCCGCCGACACTTTCGCCACGACCCGCTCGAACTCCTTCGGCCTCGCGGCCTCGCGGTCGAATTTCGAAGTGGCGAGCATGTGGTCGAAGGTGTCCTCGATGCTTATGCCCACCTTCTCCGCGCCCGTGAGCATCTCGTAGAAATGGAATGCGAGGACCGCGCCCTTGAGGTACGCCTGCGACAGGTCGAACACCGCGTCCTCTTCGGTGTAGGCGGAGTTCGGCTGAATCCGCTTGATCCTCGCCTCCACCGCCTCGGCCAGGGACTCGCGGAGCACGAGGTAGACGCTCGACCCATACTGCTTCGACGCGGTCGGCACGCCGGAGACGAGTTTCAACAGAGGGTCTTTGTATTCGAGCGAGGCCTTCAGGTGGCGCTCGATCAGAGGGTCGATGGCGAACCGGATCATCGCCCGGCGGAAGGCTTCGACGTTGGGAGTATAAGATGGCCCGATAAGCACGATGTAGTCGTCACCCACCCTTCTCGCCAGCAGCTCGTCTTTCTGATTCAGCAGGTCGTCGCGGACCGCCGAGCTCCCGAGAGCGCCGAGCGGGTCGGGGACCACGAAGACCTGCCGCGTGCGCGTGCGCGCGACGATCTGCTGCTTGACCTGCTTATTGTCTCCCTTGCCGCTCGCGCCGGTCACGACCAGCGGCTTAAGGTTTATCACCGTGTCGGGGTTGGTGTGCAAATAATCGAGGGTCGAGAAGACCTCCTCGCCGATGGGCTGCCGGTACAGGGAGGCGTACCGCTCGCCGACGGACATGTACTTGGGGACAAGCTCCTTTATCCGGCTCTTGACGTAGAACTCGCGGACCAGAGGGACGAAGTCCATCAGGGGCCGGAGGTCCTGAGGCACGACGTTGTCCCCCCGCTCGTAGATCGAAAAGGCGGGAGGGGCGGTCATCAACAGGCTGAGCGCGGAATAGCGCGCGGCGTCCGCCGCCTCATCGACGCCCTCGCGCCGGTGCGATTTGTAGTAGGCCGCCAGCTGCTCTTTCAGCTTCGGGTCGAGGTCCGACAGGTCCTTCCGCAGCTCCGCGCGGGCGGGCGAGAGCGGCAGGCCATTCGGCTCGTAGTCGAAGCCCGCGACATTTATCGCCGCCATGACTACGAAGGTCCTGACGTCCGGGCCTATGCGCACGTTCACGTCTCCGGGCGGGATGAACCCCTGAACGCCTCCCCCGGCGGGAGCCCGAGGCGCGGCGGCCTGTGGTGATTTCTGCCCGGCCTGATTCCCGCCGGGCGTTGCCTGCCGTCCGAGGCCCGGCCCGGCCAGGGCGAGAGCCATAATGAATGCGACCACCGATTTAAACATATTAGTATTCCAGGAGCCTGAGCTGATGAGGCCGAGTTGACCGGCGGAGGCCGCGAATAGTCATGACCGTTCGCGGCCTCCGGCCGGGAGCGTCGGCGGACCTATAATTTTTCCGAGACCGATTTCCCCTGCATGAAGAGCAGGAGGTAATCGCGCCCGCCGGCCTTCGAATCCGTGCCGGACATGTTGAAGCCTCCGAACGGGTGGACATCGACCAGAGCCCCGGTGCATTTGCGATTCAGGTACAGATTACCCACGTGAAAATCCCTGCGCGCCTGTTCCAGCCTCTTCCGGTCGCCCGAATAGAGCGCGCCCGTGAGCCCGAACTGCGTGTTGTTGGCTATGTCGAGCGCTGAGTCGAAGTCTTTCGCGCGGAACGTAGCTAGAACGGGGCCGAATATCTCCTCTTGCGAGATTCGCGCCATCGGGTCCACCTCCCCGATGACCGTGGGCTGAATGAACCAGCCCCCGTTGTGCGCTTCGAGGCGGTCGCCCCCGGTGATGACGGTCCCCTCGCCCTTCCCGACCTGGATGTAATTGAGGATCGATTCGTACGCGCTCTTGCTCGCGACCGGCCCCATCCAATTGCCCTGATCTTTGACCGGGCCGACCTTGATCTTCGCGGTCCGGCTCGCGACCCTCTCCATCACCTCGTCGTAGACCGGGTCTACGACGACGAGGCGCGAGCAGGCCGAGCACTTCTGCCCGGAGAAGCCGAAGGCCGAGACGACCGCGCCTTCGACCGCGGCCTCGATGTCGGCCGTCTCGTCTATGATGATCGTGTCCTTTCCGCCCATCTCGGCCACGACGCGCTTGATCCATAGCTGGCCCTCGGCCGTCTTGGCGGCGAGCTCATTGATGTGGAGGCCGACCTCCTTCGAGCCGGTGAAGGCGATGAACCGGGTCCGGGCGTTGCCCACGAGGTAGTCCCCGATGCGGCCGCCGCTGCCGGGCAGGAAGTTGACGACTCCGGGCGGGAGCGACGCCTCTTCGAGAATCTCCATGAATTTGGCCGCGATTATGGGGCTGTCGCTCGACGGCTTGAGTATGACGGTGTTGCCGGTGACGACCGAGGCGAGCGTCATCCCCGCCATGATCGCCAGGGGGAAGTTCCAGGGGGGTATGACGACCCCGACCCCGAGAGGTATGTAGTGAAGCTCGTTCTCCTCGCCTTCGAGCGGGGTGAGGGGCTGCTCGCGGCTGTAGCGGATCATCTCGCGCGCGTAGAACTCCGCGAAGTCGATGGCCTCGGCCACGTCCCCGTCGGCCTCGGCCCACGACTTCCCGACTTCGAGCACGACCCAGGCCGAGAGCTCCGCCTTGCGCTTCCTCATGATCGACGCGACGTTGAGCAGGTAGCGGGCGCGCACGACGGGGTCCACGTTCTTCCACTCTTTGAAAGCGGCCGTGGCCTCCTCGATGGCTTTGTCGGCCAGGTCGACCGTCGCCTTGTGGACCTGCCCGACGACTTCGTCATAATTCGAAGGGTTGGGCGACGTGAGAAGGTCTCCGGTCGTGTATCGTTCGCCCCCAATGATGAGCGGGTACTCGCGCCCCAGCTGGGACTCGACGTTCGACAGGGCCTCGCGGAACAGGGCGGCATTCTGCTCGCTCGAAAAATCGGTGAACGGCTCGTTTTTAAATGGCGGAAGCATGGGTCTTTCCTTTCTCGAAATGTTCGGCTTGTTTAATCATAAAAGGTATCAATCGTAATCTGCCCGCGTCAACTACACGTTTGCCCGTCGGGCGCGGCGGGGCGTGGTACGGGGCGGTGCTCGCGATCATCACAAAAAAATTAGAAACCTGACGGGCCTCCCGGCAGTTACATTATTCGTAATGGAAAGTGAAAAGAGAGATTTGGTATAGTTGACGGGTAAGGCCCGAAGGTGTGTCAGGTCAGGTTAGACTCTCACTCGTTAATCAAGTCGAAGGGGTATAGGTTTTGAGAACAGTTCATGGCTCCCGGTTGCATCGGTTCATCTCACTCTCGATCTTAATCGCTCTGGCCCTCTCCCCCGCGTCGGGCGGCGCGGTGAACGGGGCGAGCGCCGCAGGCGTCGCCCGAGGCGCGTACCGCGCGCCGGACTCGCTCTCGCTCGAAGACCGTCTGGAAGTCTTCGAAGAGGTCTGGTCCGAGATCGACGAGAAGTATTACGACCCCGGCTTCAACGGCGTCAACTGGAAGGCCGTGCGGGAGAAGTTTCGCCCGATGGTGAGCGGCAAGGGGAGCGACGAGGACTTCTACCGCCTCTTGAAGCAGATGGTCGGGGAGCTGAAAGACGCCCACACTCGCTTTCATACTCCGCGCGAGAGGAAGGAGCGCGAGCAGCTCCAGGCCGTGAGCGCCGGGATCACCCTCTTCGAAGTCGAGGGGCAGCCCGTCATCACCGGCATCGACCCCATGTCCGAAGCCGCGAAGGCGGGCGTCGAGGCCGGGATGATCGTAGAGACGATCAACGGCTCCCCGATCTCCGACATCCTGCGAGACACGAGGACGAAGATCGGCGGCTCGTCTTCGGACAGGGCCGTGCGGCTACGCACCTACCGGAGGGTGATCGACGGGGAGGCGGATACGCCCCTGCGACTGGGCCTCAGGACGGCGGACGGCAGGGCCTTAAACGTCGAGCTCATGCGCCGCGTGGTCTCCGACGGGGCGAGGGTGACTTCCCGGAGGCTGCCCTCGGGGTACGGCTACATAAAACTCAACCTTTGGAAGTCGCCGATCCACAAGGAATTCAGGAATGCTTTGAGGCAATTGAGCGACACGCCCGGATTGATCGTGGACCTGCGCGGGAATCCCGGAGGCGAAGTAAACGAGGTCCTTAAGATCGCGGGCTACTTCTTCAACGCGCGCGTGCCCTTCGGCAGGTTCCTCACGCGTTCGGGAAAAAGCCTCGACCTCTTCACCGGCAAAGACGACGAGAGGGCGTATAACGGCTCGGTCGTGATCCTCATTAACGAAGCGTCGGGGAGCGGCTCGGAGATGTTCTCGGGAGTGTTGCAGGAGAACGGGAGGGCCATCGTCATCGGGAGGCAAAGCTGCGGGTGCCTGCTCGGGATCGCGAGGTTCCGAAAGGTGAAAGGCGGGGGAGAGATCGCGATAAGCGAGCTTGGGTACACGTCTCCGGGGGGCCGGACGCTCGAAGGGGCGGGCGTGATGCCGAACGGCGAGATCACCCTCAGGATTTCAGACCTTCAGAGAGGGAGGGACATCGCGGTCGAGGAGGCCGAAAACACCCTCCGCTCCGCCATCAGAAGCTCAAGCGGATCGCGCTGAGAAGAATTGAATGCTGCGGGAGGGGAGTCACTTAGACCGCCCCCCCGCACCGCCCCCCGTCATCTCACTTCCGGGCCTTCGGAAAACTGATAAGGTTCGCGACCAGCCTGTAAGCGCCGGGCACGCCCTCCGGTAATTGCCTGAACCACGCGATGGGCGAGTAGATGTAGTAACCCTTCCCGTACTGCGCTATCAATTCCCCGCCCTGCTTCGGTTCCTCTCCGGGGTCGTTGCTCGCGATGAGCGGCTTGAACTGCGGGTCCCACTCGGCCATGAAATAGGCCCCGCGCTCCTGAACCCACCCTTCGAAATCTTTATCCGTTATCTTATTCGGGAAGTTGAAGAGGGGGTGCGCGGGGTCGAGTATGCGTACGGACGCCCTCTCATCGGTCACGCGGTCCGGCACTCGATTCATCTTCAGTTTATAAGGGGCGAAGTCGCCCGCCGCGTACTCGTTCTTGTTGTACTGGACTATGAGGGTCCCCCCGTTGCGGACGTACTCAAGAAGCCTCGCGTTCTGCGCGACGATGTCGGGCCTGACTTCGTAGACCCTTATGCCGGTCACGATAACGTCGTAACGCCCAAGGTCGCCCGTCGCGAGCTCGCGCGGGTCGATGAGGCTGAGGTCGACTCCCAGGCGTTTGACCGCGTTGGGGAAATCGTCCCCCGCGCCTTCGATGAACCCGACCTTGAGTCCGGGCGCGACCTTCACATCGACCGGCAGCACGCGGGCCCGCGCGCTTTGCGGGATGAAGCGGGGCTCGATGTGGGGGTATGAGACGACCTGATAACCCGAGGTGAAGCCCCGCCCTCCGGCGCGGGCTTCGGCCGAGACGGAGATGTCCCTCGCGCTGAAGGAAGGCGGCACCTGCACTTTAAACGTGTGGCTCGCTCGCTCGCCCTCCCGCTTGAGGTCGAAGGCGACCGCGGGCGGGGTCACGGCCCACCCGTCGCCGCCGGAGACCGAGAGCTCTCCGCGAGAGCCGTCCTTAGAGTTGTTGGTCAGGCTGGCCGTGACCTCAAGCGTGACGGGATTCGCGGAGGTCGGGAAGATCAGCCTCGCGGGGGACAGCGTGACGGAGACGGCGGGGGCCACCTTGAGCTCTCGCCGAATCTCGCCCAGAGCCTTGTCGGCGAACCTGTACTCCACCGGCTGATTGACCAGCACCTTCTGCCCGTTTACGGTCAGCGTAACCTGCGCGACGAGAGGAAAGGGCGCGTTCGGCTCGATGCCGGTCCGCCCCTCTCCGGGAACGAACATATCGCCTCTGCGGGGGTTTTTGAGCCAGTACGGCCCGGACGGCTCAGCGTCTTTCGGGACGGTGATGTTGTAATTCGCCCGCGTCATTGTGCGGCCATCCGCGTCGGCGGAGGTCTGATCTATGGCTTTAACTTCCCACCCTTCGGGGTGAGAAAAACGCGCCGCCTCAAGCTTAGCGGATGGGTTCGTATAGGCGGTCAGGGTCACGCGCAGGAGCTGGCCGGGGGTCACAACGTCATCGTCCGCGATGCAATCGATGACTATGCCCTCCGCGCCGGCGAGCGCGGCCATGTAATCCTTCTCTTTTTCCGCGAGGGTGAATTTCACGTCGTAAAGGTCGGCCTCGGGGCCCGACGCCGCGTCGATCATCTCGCGGGCTTCGACGATCCTCTTCAGGCCGCGGGCGATGATAGGGCTCAGGGCCGAGGGCGCGAGGGGGTTGAAATTTTTCTTCGCCTCGTCCGCCGCCTGCTGCGCGTCCTGAAGCGCCGCCCGAAGGCGCGAGGCCGTTTCGTTCCCCATGCCCGCCGCGACCGCCGACGCATGGATCGCCATCAGGCCGGTGCCGATGCCATCGAATATGTCCCGCTCCTGCCCCTCCGCCTGGACGGACGATTCGAGCAGCTTGAGGCGCGAGTAATGCGGGCCCTTCTGCTGAAGCGCGCCCTGATCCTGCGACCTGTGCATGCTGCGGCCTTCCATCGCGATCTCGTAATAACTGCGGCCGAAGAGCGGGTCGTAGCTGCCGGTGTTGATTAGAAGAATGCCGGGCGCGGGCTTTGCGCCATCCGCGCGCCGCTCGGGGTCACGCGCGTAGAGCTTCAGGGCCTTCCATGGGCGCAGGCCGGAGGCGATCTGCTCGGGGAAGCGCGACGGGTCGGCGGCGGCTTTATAGGCTTCGACCGTCAGGTAGCCCGCGGCCTGATGGTGGCCGTGCCCGTCGCTCGGAGTCCCGCTCCATTGCGAGACGATCACCAGGGGGCGGAAGGTGCGGATGACGCGCACCATGTCCCCGAGCACGGCTTCCCGGTCCCATTTTGCGAGCGCCTCGTCGCGGGCTTTGCTGAACCCGAAATCGAAGGCGCGGGAGAAGAACTGCTGCGCCCCATCGAGCCTGCGGGCCGACATCATCTCTTCGGTCCTTATGACCCCGAGCGCTTCGAATAATTCCGGCCCGATCAGGTTCTGCCCCCCGTCGCCCCGCGTGAGCGAGAGGTAAGCCGTCCTCGCCTGCCTGCCTCGGGCGAGGTAAGCGAGCAGGCCGCTGTCCTCGTCGTCCGGGTGAGCGCCCGTGTGCAGGACGCTCGCGACGACTCCGAGGCGGTTGATCGCCTGCCCGAGGGCCGCCGCCCCGCGGTCTATCGAGACGCCCTGGCCGCCCCCTGCCTTCGCGGGGGCGAGCGGCCTCGCGGGCAAAGTTATTACGCCGAACGAAAAAAAGACTACCAACGCGAGAGCAACAGGCGCGATCTTACGTGAACGCTTTGACACCATTCGCCTCCTGAAAGGTTCTCCGAGAGTTAAACCGCCCGGCAGTCCATAAGCATGAAGCGCGGGGATAAATCTCGGCCACTCGGTCCCATCCGTATAATGATTTCGAGCCGGGCCTATTGAGTTTATAGCAAAACTCCCCCGGCGATGAAATCGGTTCAAGAATTTCGGGGGATAAGCGCCCGCGTTGATTGACTGAGACATTGACTGATGTAAGGGCGCGCCAATAGAATAACCCGGTCTGATCGGCTTCCAGGCTTTCAAAAGGATCGACGCGCGGCGCCCGTGCCCGAGACCCGGTTTGATTCAGGGAGGTTTTGATGGCGGATGATAAAGACGATGACGAGCCTTTGAACTTCTGGCATGGGTGGAAGGGGCTCTACATTTTCCTGCTAGTATACGGGGTGCTCCAAATCCTTCTCCTTTACATCTTCACGCGAGTCTTTAATCGACCATAATGAGAATAGGTGACTGGATAGTCTTCATCGCGTACCTCGCCGGGACTATGGCTCTCGGGGTCTGGAAGAGCCGCAAAGGCGCTGACATGGAATCCTACTACATGGGGAACCGCAGCATCCCGTGGTGGGCCGTGGGGCTTTCGGTGATGGCGACTCAGGCGAGCGCGATCACGTTCATCGGCACGACCGGGCAGGCGTTCAGCGACGGCATGCGGTTCATTCAGGTCTACCTGCCCCTGCCGATAGTCGTCATAGTGCTCTGCGTCAGCTTCATCCCCTTCTTCTACCGCGCGAAGGTCTACACGGCTTACGAGTACCTCGAACGGCGGTTCGACACCAAGACCAGAGCCCTCACGAGCTTCCTGTTCCAGTGCTCGCGAGGCATGTCGGTCGGCATCGTGCTTTACGCCCCTTCGGTCGTGCTGTCGGCGATACTGGGCTGGCGCGAGTTCCCCACGATACTGCTGATGGGCGCGACCACGCTCGTCTACACGGCCTTCGGCGGCGTGCGCGCGGTGGTCTGGACCGACACCATGCAGATGATCCTGATGTTTTTGGGCGTCTTCGTCGGCCTTTACCTGGTAATCGGGGGGCTGCCGGATTCTGTGGGGGTCTCCGACGCCGTCTACCTCGGGGGCGTGACGAATCACTGGAACGCCATCGATTTATCCTTCGACCTCGAAAACAGGTACTCCCTGCTCGCCGGCCTGCTCGGGGGGTTCTTCCTGATGCTATCGTATTTCGGCGCGGACCAGAGCCAGGTGCAGAGGTACATAACCGCGCGGTCCCTGAAGGAGAGCCGCATCTCGATGGTGATGACCGCCATCCTGAAAGTGCCGATGCAGTTCCTCATCCTCGCCACCGGCGTCTTCCTCCTGATCTTTTACCAGTTCGAGCGGCCCCCGGTATTCTTCAACCCGACCGAAGTCCGGAGGGTGGAGAGCGGCCCGGCCAGTGCGCAGTTTCAAGGCGCGAAAGATGTCTTCGATCAGGCATTCGAGAGGCGGAAGGAGGTCGGCCTGCGGCTCCTGGAAGCAAGGCGCGCGGGCGACCCGGCGGAGATAGAGAGGCTGCTGTCGGAGTACGGCGAGAGCGACAGGCAGGTCCTCACGGCCCGAAGGCAGGCGGGCGAGGTGGTCAGGGCCGCGACCGGGGCGGTGAGCGACGTTAATTATATCTTCCCCTCTTTCCTGCTGAAGTACGTCCCGGTCGGGATGCTGGGCCTCATGATCTCGGTCATCTTCGCCGCCGCCATGTCTTCGATCTCTTCCGAGATAGCCGCGCTCTCCAGCGCGTCTATGGTCGATTATTACAAGCGGTTCTTTAAGAAGGACGCCTCGGAGCGCCACTACTGGCGCGCGGGCCAGCTCACGACCGTTTTCTGGGGGATCTTCGCCACCCTCTTCGCGATCTACGCGGGCAGGCTCGGCACCTCGCTCATAGAGACCGTGAACACCGTGGGCTCGCACTTCTACGGGCCGATACTCGGGGTCTTCCTCCTCGCCTTCCTCGTCAAGAGATCGAACGGGCACGGGGCATTCTTCGGAGTGGTCGCGGGCATGCTGACCGTGGCCTACGTGAGCTGGCAGACGCAGATCTCATGGCTCTATTACAACGCCATCGGCCCGTTCGTGGTCCTCGTCGTCGGCACGATTGTGAGCCTTCTGGCCCCTAAAGACGGGAAGCCCGCTGAGCGGGCTTCGGACCAGTGAGGAACGGTTACGATCATGCTCGGGCCTTTGATGGAGATTCGCCTAGCTTAGTCGAACATCTCTCACCTGCGCCTCTGGTTGTTCTGCTGAAGGTTGTTCTGCGGGAGGCTGTTGCCCCCGCCGCCGGGCGGAGGGATGTAGATGAATACCCAGTCTTCGTACTCGGTCAGGCCGTAAAGAGTGCGTACCGCGGTACCTTTCAGCTTGGGGGCCACGCCGACGATGGGGACGTTGTTGGGGCCGTTTTGAAAAAGGTGAGCTAACGGATCATTCACGCGCTCGCCATCGTCGTCTTCGTCCTCGTCGTCCTCATCTTCGTCGTCTTCGTCGTCCTCGTCTTCGTCGTCTTCGTCGTCCTCATCATCCGGCTCGTTCTCCTTCTCCCCGTTGTCGTTCGGGGCCCTCGTTCCCGCGGGCCCGCTGGGCGAAGTCCCGCTCGGAAAGCTGGTGGAGCCCTGCCTGAACGCGCCCCCGCTGGTGGGAGGCCCGGCGATTGCCATGAGTCGAATGTCAATCGGCATCTGGTTCACCAGTGAATAAGCCTGTAGCACTTTCATGATGCGGGGGTCGTAAGCGCGAACCGGCTCCCACTCGATGCCCGTCATCGGGTCGATCATGGCCGAGGGGCGGACGAACTTGATCTCGTTCACGCCGATGGTCACGCCGTCGCGCAGCTTCTTCAGGTCGGTGAGATAGCCGTAAGGCATCGGCGAGCGGAGCTGGACCACGACCCTGTCGCTCCGATTCCCGAGGTTGTAGTACCGCGCGATGGCTTCGGCCATCACATGGCCGCGGTAGATCATCTCGGCCTCTTTATCGCGCTGCACCTGAAACTGAACGTTCGGGACGACCGTGGAGGAGAGGGTGATTCCGAGGATCGCGAGGGCGAGTATCAACCCGAGGAGGGCCCACCCCTCTTCCCCGTCCGCGCGGCCGCGCCCGCCGGCTCTCTGAGTGAGTCGTCGCATCATCTCGCCTTCTCCACCATCGGAATGCGCTTCTTGATGTTGTAAGTCGTGTTGGTCAATTCGACGGCCTGGTCCGTGATCGAATCGATCCTCCATACGCCCTGAATCAAATCGCCGCGCTTCTTCCTCGTGTGCTCTTTCGTGCCGCCCATCTCGAACAGGCCGTTCTCCCCGAAGCGCCCGACGTACCGGAAGGGGGGCTCGGGCGCGGGCTGTATGATGAACGGGATCGGGTTCGAGTAGAACTTCACCGGGTCCGACTGAGACTTCACCTCGACGGTGGTGTTGCGCGCGCTGGAATACTCGGCGGCCGTCACTTCCGTGGCCACGGTCGTCTCGTTCAAGCGCTTGGTCTCCTTGGGCCTGCCGTCCATCAATATCTGCGCGTCCTGCGGGAAGCCCTGCCCGGTGACCGTGAGCGTTATGTTGCGAGGGGTCCCGGCGACCGCGCTCTGCGGCTGCACCATCTGTAACGCTATCGGCGGGGGCGGAGGCGTGGGCGCGGGAGGCGGGGGCGGGGGGACGTAGAACGCGAAGATGTTCCCCCGAGGGCCGACCTTCGCCCCTTCGGACCTGACCGAGATGAGCGAGAAGTTCAGAGGCGACGTGTCCGCGAGCATCTGCTGGTAGAGCGCCTCCTGCTGGTTCGCGGTAGGGGCAGAGCGGGCCTGCTCCTGCGCCGGGCCGCGCGGAGAGGGCTGCGCGCCGGTCCGGGCCTCCGGGCGGTTCGCCGCCGGCCTCCTCGGCTCGGGGCCTCTCGTGAAATTCCATATGGCTATGCCGACCGCGGCCAGCAGCAGCACCGCCAGTATGATCTTCTTATTCTTTTCGCTCGAACTTGCTTTCGCCATTTAAAACTCGCGCCTCCAGATTGAGTGAAGGCATGCCGGATTATTCAGGGCTGAAAATACGCGGTTAAATTGATGGAGAGGTTGATGCCCGACCCGGCCGCGCTGCTCCGCCCGCCTTCCCCGTCCGTGGCCTCGATGCTCGTCAGGGTGACCGAGTCGAGGACGATGAACTGCTTGCTCCTCTCGAGCTCGGCTATGAACGCGCGCAGGTTCGAGTACTGCCCCGCCACTTCGAAATGGACGGACATCTGCGGGAATACGTTCAGGTCGGCTTTATTCTTGCCGCCCCTCTTCGACGACTTCGACTCATCTTCCACGACGACCGGTTGAAAACTCATGTCGATGCCGCTCGCCAATTGAGTGTTGTTCTTCTTCGCCAGAGCGTTTATCTCGTTGAGCAGGTCGATCCGACCTTTGTTGACGGGCTTCAGGTACTGGCTCTTGAACGACAGGAGCGAGTTCATGGCGTCGGTCGGCGCGTCGGTCACGGGCGCGGCGTCCGAGGGTTTTAAATCAGCCAGGCTCGTTCTCAAAACCTGCTGCTGCGACGCCATCGCGGCTTCGAGAGTCGCCAGCCGCTCCCTCTCCGGCTTGAGGGAGGCGAAGTAGTAGACCGCCGCCGACACGAAGAAGATGAGCGTGAGAAGGGCCGCGACCAGCTCGCCCGGAGTGAGCCCGAGGGGCCTCGCCGAGACATTCACCTGCCTGAAGTCGAAGCGGGATACTCGTTCCCTGACGTGAGTGCTCATAGCCCACCTCGCGAAGCGTTGTAGGTCAGGTCGAGCGTGAAGGGAACCTGACCGGTCTCGTCAATAGCCTCCTGGCTGCTCTGGCGGATCGAGAAGATGCCTCCCGACTTCTCGATGTTCCCCATCATCTCGGTCATCTGCGCGGGGTTCTGCCCGACGGCCTTCACCTGCACCGACGCTATGATGGAGCCCTCGCCGGCCACGACGTCGGTGACCCCGATGCTCACGACCCGCGCGTAATTCGGGACGTAGTTTTCCACGTGGGCTATCAGCTGGTTCCAGGAGAAAGCCTTGCGCGCGACTATCTGCCGGGCGGCCGCGAGTTGAAGCTGATCCTGCTGGGTGAAGACGACCGGAGTCTCGACCTTCTTATTCTTCTCCTGCTCTGCGCGCAGGAGTTCGACCTGTGACTCCTGCTCTTTTATTCGCCGCTCAAGGTCATCGGCGCGGGCGCTGACATGGCTCTTATCCGCGACGACCCAGAGCCAGAGCCAGAGGCTCGCCAGAAAGAAGACGGCGATCCCCGTCCAGAAGATGCGCCTGTTCGCAAAAGGCTGTCTCGAAAGATTTAAGTTGGTTCGCATCGTTAATAAGAATAGCTGAGGAATTGACCCGATAGCAACAGACCATTTTCGCTGCCCCGGCGGCCGTTCAACCCGTAATTCAATCGCTTTATCATCGGAGCCATCAGGTCCCCTCAAACCTCTGCTCACAGGTAAAACGAAATTTGAGCCTGGGGGCAACTCCTGTCGAGGGCAAACGCATCTCGAACAAGTAAGTTCCTTTAGTTTCGACCGCCGCATGGTCAATTACCCTGGAGGGCTCGATGAAGAACTGTTCCGATTGCGGGCAGCCATTTGGTGATCAATTCCAGTTCTGTCCCGACGATGGCGCGCCCCTGATCGCATCGGGAGACGAGTGGACAGACTTCGACGAGTCCGACGAGCGGCCGACCATCTCAGAAGTCATCACGGGTACCGCCCCGCTTCAATCCCCCGCGAGAGAAACCTCCGAGGGCCGGGGCAATGGCGCGAGCCTGTCTCAGGTTTTGCGCTGCCCCGGCTGCGGGAGCCAATACCCGCGGACGTTCGCCTCGTGCCCCATCGACGGGTTCAGGTTGACTTCGATGGTCAGACCCATCGCGGCCCCGTCCGAGCCGCCTCCGCCGATGGAGACCGCCGGCCCTGTCGAGCGGCCCGCTTCCGAGTCGGAGCGAATCACTCAGCCTCTCGATGCCCCCCTGCCGGACGATTCATCGCGGATCGATGATGAGCCGGCAGACACCCCGACCCCCGCGCGCGATTCGCGAAGCGAGAACCGACGGCGGGCCTTCTCCGTCCCGTTCGGCCGGGATGAGGCGAGAGATGAAGCGGGCGACAACAGGCGCGGGTCGTATTTCCCGCGCTCGCTCATTCTGGTCCTCGTCGGCATCCTCGCTTTGGCGGCCCTTTACCTGATCCTTAAAGGCGAAGGGAGCGACAGGCCCGCCATCGCCGGCCGGTATGCGGCGAACGTCGAAGGCCCCGCAAAGGGAGACGAAGAGTCCTCTTTTATAGAGACCCCGGAGGCCGCGCGCACCTACGAAGAGCCGGTCGAAGAAGAGGCCGTCGAAGAGGCCGAGCCGAGCGCGGAGGCCCCATCGAACAGGGTTGCGGAAGTCCCGGCTCCCGCACGGGGGAACACTCCGAGGCGCGGGGAATCTGCGAGCCCGCCCGAGCCTGCCGTCGAACGCCCCGCTCCCAGAGCACCCGTACAGCAGGGCCCTTCGCCCGGCCAGATCGCGGCGGCCCGGATGAACGAAGTCGCGAGGCAGGCGGGCGATAGCAGGGTCAACGCAAGGCTAACTCGCGTGCGCGGGCGAAGGACCGCTTCGGGGTACAGGTACGACCTGACGTTCACTCTGCAAAGCCAGTCACAACTCTCGCTCTACTGGGACAAGCTCCTGATCTCGACCCGGTCCGCGGGGGGCACGAACAACTCGATGGTCGTCCCCTTCTCTCACAACCTCGGCGCTTCGGGGTCGATGACCTTCACGATCAGCGTCGAGATGAGAGGCGCGGGGGAGGCCGACTGGCAGGGGCGCATAACCTGCACGAGCCTCGGGCGCGACGCCTCGGGCAGGCTGACGCGCGCGGCCTTCTCGACGAGCGTAGCTCCGGGCTGAATCGGCCCCGCGAGGATGACGGGATCGACTGCGGCCTCCACGGGCAATCCGCCCGCGTGACTTCCCCAACTGGCAAATATCAACCCGCCGGCTTATAGTTTTTAACGTAAGTAAAAATCACGCTACGGGGGTGAAATGTCTGAACACCGCTTCACGAATCGGCTCATCAACGAGACCAGCCCTTACCTGCTACAGCACGCGCACAACCCGGTAGATTGGTACCCGTGGGGGCCGGAGGCGCTTGAGAGGTCGCGCGCGGAAGACAAGCCTATCCTTCTCTCAATCGGCTATTCGGCCTGCCACTGGTGCCACGTGATGGAGCACGAATCTTTCGAGAACGAAGAGATCGCCCGGTTGATGAGCGAGAATTTCGTCTGCATCAAGGTCGACCGCGAGGAGCGCCCGGACCTCGACTCCATCTACATGAATGCGGTGCAGATGATGACCGGGCATGGCGGCTGGCCCATGACGGTCTTCCTGACGCCGGAGTTGAAGCCGTTTTACGGAGGCACGTACTACCCCCCGACCGACCGGCAGGGCATGCCGGGCTTCCCGCGGGTTCTTCTCGCGATAATAGACTCGTACAGGAGCCGCAAGGCCGATGTCGAGGCGAGCGCGCAGGCGATAACGTCCGAGCTTCAAAACATCAACCAGTTCCAGGCGTCGAACGAGATGCTCACGACCGAGGTGCTCAATCAGGCGTTGCTCGCGCTCAGCAAGAGTTTCGACAGGGCACACGGGGGCTTCGGCGGCGCGCCGAAGTTTCCGCCCTCGATGAACCTGATGTTTCTGCTCCGGCAGTTCAAAAGGACCAACTCGTCGGCCGCGCTCGAAATGGTGGAGCTTACTCTGCAAAAGATGTCTGCCGGGGGGATGTACGACCACCTCGGAGGGGGCTTCGCGAGGTACTCGGTCGACGCGGTGTGGCTGGTGCCGCATTTCGAGAAGATGCTCTACGACAACGCGCTCCTCACGCGCATTTATCTTTACGCTTATCAGGCCACGAAGAACCCTCATTACAGGCGGATCGCCGAAGAGACCCTCGAATACATCATCCGAGATATGACCCACAGGTCGGGCGGGTTCTACTCGGCTGAAGACGCCGACAGCGAGGGCGAGGAGGGCAAGTTCTACGTCTGGAAGCGGCAGGAAGTCCTCAGAATTCTGGGGGAGGAAGAAGGCCGCATCTTCTGCGCCTACTTTGACGTGACCGAAGAAGGTAATTTCGAACACGGCAATTCGATCCTTAACACCCCCCGCACGAAAGAAGAGGTCGCCCGCGAACATAAGATCAGCGTCGAGGAACTCGACCGCGTCATCAGGGCCGGCAGGAAGCGGCTCTTTAACGTGAGGGAAGAGCGCGTCCGTCCGGGGCGGGACGATAAAATCCTGACGGCGTGGAATGGGCTGATGCTGACGGCCTTCGCGGAGGCGGCGAACATTCTAGGGCGGGACGATTACCGCGAGGTCGCGAAGAAGAACGCGGCGTTTCTGCTAAGCGAGATGATGCGGGATGGCCGGCTGCTCAGGACTCACAAGGCCGGGCAGTCGAAGCTCAACGCCTACCTCGAAGATTACGCCTACGTGATCGAAGGGCTGCTCGCGCTTTATGAAGCGACGTTCGACACGGCCTACTTCGACCGGGCGAAGGCTCTGGCCGACACCATGATCGAGCAGTTCTGGGACAACGAAGAGGGCGGCTTCTACTTCACCTCTTCCGATCACGAAGAGCTGATCGCGAGGACCAAGGACTATTTCGACAACGCCACGCCCGGAGGCAATTCGGTCGCCGCGTCAGCCTTCCTGAGGCTGAGCCTGCTGAGCGCGGAGCCGGGCTACCAGAGGAAGGCGGCCACGATATTCCACACCCTGCACAAAGCCATGTCTCGCTACCCGAGCGCGTTCGGCTACCTTTTAAGCGCCCTCGATTTTTACCTGTCCGAAGCTAAGGAGATCGCGATCATAGGCGAGCCGGATTCGCACGAAGTCCGCTCGTTCGTCGAAGAGATTTACTCGCAGTACATCCCCAACAAGGTCGTGGCCCTCGCGAGCCCCGGAGACAAGGCGGCGGCCGAATCGATCAAGCTGCTCGCCTACCGCGACGCGGTCGATGGCGCGGCGACGGCCTACGTGTGCCGCAACTACACATGCCTGGCTCCCGCTACGAGCGTGCGGGAATTGCGCGAGCGCCTGTCCGAATAGGCGAGATCACTTGAGGCGAATCTCGAAGAGGCGGGGCCACAGCTTGCCGCTGACGAAGATGCGCTTTTTGGCGGGGTCGTACGCGATCCCGTTGAGCACGTCTTCGCCGCCGCGCCGCATCTGAGCGGGCAGAAGGTTCTGTAGGTCGAGGTATGAGGTGACCTGCCCGGAGGCCGGGTCTATTCTGACGATCCTGTCCGTCTGCCACACGTTCGCCCAAATCTCCCCTTCGATAAACTCAAGCTCGTTCAACTGACGCGCGGGCCGCCCGTTCATCATGACCGCGAGTTTCTTAACCGGCTTGAACGTCTGAGGGTCGAGGTAGGTCAACACATTCGAGCCATCGCTCAGGATGAGATTCTGGCCGTCGAAGGCGAGCCCCCAGCCTTCGGTCTCGTACCTGAACTCGCCAACCCTGTTGAAGCTCTCCCTGTCGTAAATCAGCCCTTTCCCGGTGGTCCATGTGAGTTGGATCAGCCTGTCGCCCACGAGCGCGAGCCCTTCGCCGAAAAGGTCGGGGTCGAGCCGGACCATCTTCGCGACCCTGCCGGAAGGAAACTCGACGCGCCTGAGGGTCGACTGCCCTTCGAGCCCCGTGCTCTCATAAAAGAAGCCGTCGTGCCAGACGAGGCCTTGCAGGAAAGCCGTGGGGTCATGCGGGTAAGAGTTCACGACTTCGTAATCGACCCTTGTGGCGGCGCGCGGCGTGCTCCCGCCTGCGGGCGGGTTGTCGCTGCTGACCGGCTTGACCGGGTCGTCGGGGCCCGAGCGCATCCAGGCGAGCCCGCCCATGCTAATTAGAATAAAGACCGCCATTGCGACCACGCCCATCACTATCCTTGAGCCTTTCTTCGGAGGCGTCGAAACTCTCCGGGATCGCCTATCCGAATTCTTCGCCATTATTCATCTCCGCCTAAATCAAATTCCGGCCTTTTCGGTTCATTATACGTCTAAACCCTGGCAAGACCTAAAGCGTCTCTCGGGTCGATTGGAAAACTCAACCCCGTCATTTATACTCGCGTGGTTTTAAGCTTGAGGGCCCGGATCACATGCTCCGATGGGCGGCGAGGAGACATTAATGAAGACGAGCAAAACGAACCTTCCATTCGCAGTTTTTCTGGCGGTCATAACCTTATCAGCCCTCGAGCCGCCCGAAGCCATGTGCGCGGAGCCGCCGCAGGCCGTCACCGAAATCAAAGTGACGGCTCGCAGGTACACGTTCGAGCCGAAGAAGATCACGGTGCGCGAGGGTGACAGAGTAAAACTGACCGTCACTTCGGTGGATGTCGACCACGGCATCGCCATCGAGGGCATGGATGTCGATCAGGTTGTGAAGGCCCGGCAGACCAGGGAGATAGAATTCACGGCCGCCCGCGCGGGCAGCTTTCGCATCTACTGCTCGGTCTTTTGCGGGGACGGGCACCCGAGCATGGACGGGGAGTTGATCGTCACGAAGGCGCAGGCGGGCGCGGCGTCCATGCAGGTCTCATTCGCGGAAGGCGAGCCGGGCGTCGTCTACGTCGAATCGGGAGGCGAACGCATCAGGATAGACACTTCGAGCAAGACCGTTTCGCGCGCGGAAAAGCCATCGCCCGCGCTTCCCGCGCCCGCTCAGCAGGCTCCCGCAGTCGCGCGTGACGAGCGCGGCGAGCCGCGCGCGAACGAGCCCTACGATTACCGTCTGGTCAACGTGCCGACTCCGAAGCGCGTGCCCCGCCACAGCCTTAACGTCCACTTCAATCACCGCTTCTCTACGCCCGTCCGCCAGGACGACGTGCCGGTCAAAGACGAGGCCGAAGAATTATTCGGCCTCGACGGCTTCTCCGTCTCCTCCTTCGGGTTCTCGTACGGGATAACGGACCGGCTTTACGCTGTCGCCTACAGGTCTCCGATCTGCCAGCCGGGGCTCTGCAAGACGGTAGAGGTCGGCATGGGGTACCATCTTCTGGATGAGGCGGGGAGGTCTCCAATCGCCCTGTCCGCGTACGCGAGCGTCGAAGGGGACGACAACTTCACGGAGAATTTCACCTATAACATTCAGGCGATGATGGCGCGGAGCGTTACCAGATACGTGAACCTCTTCTTCTCTCCGGCCGTCCACATAAACTCGAACGGCCAGGGCCGATTCAACCCTCGGGCCGAAGACTTCTTCCCCCCGTCGCCTCGGGCCGAAGAGTTCGAACTCGGCACTCACACCGGGTCATTCGGCTTCGGGGTGAATGCGCGAATCCGCCCGACCACCTCTCTGCTCTTCGAGTACACGCCGCGAGTCGGATTCAGGCAGGGGCGCGTGACCCCGTTATTCAATCCGGACTTCTCAGAGATAGTCGGGTTCGAGAATGAATCGGAGGCGGAGATCGGGTTCGGCATCGAAAAGCGCATCGGGCGGCACTCATTCGCCCTGACTTTTTCAAACACGCAGGGCACGACGACCAGCCGCTATAATTCGAGCAACCTCGTGCTGCCTCCGAGCCGGTTCACCATTGGGTTCAATCTCTTCAGGAGGTTGTATTAAAGTAGATCCTTAAATGCGCGGGGAGAGTCGCTGCCCGCCTCCGGGCCTCACCTGCCCACGAGATTTATGAAGAGCGTGGCGATGCCGAGGAAGGAGAAGAAGCCCACGACATCCGTACAGGTGGTCACGAAGACCGAAGATGCGATTGCCGGGTCAATGTTCATCTTCTTTATGAAGACGGGTATTAAAGTCCCGGCCACGCCAGCGACGATCAGGTTTATCACCATCGCGGTCGCGAGCACCATCCCGAGCCATACATTCCTGTAATAAAGCGCGGCAACGACCGCCCCCAGCAGTCCCGTTATCAACCCGTTCCCCGCCCCCACGAGCACCGCCTTGAGGGTCACCCACGAGATGCCGAAGGCTTCGCCCGACGCGATGCCCCGAACTATGACGGTGAGGGTCTGCGTGGCCGCGTTGCCGCCCATCCCCGCCACGATGGGCATTAACACGGCGAGCTCGGGATGCTTGCGGATCGTCCCCTCGAACTGCGCGACCACGAAGGCGGCCAGGAAAGCGGTCGGGAGATTGATCAACAGCCACGGCGCTCTGAGCCGCAGCGAGCGGTAGGCCGTCGTGCTGATGCGCTCCTCGGTCGCGACGCCCGCCAGGGCGAGAAGGTCTTCGGCCGCTTCCTCCTGAACCACGTCGATCACGTCGTCGACGGTGACGATGCCGACCAGCTTGTCCTCGTCGTCCACGACCGGTAACGCGAGCAGGTTGTACTCCGCCACCAGCCTCGACACGTCCACCTGATCGGAGTCGGTCTTGGCGCTTATAACGTCGGGCACCATGATCCGCTTTAGCTGCGTCGAGGGCGGAGTGGTCAGCAGCTTCCTGAGGCTCACGACCCCGACGAGATGGTCACGCTTGTCCACCACATAAACGTAAAAGACCATCTCGAACTCCTCGGACCTCCTCTGCAAAGCCGAGATGGCTTCCGCTACCGTGACGTTCTCTTCCAGGGCGAAGTAATCGCGCGTCATTATGCGCCCGGCCGTCCGCTCCTCATGCTCCAACAACTCGCGCACGTCGGCCGCGGGCTGTGCCTCCATCAGGGTGAGGACCTCATCGGCCAGAGGCTGCGGGAGTCGCGAGGCGAGGTAGGTCGCGTCGTCGGCAGGCAGCTCGCTCAGGAGGCGGGCGGTCTGCCGCGGCTCAAGGTCCTCCAGCAGGCTGAGGCTTATGCCCGCCTCCATTTCGCTGAGCACCCCGGCGACGTGGTCCACTTCGCAATCTTCCAGAAGGATCTGAAAAGCCTGCGCCCGCTCCGACGCCGTGAGGCTTGCCAGCAGGCGCGCAACGTCGACCGGGTATGCCTTCGTGAAGATGCGCGAGAGGTTGGCCCGCGCGTTTCGGTGCATGAGCTTTCGGACGAGCCCGACCGGGATCGCCGAACGAGCCCCCAGCCTGTTCCCTGCCTCAACCATAACCTTTACTCTTTTCTACCTTCAGGTCTCCGCCGGATGTCGCGGCCAAAAGTGGATAATGCCTCAGGACGAGCCTTAAACCAAGCAGATTATAAGAGATAAAAGCTCAAATCTACAGGCACTCCCCTTTTCAAACCTCATCTCAATCTTTAATATCTCCCGCCCGCCGACTCACGGGCAAATTTTCGCGCAACTTGAGCATCCAATCTCCCGTAAGATAA
Source organism: Blastocatellia bacterium (assembly GCA_035634255.1). Classification (GTDB taxonomy): domain Bacteria; phylum Acidobacteriota; class Blastocatellia; order UBA7656; family UBA7656; genus DATLMR01. Next base: position 44,900 of record DASQDI010000063.1, read on the forward strand.
TTACGAGTTTCCCGTAAGGAGGTATTCAGAAAATGTTTGACGGATCGAAGGGTTCAGGAGACGTGATCATAGAGGAGAAAGCGACCGATAGCGACAACATCGTGGTCACGAGAATTGAGAACGAAGAGAACCGACAATCGCCGGATTTTGACCTGGCATCATCTGTAAAAGATGTGGCTCAGAAGACGGGCGAAGTGATCAATCGGGCCACGGAATCAATCGGCAAGGCTATAGAGACGGCTCTGGCGGCGAGAGAGAACGTGGTGATGGTGCGGGTGAATACCGATTCCTTGAAGAAGCTGGATGCGCTCGTGCAGTCAGGGATATTCAAGAGCAGGTCGGAGTCGGCGGCTTTCCTCATCAGCGAGGGGATCAAAGCTCAGGAAGCGATGTTCCATCGAATCTCGTCGAAGATCGACGAGATCGAGCGGCTGCGTAGCGAATTAAAGACAATAATAGAGCCGGGAACGAAAGAGTAATTCCCGCCATCGGGCCGAACGAATGAGAGCGCGTCCTCGGGGCGCGCTTCTTGTTTCAGGGCAGGCCCGGCCCTTTAAAGTGACGGTTCCGCCCGGTTGCCATGGCCTCGCCGATTCTGCTATACCCTTTCTTCGACGCTGAAAAGCCCTGATCACTTCCGACTCTCGGGATTCTTATTATGTCCGAATCACAACCGGCGACTCAGGGGAAAGCGCACAGGTACCCGTGCCCTGGGTGCGGCGCGGACCTGGCCTTCAGCCCGAAGGACGGCATGCTCTCGTGCCCGTATTGCGGGCGCACGGAGGCGATCCCCGCGAGCGTCGAAGAGGTCCGAGAGCGCTCGTACGAAGACTACCTGCGCCCCCGGCCGGATCAGCTTTCGACACTGGCGGCCGACGCCCTTGAAGTGAAGTGTACGGGTTGCGGAGCGACGGTCACGTTCACTCCCCCGGAGGTGGCGGGGGAGTGTTCTTTCTGCGGCAATAATCTCGTGGCTCAGCCGAAGGCGGCCGACCCGCTCGTCGCGCCGGAGGCCGTCCTGCCTTTCCAGATCACGGACAGGGAGGCTCAGGGATCGGTCACCAGATGGCTCTCATCCAGATGGTTCGCGCCCAACGCCTTAAAGAAGCTCGCATACCGCGAGGCCGTCGGCGGAATCTACCTCCCCTTCTGGACCTATGATACTCACACGACCACGCACTATTCGGGCCAAAGAGGCGAGCATTACTACGTCACCGAGAGCTATTATGAGACCGACGCGCAGGGCAGGCAGGTCGAGAAGACCCGGCAGGTGAGAAAGACGCGGTGGTATCCCGCTTCGGGCACGGTGGCCCGATGGTTCGACGACGTTCTCGTGCCCGCGACGGAGTCGGTCTCGCGGCCGAGACTGGCCTCGCTTGAGCCGTGGGACTTGGCTCTCTTAAAGCCCTACGAACCGGCCTACCTGTCCGGCTACAAGGCTCAGAGGTATCAGGTCGAGCTGGCCAGAGGGTTTGAGGAAGCCAAGGGCCTGATGTCCGGCGTGATCGAGGGGGACATCAGAAATGACATCGGAGGCGACGAGCAGCAGATCACGGACCTGGCGACCTCCTATTCAGCCATAGCCTTCAAGCACATCCTACTGCCTGTCTATCTGGGCGCTTACCGGTTCAACAATAAAATCTATCAGGTGATGATCAACGCCCGGACCGGAGAAGTACAGGGCGACCGCCCATATAGTGTCTGGAAGATCACCCTGTTCATACTCCTTATAGTCCTCGTGGTCGGAATCATCGTCTTCCTGACTCAGGACCAGCAATGATCGGCCATGAACGGGTCGGCGGGAGGCGGAGGGCTTTCGGGTTGTCAGTTTGGAGCCGGGTCTGACTCCCTGTATAATCCCGATTGAGATTTCGATCAAAGATTGTTTCGATTGCCCCGTGGAGACAGTGATGAATCTGAGTACCATTTCGACGAATCTTAAAGATATTGCTGAGAAGGTTGAGAGCGGCGAGCGCCTCTCTTTCGATGAAGGGTTGAGGTTATTTCAGTCGGACGATCTGATCTCCATCGGAGCCCTGGCGAATCTCGTGCGGGAGCGCGTGAACGGCGACATCACCTACTTCAACGTCAATCGGCATTTGAACTACACCAACGTCTGCGTTTCGGACTGTTCCTTCTGCGGCTTCTACCGCAGGGTGAGGCACCCCGAGGCGTACGACTGGACCGTGGAAGAGTGCGTCGAAATCGCGGGAAAAGCCTACGAAGAGGGCGCGCGCGAGCTTCACATCGTCGGAGGTCTTCACCCCCGCCTGCAGTTCGACTACTACACCTCACTTTTAAGCGAGTTGAAGCGGAACTTTCCCGACATGCATCTCAAAGCCTTCACGATGGTGGAGCTGGACCACTTCGTTCGCACGTGCAGGATGACGGACGAGGAAGTGATCGAGGGATTGAAAGCGGCCGGCCTAGACAGTTGCCCCGGCGGCGGGGCGGAGATATTGCGCGAGCCGACCAGGAGCCGGATTTGCGCTCACAAGACTTCGGGGGAGCGGTGGCTTGAGCTCTCCGAGAAAGTTCATCGGAGCAATATCAAAACAAACGCGACGATGCTTTATGGGCACATCGAATCATTCGAAGACCGGGTCGATCATCTAGTCCAACTGAGAGAACTACAGGACAGAACGAACGGGTTTATGTGTTTCATCCCCCTCGCCTTCCACCCCGAAGGCACCGCGATTTCACACCTTCCCGGACCGTCGGGGATCGACAGCTTAAAGACCATCGCCGTGTCTCGGTTGATGCTGGACAACATCCCGCACATTAAAGCTTACTGGGTGATGCTCGGTAAAAACCTCGCGCAGGTTGCCCTCCGGTTCGGGGCCGACGACCTGGACGGGACGATAAACGAAGGCGGCTCACTGATGGAGTCGTATCTGGCCGAGGGCAACAACAATCAGTTGACCCTCCCACAGATTCAGGACCTTATTCGCGGCGCGGGGAGAATCCCGGTCGAGCGGGACACGGTCTATAACCCCATCGTTCGGCAGGCTCCGGTCAATGAGCGGCCCGAGGCGTCGAGCCGCCGCAGTCTGAGAGTGCTCGGCCAGGTCGCGAGCGACGAAGCGTCGAGTTCCGCTTAGGCCGGTTTGCAGGCGAAGACCTTATTGTAAATAGATTCGTAATTGACTTAATCGATCTAAGGCGTCAATACCACCTTCCCAAACTGAGCCCTGTCCTGAATAGCACGGTGGGCATCCGCGGCCTGCTCTAGCGGGAGCACTCTGTCAACGACGGCTTTGAGAGAGCCGTCTTCGAAGAATTTCAGCATATTCACCAGCTCATATTTCGAGCCCATGTAAGAACCGATCACGCTGATCTGCTTTGAAAAAAGATACCTGATGTCGAGGTTGCCGTTGTAGCCGGAAGTCGCGCCGCAGGTCACGAGCCTGCCGCCGCGAACCAGACTCCGGACGCTTTTCTCCCAAGTCCCTTCTCCCGTGTGCTCGAAGACAACGTCCACTCCGCGCTTGTCGGTCAGGCGGCGCACTTCGTCGAGGAAATCCTTTTGGGTGTAATTGATGACTTCGTCTGCCCCGAGGGCCGTCGCTTTCCCGAGCTTTTCGTCCGAGCTTGCGGTAGTAATAACCCTCGCGCCCAGCAATTTGGCTATCTGAATTGCGGCTATGCCGACTCCGCTTCCGGCCGCATGGACGAGCACCGACTCCCCCGCTTGCAAATTCACCCGATTCACCAGCATGTGCCATGCGGTTATGAATACCAGAGGGAGCGAAGCGGCCTCTTCAAAACTCATGTTTCGGGGCTTAGGCAGTACATTAAAAGAAGGGGCTTTAACGAATTCGGCATAACCTCCGGGAATCCTGGACCCGAGAAGATTATAATTTGCACACAGGTTGTCCTTGCCTGCTAAGCAATACTCACAATGCATGCAGGAGACTCCGGGTGAAAGCATCACTTCATCTCCGGGGCGGGCATTCTCAACCAACCGGCCAGTCTTTTCGACCACTCCGGCGATGTCGGACCCAAGGGTGTGGGGGAAAGGCAGCTTGAGCCCCGGCAGTCCCCCCCTGATCCATATATCGAGATGATTCAGAGCGCAGGCTTTGACCCGAACCAGAACCTCGTCCTCTGAAATTTCAGGCTCGGGCAGTTGGGTAAACTCCAAAACCTCTTCGGAGCCGTGCTGGTTGATGACAACAGCCTTCATTAAACCCTCCTCGGGCGGTCGAGTTATTACCTCAATATGAGGAGAAGGATAACACCGCGCGGAAAGGCTAGCAATCTGGTCTAATAAAGGCGCGGGCGAGAAAATAAGGGGCTTTTCAGCGGGTCGTTAACCGGTACGGGAGGGTTGCTCGGAGGACCCACGGAGTCTCTATGGCGTTGCGGACTCCGCGGGCCCTTGATAAACAACTTGAGGTTAATTGATTATTCCATTTGCAGCGCGACGTTTAATCCCTTCAGCTCGATCCGGCGGACCAGCAGGGAGCCATCTTCGGCCGCGACGAAAATAACCGCACTGTCGGAAGCATCTTTCCCGAGCGGAACCAGCTTGTAGTTTGACTTCGCCACCTCGCGCCCATCCTTGAGCACCGCGAGTTCCCCTTCTTTCTCTTTATCGAAGGTAATCGTGTATTTTCCCTGCGTGACCTTCTGCCCCCCGACCGTGGCTTCGCGCGAAAAAGTTATTGAGCGCGAAGTGTCCTGGCCGAACGCGGGAACGACAGTCAATACGGCAAAGGCCAACGCGATAAGAGACCCCGAAGCCTTGAACAATCCTCTTTTCATCACTTTCTCCTTTCAATCATTATCAATGCTTCCCTATTCCAGACGCTTCAGAATAGCAATACGGTGAAGTCGAACTCAAGTTCGCAATTATATTTCTGAAGTATGACTCATATTCTTAAGAAATATTTTGAATAAAAATTCAGTTGTTGATATAATCCGGCTCAAACTAAGGTAAGAAAATAAGTTAGGTTAAACGGGGGAAGGCTGTTTATGGTTGTTGGCACGGCATCGGGGCCGAAGCAGGCTCGGAGCAAGCAGACGAAAGAGAAGATCGTTCAGGCGGCCATTCATCTATTTCAGGAGCGGGGGTATGAGAAGACCACTTCGAATGAAATAGCACAGCATGCGGGCGTGAGCGTTGGCTCTTTTTATGTCTACTTCAGCGATAAGAGGCAGCTACTGCTGAGTATATTCGACAGGCTGGCCGATGAGCTTTTCAAGAACATCTTTGACGGTTTGAAACCCGAGCATCTTTTCGAGTCAGATTTCAGAAACAGGATAAGGCAAGCGGTCGCAAATACCATCATCGACAAGCAAAAAAATGTCGGCCTTCACCGAGTCATCTGTGAGCTTCTGTTGAAAGACCCCGAATTCAGCACGCGGCATAAAGCCGTTATGAAGCGGTCCATCTCGCGGCTTCAGGAACTCATCTCGCTCGCAAACAAAGCGGGTCTGACCTGGGAGATCGACGTTGAGGCGGCTGCATTTGTCGTCCACAGGGTCGTGTTCGACCTGTCACAGGATTACGTAACAGGGGGCTGCGAATTCGATCAGGACCGCGCCATCGATTCATTGAGCGACATGATCTACAGGTACCTGTTCAAGCCCAGAGGCTAGCCTTCCCCATTTATCAAATCTACTTTCAGGTTGGAGCTGACATCCGTGATTACGAGACCCGGCCGAACGTACATGCGGCAGGCCAGAGCGCTTTTAATATCCCCGCCTTCTGCCCTGTACCAGACGAGGCAGTTGGTGCAGTCGCCGTTCCAGCAATAATCTCCGACGGAAACGGAGTCCATCTTTATAAACTGAAAGCACCTGAGCAGTTTATTATTCTCGGGCACGGCCGCGCGACTGTTGCAGATTTCAATCTCGACGAGGCTGTTGAAAGATTCGAAGAGCCCTTCCCTCCAGGTCGCTTCGCTCATTATTGATCTCCCGTAGGGGCGGATTTTCCAAGGGGGTTGCGGAGATTCTACATAAGTGCAGGGCTTTCTCAAAACAATTTTTCACCAACCCTCACGGGCCGCTTGCCTCGCCCGAAAAGTTAAAATAAAAATTATTATCAACTGGCCATTGAAAGTCTGCTCTTATAAAGATTCGAAGGTAAGCGGTAAGGCTCTTCAAGCCATGAAGGCGAGCACAGATTCACCTTGACATCACACGTGAGCGACTATAAATTCCCAACAACTGATGGCAATCTTTCCAACTATTTGCGCCGGGGCAGTTCAAGTTCAATCTTTGCGGGAGATTATGGAATGAAATGGTCTTCACGAATACTAACGAATATGCAGTGGTCCGGCCCAATAAGTAACAGAGCAGATAAAGAGGAAGTCGCGAACGAGATAGCATTAAAGGTTAAAGAGAACGACGTTATTGGAATCGGGTCAGGCTCGACCTGCTTCCTCGCCATTCAGGCGATTGGGGCACGCATAAAGGCAGAAGGCATTAAATGCACGGGGATTCCTACTTCAGCCGAAGTAGCCCTCGCCTGCGCCTCCGAGGGGATACCCACAGCAACTCTCATGCAGGTCAGGCCCGACTGGTCGTTTGACGGAGCGGATGAGGTCGACCCGGCGCGAAATCTGATAAAGGGCCGGGGCGGAGCGATGTTCAGGGAAAAGATTTTAATCAGCGCTGCCGGTAAGACATTTATTTTAATCGACAAATCCAAACTCGTTTCAAGGCTCGGCGAGAAGTTTCCCATCCCCATCGAGCTAGCGCCCGAGGCAGTCCATATAGTTGAAGAGAATCTCTACAGACTCGGGGCCGTTGATGTGTCGCTCAGACTGGCCGTTAAAAAAGACGGGCCGGTGATTACTGAGAACGGCAATTTCATCTTCGACACGCGCTTCAATAACATCGGAGACTCTCTCGAAAAAGAGATCAAGAGCATCACGGGTGTAATAGAATCGGGCCTGTTTTTGAACTACCCGATAGATTTATTGATCGCCGGCGATAAATGACCCCCACTCCCCTTGCGTTATGATTTGAATTCTCTGGCCTCAGACTTGGCAGCCCCTTTTTGCTTTGGTACACTAGCCGCGTGTCGCTTGTCGAGATGAGAGAATCTGGAGGTAAATTCATTGAGCCTTATACTTTATACCAAGCCGGGGTGTCCATACTGCGCGAAGGCGAGGGAGTATTACACGACTCATGGGATCCCTTTTGAGGATCGCAACGCGCAGGATAACAAAGTTTACAGGAGAGAGATGCTTGCCTTCACAGACGGGGATCGGACTGTGCCGACAATCGTGGAAGACGGCAAGCTGAAACAGATTGGATGGGAAGGCCGGGGCTGAACCATTAGCTGATTCGGGCGGTCGCCCGAAAACAAACTGTTCCAGTTCAACAAAAAGGCCCTTAAAACTGATAAATCAGGTTAGCGCTTATGACAACAACTTCAGCAGCACCACATTTCAAGGGGACTTACAAGGACCTGCTAACCGAAATGGCCGAGTTTATCGACGGCCTCTGGCAGGAACATGGCACTTCGTTCGTGAAAGCCGGCGACGACCGGGTTTATGCTTTCGGGGGGAAAGGTTACGTGCTCGTGCTTGATGAGTCGAAGTGGGATGGCCTGGTCGAGTTAATCACACCCAAAGGCGCTTTGAGCATCAAGCCGGGCGATGACGGCCAGTATCAAGTGAGCTCAACAATTGCCGATGAAAAGACTATAAAACAGATTTTGAGAGATGGGATAGACGGTTTAAAGTCATATTACGACAACCGGTACTGGAGCACTCCCTCGCCTTCTTGAAGGATAGACCAGGGATGATCAGTTATGAAGGCAAGGATATATCTGGGCACTCAGGGGTGGAATTACGAGGGATGGGCAGGATCGTTTTATCCGTCGAGTACAAAGAGTAAAGAGACGCTCGGGTTATACGCGAAGATATTTGATTCGGTGGAGATTGATTCGACGTTTTACGCAGTCCCCGCCGAAGGCTCAGTGAGAGGGTGGGCGGAAAGAACACCTTCGGGCTTCAAATTCTCAGCTAAACTCCCTTCCGAAATCACCCATAAGAACAGGTTGCAGGACTCTAAGCCCATTCTCGATCACTTCATTCAACGAATCAGCTTGCTTGGAGATAAGCTTGGCTGCATTCTTATCCAGCTCCCTCCGGATTTCTCTCCCGCCGAGCGAAATTCCCTGTCAGCTTTCCTGAAGCTGCTCCCTAAGAATCCGCGGTTTGCCATAGAGTTCAGAGACCCGAAATGGGTAAGCAGTGAAACGTTGGAGGAGTTGAGAAGTTATAATGTCGCGTTCACTCTGGCAGACGGCCGCTGGATCAACAGGGACGTGAGTATCTCCATCGCGGATCAACCTACCGCCGATTTCTCTTATTTGCGGTGGCTCGGCCCGAGGGATTTGACAGACTTCAGCCGAATCCAGATAGACCGCGCTAAAGAACTTAAGCGATGGGCAGATGCGGTTGAGAATTTAACTCCGAAGGTATCAACCATATTCGGTTACTTCAACAATCACTTTCAGGGTCATTCGCCAGCCAGTTGTAACATCTTTAAAGCAATGTTGAAGCTTCCGATTGTTGAGCCATCCAGCCTTATAGTTCAGCCCTCGTTATTTTAGAATAAACCCTTAAAGTTTAAGTTAAGATATTGCCTCTAAAGTTCAATCTCAAAGAAGCTTATCAAATACTTTAAGTTTTATCTGCTGATGCTCTGTAGAAAGGAAGTTCTACAACGGAAGCCTGATTCAAGCCATCAGGGCTTTCGACCTCAAGGGGCGTGCCGGGCTCGAAATGCCCATATTTTAGGTACCCCAGAGCGATCACCGAGCCTAGCGTTTCCGACTTCAGAGAACTCGTTATATAACCTATCTCCTTCCCTTCTTTAAAAATCTTGGCTTTATTAGGAGGGGGGATTTCACTCGCGACGACCAGTCCGGCGAGCTTTTTGCTGACGTGCCCCCGGTAAGTTGCCATCGCGACGGCTTCCTGCCCTGTGTAACATCCCTTCGTATAACTGACGGCTTCGAGCAAGCCCGTCTCCAGCATCATATTGGACTCATCCGCATCGACACCGTAAATCGGCAGTCCCGCCTCAATCCTCAACGAATTCAGTGCGTGTGAGCCTACCGGCGCAATTTCATGAAAGGCTCCTTTTAAGAGGATAAAATCCCAAACATCCTTCAACCCTTCTGAAGGGACCAGAATATCGTACCCGATTTCACCAGTGTGTGATTCACGAGCTGCAATGACTCTGTAGCCGGCAATAAGGGTTCGGGTCCAGTTGTGATTCTCAAGTGTGGGGATGGGCTCGAAGCAGACCTCTTTCATCACCTGAATTGAATTTGGCCCCTGAACTGAGAGGAGGCGATGGCCCTCAGAAACGTCCTCCACTTTAAAATCCCCCGCGTAACTGAAGGGGAAAACATACTTGTAAACTTTCTCATGAGTGTGAGGGTCGTTGATGATCAGGTATTCTTCGCCCAGACCGTAGATCGTGCAGAAGGCCCTTACTTTCCCATGCCCTGTGAGAAAAGCAGCGCGCACTCCCTGCCCTTCCTGAAGAGATTTAACATCGTTAGTAACAAGGCCATTCAGAAACTGAGCCCCCTCTTTCCCCCCGATTCTAACAGCCCCACAGTAAGAGAGATCGAAAAGACCGGCCGAACTCCTGACGCGAAAATGTTCTTCGACAGGATCACTAAAGTATTCCGGCATCTCCCACCCGAAGGACTGGCCTAAATGAGCTCCGCTCTCACGATGTACATCTATCAACGGGCTTTCTTTCTTGCTCTCGTTTATAATCTCACTCATATCTTCCTCTTTAGCCTGCTCTGCTTATTATACATAGCTTGTAGGGACCGCTCGAACCGCTCACCGCTTTCGTCACCCTCGCCATCCATGTCGGCGCGCCGACATCCACATTAAATACTGAATTCATTCAGCTTATCTCATCTACGCAAAACAAGTCGGAGTAATATTGTAGGCTACTAAGGAAAGTCCCGGTTCTGCTCTATGGCGCGAGCAGAAATCCGGGACTCGGTAACACAGCTGTTAAGAAAACAGGCTCATCGCCCAAAAAGTGGATAGTGGCTGGCCGAAGCCATGAAGAAAAGCATGGGGATCGACAGCCAGGTATTCATCCTAGAAGCGAGGAAAGCCCTTCTGGCAAGTTTCGCCGATTCGGCCGGGATTGCCGTTCCCTTCTCCGCGTTGTCCGCAGTCCAGGCAATGATGCGCTTTTGATGCGGCCAGATAATCCCCCAGACATTCAGCATCATTATGACGCCGAGCCCTCCGCCTATGCCTATCGAAAGCGACCGGTTACTCATATACTGCGAGACTCCGTCCCGCGTAAGCCCCGGATCATTACCCATGAGAGCGAGCACGGCGACGCTCAGGACTATGACAAGCACTCCGACGATTACCGAGAGTATCCAACCATTATTCAAAGCCCCGGACACAGGGCGAAGCAGACCAAAGATCACGGCATACACGACGAGAACAATAACCAGCCATTTGAAGAAATTCGGCCACGTGTCCGGCTCTCTATGTAGGAGTTGAATAAAGTAAATGATCCCGAAAAGAACCGTCGCAAGCGCCCCCCACCGAAACCACCATAAAGCCCGAGGCATGAGCTGAGGGATAACTTTTCCTTTGGTCGGGCCATCGAGAACTTTCATCAGGTTTACGTTAACCAGATTGAAGAAATAGAGGTGCCCGATCCATACTATTCCGGCCAGGATATGAATCCACCTCAGGATTATCTCGATATTGGCTTCTACATTATCCGGCGGGTGAAACATGTTTCCGCTTCGGGCACCCGGTACTGCTTGTGCCAGAAACACCGTGAGGTCACTAAAGGTCTCTGGTAGCATACGCCCTCCTTAATTTCAGGTTATCATTCTAACTGTCTCTGCGAAGTGTTCTAATCTTCTGGAATTCGAGATGGCTGGATCGGGCGCGATCCAATATAAGACTCTATTTAAAAGCGTCAACCGGTAAAGGCTGATCGGGGCTGCTGAATGAAGATATGAATAGTATGACTTCTTCTATTTGATATAGAAATACCACAGAGGGTCACCGGGGGATGAGTATACTCGCCTCCCTCGGTGACTCTCTCAGCTTAAAGGCATGCCGTCGGTCGTTAGGTTCCGGGCTAGACAGAGAAAGAGCTGCCGCACCCGCAACTGCCGGTCGAGTTCGGATTACTGAAGGTGAACCCCGATCCCATCACGGAATTCACGTAATCAACCTGAACCCCTTCAAGGTACTGACGCGAAAACATGTCGACGAATACCTTAAGACCGCCCTGCTCAAGGATCTCATCGCCCTGGCGCGGCCCATCCTCGATCTGCATTGAGTATGAGAAACCGCTGCACCCGCCGGGCACAACACGTATTCTCAGCCCGGCTTCCGGGCCGGCATTCTCGGCCTCAATAAATTTCTTGACCTCGCTGACCGCGGACTCCGTCAAAGTTAATATCTGTGTCGTTGTGCTCATTTTTGCTCCTCTTCCTTATAAAGTAACTTAGTGATCATACCAAGGCTGTTTGCCGCTCTTTCTCGACGGCGGATTATACAGAGCCGCGCCGAGCTTTTCAACATTACTAAACTTCAAAGGACCCGCCGCCCATACTTATTACGGGTAGCCCCGCGCCCTTCTTTTCCAATATCCCGACCTGCTCAACAACGTTTTCAGCGATCTGCCGAAACGCTCTTCCCTGTTCGCTCTCGGGCGCGTTAACAACAATCGGCACCCCGATGTCTCCCCCTTCGCGCACACTCGTCGATAGGGAAACCTGCCCTAATAAATTCGTTCTGAAGCGCCGGACAAGCTCTTCCCCTCCCCCGGCTCCGAATATGTAGTGCCGCTCGGAGCAATTCGAGCAGACGAAGTAACTCATGTTCTCCACCACCCCCAGGATCGGGATGTGAACTTGATCAAACATATTTATCGCCTTGCGCACGTCGGCCATCGACACTTCCTGCGGCGTCGTAACGATGACCGCTCCCTGCACCGGCACCAACTGGGCAAGACTAAGCTGAGCATCGCCCGTGCCCGGAGGCATGTCAACTACCAGATAATCGAGATCGCCCCACTCAACGTCATAAAGAAATTGCCTCACCGCACTGTGAAGCATCGGCCCGCGCCAGACTACCGGTTTATCCCCTCGGTTGAGAAACCCGAGAGACATCACTTTAACCGAATAGGCTTCGTGAGGTATCAGTCTCTGCCCGCGCACAACAGGGTCGGCGTCGATGCCAACCATAATGGGAACATTCGGACCGTAAACATCTGTATCCAGTAATCCTACTTTCTTTCCCATCTGTGCCAGGGCGACAGCCAGGTTCACGGCAACAGTCGATTTTCCCACTCCGCCCTTCCCCGAACTGACGGCGATTATATTTTTAATTCCAGGAATTGATTGCTTATTGCTCATAATAAATTGACCGGAAACTTATAACCTTTTACTTTAAGCTTTGGCAGGTGGCAGGATGATGTAGTCACAGCTTTGAGCCCCTGCTGCAATCCGGCATTCCCGGTGGACCTCGGTGCCTAAAACCTCTCTATAAACTCGAAGTTCTTCACTACACACCTGACTGTATTCAGAGGCTACTTTAACTATCGGGCAATTCCGCTGCTTTATGAGGTACGAGCCGTCATCCAGACGGCAGGTCGCTATGTCATAGCCGCGTTCATTGATCAGGGAGACGAGTTTATCGATCCTGTCACCGAAATCAAGCCCTTCGAGTTCCGGCTTTATCGAATCTATTAAATCGTTAGCCTGTCCGCAAAAAACTTTGGAGACGCCGCTTTCACCGAAATTGACTTTAACCTGATTAAGGACTTTAAGGGCAAAAGCACTGTAGCCCATCGGAAATAGCATCTCCGCTTTAGCAGTCAGGAAATAAATATGCCCCGGCCTGCCGCGGTCGTGCCGCTCGATCTCAAACGCAACGAGCCTGTCCCGGCTTAGTAAATCCAGGTGCCTGCGAACGCTGACCTTGCTGACTCCTAAAACAGAAGCGAGGTCTTCAACGCTCATCCTTCCCTTCTTCTTGAGGCATAGAAGGATTTCGCTTCGAGTCTCTTTTAGTATGTTGGAAATTGCTGCAACCACAACTAAATACTAGGAGGTGTCAGACACTTTGTCAATTTTTTTGTTATTAAATTAAATCTCCTCCCATCTCCCTGGCTTGTGCGGTCAACTAATTCCCACTTAGAGTTTAAGCCCCCCGGACCTTAAGCTATAATCACAACCCGATGGGGCAATTCTTGCACACAAGTAATCCGCTGACGGCTGACGAATGGGCGGCTCTGATGAAAGTGGTCGCAGCTGTCGGCAATTCCACCGTGACCCGCAAATTTATCGAAACGACGGGCCCTCTGGGGGCCGGAGAGCAGACCGTCCCGACCGAAACCCTGGTCGGAATCACCGAAGGCTATAAGAGCGTCCTGGGAGAGAACGGTCCGAGGGTAAGACCGGGGAAACGGGACAGTGGCATAGTACCGATAATCTCTAAAGACTTCGTGATTCACTGGCGCGACCTGGCTGAAGCCAGACTGATGGAGCAGCCCTTATCGCTCGCGAAGGCCGCCGCCGCCGCCTCAAGCTGCGCTCGTAGTGAAGATAAATTCGTATTCTTTGGACACTCTCCGCTCGGTTACGAAGGGTTAATGACTATCCCCGGACGAAATATCATCGGCGGCCTGAAATGGGGGGCTCCGGGAGATGCGTTTGAAAACTTTAAGCGAATCACGCAGGTTCTCCTTGAGAAAGGCCACAACGGCCCATTCGCGGCGGTAGTCCACCCGCTCATCTATGCCGACATGCATAGAGTTCTAAAGGGGTCCTCTCTTCTTGAGATAACCCATGTTCGAGCCCTTCTGAGCGCAGGCATCTTCAGGTCTTCCCTATTAGCGCCGAGGAGCGGACTCGTCGTATCAACAGGCAAGCAGAATATGGAACTTGTGATTTCGGTCGATACGAGCGTAGGTTTTCTGGGGTACCGGAGGATGAATCTTCCTTTCCGTGTTTTTAAAGCGGTCTACCTGAGGATTCTGAGAAGGACTTCCATCTGTACGTTTTAGCTGATCCAAGTTAATAATTAAGGAGAGCGGTTAATGGACGACAAAATAAGTGACCTGATGTTACTTCGCGATATCCTGGCGCGCGAGGTAAACACTATAAATAACTACCAGAGCCTTCTGCCTCAGGCCACCACATCTGAAGTCGCGACATTCATCAGCCATATTCTGGAAGAAGAGAAGGAGCACGTAGCCGAAGCCCTTAATTTAATAAAAGAGATGGACCCGAACCAAGCCGCCTTGCTCGCGAGGGATAATCACTGGAAACATGAGACATCCTCCACGGAAACTCCAGGACTTGAAACAAGTTCTCAACCGCCAAGGGTGGAGCCGCCTCAGGCGTGGACGGTCGGCAGCCTGCGAAATGAGAAAAAGCCTTAGATTCTTAACACATAAAGGAAAACGTGAATGGAGAGAGTTACTCCCGACTTGAGCCAACAGTATTTAAATAAAGTTATAGCTGAGCTTGGCAGGTATGAGCACCCTTTATTCCGGTGGGAGGCGAAGGCTGTTGATCGAGGAATAGAGGTGACCGTCCGCCTGAAGATTCCTGATATTCACGATGATCCCTATAGATTTTACCTCACCCCTCGCGAGCTGAATGACAGAGCCTTCCCCTGGGATTTCCAGAGACAGCTCTACAACTATCTTCACGATTACCTTGTAGAAATGTTTACGAGGAGCCCCCAGATATACGAAAGCTGAGCCTTCCCTTTTCAATCGAACTAGATTCAGGCACGAGGATGAAATTTCTTGTATATCTCACGCAATCTCTCATTCGTGACGTGTGTGTAAATCTGGGTGGTGGTTATATCGCTATGCCCGAGCATCATCTGGACGGACCTGAGATCGGCCCCGTTCTCGATCAAATGAGTGGCAAAGCTATGCCTCAGGAGGTGCGGGGTTATATGCCCGATGCGCGCCTTCTCACCATAAGCTACTATGGTCTTCCAGAAGGCTTGTCTGGTTATCGCCTGGCCTCTTGAGCCGAGAAAAAGTAGGTTACTGGTCTTCGTCTTCAGCAAGCGATGTCGCACTCCCAGATACTTTCTCACCCAGCCCACCGCGCTCTGTCCCATCGGAACGGTCCGCTCCTTACTCCCCTTCCCGAGGGTTATCAGGTATCCGAGGTCAAGGTTCAAGTCAGACACTTTCAGTGAGACCAGTTCGGAGACTCTTAGGCCCGTCGCATACAATAGTTCAAGCATCGCTTTATCGCGCAATCCGGCATCGGTCGAAACGTCAGGGCTATCTAGAAGCCGCTCGACCTCGTCGGTCATCAGGAATTTAGGCAGAGACTGCCAGGATTTCGGGGTGTCGATATTGACGCTCGGGTCGCGCTTTAAGTGCCCGTCGAGGAGGAGAAATTTGTAGAGGCTTCGCACAGTCACGAGCGTCCGGCCTATGCTCTTCGGCTCAAGGCCCGACCTGGACAGATGCTGGATGAAGGCTGTGATGTCACCCCGCTCAATCGTGAGCAGATCCTTTCCAATCGTCTCGGCAAACGTCCTCAGTTTTTCAAGATCGGCGGTGTAAGCGATCAGGGTGTTTTGCGACAGCCCCTTCTCCACGCGAAGGTAACTCAGAAAGCTAGCTTCTATGTTATGAGCCAATTTCTTTACACCTCCTCAGGTTGACTATGCCCCATTCACTTTGACATATTCTATACGAATCAACTCAAAAAAGAACGTTCTTAACTCGATTGGATCAAGGCGGCTCTCAAGAGTTGAGCGGACCGACGCCCGATAAATAATAGTTTGCGATTTAGAGGCCGATGAATGAAATTATCCAGGATTGCCGAAGAACTTTCAGGGATACTTGAGGGAGACGGGGATATTGATATCTTAGGGGTTTCAACACTTGAGGCTGCTAATAACGGCGATATAAGTTTTCTGACTAATTCCAAATACATGTCCGCGGCCAAAAAGACCGCGGCATCGGCCCTTATCGTGGGCGAGGATTGCCCGCCCCTCGGGCTACCGTTCGTGAGGCACCGAAATCCGTACCTGGCCTTCGCAAAAACTGTTGAGATTTTTCATAAGCCTGCCGCGAGAAAGCCGGGCCTTCACCCCACCGCTGTCATCGCGGACAGTGCCGTTCTGGGCAAAAATGTCTCCGTCGGAGCCTACTGCATAATCGGAGAGGATGTCCGTATCGAGGATGACGTGGAGATAAGGGAGAGATGTACCGTCCACCATCACGTGAAGATCGGGTCAGGCAGCCTACTGCACTCCGGAGTAATAATCAGGGAAGGGGTCGTGATCGGCGAGCGCTGCGTTTTTCAGAATAATGCCGTGATCGGGTCCGACGGGTTCGGATACGCCAGGCAGGAAGACGGGGGATGGTATAAAATTTACCAGGCGGGAAACGTGATCATTGAAGATGATGTAGAAGTCGGAGCAGGCTCGACCATCGACCGGGCGACTCTCGGCTCGACGGTAATCTCTCGGGGCACCAAGATAGATAACCTCGTTCAGGTAGGGCACGGGTCGGTTGTCGGCTCGAACACCCTGCTTTGCGCGCAGGTCGGGCTTGCCGGTTCATCCCGAGTCGGAAATGGCGTCATCCTCGCGGGACAGGTGGGAGTCGCGGGCCACCTCACAATCGGAGACGGGGTGATCGCGACGGCTCAGACGGGAATCGCCAACTCGGTTGAACCTAATAAATTAATTTCGGGGAGCCCATCTTATGACCATAAGACCTGGCTCAAATCGTCCCTGATTAACGCCAAGTTACCGCAAATGTATAAATCCTTAAAGGAATTAGAAAAGCAGGTAGATGCTATAAACAAAACCTTAAATGTACTACCTGAAAAGTAATACATGAGCACTAATAAATGAAAGTGAGTATAAGAAAGAGCCATGGTTAAGATCGAAGATCAGTCTTCTGAAAAGCTCAGGAATTTGAATGAAAACGTACAGAGCGTGTTAAGCGTCATTCCGGCCGAGCACACAAGGGGCTTATATAAAATAGTATTCGTCGATTTGATAACGGAGCCAAGGATATCGGCGAGCCAGAGGGCCAACCTCCCTGCCCTCTACCACCCTCGGATGGGCGGGCAATCTGCATGGGCGGAAGTCGCCACGACCGTCCTATCACCGAAGAAAAAGTTTCCGCAAAATCTGCTTACGAAGATGGCTTTAAAATCAAACCTGGCTCAGGTGATACTCTCTCTGGTCGCTCAGCATTACCACCTGACTCTATCGAAGGGGATCAAGAAGAACCAGATAGAGCTAGCCTGCCGGTCTTACGTCGAGAAGTATTTTGAAAAGTGGAGGGAGAATCAAGGAGGGTTGAGGGTTAAGCTGATGAAACCCTTCAAACCCTACCTTGATAAACTGGCGAAGAAACTCGCGAAGAGGTACCGCGAAGAGATGGAGAGAAAGAGATTGCAGGCGAAGTGATCATCACTTCGCCTCTGACAGGTGCCCCATGGCCTCGGCCATCGCGCTCTCGATCTCTTCTCTCGACACCTGAGACTTGCGAAACCTGATAGTAATCGAAAAGGACTGCCCTTTCCCATTGTATTTAAAAACGTAGCTCTGCGCCCTCTTGCTCTTGCCCTGCCGGACCTTCCGGGCCTGGTCGCGAGTCAGGCCCGACTCCCGAACCTTCTCGACAAAGCCCCGCATCTCATCGACCGAAGGTTGCCTAACTATCTGCAATAACATAGACTTAGAGAGAATGTCGGCGCGCCGACAGAGGTCCCTGACATCGGGCGGGATAGCGGCGATGGAGAGAGCTTCGGTGATGGAGGTCCGTGATTTCCCTATTTTTCTGGCGATCTCTTCGTGTTTATACCCGAACCGCTCGGCGAGCGCCTGTAGTCCGTCGGCTTCCTCAAAGGGGTTCAGGTCTTTTCTTTGAAGGTTTTCTATCAACGAGATTTCCGCCACGGCTCTGTCATCGACATCCATCTCGATGCACGGCAGCTCCGTCAGACCAGCCTCAAGGCTCGCCCGATAGCGGCGCTCTCCGCTGATGATCATGAAACGGCCCCCGACGTCACTCGGGCGGACGAGGAGAGGCTCCAGGACTCCCTTGTCTTTGACGGAGGCGATGAGGTCAGTGAGGTCTCCGATCTCAACCCGAGGCTGGTTGGGATTCGGAGCCAGCTTATCAATCGGAATCATCCGCCCGACCGGGGCCCCCGCGCTCCGGCTCGTCAGGCTTTCGACGTAATGGGCATCGTGGCGCAGCTTAAAATTGCTTGGCAATCCTCTTTTAGACACGGCGTATTACCTCCTCGCACAGGCTCGAATATTCGCTTGCCCCCGAGGAATTCGGGGCAAACGTAAAGATCGTCTCCTTGTAAGCGGGGCTCTCTTCCAATCGGACTGATTTACTGATTACGGTATCAAAGACCTTGTCCCCAAATACCTGCTTAATCTGCTCGTATATGTCTTTTGCCAGAGTCGTCCTCTTATCATGAAGCGTGATGACGACGCCCAATACCTGCAAATTGGGATTCGGCCGCGCTTTTACTTTCTCGACGGTCTCCAGCAAGTCGTCGGTCCCTTCGAGCGCGAAATAGGATGGTTGAATGGGGATGATAAGATAATTCGAAGCGACCAGGGCGTTGACGGTTATCAACCCCAGAGTGGGGGGAGTGTCTATCAGAATATAATCATAGTTCCTTGCGATGCCTTCGATCCGGTCCTTCAACCGGAACGGCGCGTCGAATTCGCCTATCAGTTTGCTTTCGAATTTCGCGAGGCTGATCCGCGACGGCAGTATATCGAGTCCGGGCACCCTCGTCGGCTTCAGCACCTCTTCGTGGGGGATGTCGGGTTCGGTCAGCAGTTCATAAATCGAGTGGGTTATCGTCGTCGGATCGAGAAAGCTCAAAGAGCTGTTGCCCTGGGGGTCGAGGTCTATCAGAAGCACCCGTTTATTGCCGATGGCAAGTCCGGCGGATAGGTTGATTGCCGTAGTCGTCTTCCCTACCCCGCCTTTTTGGTTAGCTATAGCAATTATCATACGCCCGGATTTTCCTCCAACCTAAAGCTTTTGCATCCTAATCCGAAGCAATGGAAGTGTCAAGCTAGTTTAAATTTAAGCCCTTTACGCGCCGTCGCTTCTCGTCATATCCATGAGAAATTGAGCCATTTTCACCTTATTTTTAAATCTTTGTTCATTTACCGTCAGGTATGTGGACTTGAAATTTTGAATATGGTTTAATGATTGAACTGTCGAATGCATTCGACAGTTCGATCTCAACAAGACGGAAAGTCCCTGTGGACGCGAGGCGTTTTCCGGCGGCCAAAATGAAAAGGACCCGCCGCTCTAATCAGCCTCGCCTGCTCGAACAATAAGGAGATTGACATGGAAATCGAGATGAAGATTCGCGGCCTGATGATGGACCCGACAGCCAATACTCCGATCATCATTCTGAAGGACGTTAATGGTGACGCCATGCTTCCCATATGGGTCGGAGCATTCGAAGCAAATGCCATCGCCGTTGAGATCGAGAAACTCCCCAACCCCAGGCCGATGACGCACGATCTGGTCAAGAACGTAATATGGGAACTGGGGGCTACCGTCCGGCGCATCGTTATAACCGACTTGATGGATAACACTTTTTACGCCGTGATCGAACTGATCAAAGACGGGCAGGTACTTCTTGTCGACTCGCGCCCGAGCGATGCCATCGCCCTGGCCCTTCGGGTCGATTGCCCCATTTACGTGAATGAAGAAGTAATTAAAAATTCCAGCGCTTCCATCACCGAAGACGTGTCGAGCACGGAAGATGACGACTGGCCGGACGATGTAATAGATGACGCGAGCGATTATAAGATGTAAGACCTTATCTGATAGAATCCGACATGGGATTCTGGTAGAATTTTCGGCTTGCTTCCCCAGGTAAGGGAAATAAAAGAACAGATCGGAGGACGTATGGGTTCATTCAATAAGATAATTCTCGTAGGACATCTGGGCCGCGACCCGGAACTCAGGTATACCCCGCAGGGCACCCCCGTATGCGATTTCTCAGTCGCGACGACCGAGAGAAGGAAAGACAAGTCGGGAGATTTTCAGGACATAACGACCTGGTTTCGAGTCAGCTTCTGGGGGCGGCAGGCCGAGGTCGCAAGCCAGTACCTTACGAAAGGCAAGCAGGTCTACATCGAGGGGCGTCTTAGCCAGAGAGAGTGGCAGGACAAAGACGGCAACACCCGGACCAGCCTTGAGGTAAATGGCTCGGACCTTCAATTCATCGGCCCGAGGGGGGATGAAGCCGGGGGAGCCGGGGGAGGCAGTTACAGGGAGAGTGGCGGCTTCAAGGAAGAGCGCCCGGCCAGCCGTGCCAACATACCAGAAGAGAGGCACGATTCGGTCAGTGACGATGACATTCCCTTTTAATAAGCTAAAGGGATCATTCCGAAATAACGAACTTTTTAGTTAACCCAAGTTCCTTAATTTTATGCTGTAAACTCTGGCGGTGCATTCCAAGGATGGCCGCCGCTTGGGTGATATTTCCTGAAGCTTTTTCTAAACATCTCTCAACATACTTTCTTTCAAACTCTTTCTTAGCGTCTTTGAAAGACAAGGAAGACGGTACGCTGATATCCCCCTCGTCTCCTTCCGGAGTTTCTTTATTTTCCGGCTCTTTAGACGCGGAAAGCTCAGGTAAACTATCTAAAGTGACCTCTTCTCCTTCCGATAGTATTACGGCTCTCTCCATGTAATTTCTCAACTGTCTCACGTTTCCCGGCCAGTCATAATCAAGTAAGGCTTTAAGCGCGGACCGTTCCAGTTTCATCCGATTGCCGCGATAGGCGAGAGAGTATCTATCGCCGAAGGCGTGAGCAAGGGAAGGAATATCATCTTTTCTCTCCCTCAAAGGGGGCAGCAATACCCTTATCACGCAGAGCCGGTAAAAAAGGTCTTCGCGAAACTGCTGGTTTTCGACCATCTTCTCAAGGTCTTTGTTGGTCGCGCTGATTATCCGTGCGTCGGTCGAGATCGTCTCGTTGCTGCCGAGGCGCTGGAATTTCTTCTCGTCAAGCACCCTGAGCACTTTCGCCTGGGTCGAAAGGCTCATGTCTCCTATCTCATCGAGGAAGAGGGTACCCTTGTCGGCCGCTTCGAACTTCCCTACCCTTCTGCCGCCCGCGCCCGTGAAAGCGCCTTTCTCGTGCCCGAACAGTTCAGATTCGATGAGCTCTTCGGGCATAGCCGCGCAGTTGATCGCGACGAATGGCCCCGAGGAGACTCGGCTGCGGGCGTGGATCTCCCTCGCCACCATCTCCTTGCCCGTGCCGGATTCCCCTGTAATAAGCACGCTCGCGTCGGTGAGGGCGACTTTTTCGATTAAAGAAAAGAGCCTCTTCATCGCCGGCGATGACCCGATCAACTGCCCGAAAGATTCGGTGCCGGTCAGCTCATTCCTCAGGAGCTCGTTTTCAGACCTGAGGCGGTGGGCCTCGGTCGCGTTTCTGATGAGGATTCTCAGCTCTTCGACATCGAAGGGTTTGGCGAGATAATCATAGGCCCCCAGCTTTATGGCTTCGACCGCGAGCCTCTCCGACCCGTGAGCGGTTACTATGATGACGAGAGGCGCGTCTCGACGTGAAACTAGCTTCGGCAGGTAATCCAGCCCCGACTCGGAAGCCAGCTTCACGTCGAGAAGAACGACGCCGGGATCGTGGGTCTCAACCATCTGCTCGGCATTGCCGATGGAATCGGCTTCGAATATCCGGTGGCCTTCTTTTTCGAGGGCCCTCCTCATGCCGTACCTTGCAGCGGGCTCGTCATCGACAATCAGAACAGTTGATTTCATTCCGTATCTCAATCATCAATCGAGCGCTGAAGCGCGCTCGGCCAAACGCCTTCCCGGAAGGTCCGGCCTACTTCTTCGCCTTGGGGGCCGGGGTCGTATTATCCCCTCCGACGCCCGTCCAGAAGGTCTTTGCGTTGACCATTTCGAACGGGTAAATCTTGTTATTCTGGGGGTCGTATTCCCACTCGGCGACGCTCATGGCCTTTTGATAGTCCTGATAGTGGAGCACTACTTTCCACCGGCCGTTCGACGCCTTCTTGGAAGACTCCCACCCGATAACGTTGATGTTGTAATCGCCCTTGGTCTTCGCGTAATCATCGACTATCTCGCCCAAAGTCTTCGACGCGACTACCCCGTTTACTTCGGGCTTCATGGCCTTGATCTTTTCTATGATCTCCTTCCCTTCCGGAGTGGTCTTTTGAATTTTCTCTTCGACCGCGGCTATCTTAGGGTCCTTGGCGGCAGTGGCCTTGACCGGGCCCGGTTTCTGACCGCACGCGGTCAATAAAAGAAGTGCGACAAGACACGGTAATGTTTTAAGCATGACTATTCTCCTGGCTATTTTTTCTAGGTAATCCTCGCTTTTCTCGGCTCAGAAAGCATGATTCGGATGTCCCTGACGTTGTTCCCTGTCGGACCCGTGGCTACAAGACCGCCCACCTTCCTGAAGAAAGAGTGCGAGTCGTTGGTCTTCAGGTAGACAGAGTAATTAATTCCATTCCTGTCGGATTCAAGCAACGTGGCGGAAGAAGCCATAGCCCCCGCAGCACAGCTATTGCCGTCGATCCCATCCGTTCCACAGGACAGAACGACTATATTTGATTCGTTATTGAAACGTGCAATTCTTGCTGCGCAGTATAACACGAATTCCTGATTACGCCCACCAAAGCCTCCGCCCGTCACAGGGCACGACAGCTCGCCGCCGGAAACGAGGCACACTCTGGATGAAGGGTTCGCCCGCTGCAATTCGACCAGTTCATCGAGCAACCCATCTCCGGCGAGCCGGTAGTCCCCCTCCTCGAAGCCTCTGGTCGCGCGCGCGACGAATCCTTTATTAAGAGCCGCGCACAGGGCCGCGTCCTTCACATCGTTATTGTCGAGCAGGAGGTGATGCGTAATTCGGGCGCTCGAATCCCTTCGCTTCGTCAGTTCTTCAAGGCGACCGGATTTAACGAGGCGGCTCATCGAAGAAGGCATCATCTCGAGCAGGCCATACTTCTCGACGACCGAGTCGAAACGGTCTTCGCTCTCTCGGTCATAGAACAACGGGCCTGATGCTATCGCGGAAAGATCACCGACATTCACATCAGAGATATAAAGCCCCACACCTCTGCCTGCCCCGGCTTCGGCCCACAGCCCGCCCCCTTTGATCTTCGAGAAGCGCCTGCGAATTGTGTTTATTTCTTCGATGCTTGCGCCGCAATGTACGAGGATTCGGTTTAGCTCTTTAAAGTCTTCAAGTGATAGCTCAGCGGTCAGGGGATGCTCAGCCAGGGCCGACCCGCCTCCCGAAATTAGAAAGATTATGAGGGAGCGCGGGCCGGATGATCCGACCAGGTCGAGCAACTCATTCCCAGCCTGAAGGCTGCCTGCGTCTGGAACCGGGTGCCCCGCGATAATCACTCTGGATCGTACCTTTATCTTATGGCGGCGGTCACAGACGAGGATTCCGCCTGTCAGACGATCCTCAAGTAGAGCCTCCATCTCCCTTCCCATCCCCAGACTCGCCTTGCCGATGCCGACCAGATAAATATCTTTAAAGTCCGACAGGTTGATCGTTTCCGAATCTATCGTCAGTGTCTCATCCGTGACCTTAACCTTCTTCCTGAAGGCCGCGCGCACCTCGACCTCGCGCATCGCCTCAAAATAAATTGCTCCGGCCTCTTCGCTTAGACTCTTCAAATCACCCCTCGCAGCCTGAGTAGAATAGTTATGCGACCCATCCGGGCAGGGTAAGGTCGATGTAAATCAGAAACGGAGCGCCGGCAGTCGTCGAAGGGTCAGCCTTTGGAAGGAGACCAGGTCGCGGCGGAGACTCTTCGAGTCGCCTCGGCAAGGATCGAAGCATCGGGACTGCCGGCCGAGGCGATTTTCCTCGCGGCCCGGTCACACTCCTCCTGGATGGGGTGTTTGTTATGCCCCCGCGTCCATGTCCATTTCACGCGATGTTGCTGAGCCGCCGCGCGAAGTCTCTGCCAGAATTCATGGTTGGTCTTCTCTCGGTAGTTCCCGTTGAGCGTCTGCACCACGTATTGAGAGTCTGTTATCAGCTCGACATCGCAGGAGACCTTTAAAGCTTCAAGGCCGATTGCGGCGGCGACTATTTCCGCCTGATTGTTGGTCGCTTGCCCAAGGTATTCGCCGACGACTTTTTGCTGCCTGCTCCCTTCCCTGTCGATGTAGATCAAAACGGCGACCGCGCCCGCTCTGGTGACTTCTTTACCGTTGCCGAGCGAGCTGCCATCGCAAACTATGGTGACTTTTTTCATAAGAAAGAAGTCGATTATAAGGGAACAACAGGTCTCAGGGAAGGTCCGACCCGGCGATGCTGGCGGAAGGCAGGGGATAAAAAAAGCGGGCGAGCCCGAATCAGGCTCGCCCGCCCGTAGACTGAAAGATCAACGTGTGGCTCAGTTCTCGATGTCTGAAGAGGTGATGTTGTGCCTCTGCATGAGCCTCAAGACCTCCTGCCGGATCGAGTCCCACCTCCGGGCGACGGCGTCCGCCGAGCGGCTTGACGTTGTGGTCATGACCCTGTCGGTCGCCCTCGCCTGCCTCGCGAGAGCGAGCGTCGACGCCCGCAGCCCATCCTGATCCAGAGACGACGAGGCCAGTCTGGAATAAAGCTGCGCCGCGTTCGCGAAACTGTCGATGGCGAATAAGAGGTCGATTTCGGGCTCGCGGTACTGGCCGCGCCCTTCAAGCTCGACCCCTGTTCCGGTCAACCGCACTCCAACGATTCTCTGGTAATCCGCCAGAAGCTCTTCGGCCTGTCTTTGCAAACTGAGTCCCGCGCCGGATTCGCCGGCGGCCCTGACGGGAGTCGGGCGATTCCCGGGAGCGGAGGGAGCGCCGGGGTCAACGTCACTCCTTGAGCCGAAAGGAACGTTGATGTCCCCCCTGGCTCCATGGACGATAACCCTGCGGACATAATCAACCCCGTCTCTCGCTATGACCTCGACGCGCCCCCGGCTGAGAGCCTGAGTGGCTACACCCGAAGGAGGGATGGCGCGCGCGTAAACTTCAAGAGTATCCCCGTTCACCACATGCTCGCCGAACCAGCGCCAGCCGCCGGTATTCGCCTGAGTGTTGATCACAACCTGAATCGCCCCCTCCGCGGTCCTCGCGGCCGTCGCCGAAAGCACGTTGGCAAGCACGGACTCGGACGCGGCCGCCTTGGGACCCGACGGCCGCGCCGGGGCTGCCGCTGAGGGCCTTGAAGCGCCGGTTATTCCGAGCTTCTCGGCCGTCCTCGCATCGAGCTCACCCGTCGCCGGCAGGTTATTCTCCTGCTGGTAGGTCTTGAGCGCGTTAGCCGTCCTCGGAGACATTGCGCCATCCGCCTGACCTTCGTAGTAACCCTGATTCTTCAACTCGACCTGCGCGCGCCGCAGCATCTCCGGCGAGGAGAGGGGCAGGCTCGCTTCGGCCGGCTCCGCGGCACCAGCCGCTCCGGCATCCGAGTCCGGGCCCGCGTCTCCCGTGTCGGCATCGGGGTCGGAAGAAGGCTCAGGCTCTGCGGGGTAGTCGGAATCTCGCGAGGGCGGGTTGGGATCCCTCGAAGGGTAAGGGTCACGGGAGGCCGAATCTCTCGGGGAGGAGTCCCGCGACGGGTAAGAGTTATCATTCACGGGATCATTATTGCCGTAATCTCGCGAGCGCCGGTCGGGCAGCTGGCTCTCCATCACCTGTATCGGCTGGGTCAGATTTATGGCGAAAGGAGTGCCGGAAGGGACCTGCGCTTCCTCGCCTTTGGAGAGCAGGACTCCCGCGACCCCGGCACCCGCTCCGAGAACGCCTCCGATCACGGCCCCCTTGCCGCCGCCGGAGATTCCGCCGAGCACCGCTCCGATGGCCCCGCCGCCGCCGATGAAAACGGCCGGCCGTTTTTCGTTGTTGCCGGAGACGCGGCTCTCGTCATCGATCTTGTCTCTGACTGACGGGTCGTCGGAAGTCAGGTTGCCATCGAGCTGGATGCGCGAGCCGTCGGGAAAGATGAGATCGTCGAAATCGATGGCGATTGTCCCTGATTTACTCATCCGCTTGGCGGGCGTCACTTGTGTCACCCTACCCTCGACGGTTGATCCGGCGGGTATCACCGTCACCCCATCGATGTAAACAGGGATGGTCACGGTGGAGGTGAATTTATCGCCGACGCGGGCGGTCCGAGAGCTTAAGCTTGAGTCCATCCTCAGGCTGATTACAGTGTCGGCGGGAACTACCCAGCTCTGCCCGCCCCTCTGCTGGCCGCTATACCGAGGCCGGGTCTGTTGAGCGAAGACGCCGGGAGCAATGGCGGGCAAGGCCAGAAGGGCCGCGATTGCAAAAACGAGCGACTTAAACCGTGTGTTGACTTTCATTTAAAAACCTCCAACCCTCGATATAAGCAAAGGGGCTTTTTTCCTTAGAAGCTGAGACGTTTCTCGATGCCCGAAGTGTTGTCCGCCCATTTAATCTCTCGGCAGGCGGACGGTCGCCACGGTCCCTTCCCCGAGCTTGCTCTTGATCCTCAAATCTCCCCTGTGAAGCTCCGCGATCTTGCGCGCTATCGCCATGCCGAGGCCGGTCCCGTTTTTCTTGGTCGTGTAAAAAGGCTCGAACAGCCGGCGCAACGTCTCCGGCTCCATACCCGCGCCGTTGTCCGAAATCTCGACGAGCACGGAGTTCGCCCCATCGACGCGGGTCTGCACCTTGACCCGGCCGCCCGGCTCGCATGCGTCAATCGAATTTATTATAAGATTCAGGAAGAGCTTTCTTAATTCGGTGGCGTCGAATTTTCCGCGCAGTCCGTCACCGGCGAACGACTTTTCTATCGAGACGCCCCTTGCGCTCGTGCGGTCGGCCACCATCGGGACGAGGTCGTCGAGCAAGGCGTTCAGGTCCACTTCCGATATGTTGAGCTCCTTGGGCCGCGCAAACTCCGACAGCTCGGTGACGATTGCGGCCAGATGGTCGACGCTGCGCTCGATGACCTGAAGCGTCTTTTCGTCCTGCTTCGACGAGCCGTCCGAGTCGCCTCGCTTCAGCAGCTCGGTCGCGAACCGGATGCTGCCGAGCGGGTTCTTGATCTCGTGCGCTATCTGGGCGGTCATCGTGCCAATCGCCGACAGGGCGCGATTGCGGCGCAGCTCCGCCTGCGTCTGCTCGCTCTCGGTAATGTCGACGAAGACCAGGATCAACCCCCTGTACTCTTCGGCGATTATTAAAGGCGAAGAGAAGACATCGAAGAGATGGCCTTCGGCGAGCTCGATCCGCTCATAGTAGTGGCTGCCCTGCGTCTCCTTCTCCAGAGTGTTTCTCACCCACTCGATCAGGGAAGGCGCGCCCGTGAATAATTCTTCGTACCTGCTTCCCGGCCCGAGGCCGACGCCGCGCCCCGTCTGGCCTCTGAATGAATCGCTTATCGTCTGGACGAGGCCGTCGCGCCCTACCACGACCACCCCGGAGACCAGCCCGTCGAGAAGGGATTGGAGGTAGTCGCGCGACTCCGCGCTCTCTTTGTACGCCTTGCTGTTTTGCCTGAGCGTCCTCTGAATCTCGTAAAAAGTCAGAACGACGATGACCAGGCCGACCAGCAGGGCCGAGCCCGTCACCGTGATTATTCTCTGCCTCGCAAGCTTACTGAGGTCGTCCGCCCTGACATCGTTCTGTGACCGCTCTTCGAGCGCGAACTCTTCGAGCCCTTTGGCCGCCTGAACCATATTGTCGCGCAAATCGGACCAGTCGGGGGCGTCGGGTTGGGTTATCGCTTTCCAGTACCGGTCGTAGGCGTCTTCGAAGTTCTTCCACTGCTCGGTGTCGTCAAGGGTGCTCGACCGCGCGTCCTTGATTAGGGCCTCCATGTCCCTTCTGGCCGTGTTGAGCTTGCTCTGGGTCGCGATGTGCAGTAACCGGCTTTGCCCCAAACCGATCAGCGTCCGCGCCTCGGTGTCCATCCTGGCGGTCGCCTCCCTAACCCTCAGGGCGAGCCGGAGGTGGTTCGCCTCGGTCTGATGAAGCTGAGCGACCCTCTCCCTCACCCTGTTCAGGCTCTCTATGCTCAGGTACCCGATTGCGGCGATCAGGAGTAGCAGGACGAGGAACCCGAACAGGAGGATATTTTGGACCAGAGACTCGGCGCTCAGGGTCAGGCCCAGTTTTCGCGGAGCGGTCTTTTCCCGATCTTCTCCCTTCATGGCCGGGTCTCATCAGAGGAGCCTCTGACCGACACGACCCTATCGGTGAAGCCCTCGAAGGCGTCGTCGTGACTTATTACGAATAGCTGATCGAAGTCCTTGATCCGCCCGATCTGCTGCGCGAGATTGCGGCGTCTCTCTTCGTCCATGTTGGTGGTCGGCTCGTCGAAGAACGCGATCCGCATGTCGGAAAGCTCTTTCAGCAAAGCGAGCCGCACGGAGAGCGCCGCGGCCATCTGCTCGCCCCCCGAGAGGCTGGCGAAGGACCGCTCGTGGCCCTCCTCTTCCAGCACGATCTCGTAGCCCATGTCCCACCTGAGCGAGACCATAGGGTTACCTGTGATCTCACGGTAAAGCTGGTTCGACTCTATCGAGATCGATTGCAGGTGCGCTTCGGTTATGAATGGCCCGGCCTTCTTTAACAGGTCGCGGATGAAGTCCGAGACGGAGTGAAGCATCATGAACCGCTCCTTGGTCCGCCCAAGCTCTTCCATGCGCCGCCTCGAAGCGAGCAGCTTGTCGATCTCGGAGTTCAACTCCTCCAGGCGTTGCGCGGCGCTGTTTATCTCCGAATTCAGGTGGGCCGACCTGTTGATCAACTCTTCGACGCGCGCCTTGACCTCGACATGCCTCCGCCCGTCGTACTCAAGCGTGCACCTTTCCAGATCGGCATTCAGTTGTTCGAACCTGGCGACCGATCCCTCAAGCTCCCCCGCGAGGGCTTTCAATCGCGACTCGCGCGCTTCGAGCAGGGACGCGACGGGCTGGTTCTCGATGTACACGCGGTACTCTTTTTCGGAAGACGCGCGCCGGATGCGTTGCGCGGTCAGCAACCCGTCAAGGTCGTCGAAGGCGGAGAGGTTCCCGCGCAGGGCCTCCACCTGTTCCGCCAGCTCGCGCTCGCGCGCCTCAAGGCTTTCGAGCTCGGACCGGATCGACCCCTCCGCCTTCAGCCCTTCGAGCAGCAGGCGGGACCTGCCCCGAGGGTCTCCGAGGTCGGCGAGTCGGGACTCGACCTGAGCCATCTCATCGCGCAGGCCGGGGAGTGAAGAGAGCCTCTCCTTCATCACCTCGAAAGCCTTCCTCTTCTCCGCCCCTTCGGTCTTTAATTCCTCCTGACGCTCGCGGAGGATGGCGAGGCTCTCGAACCGCGACCTGGCGTCCTGCGCGACGCGAATCTCCTGCGCCAGCCGCGTGAGCCGCTCGCCGACGGAGCGGACCTGTTCCTCGCTCACGGCCGTGGCCGCGATCTCTTTCTCGATCCTGAGAAGCTCTTTCCTGTTTATCTCAAGGTCGTCCTTCAGCCTCTTCCTTTGAACCCGCTGGCCCGACAGCGAGGAGGCCGCCTTGAGCGCCGCGCGCGCGGCGGAGAGCTTCGCCTGAACCTCCTGCCGGGAACGCTCCGCCGACGTGAGCCTCTGCTGCTCCGTGCCGAGTTGGAGCTTGAAGAACTGGTCGAGGCTCTGGCCTTCATTCATGTTCAGGCACCGCTCGGAGAGCAGGGGGCACAGCCCGCCTTTGATCGACCGCAGGATTCTGTTCTCCCTGTCGATGCTCGCGCGCAAGGCGGCGACCTCTTCCATGATCTCCTGATCGCGGGACTCGAGGCTTGAGAGGGACGAGGCGATCTCTTCGGCCTCAAGGCCCGCCTCCATCTCCTTCTCCAGAGTGTTCAGCTCCCCGTTGAGGCGCGCGATTGACTCGCGCACGCGCGTGAGGTCCTTCCTGCGCTCCGACAATCTTTCCAGAGCCACTCGCATCTCGCGCAACTGCGCTTCGAGCGCCTCGCGCTCAGCTTCGAGCGGCCCGGACCGCTCGGCCAGTTCCTTGAGGCCCTCCGCCTCGTCGATCCGCTTACAAAGATCGGAGTAGGTCTTCCGCAAGGCTCCCAGTTCGAGTTCGGCCGCCGCCGCGCGCTCCGAGAGGGCCGCCAGCTCGGCGATCCGCACCTGCAAATCCGCCCGCCTGCCCTCGGCCTCTTCCTGCCGCGCGACGAGAGGCTCGAGGCGCGCGACCTCAACCCGGTCGGCCTCGATCCTGTTCAACCGCTCGCGGCTGGCGCTGAGGGCGGCTTCGATCTGAAAGGTGTCCCTCTCCTTTTCGGACAGCTTTCTCCTGATCTCGTCCCGCGTGACGACCTGCGGCTCAAGCTCCGCTATCCGCGAGTTGGACTCCATGTAGGCCGCGAAACCGGAGGCCGACGCGGAGACGGCTTCGCCTGCCCTGCGGGATTGATCAACCTCATCCTCTAGAACGCCCTTCCTCTGCCGGAGGCTTTCGATCTGCGAGCGGAGGGCAGTCGTGTCGGCTCCGAGCCGCTCAATCGCCCTCTCCAGCCCGTCGAGCCGGTCCGCCTCGACGCGGGCCGCGACCCTCTCCGCCTCGCAAGCCGAGAGGTCGTCCTTCAGGGTGGCCGTGAGAGTCTCATACCGCAGGCGCTCGCCCATCAGGAAGTCGAGGTTGTTGACCTCCCCCTCTATCCGTGCGATCTCTTCGCGGAGGTCGAACTCCTTCGATTCGATCAGGCGGACCAGAGAGCGCAGTTCCTCGGACGATTTCTGATACTCGTCCACGCGCAGGACCCTGTCGAAGCTGACCTTTCTTTTCGACGGGAGGTCGGCAAAATCCACGGTGAAGGTCCCCTGCGGGACTCCGATGGTCGACGTGAAGAGGGTCTTCAGGTCCGTGGTCACGTCGACGCCGAGGTGCTGCTTGATCCACCCGCCCACCTGCTGCTTCTGCTCGACCAGCTTGAACTTCGTGACGGGGTCGTAGATGTAATAGCCGGTCGAAGTGTCTCTGTAAACCGTGTACTCGCGGCCGTCAATCGCGGAGACGAACGTAACGCGGACGGACCCCTTCTTCGCGCCCCGGCGCAGGAAGTCTTCTTTTTTGTATGGCAGGTGGTCGAAGAGCGCCCACGATATCGCCTCCAGGATCGTCGTCTTCCCGGCCCCATTGGGGCCGCTGATGGCGGTGATGCCGGGGCCGAACTCGAAGCTGCCCGATTCATAGTTTTTGATCTCTTCCAGCTCTACTCTGGTAATCAGCATATTAGTCCTGATCGCCTCTAACCCAGGGTCAACCCGAATTATTCGCGCACATAAATTCTAACACGCGGCTATTTCATAAAGTAGCCATCGGCCTCAACATTGTTTGAGCTTGCGTGAGAGTTGCAATAAAGTTTAATAGAACAAGGAGGTGGTTTATGCAAGAACTCAAGGCGGTCGAGTCGAAGCAGGCAAAGGAAGCTAATATGGACCCGCGCGCAGAATACTACGTTTTTCAGGAGGAGGGGGTCTCGCTCAAACCGGGGGACGAGGTCCTTTTAATGGTGGGCGACCCGAATAACCCTGCGCGCGAAAGGTATGGTTTCGCGGTCCGGGTCAGCGACAGGGCCGAGCCGGAAGAAGACGAGAAGCTGATCCAGTACGGAGAAGAGGTCTTCGTCGCGCAGAAGCTGCCGGAATTTATCTGAAGCGGAAGGCGCGCGGCCGTGACTCTTACCTGGCTCCGGGTTGATTTATCCGGCGCTGGCGGATACTATGCCGGGCGAGAACCCCTTCCTCGCAAGCGATCTTCAAGGCCGAGGTATCCCTGTTTTCAACTCGGGAGCGTTAATCTGAAATGGTCATTATTCTAATCGCCCTCTCTGTCATATTCATCGCCGCGATAGCCTTCCACGCACACAAGAGAGTTTTGCAGATGCGCGAAAAACGCATGGCCGACAACGAATACAACACGGCCGTCACCCTCTGGAAGTATTCGACCGTTCTGAGGACCGAACTGGATCAGGCCCTCCGAAAAAGTCAGGGCGTTCTGGACTACCGGAAGATCACCGTCCCCCACAGCCAGGGCTACAGAGTCTCTCTCGAACTTGAGGGTTACTCGTTCCGCGTGAACGGAGTACCGGAACAATACAACAGGACGGGGAGGCTCTCATTCTACGTCGATGACAGTCTCACCGTGCGCTCGGGCGACCACGCGGGCGAGTTCGCGACCGGGTCGGACGACGAGTACGCGGGCACGAATCTCGTCCCAAACATCCCCTGAGCGCCCCACGACCGGCTCTTGTAAAAAAATCGTAACATCTTTCACATATACCCCTTGACATGTAAAACACGCTACATATAATGCTTATGTAAAATCCTTGCCGTGCAAAAGGTTGGTCGGCCGAGAAAGGATGAAACCCTTACGGTAAAGCTTTCGAGGCTAAGTATGTTTGCCCCGATGTCGAAGTAGGTTCAGGTTAAAGGTTGGTCCGCAGTCCATGTGCGCATAAAACAAATTTGCGCTCAAAGGCCAGGTTTTCCTCACCAAAAATAGGATGTAAGGTGCGACCCGTCGGTCGCATTTGCGTCTAACATTAAGGCAAGACAGCTCCAGGCTTGGTAGGTCGAAGTCTGTCTTGCCCTCAACACAATCCCTGGTAAGGAGAGTGCTGTATGTCGATTCTACAAAATCTTCCCAGACCTGTGCAATTAGATCACACCCCGTTGAGCGTCATTGATACCAGCCGCTCGCAGGCGTTCTCTCCACCTTCGACGTGAGGTCGCAGGAAATCTTCAGCAAAGCGCTGGAAGGAGAGTCCGGCAACCGGTACTTATAAAAGTGATGGCGATCCAGACGTGAGGTTCTGATTCGCAGGCCGATCAGGCCGGCCCCGTCAGACCGCGCATGCTTAGCCCCCGTCCCTTTTATACCCGGACCCCTCCTACCCGCCGGTCGCGTCTTGTTCATTTTAAAGATCAAATGGCGAGGCGATTTTTATTCTCTCTTCCTCACGTTTTGGGTTATTAAAATGACGCTAGAGACATCAAAGAACGAACTCTGCTGGTATGTCATCCACACTAATCCCCGGCAGGAAGACCGCGCCGACAGCAATCTGAGGGCGTGGGGTGTGGAGACTTTTTCTCCCCGGCTCATGGACAGACGTTTCAACCCCTACACGGGAAAGCCGACCTGCCTCGTGAAGCCGCTCTTTCAGGGCTACATCTTCGCGCGGTTCCAGGCGGAGGACTACCTTCACAAAGTGCGCTTTACCAGGGGAGTCCAGTGCGTGATCACTTCGAATGGCGAGCCGGTCCCGGTCGAGGACGAAATCATCGCCACGATCAGGTCCCGGATGGGCGCGGATGGGCTTATCAGGTTGGGCGAGGCTCTCAAGCCCGGCGATGAGGTCGTAATAAAGGACGGGCCTTTAAAAGACTTCACCGCCATCTTCGAGCGAGAGATGAAGGATGCGGACCGCGTTATGATTCTCCTGAAGACCGTGAGCTATCAGGCGCACTACGTCATCTCAAGAGAGTTCGTCAAGAAGGCGAGAACGGCCTAGTACGGAGCGTGCCCCTTAAGCCGAAAGGCGAGCGACCGGGCGGCGGGCAGGGTCCCGGCGAGAGGGGTTTCTGTGTCAACCTCTCTGAGTTTTAAGCCGGCCTGTTGGGGCGGCCCGCACGTCATCGACTGTTCGGCAGGCACCAGGAGAGGATCGCCATCGCGCTGGTGAGCTTATGCCGGGCCTGGCGGAACGCCACGCTCTGGGGGCCGTCCAGCACCTCGTCGACGACCTCCCAGCCGCGGATCGCCGGGAGGTCGTGCAGGAAAATCGTGCCCGCTCTTTTGGATACTTCCGACATGAGCTCGGGGGTGACCTTGTAGGGCTCGAACCTGTCCCGCCAGTTCGCGTCCTTCTTGGGCACGCCCATCGTCTGCCACCGGGTCGTGTAAACCACGTCGACCCCTTTCGGCAGCGAGCCCAGGTCGTGCGTCTGCGTTATGACGGTCCCGTTCGGTCTCGCCTGCTCGCTCACGCGGCTCACGAACTCCTGCGGCAGTCCGTAGCCTTCGGGCGTCACCACGGTAAGCTGCATCCCGCGAAGCTTGGACATGGCCAGGGCCAGCGCCGAGGTCGTGTTGTTCCCCTCGCCGATGTAAAGGATGTGTATGTCATCCAGACGCCCCATCGCTTCCTTGACGGTGACGAGGTCGGCTATCGACTGCGTGGGGTGCTCGTCTTCACTCATCGCGTTAATGACGGCCATCTCCCCCTGATCGGCGAGCGCCTCCATCTCCGCGCGCGCGCCGTTCGACCGGAGGACGAGTGCGTCGAGGTAGCCTGATAGGACCCTTCCGGTGTCGTGCACCGACTCTCCGGTCACGATCTGCAGGTCGTTCGGCCCATAGTGCATGGTCTGCGCGCCGAGCTTCATGGCCCCGACGCTGAACGCCGTGCGAGTGCGGGTCGAAGAGCAGCGGAAAAATATGCCGACGATCCTCCCGTCGAGCGGGCGCGCGGCCCCCCCGCTCCGGGCGATGGCTAAAGAATTGTCGATCAATCGGGATAAATCTTCCGGGTCGAGGTTTGAAATAGAAAGGAAATGCCTGGCTTTCACGGTAGTCCTCCTGTCTTTGCGGTTCGGCCAATCTGATCGTTAAAACCTGCGCGACGCCGCGCGCCCCGTCACAGGGTCTTGAGGAAAGCTATCAGGTCGGCCCGGTCTTTCTCCGAAAGCTTCATCCCATAAAGGTGCCCTTTGACCGCGCGGGTCTTGACCCCATACCCGACGAACCCGGTCGGCACGTAGTCGTCTCTCAGCCGCTTCGGGTCGAACCAGTCTTCGAGGGTCGCCACCGAGCCGTTGTGCTCGAATGGGCCCCTGTACCAGACCCCTTTAAGCGAAGGTACCTTGTAGTAGCCGGTCCCCCTTCGGGAGCCGAGCGCGAGCCTCGGGTCCGTCCCGACCGAGACATTCATGATGTCGTACTTCTTGAAATGGTCTTTCGGGGGCGTAAAACCGTCGACAGGAGTCAGCTTGTTGTTCGTGTAGAGCGGGGGGGTGTGGCAGCTCGCGCAGCCTTCCCGCTCGAATACCTTCTTACCTCTGGCCGCGCGCTGATCGAACTTGTTAGGGTTCGGCGGAGGCTTCAGAGAGTAGAGGTAAAGGGCGACCGCGTATAACTGCTCGTCGCTGTAGCGCTCCTCGTCCTTCGCGTCCGGGAGCTTGCCCTGGAATGGCTCGAACGGGATGTACTCGCCGAACCGGGCGTAGTTGTCCCCTCCCTGCGTGAGCGCCGCGTACCTCATCAGGTCGGCAATCGAGCGCTGCTGCACGAGCCCCGTGTGGTCGAGGTAGCGCCAGTCCTTTATCCCGATCAGGTCGGGTATCTGCGGAGGGAAGAAGAGGCTTGAGCGGTGGCGCGCCATCACGCCCGGCGGGATCAAATCGTGCGCCTCGGCTATCTCTTCGAGCGACATCTGGCTCACGCGCCCGTTGGGGTTCTCCTTCAGCCACGGCGTGTCGTAGAGCGCGAGCATCATCGCGCGGCTCCTCTCGGTGTAACGCTCCTTGTTGGTCTGCCTGGGGTAGCGGTCCCTGAAGTTGTAAGCCTGCGACCGGTCGAACGGGAAATTTCCCTGAGCCCCCTTGATCACGGAGCCGTCGGGCATGACCCTCGTGTGGCAGGAGGCGCAGGCCACGTTCCCGATCTCGACCACGCCCTTCTCCCTGACCACGTAGCGCGCGAAAGGCATGATGCCGTCCTTGGTCACGGGGACCCCGGCCTTTTTGTACCACTCGGGGTTCCTCACTTCGCCCGGCCCCATCGTGCCCTGAAAGACCGGGCCGAAGTCGAAGACGATCTCGCCGGCCTTTATCCAGTCGTCCATAGTTTTGAGCTTCGACGGGTCGAAGATGATCTCCGGCTCCTGCTGCTTCAGCCAGTCGATGTAGCCCGCGGGCTCCTTGCCCGGCGCGTAGATCGGGTAGCTCTTGTAGATTTTCACGATCTGGCCGAGGCTGTAGTAATACGACGAATCGACGTGCACGGGCGACTTGTCCGCGTTCGCGAGCGGGACTTCAATCGTCCGTATCGCCTCGTCGTCCCAGAGCTTCGGCACCGGCGGCACGCCGTCACTTCCCTTCTCGGCCCTGATGGAGAAGCTCAGGCAGGCGAAGACAAAAATAGCCAGAGAAAAGGCTTTCATAATGCGAATCATCTCTATACCTCCTATGAATAATGAGCGGGCGGGAGAGTCTAAATCGAGAAGCTCATTTCGATCCCGGCGATGTCGATCTTCCTGTCGAGCAACATCGCCTCTTCGTCGGACAATAGGTTCTGCTCGCTTAAACGCGCGCGCGGGCTGGCGACTATGTTGCGGAGCAGGTTGTCGAACCGGCCCGATATCGCGCGCACGG
Organism: Blastocatellia bacterium; assembly: GCA_035634255.1. Classification (GTDB taxonomy): domain Bacteria; phylum Acidobacteriota; class Blastocatellia; order UBA7656; family UBA7656; genus DATLMR01. Next base: position 81,319 of record DASQDI010000063.1, read on the forward strand.
TCTCGACTTCGAACAGGTCGGTACTGTAACGCCAGTACCCTTTAATCCCTTCTTCCGTCTCCCAGAGATCGAGCACCAGATCGTACTTCGAAGTCCCGTTGTCGATCTCCAACGAATCGAGGGTCAGGCCCGGGAGCTCCAGCTTGCTGTCGGGCGTGTTCTGGAGCGTGAAGACGACCTGAAAGATCGGGGCTCGCGAGAGGTCGCGCTCGGGCTGTACCTCCTCCACGAGCCTCTCGAACGGGAGGTCCTGATGCGCGTAAGATTGGAGCGCCTCTTCGCGAACCCGCGCGAGCAGCTCGATGAAGGTGGGGTCGCCGGACAGGCGCGTCCTCATCACGAGCGTGTTGACGAAGAAGCCGATCAGGGCCTCGACCTCGACGCGGTTGCGGTTGGCGATGGGAACGCCTATCAGCATGTCGTCCTGGCCGGAGTAGTGATAAAGCAGAGTGCTGAACGCGGCCATCAGGGTCATGAAAAGTGTGGAGCCATTTTCGCGGCTCAATAAAAGGAGCGACTCGGTCAGCTCGCGGCTAATCTCTATCGGGTACCGGTCCCCCCGGAAACTTTGAACGGCAGGGCGGGGCCGCCCCGTCGGAACGTCCAGCACGAGAGGCGCGCCCGACAGGTGCTCGCGCCAGAACGCGAGCTGCTCCGCGAGCACCTCTCCCGCGAGCCACCCCCTCTGCCAGTGCGCGAAGTCGCCGTACTGAATCGCCAGCTCTTCGAGCGGGGAAGGCTTGCCCTCGTCGAAGGATTCGTACAGCCGGGCGAATTCTTTCATGAGGACCCAGCGGGACCAGACATCCGAAACGATGTGGTGCAGGGTCACGAGCAGCAAGTGGTCCGACTCGCCCATCTTTATCAGCACGGCCCTGATCAGAGGCCCGCGCTCAAGTTCGAAGGGCAATCCGGCCTCAAGCCGCGCGAGGCCCAGCGCTTCTTCCAACCGCCTCCCGTCATCAAGCTCCTGTAGGTCGACCCTCGCAAGGCTCAGAGTCGAATGCGGGGAGACGAACTGCACGGGCTCTCCTCCGACCACGGCGAACGTCGTGCGCAGGGCTTCGTGCCGCCTGATTATCTCGTCGAGGCTTCTCTCAAGCACGCCGACATTGAGGGAGCCTTTCAACCGGACGGCCGTGGGCACATTGTAGAAAGGACTGCCGGGCTCAAGCTGGTCCAGAAACCACAACCTTTGCTGGGCGAATGAAAGTGGCAGGCCCTCCGCGCGCGATACCGGGGCCAGGGCGGGTACATCACCGACGCCTTTCTCTTCCCCCTGCCCCACCTTCCGCTCCGCGACTCTTTCCGACAGGCGCTCGATTGTCGGGTGCTCAAATATATCTCGCAGAGGGATGGCGACGTTGAAGGCGTCTCTCAAACGGTATATGACCTGAGTGGCGGATAAAGAGTGGCCTCCGAGGTCGAAGAAATTATCCGATATCCCGACGCGCGGGACGTTCAGGACTTCGGACCATATGCCCGCCATAGACGACTCGATCTGATTGCGAGGCGCGACGTAGGCACAGGCCGGTTCCGCGGAAACGCTCTCGGGGTCGGGCAGGGCCTTCCGGTCAACTTTTCCGTTAGGGGTGAGCGGGAATTGCGGCAGGGCCGAGATCACCGAAGGGACCATGTAATCCGGCAGGCGATCCCTCAGGAATTGCCGCAAGTCATGAACGGGCACTCCCAGCTCGGAGTGAGGCACGACGTACGCGATCAGGCGCTTATCCCCGCGCTCAGTATTTTGGGCAACCACCACGCCCTCCCGCACGCCGGGGTGACGTTTCAGCACGGCTTCGACCTCTTCGAGCTCGACCCTGTAACCCCGGACCTTAACCTGATGGTCTTTGC